>NZ_CAKLPX010000002.1 GCF_923077115.1 Sinobacterium norvegicum
AATTGGAACCACCTGATCCCATCCCGAACTCAGTAGTGAAACGATTCCTCGCCGATGGTAGTGTGGGGTTTCCCCATGTGAGAGTAGGTCATCGTCAGGCTTTTATTCTAAGACCCCGTAAGCTAACACTTACGGGGTTTTTTTATGGCTGGGGTTTCGTTTTGGGCGATCTGAGGAGGATTAGTAATCTTGTTTAACTCAAGCTTTGTATGCTCTTTAGTTGAGGATTATTTATGAATAGAGCCGGGGTAAAAAAACGCTTGTATCTGTACTGTAACTGCCTATAATGCGGCTCAGTCATTCGGTGACAAAGAATTCTGACGTCAGGCTGAGGCCTGTTGTTAACCCGTTTGTCTGACGACCATAGAGAATTGGAACCACCTGATCCCATCCCGAACTCAGTAGTGAAACGATTCCTCGCCGATGGTAGTGTGGGGTTTCCCCATGTGAGAGTAGGTCATCGTCAGACGCTTATTTTAGAAACCCAGCAGATTCAGTCTGCTGGGTTTTTTTATGTCTGCTTATTTTAAACCGACCATTTTATTGTCTTCGTTATGTCTAATAGATTTTGCGAAAACCCGAGCTATTACAATAATTAACAAGATGGTGTTTGATGGCAGCGTTGGTAAAGGCTATGCTTTGAGAGGCTTGTATTTGTACTTTTATAAATCGCTTTTTTTGTAATCAAGAATCGCGATGTAGTGAACGGATTGTCACCAGCTTGCTATTACCAACAAGCAATGAAGTTGATCTGAGTCATTAGATAATCGCAATAGGCTATGTTTCACTGAATGCATAAAATTTAGAGCAGTGCAGTGCGTGTGTTTGCATTTATTGCACTGCTCTAACCCGATAAATAAGTTAGAACGGAGTAAGAGAAATGGGAATAGCAAAGAAGTTTTCATTGGCAGCTGCGGCTGCGGCGACAGCACTGACTGCTTCATTGGCGGTACAGGCCGCTGAAGAGCAGTTCATCTCGATTGGTACAGGTGGCGTGACTGGTGTTTACTACCCTGTTGGTGGTCATATCTGCGGTATGATTAACCGCGATCGTGCCAATCATGGCATTCGTTGCTCTGCGGAGTCCACTGGTGGTTCAGTAGCTAACATCAACACGATCCGTGCGGGTGAGATGGAGTTTGGTATTGCGCAGTCTGATACTCAAGCTGCCGCTTACGACGGTACAGGCATGTTTGAAGGTAATGCCTACAAGGGGTTGCGTTCGGTTTTCTCTCTTCATGCTGAGCCCATTCAAATCTTAGTCCGTGGTGACGCGAATATTAAGACGCTTGATGACCTTGTTGGTAAGCGCGTTAACATTGCCAACCCTGGTTCTGGTAGCCGTGTTAATGCCGATTTGATTATGGCTGAAAAAGGCTGGGATAAATCCACGTTCCGTATCACTGCTGAGCTGCGTAACTCTGAGCAGGCTCAAGCGCTTTGTGATGGTAAGTTTGATGCGACTTTCTGGTCAGCGGGTTTGCCAAACGCCTCAACCCAGGAAGCGACGTCTACCTGTGATGTTAAGGTGCTGCCTATCGACGGCCAGTTCGCCGCCGACTTCCTGAAGAAGTATCCTGCCTATTCAGAGGTAACCGTTCCCGGTGGTATGTTCATGGGTAACGATAACGATATCGTGACACTCGGCCCCCTAGGTACATTGGTTAGCTCAGATAAAGTCTCTGACGATGTTGTCTATGAGTTGACCAAGGCAGTATTCTCTAACTTCAACCGCTTCCGTCGTCTGCACCCAGCATTGAATAACTTGGATGCAGAGGCAATGGCGACCAACTCTTTGGTAGCCCCTATGCACCCTGGTGCAGAGCGTTACTACCGAGAGCGTGAGTGGATTAAGTAAGCGTTAAAATCGTTCGCGCAAACACAACCGCCAGTCTAGGCGGTTGTTCCGTTTTAGCATGACAGGGAAACTCACTGCAGTTTCAGGGGTCTGTCAGCTATGTTTCGCGCATCAGGCCACTGTCTACTTTTTGGCCTGGTGTAATAGGGTTGTTTACACCCTCATATAATCGAGCTGTTGTTCTATGACGCAAAATTATCATATTGATGACGATATCCAGGATTTGGTTGCCGAATCTGATACCGGTAATCGACATCCGAAGCAGTGGTATGCTGCAATTCTTCTCCTGTCGCTTCCGGTTATTTGGTCACTATTCCAGCTTTGGGTTGGTTCGCCGTTGCCCGCTATCTTTGGCGTTGGTTTCCTGAACGATACCGAGGCGAGAGCCATACACCTAGGCTTTGCGCTGTTTCTGACTTTTATGGCCTTCCCCGCAACGCACAACAGCGTCAAGGATTCTATTCCTTGGTATGACTGGTTGCTCGGTTTCAGTGCTGCTTTTTGTGCTTGTTATATTTTTATATTTTATGCCGAATTGGCCACCCGTCCCGGTGCTCCAATCCAGATGGATTTGTTCTTTTCTGTCGCAGGCCTGTTGCTATTACTTGAGGCGACTCGCCGCACCCTGGGGCCACCGTTGGTGATTGTTGCCGTGGTGTTTTTGACCTATGTATTTTTTGGCGACAGTCAATACATGCCGGATGTTATCCGTTGGAAGGGGGCATCGATAGAGCGGGCGATGAGCCATATGTGGCTAACAACAGAGGGTGTCTTTGGTATTGCTCTCGGTGTGTCCTCGGGCTTCGTATTCTTGTTTGTACTATTTGGCGCCTTACTCAATCAAGCTGGTGCCGGTAACTATTTTATTAAAATTGCTTTTTCACTGCTGGGTCATCTGCGTGGCGGGCCGGCCAAGGCGGCAGTGCTGTCGTCTGCGATGACGGGTTTGATCTCCGGTTCCTCGATTGCCAACGTGGTGACCACGGGTACGTTTACCATTCCACTGATGAAGCGGGTTGGCTTTAGTGCGGAAAAAGCCGGCGCCATTGAGGCCTCCTCATCAATCAACGGTGTTTTGATGCCGCCGGTAATGGGCGCGGTTGCCTTTCTTATGGTGGAATATGTTGGTATTCCATATATTGAAGTGATCAAGCATGCCTTCGTGCCAGCGGCAATCTCCTATATTGCTCTGCTGTATATTGTTCACTTAGAGGCCTTGAAAGCCGACATGTACGGCCTGCCAAGATCAGGCCCCATCTATACGATGAAAGTGAAAATGCTGCGGTTCGGTATTATTACCTCCAGTATGGTTGTGCTTGCCGGGTTGCTGTTCTTTTTGATCTCGGCGATCAAGGCGATTACCGGGCCAGTCTCCGTGGTCTTGGTACTGCTAGTCATTCTTGCTGGCTATATCGGTTTGCTCTACATCTCAGCGCGTCAGCCTGAGTTGGAGATGGATGACCCCAACGCGGAGATAGTCGAGCTGCCTATCTTTGCTGATATTTATAAGACCGGTCTGTATTACCTTATCCCGCTAATTACACTGGTTTGGTTTCTAATGGTTGAGCGTAACTCTCCAGGGCTCTCTGCCTTCTGGGCCAGTGTTTTGATGGGCTTTATCCTGCTAACGCAAAAGCCGCTGAAGGCATTCTTCCGCAAGGACGGTATGGGGGTTGCTATTCAAGAGGGCTTAATCGATCTTCGTGATGGCCTGGGTTCGGGGGCACGAAATATGATCGGTATCGGTGTAGCGACAGCGACGGCCGGTATCATCGTCGGCACCGTGACATTGACTGGCATTGGTCAGGTCATGGCCGAGTTGGTTGAGATAGTCTCCGGTGGCGTATTACTGTTCATGCTGATGTTTGTGGCGCTGATCAGTATTGTTCTCGGTATGGGGCTGCCAACCACGGCTAACTATATTGTGGTGTCATCTCTGATGGCCGGTGTTGTGGTCGAGCTAGGGGCACAGAACGGCTTAATCGTTCCGCTGATAGCGGTGCATATGTTTGTCTTCTACTTTGGCATCATGGCTGATGTGACGCCGCCGGTGGGGCTGGCCTCCTTTGCTGCGGCGGCAGTATCGAGAGGCGATCCGCTCAAAACCGGGGTGACAGCATTTTTCTATAGTCTGAGAACAGCATTGTTGCCGTTCCTATTTATCTTTAATACCGATTTATTGTTAATCGATGTGACCTGGTACCAGGGGATTTTTGTCTTCTTTGTCGCCCTGGCTGCAATGCTGGTTTTCGCCGCCGCGACGCAGGGTTTTTGGTTAACACGCTCTAAGTGGTATGAGACGGTAGGCATGTTGGTTATCGCCTTTACCCTGTTCCAGCCGGGCTTCTGGCTGGATCGCGTCGAGAAACCGTTTGAGCGTCATCAGGCAACGGAAATTTACAGCTATATCGAGCGTCAATCAGACGATGCCAATATACGCCTGATTGCTGAGGGTGAAACCCTTGATGGACGCTTTGTATCGTCAACGGTCATTCTGCCGCTGGGCAAGGCCGAGGGGACGCCACAGGAACGTTTGTTAAACAACGTTGGCCTTGAATTGCTGCCCGAGGATGACGGCACTATGTTGGTTGATTTCGTCGAGTACAACAGCCCTGCTGAGCGCTCGTCGATCGATTTCGACTGGAAAATTACCGGTATTAAGGAGGAGACAGATCGGATGGCGAAGGAGGTTTTCTACATTCCGGCCTTCCTGCTGTTAGCGCTGATCGCTTTCTCACAGCGACGGAGAATCGCAAAAGAGCCGGCTAAACAACCGGCGCTATAAATAAAAAAGCCCCTGGAGACAGGGGCTTTTTTTTGCCTTGAATTTTTATTTGGCGTTGAGCTTAAGCTCGGTGATTGACTGCTCTGCGAGATCAGCCGTTGTGGTCGAGTCGAGTACAAAGATCCTGTCGTGCTCAATACCATAGTCGATCAGAGCTAGACGTATATTGTTGGATCGTTGTAAGGCCAGTTGATTGAGTGTGTGAGTATCGATTTGTTGTTGCTCAACCAGGTATTGTTCGATGTGCTGATGGACTTGCTGGTCGATAGCTGCCTCATTCGGTGGCGTGCCATTTTGCTCCGCTTGATCGGTCATCTGGTTGCGAATATCGTCGATGTCCTGACCGCTTTGCTGCTCAAAATAGGGGTAGGCCTGTTGCCAGAATGGCGACACGGCATACTCATCATCGGGTTGAATATCGGCCAGCAACGGTTCAAGCTGTTGCAGCGCCAGTGCCGTGGTATCACCGCGACTATTGGCGTTACTGCGAATCTCAATATCCAATTGCGGGCGCTGTTTAAGCGCTTCGGCCAAGCTGTTCAGCGTGGCATTATTTTGGTTGCCGAGGTCAGCCGTACCAAAATCGAAGGGGATTTGGTTCAGCGGCTGTTCGCTGTCGACCAAGCCGGATAACATACTAAATGGCGATGAGACAACCTTGGTCATAAAGGTTAACAAACTGTCCCAGACCAGCGTGCCATAGTCGAATTCGGGGTCATCAAGATTCCCTTCGACGGCCAGATCAACATCAATTTCACCATTACCGTCTTTTAGCAGCGCGATACCGAGGGCGATCGGCAGAGTTGTTGCCGTTGATGACTCCGTTTTTTCGCCCAGGGTTAACTGGTCGAGGAAAAAGTGGTTATCACCGACAATGTGGTTGTCTTCCAGCTTGTAATCGAGATTGACTGTCAGCTTGCCTTTATCGATAACATAGCCAGCGTAGGCATCGGCATAGGGTGTTAAATTGGTCAGTTCAAGACCGTTGAAATCGAGGGATAAGTTGGTATGACTCTCGGCATCGAAAGGGTTGACGACACCGGCCAAAATCACCGGTGCATACTTATTGACCGACCCCTGAATGTTAACCTTGGCCAATGAGCCAGGGGTTGATGATATGTTATCTATCGAGCCATTGAGCTCGGCGATGGTCATGGCAAAGCGCCGCGACAGTGATAAATCGGCGAAGCGCGATTGGGCATTGGCAAAGCGGATGCTGTTGATCTCGATGGCCATGGGGTCGGCTGGCTGATCATTATGGCTGTCAGCGGTGTTGCCTGCTGCGCTGTGTTTAATGCTGTCTTGGATATTGGTAGTGCCATCTTTATTGATAATGATGCGGGCGAAGAATCCGTCGGTATCGACATTGTTAACAGTCAGTGCATTGTTGCTAAGGTCGAGGTTGAATTGGTCGACGGTCAGTAGATCCCAGCTGACAAACTCCTTGTGCTTTACAGTGTCTTTAACCATAAAATTGTGGATGTCAGCGCTGCCATCGACAACAATATTCAGTTGTTGATCGCTTTCGTTGAGACTGAGATCAATGTTGCTGTGCAGCAGGCCGGAGAGTAGCTCGAGATTGGCCACCGGGGCAATAAAGGGCTGGGCAATATCGAGGGGCAGTTCGCTGATCTCAAAATGCCAAACACTGTTGAGTGGCGATAACTGCAATAGTGGTGTAGCCAGAGTCAGCGCGCTTTTATCTGCACGCTTATTAACGGCAAGTAAGCTCTTGAGTTCGATCGATTCCAGTTGAAATTTGGTGAGGTCAAAATTGTTGGCGTGGAGCGACAGTGGCGACAGCTCTAGCAGGATGTCAGTCCCTGAGGTTTGCTCAATCAGGCTGATATGGTAATCGTCGAAGGCAAAATCACCAATATTAACCTGCCACGGCGTGGCTGGCTGGCCGCTATCAGGCTGTTCTTCATTGGTATCGGAGATCAAGGTGAACAGTTGTTGCAGGTAGGATTGTTGCTGCCGGTCGATGGTTTCATTAATAGCGCCTTGATGACTATTAACCGAGGCAATATCAAGCCGCTGCTGATTGAGGTCGAGAGCCATATTGTTGACGCCAAACTGTTTGAAACTGAGTGCCGGTGATTGCGTTTTTTTGTCAACGATGGCGAGGTCATCAATGATAAAGAAGCCATTGTTAATCAATAAATTGTCATCGAATTGGTAGTCAGCTTTGAATCGAGCGGTGCCACGGGTGACCTCAAACTGTAACTGCTGTTGCATAAAATCCCAGCCATCGCGCAATTGCACGCCGCCGATTTTCAAACTGCCGGAGGAGGCCAGCGGCACAATCGACACCGAACCTTGCCAATCTAATGATTCTCCACCCTTGGTTTGCGCGGCCAGGCGGTAGGGTGACTCGTCACTGGGGAAAGTATTAAAATGCTGAAGCGATAAATCGATAGGGCCAAAGCTTTTAAAGAAGGTGGGCTGACGGTGCTCATCACGGTAAGAGACCGCAATGTTACCGAGTTCTAATTGGCGTATTAATACTCTGGGAATGGCCGTCTCAGCATCTTCTTGTTGGTTGGGCTGTGCAGCAGGGGTATCCAACAGTGCGAGTAAATCATCGATATTACTGCTGCCGTCTTGGTGAATACTGTAGTGATTATAAAAACCATCGAGTAGCACCTTGTCGAAGACAAATGTCAGCCATAGCAAAGAACTGGATTGAAAATTTATATAGAGACGCTCGAAGCCAATCTGGGGTTGTTGACGGCGATCGTAAATATTGAGTTGATGGATGTCGAGTGAAAGCGCCAGCGGGTTGTAGCGAATATGGCCGACGTCGACGGTACGCTCGGTTGCCGTAATGTGCTGCTCGAGTTGTTGTTTGACCAGCAGGGGCACGGCAAAGAAACTAATCACTGTATACAGTAGAAAGCTAATGACAAAAAATTTGATGCTGACCCCGGCAATACGTACCGACAGGCTGTTTTCGATAAGTCCCATTTACGACAACTCGTTCTGTTAGGTAAAAACGGAGACTTATTGTAGGGCTACTGGCCGATAAAAGAAACGAGGCATTGTTGCTTATATCGGCTCAGCTATTCGAAGGCTGGCGTAAGTCCTTATGATTTAGCCTGATTCTCAAACCAACTGCCGACCAGATTGATCCAGTAATTTGCCCCAGTGGGCAGAATGGCATCATTAAAGTCGTAATACGGATTATGCAGCGGTGCTTGATGCTGCTCTGAACCGTTGCCTAACCAAATATAGGCACCGGGATTGTCAGCCAGCATAAAGGCAAAATCTTCGGCGCCCATCGATGGCGCCAGATTTTTTTCAACCTGCTGTTCGCCAATCAGCTGGCGCAGTACGGATGCGGCCAGTGCCGCCTCGTCGGCGGTGTTGACCGTGGCGGGGTAGCGCGGAGTATAGGCGACGGTGGCGCTGGCGCCGTGGGCCAGAGTAATGGCATCGGACAGGCGCTGCATGTGCTCAATAATCAGCTGCTGCACCTCGGCCTTGAAGAAGCGACAGGTGCCGCGAATGACCACCTCATTGGGGATGACGTTAAGGGCATCGCCACCATGAATTTGAGTGACGGTGACGACGGCGGACTCGAGTGGGTCGACAGAGCGACTGACAATGGTTTGCAACGCCAGTACTAATTCCGAGGCGATAACAATCGGGTCGACCCCCTGGTGCGGCATGGCGGCATGGCAGCCCTGGCCGTGGACGGTGATCTCGAAGGTGTCGAAGGCCGACATCACCGACGAATCATTGACCGCAGCGCGGCCAGCGGGCAGTGCCGGCCAATTGTGCATGCCAAAGACCGCATCGACAGGGAACTGCTGAAACAGACCTTCTTTAATCATCTCTCGGGCGCCACCCTCGTTTTCCTCGGCGGGCTGAAAAATAAAATGGACAGTACCGGTAATGCTCTCGGGGTGTTCGGCTAAATAGCAGGCGGCACCCAGCAGCATGGCGCTGTGGCCGTCGTGGCCACAGCCGTGCATCTTGCCGTCGATCGATGACTTATGGCCGCAGCTATTAAGTTCCTGCAAATCGAGGGCGTCCATGTCGGCGCGCAGTGCCAGCGTACCTGCCGCAGGGTCGCTCCCTTTGAGCGTCGCCACAATGCCTGTGGTGCCCAAGCCTCGATGATGTTCGATACCGGCCTGGCTGAGCACCTGGGCAATTAAGGCGCTGGTTTGATGTTCTTCGAAGGCGGTTTCAGGGCAGCGGTGAAAGGCGTGGCGCCATTGGGTCATGCGCTGATGATAGCTGTCGTTATCGGTAATAAATTTCACGGTTCACTCCGGTGTGGCGGGCAGGCAATAAAAAATTAGACGTTGAGGAAGGGCTCGCCAATCAGTGCAGAGCCGACAAAAGTGCCGGTAAAAACCAGCATTGCAACAATGGCAATCTTCCAGCCAGACTGCGTAAAAGTTTGAACCTCGCTGGAGGAAATCGCAACCCCGGCGCAGGCCAATACCGGCGGTAGTATGGCGAGGAAGTTAACCTTGTTCAAATGCTGATCAGGGTGGCAGAGAGATAACGCAAATTTTCATTTTTTATTATAAATCAGCAGCTTGATTTTCGCGTCTACGTTCTCTTCGTCATCAGGGGGTATAATGAACCACGCCGAGGTTGACCTGCGTCAAGGCGGTGCTTGCTATGAGGCATGAAAAATAGGGGTATATACCGCTATATTGTCTATAAATAGAGCAATTTGTAGGCAGTTTATCCCGTTGCCAGATAACCGCAGGGGGGCTAGCCTAACAATATATACATGGGCGTCGAAGAGGGTTTTCATGGGAAGAGTTAAAAACGCAGTGTCCCGCGGCAAAAAGAATATTGAGCGGGGCGGTCGCAGTGCGGGCAAGGAGTTGCTGAGAGTAAGCGATAAACTCAGCGACAGTCACCTGTGTGTCGGTGTTACTGGCTTGAGCCGCAGCGGCAAGACGACCTTTGTCACCAGCTTAATCAATCAGTTGTTAACCTCTGACCACAGCAGCAGTGCGCTGGCAGGCTTCGGCCCTGCGTTAACCAATCGTATTGTCGGCGTCAAATTACACCCGGCCAAGGGCTCACTCGACAGCCAGTTTCCCTATCAGCAAAGCTATCAATCGCTGTGCGGGCAGAGGCCGCAATGGCCGTCTTCGACGACGGATATCAGTGGCTGCGTCGTGGAACTTCGGTTGGCCAAGCGCGGCAGCATCAGCAAGCGCATCGGCAAACCCTATCGCTCATTAATGATTGAGATCCTCGACTACCCCGGCGAGTGGCTGCTGGATTTGCCGTTATTGGATTTAAGCTTCGAGCAGTGGTGTCGACAATCAGCGCGGCAGTTTCAGCAGGGTGTTCGCCAATCATTGCTACAACAACACGTGGCTGCGTTGGCCGATATTGATGCCCTTGCCGACTACTCGCCTGATGCGGGGGATGTGGTTTCCGGATACAAGCAATTGCTGCTGTCATTGAAACAGCAGCACAACCTGAGCTTTATCCAACCGGGCCGATTTCTTATGCCCGGTGATGCCGAGGCTGAAATGTTGCAATTCTTCCCCTTGCTCAATATCGACAAGTTAAGTGGGCAGGATTTGAAGACAGCTTCATCGGATAGCTTTTATAAGGTGTTCGAACAGCGCTACAACGACTATATCGCCGACTTGGTCAAACCGTTTTACCGGCGTTTTTTCAGTAAAATCGACCGCCAGTTGGTGTTGGTTGATTTGATATCGGCGCTGCAACAGGGCGAGGAGCATATCAACGATTTGCGGCAATCCTTGAGTGCGGTGCTGGAAAGCTTCAGTTATGCCCGTCAGTCGTGGCTGCGCCAACTGATCTCGCCCCGAATCGAAAAAGTCAGTTTTGTCGCCACCAAGGTCGACCAGGTGGTGTCGAAGGATCACGACAACGTGCGGCAGCTATTGGCAACGCTGATTCAGCAGTCGTTCCGACAGGTAAAAAATGAGGGTATTGAGCCCTATTGCGAGGCGGCCGCGGCGGTGAGAACCTCGGTTGAAACCACCCACAATGGCGATGCCGCCTTGATCGCACGGCAGTTAAGCGGTGAGCGTGTTGGCTTGGTACACCCAGAAATACCGGCCAGAATGCCGGAGGGGGATGAGTGGCGACGCTTTGACGATTGGCCGTTAAAACCCTTCCAACCAGCACCGGGGGTCTCCTTTGCCAATGGCGACCCACTGCCACATATTCGGGTAGACAGCGTGATCAACAGTTTGATTGGAGATAAATGCTCATGACCAGCCGCGATAAAACCGCCACCTTCGAGGTGGATAGCACCGTGACGACGACAGATGAACAGCGTCAGAGCTATGAGTTCAGCGTCGATGAGCAGCCGGAGCAATTGCCGGAGGCAATCATGGACAGCCATGTGCTGCCCAATCAGGCCGATTACAGTGGCTTACGGCTGGAGGCGTTGCCAATCAAAGGGATTAAGGGCTTGCTCTGGGGGGGGGCGGCACTGATGACCGTCATTGCCGGCTGGCAGTTGGCTGAGATTTTTCAGGCCGCCAGTCAGTGGCATTGGTCGTTGGCGGCCGGCCTTGGAGTCCTGGTGTCGGGCGTCGCTTTCTCTGCCTCTCGCTCGCTCTATTCGCTGCTCAGCAACCGTAAGAGTATGGCCGATGTCGAGTCGCTACAGACCACGGCTCAGATGCTGAACGAGGGCGTTGAGACCGCCTCGACGATGAATTTCGTGGCGGAGTTACAGCGTTTTTACCAGGGTAAGCCACAGGCGGCGTTGCTGCAGGAGTGTTTGGCAAGCCTGCCCGATTACGCCAGCGATAAAGAGGCCTTGGTATACATCGAGCAGGTTTTTATACAGCCACTGGATAAGGAGGCGCACAAGCGCGTATCGAAATACTGTTTACAGACCGGTATTGCTGTCGCCGCCAGCCCCTGGGCCAGCATGGATATGCTGCTGGCGTTATGGCGCAGTCTAAAAATGATTGAAGACGTTGGACAGGTCTACGGTGTGCGGCCATCGAGGTTTAATCGCCTGAGTTTAATCAAAAAAGTAGCGGTGCAAATTGCCTTTGTCGGCGCCACCGAGTTGGTCATTGATCGGGCCATTGATGAGGCATCGATTAATAGCCTGGCGGCCCAGACCACAGGCCAGATCGGCCAGGGTTTGGGTGCGGCTATTTACTGCGGCAGAATAGGGCTGGCGGCGATGGCTGTCAGCCGGCCGGTTGAATGGAGAAAGTCCCAGCGGCCAAAGGTGAAATCATTGGTAGCACCCTTACTGAAACAATTAGCCTCGGTGTTTAAGCGATAAATTACTGTCGACGGGTCGAGGTTATTTCAGCTAGGCAGTATTACCGATTGATATAGCGCCAAGGGCTGGTTATGGTGCGGGCAATATTGTAAAAAATTAAGGTAGATCAATGAAAAAAATATTGCTGGCCAGTCTTTTATTGTTAACACCACTGGCATACTCCGACGCCGCGACAGAGCGGGATGCTGAGAACCTGCTCGATGTCGATCAGGTGTCTGTCGTCGTCGAAGAGGCGGTGTTAAAGTTGCTCGACGAGCAGTTGCAACAGGTGCCAGACTTTGGCGATTACAAGGCAGAGCTGCGAAAGTTCGCCAGTGATTTTGTCCGCTTCGATAATATTAAACCGGAACTAACACAGCTGCTAAGGGAGGCGTTTACGGCGCAGGATCTCAACGATATCGAGAGCTTTATCAGCTCCGGCAGTGGCGAGAAGTTGCTCACTGTTGCCGGTGATATCATTGAGAGCGGGCAGTATAGTTTAGAAGAAATGTTTTCTGCCGAGGCCATAGAGAGTTATCGACAATCTTTCTCTGAGCAAGAGTTGGTCGATATTGAGGCGTTTTTGTCGTCAGAGACCGGCCAAAAAATGAATGAGGCGGCAACGGCTATTGTCGATAATAATGGTCAGGCTTTAATGACGCTGATCTTTGAAGGCTATATGAATGCTTCTACCGAGAGCTGATCAACAATAATTTTTTCGTGCGAGTCAGTTTTTTAATCGCTGCCTCGCGCCTGCTGGCCTCAGACCGGTTGACGTGTATTTCCTGATAGACGATCTCTAATGGCTTTCTGCCATAAAAATATTTAGCCCCTTTTTTTCCTTTCTTTAAGAATGTATTGAGATGCTCGTCGAAGCGACGGTCGGTGTCGGTGGCAATGCCGGTATAGAGGCTCTGGTCGTCACATTGGATGATATAGAGAAACCATTGTTGCATGAAAAACGCCTGTCAGAAAATCGTTGCCGACGAGCTTGGCATGACTTGTTTTGTCCGCCCTCGAAAGCTATGTTTAAAACAATAATATTAAAACGGACGCTGAGATGAAAGCATTGTTGATGATTGTTGTTTTTTTCATGCCCTGGTATGCCGTTGCCGATGCCGCCTCTGAAAAAGAGGCCGAGAAACTGCTTAATACGCTGGGTATGGAACAGGCAATGGAGACCACGATAACAAAAATGCTTGAGGTGCAGTTGCAGCAGAACCCAGGGCTGGCGCCCTATAAGCAAATTATGCTCGATTTCTTTGATAAAAACATGAGCTATCAAAGCCTAAAGCCGGAGATGATCAGTGTGTATGCCAAGGCTTTCAGCGCCGAAGAATTGCAGGATATTAATGCCTTCTATGCCACCGAAACGGGCAGAAAAACACTGTTAGTCATGCCGCAATTGATGGCCGAGGCTGGCAGGATTAGTATGCAGCGAGTGGAAAAAAATATGCCGGAGTTACAGCGGCAGATACAGCAGGAATCGATCAGGCTGGATGGTTTGAAACAGCAATAAAAAAGCCGGCCGAAGCCGGCTTTTTTATTGCGCGATTATACGGCTAACAGCGGCAAATCATCTTTCAGCTTGGGCAGCGGTACGGTCTGGAACTCGGCAACATGGTTGTCCGGCAGCTTGAATTCACAGTGACGCAAAAACTGATGGGTGAACAGCTTGGCCTGCATCGCGGCAAAGTGCATGCCGATGCATTTATGGGCACCGCCGCCAAATGGCATAAAGCAGAAGGGGTGGTTCTTCTGTTCCGCGCGGTCATCACCAAAGCGGTCGGGTTCGAACTCACCAGGACGAGTCCAGTACTCTTCCATCCGATTGGTAAACATGGGGAACTGGAAAATCATCGTATTAGCAGGCACTTTGTGGCCAGCTAATACGCAGTCGCTGATGGTGCGGCGCGCCATGACCATGACCGATGGGTGTAGACGCTGAGATTCGTTAAATACCCAGTCGAGCTGTTCCAGCTGACCGAGGTCCTCATAGTCTAAGAAGTTTTTGTCGAAGGCCTGGCCCTCTTCTCTCAGGCGCTGCTGCCACTCAGGCTGCTTGGCCAAATAATACATCATATGGGTCAGCGTACTGGTGGTAGTATCGTGGGCGGCGAAGAGTAAAAAACCTGCGTGGTCGAGAATCTCGTCGTCGCTGAATAAGGAACCATCGGGTTTGGTTTCCTTGCACATGAACGACAGCATATCTTTGCCATCCCCCTCGCGCCGCGATGGAATCAGTTTTAAAATATAGTCACGAAGATAGCGACTTCCTTTCATGCCGGTGTGAAATTTAAAACCGGGCATGTCGACTTGGTAGAGCCCCAACTGACCTTCGGTGCAGTCCAGAAAGGCTTTGGATAGCGCCGACGATTGATCGAGTGACTCCTCAACACCGTAAAATACCTTTAGTGCCATGCGCAAAAGTAGTTTTTTAATTTCAGGATAGAAACGAAAATCCTTATCCATTTTCCAACTCTTGATACCCTGCTCAAGCACTGGGTTCATCAGTTCAACATAGCCGCGCATGGCCGGGGTCTTAAAGCCCGTCTGCAAGATGCGACGCTGGAAGCGATGCTCATCAAAGTCGTGCATCAATAAGCCGAGACCAAAGAACGGCACCAGTGAGCGGTCATAACCCATGCGCGATGAAAAATTCTTATCGCGGTCGATCAGAATCTCTTTGGCGATATCGGGCCCCAGCGCGATTAAGCCTTTTTCGCGCCCCATTTGCCCCCGTGAGATGGCACCGTATTGCTGCCAGCGCTCGACTGTCATGAGGTGTAAATTTTTAAAAAGGTCGATGGTGTTACCGAGTACCGGTAAGCCGTAGTGGCCGGGAATATGTTTTAACTTGGTATTATTTTTAGCCGATTGATAATCGGGCTTAACAGACGCGTTCATATTTTTTTCTCTCTGTAACCTGGCCGGCGCTCTAAATGAATAGGGCGTCATGTTTTTTTTATTTTTTAAATGACTGTTCTGCTGAGCGAATTTCCTTGATGACCTCGGCAAACAGTTTGGTGTCAGTGCCATAGGCGATGGGGCTGACGCGCTGCACAACATCGCCGCGACTTTGTAGAATTTGCGAAGCCACATCTTTTGGCGTGCCGATGACGGCGATCGCGTTTAACAGTTTGTCGTCAATCAATCCGGCCATTGCTGCCCAGTCACCCTGCTTAGAGAGAGCGTGTAATTCAGCGCTGATGCCTTCGTAGCCAGCGTTTTCTAATACCGGAAGATAGGCCGGTGTCGAGGCATAGAAGGCGATTTGATTGCGGGCGGCGGCGGTGGCGGCCTCAATTTCTTGGTCGCTGAAGCCGGTGGCCATAATCACCTGAGCGGAGACGGCCACCTGTTTATCGACACCGGCTTTGGCAATACCCAATTGTAGATTTGGCAGGCTAAATGCGTTGAGAAACTGCGGCGTGTGGAATGGATGCACCATATAGCCGTCACCGACTTCACCGGCAACCTGGGTCATCAGCTTACCGATACCGGCAAGATAAATGGGTGGACGGCCAGCGGGGTTTGGTCCCGGGCTGAAGGTTGGCATCATCAGCGTGTGTTGATAAAACTCGCCGTCAAAATTTAGACGCTCGTTGGTCTCCCAGCTGTCCCAGATAGCGTGCACGGCCTGAACAAACTCACGCATACGGGCGGCGGGCTTCGACCATGGCATCGAATAGCGACGCTCGATATGAGCCTTCACCTGCGAGCCCATACCCATGATAAAGCGGCCACCGCTCATCATGTGCAAGTCGTAGCCGAGGTGGGCAACGGTCAACGGGCTGCGACCAAAGGCGACGGCAATACCGGTAATCAACTCAATCTCTTTAGCCTGTGCCGAGGCCATGGCCAGCGGCAGAAAAGGGTCGTGTTGGCCTTCAAAGGTATAAACGCCGTTATAACCGGCAGCCTGCAGTTCTTCAGCAAGTGGGCCGGCATCTGCGGGGTTGGCGACTAATAGTGACGCATCAATTTTTAAACTCATAACAAACTCCGCTGATTACTGCTTGTCTTCGTCAGCCAACCACCAGGTCGGCCAATCGTTATTGATAGAAGAGGTCCACGTCGGTGTGCGACGCTCCATAAAGGCAACACCACCTTCGATGGCATCGGGCAGGCCCATTGACTGGTGCAATAGTTTTGTTTCCAGCGCTTCCATCTGCTCGGCTGACATATCATGACTCTGCCACATCAGCTGCTTCGCCAAGCCGACGACCAGCGGGCTGGATTTTTCGGCCAGCGAGTAGGCGAAGGCCATGGCTGTCTCGAGTACCTGATCGGCCTCGACGACCTGCAGTGCCAGGCCTTTTTCGTGGGCCTGTTCGCCGGTCATTTTTTGGCCGGTCAGCATCAGTTCGAGGGCTTTTTCCATGCCAATTAGACGGGGCAGCAACCAGTGGGCGCAGCCGTCGGCAAGAACGCCACGCTGGGCCTGTAGCAAGCCGTATTTGCCTTGTTTACTCAGGAAACGGAAGTCTGCTTGTAGCGCTAAACTAAAGCCAACACCGATGGCGTGGCCGTTACAGGCGGCGATAACAGGCTTCTTCAATTGATAGGCCGGGGTGATTGGGCAGGAGGAAAAGCTCATGTCTTCCTGCTTGTCGAAGGTGTCGCCGCCGCCACTGAGATCGGCGCCGGCACAGAAGGCGGCACCAGCACCGGTGACAACGATGACGCGGACATCATCATCCGCTGCCAGTGCCAGCTGAGCCTGTTGCCACTCTTCACCCATGCCACCGGTAAAGGTATTCAGCGCCTCGGGGCGATTGAGGGTGATGACACCAACGCCGCGATCGATGGCGACTTTGATTGTTTTGTATTCCGTATCGGTGGTCATTTCAAAACATCTCGCAAATTTATTTATGGAACATAATAGCAGTCAATGTCCCAATTATGTATAGTTAAAAAACATTAATTGCATTGAGTTGCTTTTCAAGTAGGCTAGACCTTAACAAAAAATAGGTACATTTTCTTCGTAATGTCTTAATAGTTGCGGTGGTCTCATCTTTAATGGCGAGGCCAGAAAAGTTGGGGTCACCGTAGAATAGCCCGAAAGTCATTCGTGTCGAGAACCCAAAGAGTCATAGGTGAGGTGGTGTCAGCGATGAGCACACAGCAGGAAAAATCAGCCCTAGAAGGCTTTGCCATCGAGGTAACCCAGTGGCTGGACGATAATTGTCCGCTCTCTATGCGTCAGCCTGCCACCATGGATGACCTGGTCTATGGCGGCAAAAAGGCCGAGCTCAGCGCCGATCAGCAATTGTGGCTGGACCGCATGGCCAGCAAGGGCTGGACAGTCCCGACATGGCCCAGTGAATATGGCGGTGGCGGTCTCTCTGCGGCCGAGGCCAAGGTATTGAAAAAGGCCATGGCCAAGCTGGGTTGTCGCCCACCCCTGATTGGTCACGCGATTTGGATGTTAGGCCCGGCATTATTAGAGTACGGCAGTGAGCAACAGAAACAGCAGCATCTGCCGCAGATTGTGCGCGGTGAGATTCGCTGGTGTCAGGGCTATAGCGAGCCCGGCGCCGGATCTGATTTAGCCAATATCCGCTGTAAGGCCGTCGATCAAGGCGATCACTACCTGGTCAGCGGTCAGAAGAGCTGGACCACCGACGGCGATAAGTCCGACTGGATGTTCTGCCTGGTCCGCACCGATGACAGCGGCAAGAAACAACATGGCATCAGCTTTGTGTTGATCGATATGGATCAGCCTGGCATGGCCGTCATCCCCGTACCGCTGATTAACGGCACCGCCGATTTCTGCGACAGCTTTCTCGATAATGTCGTCGTTGCCAAGGACATGGTGGTCGGCGAGATCGACAAGGGCTGGTCGGTGGCCAAGGGCTTGTTAGTACACGAGCGCACGATGATGGCCGATCTACAGGCCTTTATGCCGAAGCCCAAATACAGTATCACCGAATTAGCCGGTCTTTATGCCAAAAACCACAGCACGACCCAGGCATGGCGTGACGACTTAGCCAGACAGCAAATGGACGCTCATGCCCTCGGCCTAACCCAGGCCCGGGTGGCTGAAGAGAGCCGAGTCAACGGCTACGCACCGGCGGCGATGGCACTCAAATATATTGGCACCGAACTCGATCAGCAACGTGAAGAACTGGCGATGGCCATGTTAGGCAGTCAGGGCTTGGGCAACGAGGGCGAGGGCTTTGCACAATGTGAAGTCGACGCCACCAAGAGCTTCCTATTATCCAAGGCCTTGACCATTGGCGGCGGTACCTCTGAGGTGCAGCTTAATATGGTGGCCAAGCATCGGTTAAAAATGCCGGATTAATGACGACATAATCGAGGCGGAGCCTCGGCAAAACAACAGGCCGAGACAGGGCCGAGACAACAAAAATAGCGTAAAACGCAGGAGCAACAATGAACAACGACCTTTGTAAAAAACTCGGTATCGAGTCACCGATATTTGCCTTTACCCACTGCCGCGACGTCGTCGTCGAAGTCAGCAAGGCCGGTGGCCTGGGTGTTTTGGGCGCGGTGGGTTTTACCGTCGAGCAGCTCAAGGCCGAACTCGATTGGATCGATGCCCATATTGGCGACAAGCCCTATGCCGTCGACATTGTTATTCCTCAGAAATATGAAGGCATGGGTGAGACTGATGTCGACACCATGCGTGAGCAGTTAGAAACGCTGATTCCCGATGGTCACCGCATCTTTGCCGAGCAACTATTAACAGCGCATGGCGTACCGAAAAGCCCGGACGATAACGGCCCCAAGGGTGGCCTGCAGGGCTGGACTGAGGCGACAGCGCTGCCGTTACTGCGCGAGGCGCTGACCCGTAAAAACGTGGTAATGATCGCCAATGCCCTCGGCACGCCACCGGTCGATATTATCGAAGAGATTCACGCCACCGGCCGTTTGGTGGGCGCATTATGTGGCAAGGTCAAGCAAGCGCTGTCGCACAAGAAGGCCGGTGTCGATATTATTATTGCCCAGGGCACCGAAGGCGGCGGTCATACCGGTGAAATTGGCTCGCTGGTACTGTGGCCACAGATTATTGACGCTGTTGGTGATACGCCGGTATTAGCCGCCGGAGGTATCGGTGACGGTCGCCAAATGGCGGCGGCCATGTGTTTGGGGGCCGCTGGCGTCTGGACTGGCTCGCTGTGGCTGGCGGTAGAAGAAGCTGAGGCCGACCCGGCCGAGAAAGCGTCTTACTTTAACGCCACCAGCGAAGACACCGTGCGCTCGCGCTCATGGACGGGCAAGCCCTGTCGTATGCTGAAGTCAGATTGGACCGAGGCCTGGGCAGCGGAGGACACCCCAGACCCTCTCGGCATGCCAATGCAGGGTATGGTGACCTTCGATGCGGTCAAGCGCACCAAGAACTATGCCGGTGTCGCCGATACGCAGAAGGTGGCGTTTAACCCTGTCGGCCAAACGGTGGGTTTGATCAACCAGCAGGAAAGCTGCCGCCAAGTTGTATTCAGGTTACTGAACGAATACGCTGATTCGGTCGAGCGCATTAACAGTTTTTTAGAAGACGCCTAACTCTAAAAGAGACATAATGATAAAAGCGTACCAATAGTTTGCCGGTGCGTTTTCATTTTTCAACGCAACAGACATCATTAGCAGCAGCTAATACTAGGAACAGACAATGATAAAAAAAATCGCACTGGCGGTATCGGCCATCACCCTGTCGATGTCAGCATCACTTTCCGTATTAGCGGCCAACATGCCGGAGAAAAACCAATTTTTAGCGGATTCGCATTACGCCCTAGGCCATGTTGATTCTGCCCAGCAAGATTCTGTACCACAGCGCGGCCCCGTCGATGTCAGCCGCCAACTCGATGCCAGTGAAATTGACTATGCCGCTGTTGGTCCCGCCCACTTTGGCTCGCTGACCTCATCAAAGTATGAAGACGGTCGTCGCGTCACCTGGAGCAACGGCCTCGACCGTATCGTCAAACTCGACCACGACACCTTTGAAGTGCTCGCCACCTATTATTTCCCCGAGCAGAAAAAGTGGACAATTGAAGAGGCTGACGAGAGCATCAACCATTTCAACGAGAGTAACCAGGGTTTGTTCGATATTTACCGGGGTTACAAAGACGCCTCGAAGATGCGCGACCTGTCGGCGGTGTATACCCTGCTCGATAAGGACAACAATTATTATGTGGGGAATAAAAAAGGCTCGATCGATGTCTATCGCGATAGCTATCCCGCCGACAGAAACTCTGCTATTACCCCGGCTGCCAGTTTTAAGCTGCCGGACAACCTCGGCTTTGTGATGACGCTGAACATGACCTACGACGGTTGGTTGGTGGTGGTGACTGAACACGGTTATCTGTTAACGGTGAAGCGTGATTTCAGCGAGTACCAGATGTTACGGATTAACCACGCCGAAGGAGCAGAAGACAAGGCCACCGGCCCCGCCGGTAAGGGCTGGGTGCGCAACGGCATGGCCATCGATCAAGACGGCGGTATCTTCCTCGCCTCGCAGGATCATATGCATAAGATCATCTGGAACGGTAAGACCCTGTCCCTTGATGAGGCCGACGGTGCCTGGTCGGTACAGTACCCCAACACGCTGGGCGAGGGCACCGGTGCCACACCGTCGTTGATGGGTTTTGGTGATGAGGACAAGTTGGTGATTATCACCGACGGTAATGACTTGATGAATGTGATGGCGTTTTGGCGCGATGACATCCCCGCCGACTGGACGCCGTTGGCCGGCAAAGACCCGCGTATTGCCGGCAGCCTGCCCGCCAGCATGGGCAGCCTCAACCTGACCGCGATTCAATCGGAGCAGTCGGTGGTGGTCTCGGGCTATGGTGCCCTGGTGGTGAATAATCAACCCAATAATGCCCCCTGGTACCTGCCTAAACAAGCGCAGACATTGCTGGTCGCCTTCCTCGGCTCAAGCCCGCAATACCAGCCCTATGGTGTGCAGAAATTCGCCTGGAACCCCGACAAGAAAGCGCTGGAGAACGATTGGGTCAACACCGAGGTCTCCTCGCCGAACAGCGTGCCCATCGTCAGCCAGGGCAGCAATCTTGTCTACCTCGTCGGTGCCCGTGATAACCAGTGGACACTGGAGGCGATGAACTGGGACAGCGGCGAATCGGCCTTCCATTATGTGATTGGCGATCAGCGTTATAACAGCCTGTTTGCCGGCACACTGCTGGATGAGAATGGCCGTGTTCACTTCGGCACCAGCTGGGGCCGGGTGCGGCTCAATACCGATCCCGCCAAGAGCGGTGTCGTGGTCGGCGCGCAATAATCCTTTTAGTATTATGCGTCCAGGGATGGGCGCATATTTGCAACAGACGAAGCGGCTGTGATTCATATCGGCGCAGCCGTCGGGTACAATAATAATAATTCGTCTGAAAAAGGTATCCTCGTGGCTTCCACTCGCACCGACAGCACTCGTAACAAAATATTTGACGCCGCTATTAGCTGCTATGCCGAGGCG
Organism: Sinobacterium norvegicum; assembly: GCF_923077115.1. NCBI lineage: Bacteria > Pseudomonadati > Pseudomonadota > Gammaproteobacteria > Cellvibrionales > Spongiibacteraceae > Sinobacterium > Sinobacterium norvegicum. The sequence continues at coordinate 21,341 of NZ_CAKLPX010000002.1, forward strand.
GACGCCAGTCCTACCATCGAACAAATTCTCGCCATTGCCGGCGTGGGCAGAACCACCTTCTACCGTCACTTTAGCAACTTAGAAGATGTCATCGGTCAGGCCGTGGTACGCGATTTAGAATCGTTGATGAGCCGGGTCGAGAGCGAGGTCGGTTATTACCCCGAGGTGGAAGATAAAATTGTCGAGGGCATGATGTTTTGTCTGCGTGAATTACCTCGCCATCCAGTCATCCGTCTTATCTACACCGACTCGACGGCGATGATGTTCAACCGTATTGGCACCTACGAAGACAGTTTTAATCAGCTCGGTGCGCGTAATTCTGAGTTGGTTTATAACCTGGCCAAAGAGCAGGGTAAGATTCGCGAGGGGGTGGAATTATCTGACTTCGTCGAGTGGTGTACCCGTGTGTTGTTGTCGTTTTTAATGACCCCAAGTCAATACCATAACGATACTATTCGCATGCGCCAGACGTTAAAAAACTTCCTGGTCCCGGCTTTAATTGTTCAATAGCAATTCGCTTTATGGCTGTTATAGGCTAATAATAACGGAGTCACTGAGATCACATTCGGGTGTTTAAAACCCGACTTAAACCAGCAAGGATTGTTGTTTATGAAAAACTCTGTACTCATTAAACCCCTTGTCGCCGCGCTATTAACGCTGACGATTATCGGCTGTTCCAGTACCGAAGAAGAGCCTGTTGCCCCGGCCGAAGCCGAGCCAGTGGCTGAACCCGCAGTAGAGCCTCAGCAAGAGGCGGCGAAACCAATGGTTGGCATGGCAAACCCTGCCGCCGTCTTCTGCACAGACACCGGTGGTGAGCTGGTGCCACGAACCAATGATGACGGCAGCGAAGACGCGTACTGCAAACTGTCTGACGGCGGTTATATTGACCAGTGGGAATACTATCGCGCCCAGCATCATCGTCCCAAGGCTGATATGGCCAACCCGGCCGCCGTCTTCTGTGAGCAGAAAGGTGGCATGCTAAAGACCGAGACCGTCGACCAGGTAGCAACCACTTATTGCAACCTACCCGATGGCAGTGCGGTCGAGCAGTGGCAGTATTTCCGCGACAATCATCCGCAGAATTAATCGTCACCTGCACCATAAAAAAACGCACCTTAGGTGCGTTTTTTGTTTTTTAGTATTGAGAAATTAGGCTAAGAAATAATATCCGGCAAAGCCCGACCAGCTTAGCCCCAGCAATAGCCACGGCAGTAAGGCGTTGTTAGCTTTGCTGCTTGGCTCATCGACGACGGTATCCGCCGCTGCAGCAGCCTTAGCCTTGAGTTCCTGCTTGCGCTGTTTATCGCGATCCCGGGCCTTGGCCTTTTGCTGTTTCTTGTATTCGGCAATCCCCTTCTCGATACCCTGAGCAACCAGCTTGGTCTGCTCCTTGGTCTGGCCGGGTTTTTGGATCGACTTGGCGACTTTCATCGCCTCGTCCTTGGTCTGGTTGGAGTTGTGCTGAGCCATAATATCGGTACTTTGCGGTGTATTCTGCCATTGTATCACGGTGGTTGTTATGGCCGCTAAGCCATGAGTACTGCGCGAGAACCGCTGCCAATATCGTCGCAGAGGACGCCGTGAATACCTCCCTGTAGGCTCAGCGTCAGCATCCCTGCTGACGATGCCTCCGCGACGATATTGGCAGCTGCCGAGCTAATGTGGTCTGTTAGGAGGGGGTGGCCGAGTTCGTTGTAGTGGTTTTTACTCTGGCCCAAAATGTCTGCGCTGCTGCCAATACCCTCGCGGAGGACGCCGTGAATACCTCCCTGTAGGCTCAGCGTCAGCATCCCTGCTGACGATGCCTCCGCGACGATATTGGCAGCTGCCGAGCTAATACGGTCTGTTAGGAAAGGTAATGGCCGGCTCAGGCGTGGTGGTTTTTACTCTGACCCTAAATATCATGGGCTTGTTAGCCACTCAATAATGGAACAATTGTGTGATTAAGAAAGTTTGTTCCTTTTTCAGTATGGAGCCAAAAAAAGCCACCTAAATTCAAAAAGACAGTTACCCAATAAACAATTTTAAACTCTTCTTTACTCGATTTGTGACGTAGCTTGTTTTGAGCAAAGTAAGCGCCAGGCCAACCACCAAATGTAGAAAAAAGATGTAATGTGCTTTCTTTTGTTCTCCAGCGCCCATTTTGAGCAGCGGACTTATCAATTGCATAAGCGATAAATGTTATTAAACTCATTGCAACATACAGCCCTGCAACGATTACCGATAATTTTCCGACAACGATAAACGCCAAAAGTCCAATACAAAAAAGTATTGTAAAGGCTACGCCAAGTTTACTACCACCTTTAACTTTTCTTCGATCGCTTGCAGCCTTAGCATCTCTAGAAAATTTGATATTTGTAGCTTTGAACCGATTATTATTTTCTCGAACTAATTCGTAGATGATAACTTCACCATTAACTGGCCTACGTGAACGAGGCTTAAAAGCTTTAATGTGAACAAAAGCACGGTCGCCTCCCCCATTAGGCTCAACAAACCCGAACCCTTTATCATCATTCCAATTTATTACTTTACCTTGAAGCTTCATGCTCCCTCTCGGATTTGATGGCTAACGCCGCGCTTTGCGGCTGGTTTGGAGCGCAGCGGAAAATCAGTCCGATAACAGCGCCTTGTTAGATTCATTTAAAATACGCTGTATATCGCCTAGACACCCAGCCTTGTTCAAGAACTCCGTTTATTTCGACTTCGACTAGAAGCCATGAACGATGTGACTTATCTATTACTTCAGCCAGCGTGCCAATTGGCAAGTTTGTGATCACCTCTGACTTCATACTAGGCCCATCTCTAAAGTGAAGAGAATCCACTGTCGTGACCCTAAATCCGCTTAGTGCTGCTCGATCAAATTTTCGACTTGATGAACGGACAAAGGCTCTTACTTCATAAGGTGTTGTGACAGACTCAAGTTCCTTTCTGGCTTCAATCGCATTCGTCATCATATAGGCGGACAAGCAGCTTAGAAAAATAGGTAAAAAATAGTTGTGGTAAAGGTATAGTAAAATACTCTTGGTTTTCTCAGAGAGAGCATTAAAATCTGTGTGCGAAGATATTTCTTCGCTTATCTGGGCATCTATTTCTATAAGAGACTCATCAGATATCTCTTCGCCCCCCATTTCCGTGGTAAACGCCATGACAACACTTTCGGGAAACGGAGTGTTATTTAAACTTGCCAAGGCTTTAAACGAGGCTAAATTGCTGAGCTGAGATATTTGATTAAAAGCTTCAGATTGGTGTAGCGCGATTGATGCCATTTGGCTTGTTTTGGCAAGGTGCTGTAATTGCTTAGTGACTTCTGATTGCTGGAACGCAATTGTAGAGAGCCGAGTAGATTCAGCAACGGCTCTAAATGACTTCATGGCTTCTGACTCTTGCAGAGCCAGTGCTGCAAATTGATTAGACTCGCTGAACTTTCTAATCGACTTCATAGCTTCTGATTCATTGAAGGCAAGTGAAGCTAATCTACTGCTTTCTGCTGCAATACGAGCAGTCTTCATTAATTCTGATTCGTTAAAAGCCAATGATGCTAGCCTGGTGGTATCACTAAGCTTCCTTATTGATCGCATTGCTTCAGATTCCTGAAATGCCAATGACGCAATGCTCATTTGTTTTTCCATCCGCCGAATTGAGTCGAGCCAAGGAGGATTAATGAGCCTTTCAATACTTTTATCCATATTTTATTTAATCTTCTGCCTTAGTGTGATCCTAAGAATCTAACGCCTCAATAAAGGGCGCGCGTTAGCGTGTCCAGCCGAAGGCGACTTTGATTGAATTGTTAGGTATTTGGAACTACGCCCGAGCCTTGACAGTGAGGGCACGGGTCACCGGGCGGAAGAAGTAGTCTTGTCTGCAAATCCGCTTTATGTAACAGATTTTCTACAACAACCACATATTCTCCTTCAAACCTCTGATTATTTAGTGATAACTCTTGTAGTTGAGTGTTTAAAATACTTAGTGTTTTTGCGACATCTTCTTGACTCATAAGTCACTCCTTTTTATAAGCATTCATTTGTGCATAAGCATCGCCCATTTCTTTAGTTAGGGTCGACTTTCCTGTAACTCCAGTGCCGGGAATTTCTATTTCACATACTTTTAATGCATCATAAATAGATTGATAGTCCGTCCATGCCTGTGCATAAATAATATCTTTCTCGATTATGTCATGAAGCCAATACCCAGCTGTTAGCTGTAAGGCTCTTAGTGCATTATCAACTTGAGGCGTAATAGGGCTTTCAGGGTTTATAGCTCTTATTCCTTTCCAGGCAGCAACCAAATCTGTAGTGCCGGCCTTTTTAGTATGATCGTAAGCTGCTTGCGCTATTTCTCGGTTGCCTTTGTTACTTTGGATTGTATAAATCAGAGACCCTGCAGCAATTACCGCCGAGATAGATGCAATAATATCGGATGTATCCATAGTTGATACCTAACGCCAAAAGCAGCTGGCGGCGAAGCCGTCAGACTGCCTTGCCTTGTTAAAGCTATTGCTCATAGCCAGTTCGATGCCGCTGCTTAATTAACTCTGCACTCTCGCCGAATAGATGTTCAACTAGAGAATAGTCTGGATCAGGACAGCGTTTGATCAGGTTTATAAGCAGTTGGTTATCGTTATTCGAATATTTTATGACCGACCCATACCGTTTTAAGCGCTTATTATCTATAAGTGTACGAGCATAAGCAGGGAAGCCGCTCAAGAAATCATCAAGTTCAATTATAAGGTCATCAGTTAGTTTTATTGCTCGTTCAGTTATATCTATCAGCAGAGAAAGGTCAGCCGGGCTCACAAGCTCACCAAGTTTCTCTTCGTTCATATTTACATAAGCTTGGCTGCCGGTTTGAGCGATAATATGCTCTTTGATCGGTCTTTCTATTTGGTTTCTTTGCTTCCATAACTCCAAGCAGTAGTTATAGTTTAAAATCATCGATCTGATTCTAGTAATTTGGCTCCACTTGTTCGGTTCTTCAGGCTTGGCGCTTGCCTTCGGGATTATAAAAGATAAGTCATCATACCTTCCCGTTATCGGAGTGGCGTGGAATAAAATGCTGGGCACAGCACTAATCCTATGGAAGGGGTTTGCCGTTAATCCTTTTTGATAATTTCCCTTTATCGCTATTAGGGATGATCTCGCTTCCTCAGCCATCAAAGTCCATTTGTTGGCCGCATTCATCTTATCTTTCTCAATTTGGATATTTTCTTGGTGACGAATCGTAAAGTAGGCTATGCCTGCGCCAAGCATTGAAGTGAATAACGCACTTGCAACTGGAAAGACATAATCTTTGAATATGCCTGTCTCATTTTTCAAGCCTTTAATCGCATTAACTAGAAGTTCTGTTTCTTCGTGCATGTGCGGTACTTTCCTTGTGGGCTTTAACGCTTATTCTACTGACTAGTCGGTAATAACGAAAAACCTAGGAAGAGTCGGTATAACACCCTCATTCCCCCATAAAGCGGAACGTTCCGCCTATCACCCTTTTCAGTATTGCCGAATTACGCCAGTAAGTAGTTAATATTTATTGTTTATTAGCGAAGCAACTTATTCGACCAAAAATGAGCGGAATCGCACTTTTATTAATACCCTCCGCTGCAGTCGGTATAATCTGCCATTTTTATACATTCGTTTATGCCCTTATCTCACTGTAATTACAAGGTATTCTGAAATAACTTATAGTATTCTCGGCGTTATGCGGAAAAGGGGGGCAATAGTACTCTTTTTACTGTAATTATATGCAGTGTTTCTCGGTCCGACGAAACCGCCAAATCATACGATATGCCGCCTTACCCCGGCCGCGTAGTCGGTCATTCCCCGCGACTTCAAAAAGCGCAGCGACAGGAGCGGGGTGTGACCGACGGAGTGGCGTGCGAAGCGCTAGCCTCAAAAAGCGCAGCCCGATCATGGCGGCGGGGTGTGACCGACGGAGCGGCGTGCGACGTGCCGAACCCGTGTATTAACCTCAAAAAGCGCAGCCCGGTCACGGCAGCGGGGTGTGACCGACGGAGTGGCGTGCGAAGTGCCGAATCCGTGTATTAACCTCAAAAAGCGCAGCCCGGTCACGGCAGCGGGGTGTGACTGACGGAGTGGCGTGCGAAGTGCTGAACCTGAACCAGGGGGATGTCGGTGAGCTGCTGCATGATTTTCCTGTTTTATTAAACCCAATAAGGATTATTTAAAATCGTAGTTTAGGCCGGTGGCGACAAAAAGGCCTTGCTGCTCATAGAAGCCGATATTACTGCTGCGGTCATTGAACGAGGACAGTATTGAATAGCTGATATTGTTCCAGCCAAAGGGTTCGGCATAAAAATAGGCGAGGAACAGGGCGACTTTATTATCGTCTCGTGTTTGCTGAAACACCGGGTTGAAACCGTCGTATTCATGGCTTTCATAAGTCAGGTTGGCAATGACAGTATGGCGCCCCCTGGACGAGACTGTGCCGAGCTCGATACCAAAGGTATCGAAACTATAAGCCTCGCCGTCAGCTTTTCTGTCGAGGTGGTACAGGGTGGTTGTCATCAGTGTGCCGCGGGCCAGGGGGAAGGTGATGTCGCCGCCAATATAATAGTAGCGGGAGCCCCGTTGCAGCGCTGCCTGCTCATCGGCACTGAGGTTGAGGCTGGCGCCACTCTGCTCATCCTCGATGTCAGATTCACCATAGGCGACTTCAACGCCGAAGGGGGAGTCGACAATACCCTGCCACTTGGCCCTGACCACCGACAACTGTGCCTCTGTTTGGTCTCGCTCCTGCCCGGTTAAGAACGGGTCGGACCAGGTGTCGCTGTCGATTAAATTAGGCACGTAAGCAATCGTCAGATTGGAGCGTTTTGAAAACAGTCGACGGTAGCCCAGCTCTGGGCTGAATTGCCCCTGTACCGCCTTGGAGCGACTGACACCCACATAGGCCTGATCGACCAAGGAGTTGAAGGTGTAATAGAGGTTGCCGGTCAGAGCCGGCAACACCTTGCTGCTGCTGTCGGGGCTGTCCTCGAGGCTGTCGAGGGTTTGTTTGTCGTCATCGCCGGCGGCCATTAATGATTTTCCACCGGTATACATCACGCCAAATAAGATGTCTCCCGAAAAACCCGACTCCTCGGGCAGCGTGTTTCTGGCCATGGCCGAGGTTGTCAGCAATGCTGAGCAGAGTAGAACCGAGAGTGTTAAGCGCATTGAAAAACCTATACTGACGTCAAAAAATTATTGTTATAGCCGCTACAAATACTGGCTGTTATACCCTATACGATGGCGGTGAATAGACAGACCATCAGCCGGTATGAAATAGCCTGTATCCGCCTCCAACATCGTATGAAACTCACGGTTGATAGCCTGCCGAGGTAATAAACTGACCAAAGGTCTCACACCATATAATAACCGTATTAAAGTCGGCGGGGTCGATGTGTTGGGGTACCGACACAATAAAGTTATCGAAGGTGTCGACATCGCCGACGCGTACCATCGATGCTTTTAGGCGCTGGAAGTCGGCCTCGGTTTCAACGAACTGCGGCGACAGATACAGCTTGTAATCCGGCCCCGGCGCCAACGTACCCGCCAGTGAAATAGTCGCGGTATTAATCGACACCTCACCCTCGCCCCAGTGCAGCGCATCACTGTCGGCGCGCTCACGATCAAACTGGCCGACAAACATACGTGCCGTTGCCGCCTCGGCAACGGCGGCGTTATCGGGCGCCGTTGGGGCGGTGATAATAGGCAGTAGATAGATACCTAGGGCAAAACCAAAGCCGATGGCGATAAGGTGGCTAAGAAGTAGTGTTAGTGAGGTTGTTTTCTTCATTCTGCCGGGCTCGGTTTATCGGTTTTAGCGCAGCCCTGCACCAGGGCGATATGCCGAGATGAGGCGGGCTGACAGAGTGCCAAAATACTGCGTTGGCGATTTTCAGTGATTATTTTTTAGCGAGAAATAAGCCGACGGCAATACAAACGGCACCGCCGATATAGTGCAGCATGATTTTATCTGAGAACGATCCGGTCAGCGATTTACTGAACTGCGAGCTGACCGAGCCGGAGAGTTGATAGCCCCAAAAAATCAGACCGGCACCAACAACAAGCAAGATAATGGAGAGTAATTTCTTATTCATGGTCTTTCCCTATATGGATACTCTTAGCCACTATATCGGAATTTTTTATGAAAAAGAAAGCGGCAATAGAAATTACTCGCTGTCTTTTGGTTCGAGTTGAGGCGATCGCTCGATATCGTCGGCATCATGGCGAGTCGCTAGGCGAACAGCGCGATGATGCCTATCCGGGTAAGGGCGATCAGCCCTTGGGCTCGTCCTGCTCAGCCTGCCAGGCATCGATGGCTTCCTTGGCCGACCGAAAAGCATCGACACCGGCCGGCATGCCGCAGTAAACCGTCGAGTGTAATAACACCTCTTGAATTTCCTCTACCGTGCAGCCATTGCGCAGGGCGCCGCGCACATGGCCTTTGAGCTCGGTGGTCGCCTTCAGCGCCGCCAGTGTGGCGATGGTAATCAGGCTGCGGGTCTGCTTGCTGATGGCATCTCTCACCCACACCTCGCCCCAGGCATTGCGAGTGACTAATTCTTGTAGTGGCTGGGTAAAGTCGGTGGTGTTATCCAGCGCCTTGTCGACAAAGGCGTCACCCATGACCTCGCGTCTGACCGCCAAGCCTGCCTGGTATTTTTCGTTGTCCATGGTTACTGTGTCTCCAATAGAGAGGGCACGGATTCATCCGTGGTTGATGACTGATCAATGGCGCCGAATGCGCGTATTTTTACTGACCATAAAGGATTAAACGTTACAGTGGAAGGGCTTTATGATCAGGATAATTGAGGGTGATGAGCCGGTTACTTTTGCCAGCTAATCGGTCGGTCGATGCGCGCTAACGGTGACGGCAATTGTCGTCACCCGCTCGAGTTATTGTCTTGCTGTGAGAAAAATAACTACCGCTTAGCCGCAACACTTCTTGAATTTTTTGCCGCTGCCGCAAACACAGGGCTCGTTGCGGGCGGGCAGCTTATCGACTTTGACAGCACTTTTTTTGTTGAGCAGGGCGGTTAGCTCGGTGATGGACTCAACCGCGCCGTCGCTGTCGTTAATGCTGACAACAGCGTGTAGCTGCGCGTCGGCGACCAGGGCTTCAACCTCCTGCTGACGCGCCTGGTTGGTAACCGTTAATGCCAGCGGGTATTTTTTGCTGCCGGCCTTGCTGCTGGCCTTGGTTTCGTAACCGTATTCAATGTTACTCACCCGCGCATCTTGGCGGCCCTTAAAGAAGAATTTATCTGACATGTTATAACCCAACCGCTGAAAAAATAGGCGGCAACCTGCAATACGCCTGCTGCCACTAAAGGGGCTTAGTTTAGCATATCGGTTGGCCAGATGGCGTTGAAATCCTGGCGAAGAGCGGCGATGACAGCGATCTCAACCAGTAGTGCATCCCAGACTACATTCGTCTCGAAAAACAGCATGTCTTTGATATAAGCAGGTTTAATATCCGCCCCAGATATCTTTGTTCACCGGTGTCTTATTTTTTCGTTTTTTCTTGCCTGTGCCCGCCGGCTTGGCCATCGGTTTTTCGACCGCCGGCAGCGCATCGATCAGCGCCTGATCGACTTCAAAACCTGCTACTGGCTCGCGCTCGAGTCGAAATTTATTTTTCTTCTCAATAATGTTGAAATGATGATAATCCTCGTGGTCGATCAGCGATAAGGCTAAGCCGACTTCACCGGCACGGCCACTGCGGCCAATACGGTGCATATAGTCCAGTGGGCTTCGGGGCAGGTCGAAGTTGATGACCACCGGCAGCTTGTCGATATCGAGGCCACGGGCGGCGATATCGGTGGCAATCAACACCTCAATTTCGCCACGTTTGAATGCTTCTAGCACGCGGCTACGAGCGCCCTGGCCCTGATCGCCATGAAACACTTGGGCGCTGATGTCACGCTTGGCGAGTTTTTCAGATAAGTGCTCGCAGCTGTTTTTAGCGTTGACAAAAATAAGCACTTGTCGCCATTGATGCCGCTTAATTAAGTGGGCTAGAACGGCAGTTTTTTCGCCCTTGTTAACAGTAAAAACACGTTGTACCAGGGTGCTGGCATCGGCGCTTTGTAGCTGTATCTCGACCGGCTCATTCAGTAGGCTCTGGGTTAATGCGCGCACCTGTTCAGGAAAGGTTGCCGAGAATAATAGCGTCTGTTTTTTGTTGGGCATTAAAGCCAGCAGCGCCGATATCTCGTCGCTAAAGCCCAGGCTTAACATGCGGTCGGCCTCATCGAGCACCAGGGTGTTAACCCGGTCGAGCTTGATGGCATTGCTTGAAATCAAGTCGAGTAAGCGACCCGGTGTGGCCACCAGAATATCGCTGCCGCCGCGCAATGCCTGCATCTGGGGGTTGGCGGAGACGCCACCAAAAACCGCCACGGTTTTAATTCGGCCATTAAAATGCACCGCATAAGAGCGAATGCTGTCGGCAACCTGCTGGGCTAATTCCCGGGTAGGGACCAAGATCAGGCCGCTGACATCATTGCCGGCTTGGCCTGTGCGGTTTGAGCGGGGGGCAGTGTCCTGTTGCTGCGATAGCTGCTGCAGCAGTGGCAGGGCAAAGGTGGCTGTTTTACCCGAGCCGGTATTGGCCCCTGCAATCAGGTCACGACCGGCCAATACGCTGGGGATGGCCTGTGCTTGAATGGGCGTAGGCTGTTGATATTCCAGTTCAGTTAAACGGGCGAGCAACGGGGCGATAAGGCCAAGCTCGGTAAAATTGGCGGCGGTTGTGGCGGTAGTCATTACGGTAAAAGGCTCAAAGCTAAGATGTCAGCCCTCTATTTTAGCGTATTTATCGGTCACTCAGTGAGTGGAATCGGTCAAAGCCTACGACAGCATGATTTGACCGCGGCCAACGGCGCCATTTACTGTTCCGGGTAGCCGGTAATCTCGCGTATCGATTGATACAGCGGCTGCATGCGTTGATACATCTTCCTATACACCTCCTTATACAGGCGATCATATAACTGCACCGTCGGCTCGTGGGGTTGAAACACATCGCCCAGGCGGGTCATTTTTTCTATTGCCTGTTCATAGCTTGGGTGGATGCCCAAACCGACACAGCAATTGATGGCCGCACCGAGGCCGGAGGCCTCAAAGGTATGGGGGCGTTCGGCGGCCATGCCAAATATATCGGCGGTTAACTGCATGGCGGCGTCACTCTGTGAACCACCACCGGACACTCTCAGGCGGGTTATCTTGCTGCCACTGCGCTTCTCGATCTGCTCTTTACCGCTGCGCAGCTCATAGGCTAAACCTTCAACAATGGCGCGATAGACATGGGCGCGCTTATGCACATCGCCAAAGCCGATCAGCGCACCCTTGCCCTCTGGCCCGGGTTGGCGTACCCCCGGCGACCAGTATGGCTGCATCATCAACCCCATCGAACCCGCAGGCACCTGGTGTAGTAACTCATCGAATAACTGCTCGGTCTCGACGCCCAGCTCTTTTGCCTTGCGCTGCTCGGCCTGGGCAAATTCATTCTTGAACCAACTGACCATCCAAAAACCGCGGTAGACCATCATCTCGGTGTTGTAGACCTTCGGCATGGCACCGGTGAAAGGAGGGATAAACGGCAGCGTCTCGACGTATTTTGTGGTCGCGGTATTAATGGTGGCGGTGGTGCCATAGCTCAGGCAGCCAATATGCGGGCTGATACCGCCAGCGCCGAGCACCTCGCAGGCCTTGTCCGAGGCGGCGGCGATCATCTTAAGCCCCGCAGGCAGGCCGGTGGCATCGCCAGCCTGTTGACTGATGGTGCCGAGTTGATCCCCCGGCTCGACCAGCTCTGGCATCATGTCGCGAGTCGCGGCCAGCAACGTCCACTTGAGGTCACTTTTTTTCGCCCACTGCTGTTTGCGATAATCGTAGGGTAGATACCCCATAGTGGAACCGGTAGAGTCTTTTAGCTGGCCGGTCAGCTTGTAGGTAAGATAGCTCGACAGGCTGACATAGTGTTTTGTCTTGGCCCAAATCTCTGGTTGATTCTGCGCAATCCAATTGTCTCTGGCCTTTGCCCGCAATTCTGCGATGACATTGCTGAGACCCAGCGCCTTGATCAATATTCCCCACATACCACCGACAGGTTTTTCAATCTCAGCCCTGCGCTGGTCCATCCACACAATCGCCGGGCGAAGCGGGTTTTTTTGGTCATCCAAATTGATCATGGTATAGCGCTGTGTGGTCAGCGATAGCCCGGAAATTTGATCGGCGCTAACAATGCCCTGGGCCCATAATGCCTGACAGGCCTGCGCCAAAGACTGCCAATAATACTCCGCCTCCTGCTCAGCCCAGCCGGGTTGAGTTGAGACGTAGGCCACCAGATCGACCTTGCTTTTGGCAACGACATTCCCCTGGTCATCAAAGACCAAGGCACGAATACTTTGTGTGCCATTATCAATGGCGAGGACATATTTCGGTTGGCTCACAGTGGATCCTTTTATTATTATTTTTGCGTTCTGTTAAACAGGAACGCTGTAATATTTCTGCCAAATTTCTTGATAACGTTGGCGCTCGAAAAGCCATTTTTGATCGTTCCAATGTAATTCTTGGCGACAAATTTCTTGAATTTTATCGGCAAAAATTAACCCCCCGTTTTCGACTAACAGACCAATGCGGGTGCGGCGCAATAACAAATCATCTAAATGAATGACCGCCTCATTTGCCGCCGACCAGCGCAGCTCTGCCCACAGGGCCTGAGCCCCCGGAATAACATCGAGGTCGCCATCGTGGGCCTGGGTTAATAGCGCATCAGTCTCCATGCCATAATGCCCCTGTAGACGTTTTTGTAAGTAACCTGGCAGCGTGGCAAACAGTGCATGATGAGGCGCTGAGGGGGTAAAAATTTCGGCGCCGCAATCTGTCGCATCGAGGCCGGGTAAATACTCGCTGGCCGCCTGCAGGGCATCGAGCGCAATCAATCGGAAGGTGGTCAGCTTGCCGCCGCTGATAGACACCAAGCCTCGGTCGTTCCAGACACTGTGGTCACGCTTTTCCTTCGAGGGATCTAATGCGCCAGAGCTGATTAAGGGCCGCACACCGGCCCAGGATGAAATAATATCCTGCTCAATCAATTCAGCTTTGGGGAATTGCACGTTGGCCACTTTCAATAAATACACCAGCTCTTCACGGGTCATACTGGTTTCGGTGTTGGCTATGGCCGGGTTATCTAAATCGGTGGTGCCGATGACGGTGCGGCCTTCCCAGGGGAAAATAAAAATCGGTCGTCTGTCATCCGGGTGCATGGCGGTAAAGGCGGAGCCTACCGGTAAACGCCAAGAGGGAACCACCACATGACTGCCACGGGCGGGTCGTATTTTCTTTTCATCGCAAACCTCGCCGCGTAATGCATCGGCCCAGGCGCCGGTGGCATTTATTACCACCTTGGCCTTAACGGTATAGTGTTCGCCGGTTTCGGCATCGGCTAACACCGCACCAGTAACATCGTCGCCCTGTTTTATCAGCGATTCAATGCCCATGTAATTGATCACATCGGCGCCGTCTTTTTGAGCCTCGCGCAGCACGCGAATAACCAAGCGTGAATCATCGGTGATGGCATCGGCAAACTGCGTGCCGCCGGTCAGCTGATCCTCGTTAATCAATGGGCTTAGGCGCTCGAAGCTGGCGAGCCGGTGAAATTTTCGATATTTCTTGCCGGCAAAAAAATCATAAATTTTCAGCAGGGTGTTAAACACCACAGGGCCAGGGAACACGCCCTTATAATGTGCCATCAGGTAGCTCATTTGATCGACCAACCCCGGTGCCTCATTCATCAGCCGCTCACGCTCGCTGACCGAATGTCTTGTGGTCTTAATATCACCGGCGGCGATATAACGCAGGCCGCCATGGACCATTTTTGACGAGCGGCTGGAGGTGCCCCAGGCATAATCTTGCCGCTCTACCAGCAGCACTTTCTGGCCGCGACGAGCGGCCTCGCGCGCGATGCCAGCGCCGGTAATGCCGCCACCGGCAATGACCATATCCCAGTGGTTTTTATCATCCTTTAATCGGTCGATCAATAAGTCTCGATGACCGGTTTGCCATGCTTGTTGCCACATCGTTTTCGCTGCCTATTGTCAATGCCGGTGGAAAAATGAATGGGTATGAGAGCACCAATAACACGGGGGTGTTATTGGTTGTCCTCAAGCAAAACACCGGGGTTTAAGCGTCGGTCAGGATCAAAATCATTAACCAGCGTCTCAATCACCCGCATCCCCAACTCGCCTTTTTCAGCCGGCATATAGGGTGCGTGGTCACGGCCAACGCCATGCTGGTGAGAAATCGTTGCCCGGCCCTGGGCGATCACCTTGCTGGTCTTGCCCTTGAGTTTCTGCCAGCGCGCCAGCGTGGCGGGGTAGGTCTCGGCGCAGCGGAAGAAGTAGGTGGTGTAAATGCTCGAACCCTGGCCATAGACATGGGACAGGTGGGTGAAAACCATCACCTCCTCACCCTCGTCCTGCAAAGCCGTACGCAAAGAGGCCTCCATGGCGTTCATTAGCGGGTCGACATTATCCCAGTCTGTCGATGTTTCTAAGGTGTCGACGGCAATGCCCTGGGCCCAGGTTGTCTCGCGTAAATAGGGAAACTTAAAACGGCCATGGGCCCAGATAGACCCCATGATATTGGCTAACGGGCCGCCCACTCCCTTGTGTTGTTTTAGAATTTTCTTCACCTGGCGCATCGAGGCTTTGTTTTGCAGCTTACTGCCGGTGACGCCAAAGGTGAGCATGCAGCGATTGTCATCCAGGCCGCGCAGACGTAAATAGCCATCCAGTAATTTGAACTGTTTTAAGCTGGTGCCTAAATTGGCATGGGCGCGAGTCTCCGCCGCGTTGCTGACGCGCATCATCGACATCGGGATTTTTTGCTGCGCCACCTCGCGGGCAACGGCCTTGCCCGCCGCCCAGTTGGGCATAAAGCAGACCATGAATTTCTCTTCCTGCGCCACCCGCACAACCCGCACCTTAACCTCGGTATAAATGCCCATGCGGCCCTCCATGCCCATGGTCACCTCGCGCATATCCGGGCCGGCTGAAGAGGCGGGAATGGTGGGAATATCCATCGTCCCCTGCAGTGTTTCCAGTTTGCCGCCGGCAAACATTTGTTCGATGCGGCCATAGCGTAAAGACTGCTGTCCGGAGGAACGGGTGGCCACCCAGCCACCGATGGTCGACAGTTCCCACGACTGCGGGTAATGCCCCAGGGTATAACCCCGTGCCTGCAACTGCGCCTCAACCTGTGGCCCCGGTGTACCGGCACCAAACGTCGCAATCTGGCTCTCTTCGTTGAGCTCCATCAGATGATTCATCCGCCCCATATCCACCGTTAGAATCGGTTTGGCATTGGCTTGCGGTGTTATGTGGCCGGCGACAGAGGTGCCACCACCATAGGGGATGACAATAAAATCATGGGCCACGGCAAGATCCAAAATCTGCCGCACCTGAGCGCTGGTTTCGGGGTAGCTAACGCCATCGGGGAAGACGCCAAAATCACCGCTGCGCATGGCCAGCCAATCGGCAAAGCTCTGGCCGCGGGCGTGGCGCACACGCTGCTCGACATCGGTATCGATTAAGGCATGAGCGGGCAGACGAGAGGCGGGCACCGTGGCCATAACACTCTCCAATGATGCATCTTCGAGGGCCTTGGGCTGGCCAATAATACTGCGAATCAAGGCGCCGCCATGGGCCGATACCTCTTTTGTTGTGCTGGTATCGCCCCAACCATTCCAACGACGCATAGTGTTCTCCCGCTTGTTATTTTAATGATGACCAGTAATAGACCCGTAACGCCGGTAGCGCTAATATGACACTCAGTTTACTGCCCCAAGCACCTTTTTCAACGTCGCTTTGGGACACAGAGGTAGTAAATCAGGCCATACCATACTCAGCGATTATATTGAAACCCTATGACCGAAGACCGCCTTGGATCTGCATCAACCGCCGCACTGCGCCAATACTTAAGGGCGGCGCAGGATTATGGTATTGCCGCCGAACACGCGCTGATACAAAACGACCTACCAGTGGGTATCTTAGACAGTACCATTAGTCGCGTTACGGGCACTGAATTCCAGCGCCTCATTCGCTGGCTGGTCGATGCCTGCGATGACCCGCTGTTTGGTTTAAAAAGCGGCGCCTATGTGCAGCCGGGGTCCTACAGCATCTTCGGTTATATGATTATGAATTGTCGCACTACCCGTGAGGCCCTGCACATGACGCCGCTGTATGAGGGGATTGTCGGTGACATGGGGGTGACCAAACTGGAGCAATCGGGCAGCCGCTTAGCGGTACGGTGGGTGTGCCAGTACGATGACCCGGTTATTATTCCCCACATGATCGACAACGTGCTGTACTCGTGGACGCAATTTACTCGCTACCTGGCCGACCTACCCGAGGGCAAACCCTTCTGCGTACAACTGGAGCGACCACGCCCCAACGACCAGCAATTGGCCACCTACCAGCAGCTGTTTGGCTGCGATATTGAGTTCGGTGCCAGCCGCAACGCGCTGATTGTCGATGACGAGCTGTTAGCGGTTCCCATACGCCAGCCGGATCCCGCCCTGTTACAAAGCCTCACCCAGCAGGCTGAATCGATAATGGGTGAGTTAAAACAGAAAAATACCTTGGTGTTGCAGGTTAGAGCCGTATTGCGCCAGCTAATGGAGCAGGAGCTACCGCGCAAAGAAAAAGTCGCCCAAGCCCTGGATATGACTGAGCGCACACTGCAAAGACGGTTGCAGGCCGAGGGCACCGGCTATCAGCAACTGTTAGATGATGTTCGGCGCGAAGCCGCCATCGAGTGGTTAACCACCACACCAACAGCGATTAATGATATTGCCGATAACCTAGGCTTTAGTGAGGTGCGATCGTTTCAGCGTCGCTTCAAATCATGGACCGGCCACGCGCCGGGGGAATACCGTACGCTTCATTCCCCGTTGCCGTAACTGACCGCCCGTTTGGCTCTGGCATCGGTGTTGCTTGGTCGGCGGTTTTTTCATTTTTTGGTTTTTAATCGCTCGGCTAAGAAGTCCACTGCTGCTTTGACTTTTGGCACCAAGTATCGCTGTTTTTGATACAGTAAATACACCGCCATATCAGAATTTTGATTGATCGATAATTCGTGCTCAAAGTTTAGCTCCCGCAACTCCCCAGAGGCAATATGTGGGGCCAGTGCCCATCGGGTCGACATCAATATGCCTTCACCATGACAGGCTTTTTTTGCCAGCCACGCGCCGTTATTTGATATCGCCACCGCAGGCCCTGAGACATCATGCCATTGCCCAGCGATGTTTGATAACCAGGGCGTAGGCCCTGTCGGTGTTTTAAAATACAGACCGCTATGCTGTTTGAGATCCGTGGTGCATTGTGGGGTGCCGTGTTGCGCTAAATAGCCGGGTGACGCGACCGGAATAAAACCGTTATCCATCAGCCTTATTGCCAGCACACGTTCATTGGGCGCGTAACCACCACGGATAGCGATATCGACATCGTCGCGGCCAAGTGTTGATAGCTCATCACTCAGGCTGACATCCAATACAACCTGCGGGTATAGCGCGCTGAAATCGTCCAAAAGAGGAAGCAATATACGCTCGCCAAAACCCACCATCGAGCTGATGCGTAAGCGCCCCATGGGTGTTGTTTGATAGCTGAGAACGGTTTCATTAATTTGATCGAGCTGACTAAGAAGCCCCTGAATATCGTTATAATAAATTTGGCCCACCTCCGTCAGCTTAACGATACGGGTTGAACGCTTTAACAGTGTCGCGCCCAAACTTTTCTCTAAGTCAGCCACCCGCCTCGACAGCGATGACGGCGGCACATTAAAGGCGCGGGCGGCCTGGGTAAAGCTCTCTGTTTCGACGACTTTACTGAAATACCGTATTGCGCGTAGTTGATCCAAGCGGCTTCTCCATTCGGTGGTTGGCGGCGTGTTTTGCTCTATTATTGCCTTAAAGACAATAGTGAATCGCATTATGCCGTATATATTAACGAATTATATCAGGTAATAATGGCCTGACTGCAATAGAAACAATCTGCACATGAGCAATGCTAAGCTGATGTGACGCGCACATATTAACTACTGAGTAGGAGAACATCATGGCAGAGAACAATATCCAGTTGACCTCAACCATCAGCCAAGACAACACCTTAACACTGGCGCTGCAAGCGATCGACATACCGCAACCCGGTGCCGATGAGGTCATTGTGCGCATCGAAGCGGCACCATTAAACCCATCGGATTTGGGCGTTATGTTCAGCGTTGCCGACATGGCAAAAGCGACACAATCGGGGACGGAGACCCGCCCTGTGATTAGCGCAGATATTGCCGCTAAGTTTATGCCCTCGGTGAAAACCCGTGTGGGTAAGGCAACGGCTGTGGGTAACGAGGGGGCCGGTACCGTCATAGCGGCGGGCTCATCCCCGGCGGCACAGGCATTAATGGGCAAAACCGTTGCCGTCATTGGCGGCGGCACGTTTCGTCAATACATCGCTGCCAACGTGCGCAGCTGTCTGGTGCATACAGACGGCACCACGGCCAAGCAGGCGGCCTCGTCTTTTGTTAACCCGCTGACCGTATTATCAATGGTTGAAACAATGCGTGCCGAAGGGCATAAGGCCATTATTCACGCCGCGGCAGCCTCTAACTTGGGCCAAATGTTAAACCGTGTGTGTATTGCCGACGGCATCGACTTAATCAATATTGTTCGCAAAGACGAGCAGGAAACACTGCTGCGTGAAATGGGCGCAAAATATATTGTTAACTCAAGCCGCGATAGCTTTCTTGCCGATTTAACGGCGGCGATTATTGAAACCGGGGCAACCATTGCCTTTGACCCCATCGGTGGCGGGCAATTAACCAGCGATATTCTCAGCTGTATGGAAGTGGCTGCCGCCCGTGATATGACAGAGCACAGCATCTATGGCTCTGATATTTTCAAACAGGTGTATATCTATGGCGCATTAGACCGTGGCCCCATCACCTTAAATCGCAGCTTCGGCTTTGCCTGGGCGGTGAGTGGCTTCTTGTTGTTTAATATTCTGGGTAAATTCAGCCCCGACACCGTTGTTGCGATGCGTCAACGTGTGGCCGACGAAATCACCACCACCTTTGCCAGTCACTATACGCACGAGGTAACCCTGGCAGAGGTATTACAATTACGCGCCATGGCGGCCTACGGTAAACAGGCGACCGGTGAGAAGTATTTGATTACCCCTCAGGGTTAATTGGGTTGCGTTAAACGCCAACATTAGCGCCAATGCCCGGTGCAACGCCGGGCTTGGCACCAATGTGCCGTTGATATCAATACTGGGTGATGCATACGCTCAAGAACAGGCGCGCCCCCTGCGGAGCCTACCTACCGAAAACAGGTCTGCGATCATAAATCAAAGACCTGAGCCTATTGTTCTGTACTGTTATATCCATCGCCTAACATGAGAGCAATAATCTTTATACTCTCTAGGATATAAGATGAATAAGTGCTTCTCTTCTGCCAGAGCCTGACTATTTAATGTGTACAAACCTATCATCAAACAGACAAGTGAAAAGAGGGATGGCATTGCTAAGAAAAAACCGAACTGGGCTATGGCGACACAAACAAACATAGGGTTGCGACTATATCTATACCAGCCATTTGAAACCAACTCGCTTGGCCCATTAGGGTCAATTCCGGATCGCCACTGTTTACCTAATTTATAATGAATCATAATCGTCGAAATAAATCCTAGTGTTAGTAACACTATTCCTGTGAGAATGACTGCTTTCATCTGAAGACTTTCTACTATCCCTAAGTAATTATCGACCGCAGGGAGAAATAATCTACACAGGCAAACTAGCCATATGGTGGCGCGAAAGAATCGAAAGGATATATGATTCCACCATGTTGAGCAGAAACGTTTCCCAGGGAATATTATTTCTCCAGCATTAGACCGCTTCATCAAAATTATTCTCACGGTATAAAACGCTGCAACCGCTGAGTAAAATATAGCCAAATAAATACGCGTAAATTCTGTTATCTCTAATACTTCATTAGCCATATTCATATCTAATTACTCGAAGACGGAGTGCGTGTAACAAATCCAAAGGGGGCGGAGTTAATTGATAGGTTGATCAACTCAGCCCACCTTTGTAAAATTTTTCCTATGGCCCATTGTGCCCTTGCATACCATCCTTGCTTGAGGCTTAACGTCTTGTTCATCTTTTAAAAAAATCTCGTGTATATGTGCTGCGGTAATCAGAAATACGATTGTACCACCGACAACCTCTAAAAATAGGATGTTTTGGCTGCCGCCTGATATCACCATTAATAGCTCTCTGCATTCATCGATCATTTCCGGTGGGCATCCAGCGCGGGCACGAGAAAATGCTGCCGAACAATACAGAAATAATAATAGTAAAGTGAATCTTAGGCTGTTGATGGCGATTTCCTGATCATTTAACGACCTTCGAATTTTTATTCGTTATTGGTGAGTTCCTGCGGAATCTACTGACGAAAACAGGTCTTTGATCATAAATCAAAGGCCTGAGCCTATTGTTGTTGGCGTATAATTACGAAGCAATGCCAACAGGTGTAACGGAAATTTAGTCCTTGGTGTACACGCTTGTTATACGCTTTTTTAAAATTGATTTTGCCTTGTCTAAATTGACTTGTTCTTTTTTTCCAATACGTTTTATTATATTTTTACCATATTGCCATAAGTATTTATCAATGTCGTAATTTGAATAACTGTGTAAATCAAATGATTTTTTAAACTCTTTAAAAACAGCGTAAAAGTCATTGTAGCTTTTAGGGTTGGCGAAGCTTAACTTTGAATTGTAATATTGATTTAGGTAGCCAACCATTACTATCCAGATATAGCTGTCATAGATTGGCAGCTTGTAGCCGCTAAGAAAGTGAATATATTTTGAGCAAAAAGACATATTATTACGCGAATGAATCTTTCCTGATGTGTTGCTAACCCATGACACCTTCGAAATATCATCTACTAACACTGCATATTCTTCTTCGTTTAATTTGATATGCTGGTTATCAACTATTGAGACAATTTTATCTACTACGGGAGCTGTATACTGTATAGCAGTTGAATAAATTTGATTAAGTTCAGCAACTTTAATTGATACTTCATACTGATTAGCTTCATCATTCAAAGATGAAAATAGTTTTCTGAGGCTAGAATTAATTAAATTTCCTCCTTCCGCATCATGCTGATAAAGAGTCAATCTGATGTTTTTCTCATTTATTTCTTGAAGCTTCACAGTTCCCTCTTTGCGTATAACGCGCAAATAACAGGCTAATTAATGGTTGGCTAAAATTGTGTAGCGAAGCGAAACGTAGCCAACTGTTACGTGTCCTTGTTTATTTTCTTGTTAGCTGCGACTTGCACAACCTTATGGCATAACTCTACGAATTCACTGTACTCAAGATCATTTTTAGCATCATTAGTTTGCCAAGAACATATTTTAAAATTTGGTTTACCTAAACCATCGTCTACGTGATCTACTGATGGAAGCATAGCAAATAGTTTTTTATATCTTCGACCGTGCAATTTTGATTGGTCATTATCGTATTTGCTCAATAATGACCAGTCTAGTTTTTCTTGGGTGTATACATCAAGTCCATTACAGTCTAAAACCGCTCGATGAATTTCAATTTTGTACTCTGCAACCATTGCCGTTTTATTACCCCTCGCACGGTCTCTTTTGACGTGTGAGCTTGCTTTTCTATGCAGCCACTTTTCATAAGTTGCTTGCTCGACAATATTTGATAATGGTGCCACAAGTTGATATTTCTTCATACATTCCTTGAGCAGCTAACGCCCGCATCACGAACAATTGAAAGTTGGACTGCTTTTTTGCAGCCTTTGTTTTTTCGCAAAAAAACAGGCTGACTTTTAATTGTCGCTGTGCATGCGTTTGTTATGAGTTGCCAACCTATAGCTCCGATTTCCAATGTCGATGTGCTTGACCAATAACAGACATTAAATCTGAGAAACTGGCTCCTTCATCAAGGCCCTCCAAACTATCCCCCATATTACTATATATATTATGTGTATTAACCCTAGCGGTTGGTGCGTCAACGACATTGTTTAATACAAGCTTACTAAATTTATCGAATCCAAGACGAGTCATTTGACTTAGGTATTCAAGTTTATTGTTCTCAGGATTCAAACCTATATCTGCCAGTGTATACCGGTATACATGCGCCAAAACACCAGCAGAATATGCAATCTCTGGTACAATACGGATGACAAATTGACGAGCTTTATTACATTTTTCAAGTCTATTTTCAGATGTTCCAACCTGTAGTTCAATATCTTTCAAACTTGAACCTTGCATCCATAAGGTTAATGCACCAGTGGCTGTAGTTTTGAAGTAATTTATTTTTTCCAATTCATTAAGCCTAGTAAAATCTCCTTTGAATGTTCTTTCCAAAGATTCCTCTCGAATGAACTTTACAAGCCTATCATATGATTCTGCGATCCATTCTACGAGCCAAGTTATATATTCGATTGGAGTGTGAAGATTTGGTAGAACCTCAATGAGGTCTTGCTCTAATTGACGAATTAATTCTGACTCTAACCCTGATGCTGAAGCAAGTTGATCATACCACTCTATTTCACCATCTGAATCATCACTTTCTCTAATTGTATTGAACGCTCGATTTGCTACCTCAATGCTTTCTTCAATCCAATTATTGTTATTGCTTAACCGGGCTTGATATGCGCTGAAAGTTGAGCGTATAAACCCTGAACAATCACCATCTTCGCTGACAGGTAATTTTTGGATAAAATATTTTACATCTTCATCATCAAAATCATCGGAGATATGTAACTTGTCTAGCACTAGCTGTAGAGGATCTTCAATGGTCAAGCACTGGTCTTCATTTGAAAAGACTTCTTGTATCTCCCTCCAATAATCTGTAATTCTAGTTCTTTCAGAATCAAAACTAACAACTCTTCCTGGTATTACCAAAACAACTCCAGTTGAATTCTTTCCGGCTCTACCAGCCCGACCGGCCGCATTCAGCAACTCATGGGCATCCAATTCTTGCTGTCTATTCTCCAATGGGTCAAACCTAGTATTTCCTGCAATAATTACGCATTCTGCTGGAAGGTTTATTCCTTGTGCCAGTGTGGAGGTAGCCACGATCAAATTAACTCCGCTATCTCTGCCAAATAATGACTCGTGGAGCTGACGTTCCTCTTTTATCAAAAGTCCGTGATGAGGCAACGAAATAGAATCTGCTGCATAGTAAGTATGGTCACCACCAAACTCTAAATTAATAAGATCTTTCAGTTTATTTTCATAATCATTTAACTCTATAACTTCTGGGCTAGTTGAGCGCACACTTTTTACTATTGAATCACATGACTTAGTGTCTGCGGCAAAGATTAGTGTTTTAATATTTACCGACATCGAATTTTTCGCAATTGATGCAGCAACCTGATTTCTATTCGCAGTCAAATAATCGTAATCATTTACACCGAGAGCTACATCTCTATTAGAGAGTCTTGTCAACTTATAATCATTTGAACTGTTAGAATGCCAAGTTTGGTTAAGAGAGAAAAAGCTATATGGAGCAGCCGACAACTCTCTTTTGGCAGCAGCAGTTAGATTGCCTCTCGGAGTTCGATTGGCGCCAGAAATGTACTCATTTAGCTCTGTTATTCGCTGCGAATCATATACAACGCAACCTTTTGCTTGTCTAGTTGGCTTCCATTTAATGTTGAGAGCGAGCACATCTCGATTTATCAGTTCCCTAAGCCAGTTGGAAAGCTCGCTATTATTTTCGATCATTGCAGACATTAGCAATATATCTACATCGCTAGACAGATCTATTATTCGCAGCAAACATAGCATTGCGTCAATACTTCTTCTATCAGCAACCTCTGATGATCTTGAATGGATTAGATGGCATTCATCAAAAACAAATAATCCAACCGAACTGAATGCATCTGGGGTGAAGCTCATTCTTACAAGTAGACTTTCAGGTGTCATTACAGATATGTCTGGCAGAGTCTCTACTTCTAGCTCTTCAACATCAAATGCTTCTATGCTCATTCTTGTTGTAACAGAAGGGAAAGCGGATTTAAGGGACTTTGAAACTTGATCCACTAGTGCCAGAGTAGGAACCACAAAAACTACAGGCTCGTTGCGAATTAAAGAGGTAGCAATCTTCAACTCTGACAGAGTGGATTTACCTCCGCCAGTTGGAAAGCTAACGACTGAAGAAACACCTTGGTCTAGGTAGCCTTGATTAATCGCTTCAATATGATTAGGCCATAAATATGGGCGATCCGCTGATATGCTATTCAGTATACCCTTCCATGATTCATTATTGACGCCATTGGGTGTGGGCGTGTTAACTAAAGCAACTTTCTTGATTGTGTCACTGGCAACATGAAGCAAGCTGGCCAAATAAAATTGCCCTATGTAGATACCTTGATAAGTAAATTTATCATAATGCCTTCCTAGAGTTATCTCTTCATTGCTTTCAGACAAAATCTTTACTTGATTGAATGCTGAGATGGCCTCTTCAAGTGAGTCACTAAATATATCAGAACTACTTGAAATGGAAGTTAACAGAATATTTATCCCACGATGGATATGCGCCCATAACGCATTGGACGCGGCAACCTCTCCCCACTCATTCCCTAAAAGAAAGTCAGGTTGATTCGCATCAAAATCTTTTAATTGACCTGTTAACAGTGATTGTAATGCTTTAATTATTTTAACTTCTATATCTCGACTGTTTTCGACGCTAACTTTACTGATCATCTCTGACGAATCAGCAGTATAGCCGGCGATAAAGTAAAGTAGAGACGCTGAAATTTGCGGGACAATATAGTGATCGTTTAAAGCATCGGATATGTATTCGTTATCTATTACACTACTTATCTGAAAAATCAACTGGTGAGCTGATGCTGCTACAAATGCTGCTGCTTTGTGATCATTTTGACTACTCTGTAGGAATACATATGCTTCATAAGTAGAAGCAATTTTCTTAACCTCATTTAATAATGCGATTAATTGATCATCATTATTAATGTTTTCTCTATATGCTATTCTTGCAGAAACAACTTCTGTATAGCCTTTAGTTAATTCCTTTGGCAAGTTTGGTAAATCCACATCCCCAAAAATTGGAGCCTGACTAATAAGCTCTGCAGCACTAGCATCAAACATCGGGGTTACCTCTATAGGAGTTTAGATGCTCAATAACTTGTTCACTAAAGTGCTGCATCCAATCCCTAAGCTCAGGAATATGTACACATTCGGCGTTTCTATAGTCAACCGTATGGTTTGAGATTGTAGTATCGTAACCTTTGAATAATCTAGCTCTACCTTCGGCGCTCATATGACTCTGACTAGCAGTTGTAGCCACTCTAAACTTTCTTGCTTGCTCCCAAAAAATTGTTTCGATAGCTTCTTCTATATCATTTACAATATCAGGCCTCATGCTAAGCATTGTGGTGACTTCTTGCTGTAATTCGCTTTCCCTTTCACCTAGATAGAACTCATTGAATTCTGGCCACACCTTTTCCCTGA
The DNA here is from genome assembly GCF_923077115.1 of Sinobacterium norvegicum. NCBI lineage: Bacteria > Pseudomonadati > Pseudomonadota > Gammaproteobacteria > Cellvibrionales > Spongiibacteraceae > Sinobacterium > Sinobacterium norvegicum. The sequence goes on from NZ_CAKLPX010000002.1 coordinate 46,906, forward strand.
TAGTTTTTCGTGGGTTTTCTGTTGCTTTATCTTCGAAAATAATTATATCGCTGACATTTCCATCGTTAATATTTATCTGTAAGCCATCAAATCCCTTTTGAGCTTTCACTAGATGAGGGGCTCTTAGAACTGAGGTGTCACTTTTTGATTTATGGGCTGCTACCCATGAAAATATTTGAAAGATAAGACCATCACGATGATAGGGGTCTTCATTGTCTTCAAGAGTTAACTTATTAATAGCATCATTTACTACATTATCTCTAAAGTTAACCCTGCTTTCGCTGAGTCCCTTAAGGATTTTCTCAACATGTAGCTGTTTTCCCATGAGAACTTTAGCAACCACCTGCGCTAACAAATCTTCATTTGTGATAACCCATGTATGCCCTTGGCAGAGCTCATCAGAAGTATAGGGCGTTAGTGTTATAGGCATAAAATTCCAGTTTTTTTAATTGCTCAATTGTAGAGAAAATTGGATGCAATATTCCCTACTCGAGGTGATTGATTCTAATTCTTAGTATTTCGCAAGATATAACTTTAACGATGAGCACCTTACTCATAACGCCCTGCTAACGGGCAGGCACTGTGGAGGTCTTTTTGGTGTAAATTGGAGCGCAGTGACTTACACCAAAAAGGCCGGAGCAGTGACTGTCCGGTTGAGCAGTTTGTTATAGCTGCGTTATCAGCCATTCAATAAATCCCAAATACCCTGCATTCCCTCATTGATTAAAATGCTGAAAATAAAAGGGAGAATAAGCCCACTCATAAGCCCCCAATAAAGACCAAAAATGCATGGGTTTGCGCTATGACCATAAGTTGGCCAGATACGAAATGAAAACCAAAATTGTGAACCAATCAAGACTAACGCCACCAACCCCAAAACATATCCAGCGGCCGGAGAATAATTATTTGCAGCGAAAGAGAGGACAGCCACAATAATAGTAAGTGCAATGTGCAGCCCGCCAGGCACAACCATTTTTTCGTTTCGAAACATAAGACTGGTCCTCACTCAATACAACTATGAGCTATAACAGTGAATTAATAGGCCAACAGGCGTTATATGTCTTTTGCTGTTTTCGCCCATTATATATTGGCCTAAAAAAATAATTATTATATTTATCAACTGCATACGGTTCAGGCCCAAAAGCAAAGCGAGCCCGAAGTCAACAATAACGTTGTTCTAAGGTTTTCCCTGTAACAAAAAACGCTACCTAATACTATCAACAAGTTACAAGCTATTCTACCGTGTTCAAGCGCCCGGTGGCTTCATAACACGGTCATGCTTGCAAGAAAACACACCCTGTAGCCAGTATTGAGATAGCCTAGGCCGCGCAGTCAGTCATTGCCCTCGACTTCAAAAAGCGCAGCGACAGAAGAGGGGGGTGACTGACGCAGTGGCGTGCGGAGCGGCCAAGCTAAAATTCAATCCCCTATTTTCTCATCCGTTGCCTGTTCAACGCGCAGCATCCAATCGTTGACCCTGTCGTGCCCCTGCAGGCATTCAATGCCCTGACGGCTGTCTTTGAAACAATTCAACATCACATAGACGCTGATGTCGGCGAGCGATAGTGAATCCCCCACCAACCACGGCCCCTGCAGCAGCAGGTCATTCACCGCTTGAATATGGCGCTTGAGGTCGACGGTGAGTTGTTCGCTGCTTTTACGGCCAACACCCTGGGTATTGGTGATGGAGCGTATCGCGCGGGGGAAAACCTTGGTCAAAAACCATTTAGCTATGCCGCGATTATTGGCCATCATTCTCGGGACATTGCTGGCGCTGTTCTCGGCTAAGCCGAAGCGCAGATGCATCTCGTAGAAATACAAACTCTCATCGGCCCAGTCCTCAATAATATGCACCTGTGCCCGCTCGATAGGGGAGGTGGGGATCAGTGATTTTTGTGGCTGGAGCCGTTCCAGCTGATAGGCAATGTCGGTTGAATCGCCGAGGCAGTGCTCACCCTGTTGCAGGCAGGGCAGCTTGCCGGTGGGGTTAAATTTTTTAACTTGCTGGCTGCCGGGCGGGTATTCACGCAGCGTATAGTCCAGCCCCTTGTAGTTGAGGATGCGGATAATTTTATCGCCAAAGGGCGACATCGGCATGTGGTGTAATATCATGATTAAGCGGGCCTTTAGGGTTTAGGTCATCATCTGCATCAGTAAGCGGTCCAGCCACTTGGCGGGCATAATCTTGGCGATCAGCGGCAGCAGCTTACCGACAGCGGTCACCTTGTAGCGGGCCTTCGGTGACCGGCTCTCTAGCGCCTTTACAAGCACCTCGGCGACATCACTGGCCTGGCCTTCGATGGGGCCGATGTCGGCGGATTTCTTCTCGCTGCTGGCCAGTAATTCGCGGTAGGGGTTGCTGTCATCTTGCAACCAGCCGGCGTCGCTCTGCTCGATGGCGGTGGCGGTCAGATTGGTTTTGATAAAGCCCGGCTCGACTAATACCACATCAATGTTGAAATCCTTGAGTTCCATCCGCAGCGAGTCATTAAAACCCTCAACCGCATGTTTAGAGGCGCTATAGATACCGAGCAAGGGCAGGCTCATCATGCCCATCAACGACGATAGATTAATAATACAGCCGCTGCCGGCTTGGCGCATATGCGGGGTGACGTGGCGGATCATCGCCAGCGGCCCCAGTACATTGACGGCAAATTGGCGCTGGGCCTTTTCGGCGCTGACCAGCTCGACGGGCCCCGCCTGGCAGTAACCGGCGTTGTTGATCAGCACATCGATACGGCCATAGGTCTCGATGGCAGATGCCACGGCATGGCTGATAGAAGCCTCATCACACACATCGATGACGTATTTGGCCGCAGCCTGGTCGGGTATATCATCTAACAACTCCGCCGCAGGGGCGCTGGCCAGCACGGTGTGACCTCGGCTGGCGGCATGCTCCACCGTCGCCTTACCGATGCCCGATGAGCAGCCTGTGATTAAAATAATTTTAGCGTTCACTCTTTACTCCTGAATGCGAGTCCATTGTATTTAGCGTAGGGGTTAAGGATAAAGGATAAGTGGTGACATCCCTACCTTATTGAGGTTAACCACCTCAATATTACTGTTAGAGCGCCTCCCTGCGTTGCCAATCGTGGTGAGGCCATGGTGTCTATCGCTGCCAGACGATAGGCCGCGCAGTCAGTCATTGCCATCGACTTCAAAAAGCGCAGCGACAGGAGAGGGGGGTGAATGACGCAGTGGCATTCGGAGCGCCAAAATAGCAACGGTTGTCTGTCAGAGTCGACCACGCAGCAGCCGATGGGCGTCTTCAGCATGGACGCTGAAGCCGAGCCTACAGGGAAGTATGTTCGGCGCACCATCGGTTGCAGCGGGGGCTAGTTGCCAAAGCCGCGCAGTCAGTCATTGCCCTCGACTTTAAAAAGCGCAGCGACAGGAGAGCGGGTGTGACTGACGGAGCGACCTTCGAAGCAGCCAGCCGATTGTCTTTTATTGGCCACAAAAAAGCGGGCTAAAAAGCCCGCTCTCTTAACGTTCTAACACCTCACCAAACGGCTAGTCCATATCGGCCATCAGACGGGCGTTGCCACCGGCGGCGGCGATGTTATTGCTGACGGTTTTCTCGTTAACCAGGCGCAGCATGGCGGCCTCGGCATCGAGGTGAGACAGAATCACCGGCAGCGCACCGGGCTTGTCGCAGGTGGCACTCAGCAGTTGCTGCGCCTTGGCGGGTAGCACTAACACATCAACATTGTCGCTGGCGATCAGCGCCAGATGCTGTTGCTGGTTAGCGACGTTGTGCACGGCTAACACACCGGCGGTGATCAAACCGTGACTGCTGGCCAGCTGGCTGACCACGGCGTCGGTGGTGACCACAACATTACCGCTGACGATGGCCAGGCCAATCAACTGCGCCAGCTGCTGACGGTCGACATCGATCGACGGGTCGATCCACACCAAACCACGGGCTTCGATATTGAGGCTGTTATCCTCGCCGGTGGGGCCCTCCAGCATGCGAGGGCCACAGAGCTCGGCGGCAAACTCGGCACAGGCTTCGGTGGCGACTTCGCCGAGGTTGCGACGAATCAAATTCAGCCGCTCCTCAAAGCCGCTGTGCTGCCAACCCTGTTGGCGCTGTTTAAGCTCGGCAAAGTCGACCTGGCGGCCACTGCTATAGCTGATCTCGGCGCGCTTCTCGATCGCTGTATAAGCCACTAAGCGTTTTAGGTAGTCGGGGCCACCGGCCTTTGGCCCGGTGCCAGAGAGGCCGCAGCCACCGAAGGGCTGTACACCGACGACGGCGCCGATGATGTTGCGGTTAACATAGACGTTACCGGCGTTGGAGGCGGCGACCACCTGATCGACGTGGTTCTGTACCCGCGAGTGAATGCCGAAGGTCAGACCAAAGCCAGTGCTGTTAATCTTATCCATCACGGCATCCAACTCACCGGCCTTGAAGCGCACCATGTGGACCACTGGGCCAAACACCTCGGTGGTGAGGCAGTCGATGCTGTCGACTTCATAGAAACTTGGGGCGAAATAATAACCCTCGCTACACGCGTCGGGGATCTCACAGCGGTGGATCAGTCGACCGTTGCTCTCCATATAGTCGCTGTGCTGCTGCAAACGTGCCAGTGCTTTCTCATCGATGACTGGGCCAACGTCGATGGCGGGGTCGGTCGACAGGCCGATGCGTAATTCCTGCATCGCACCGACGATCATCTCGCTGAGGTTGTCGGCGATATCTTCCTGTACAAACAGCACGCGCAGCGCCGAACAGCGTTGGCCGGCACTCTGGAAGCCAGAACTGATCACATCGTCGACCACCTGTTCAGGCAGCGCCGTCGAATCGACAATCAACGCGTTCTGGCCACCGGTCTCGGCGATCAGCATGGGCAGCTCGCCCTCACGGCTGGCCAGTTGTTGATAGATGTGTTGAGCGGTGGCGGTGGAGCCGGTAAACATCACGCCGCTTAAGGATGGCTCTAACAGTAATGCATTGCCGGCGGTGGGGCCGTCGGTGGGCAGCAGAATAGCGGCGTTAGGGGCGACGCCAGCCTGATGCAATAATTCGAGGGTGCGAGCGGCAATCAGCAGGGTCTGCTCCGACGGCTTGGCCAACACGGTATTACCGGCGACCAGGGCGGCAACCACCTGACCAATAAAAATCGCCAGCGGGAAGTTCCAGGGGCCAATACATAACAGCGTGCCCAAGGCGGCGCGCTTATCGCCGAGCTTTCTGCCGTGTAATGCGTAGTAATGACAGAAGTCGATGGCCTCGCGCAGTTCCGCGTCGGTGTCGGCCAGGCTCTTGCCCGCTTCCAGTGCCAGCAAGCCCATCAACTCGGCCTTGTGCTGCTGTAGTAAGCCGGCAAATTTTTCAATGATGCTGGCACGCTGCTCGGCACCGAGCTGTTGCCAGCTGCCCTGAGCGCTATTGGCGCGGTTGAGTGCCTCTAGCACATCGCTTGAGTCCCAGAGCTTCACACCCTGTGTAAGTGGCTTAAGATTGAACGGCGACAGTACCGGATAGTCTCGCTCGCCACGATTGAGGCTGGCGGCGATGGTCGCAATAGCCGCCTCGGCCTGCTCGATACCGTTGGCAAACAATTGCTCGCACGAGGCTGTTTGTAGGTCGAGACCGGGGGCGACGGCGCGGTCGGTGTAAACCGCCAGTGGTGGCCGAATCTTGGGGTGGGCCACGGGGCTAACCTGACGCATAAACTCTACCGGGTCTTCCAGTAAGGCCTGCGGCGGAATCGTCGGGTCGATAATTTTGTTAACGAACGAGGTGTTGGCGCCGTTCTCCAGCAGTCGACGTACCAGGTAGGCCAGCAGTGATTCATGCTCGCCGACGGGGGCGTAGATACGGGTGGGGCCGTGGTAGATACCCTCGTCTTTTAAGCCCTCATACAGGCTTTCCCCCATGCCGTGCAGGCGTTGAAATTCAAAGCCGGTGTGGTCGTCACTGAGGCCAAGAATCGTCGCCACAGTGTAAGCGTTATGGGTAGCAAACTGTGGATAAAGCCACTGGCGGGCAGCCAGTAACTTATCAGCACAGACACGGTAGCTAAGATCGGTGGCCTGTTTGCGGGTGTAGACGGGGAAGCTATCGAAACCGGCGGTTTGGCTGATTTTGATTTCGGTATCCCAGTAGGCGCCTTTTACTAACCGTACCATTAAGCGGCGCTGGTAGTGCTCAGCGCGCTCGGCCAGCCAGCCGATGACGATCGGTGCCCGGCGTTGATAGGCTTGCACCGCCAGCCCCAAGCCCTGCCACCCCGCCAGTGATTCGTCGGCCATTAATCGCTCGAGTATCTCTAGCGACAGCGCTAAGCGATCGGCTTCTTCGGCATCGATGGTGAGGTTGATATTGTATTTGCAGGCCAGTTTGGCCAGGGTCAGCACCCTTGGCTGTAGCTCGCTGAAGACGCGGTCGCGCTGGCTGAATTGATAGCGCGGATGCAGTGCCGATAACTTGATCGACACACCGGCGGTATTTTCCGGCTGGCTGTTGTCGGTGTTGTTAAGGCCAACCGCTTCAATCGCCTCATGGTACCGTTGGTAGTCGTCGTCGGCATCCTTCATGGTGCGGGCACCCTCGCCCAGCATATCGTAGGAGTACTGGTAGCCCTGTTGTTGCCATTTTTCTGATTTCTTCAGCGCCTCTTCCAGCGTCTCCCCGAGTACAAACTGCTTGCCCATGACCTGCATGGCAATCTTAACCGCCGAGCGAATCAGCGGCTCGCCGGTGCGGCGGACCACAGCACCGAGACCCAGTTTGGCCTTCTCGACATCACCGCGGCCAAGCTTGAGCATTTTACCGGTCATTAACAGGCCCCAGGCTGAGGCGTTCATCAGCCAGACATCGCTCTTGCCGATATAGTCTTCCCACTCGCCGCGGGCCAGCTTGTCGGCAATCAGCGCATCGGCGGTATAGCTGTCGGGCACCCGCAACAACGCCTCGGCGGTACACATTAACAACACGCCCTCGGGTTCTGTTAAGGCGTATTCGTGCATCATGTTCTCGACGCCGAGCTTGCCCTTGGCCTCGCTGCGAATATATTCAACTAACTTAACCGTCCATTGATCGACCTGATGCTGATCGATGATCTGATCATCGGCAACGTTGAGCAGTTGCTGCACAATAGTGTCTTCATTGAGGTGAAAATACGCTGTTAGGCTGGAGAAATCGGCGCTGAACTGCGAGTCAAAACTAGACATGGGCAAACCTATATAACAAGTAAACTAAAGAGGCACTTTGGTGATGTGTTATGCACTGAATCGCCAAACACTGGTGCACCGGCGCTTGGCGATGCACGCTTGAGCTGAAACAGGCTGCACCATGGCAGCCTGGCATCGACTAACGGTTAGGCCTTGGTGGCAACAACCGCGTCGTCAAACTCCTGCTGAATCTGCCCGAGGCTGTCTTGGCCGCCGCGGGAGAACACCACAATACAGAGGGCGCTGACGATAAAGCCGGGGACAATCGAGTAGAGCTCGAAGATACCGCCTTGACCGGCCAGACTGCTCCAGATGATAACGGTGGCAGCGCCACTGACCATACCGGCGAGGGCACCGTTACGGGTCATGTTGCGCCAGAACAGCGAGCCGATGATGACTGACCCAAAGGCGGCACCGAGTCCGGCCCAGGCATTGGCAACCAGCGCCAGAATCGAGCTGGCCGGGTCGGCTGCAATCAGCATGGCAACGGCGGCGACGACGATGACGATGAGGCGACCGACCCATAACAGCTCTTTCGATTCCGCCTCAGGACGGAACAGGCCGTGATAAACATCCTCAGCCAGAGAGCTGGCGGCAACCAACAACTGAGAAGAGATGGTACTCATCGAGGCCGACAATACCGCGGCGACAATGCCGCCCATGACAAAGGGGTGGAACAGTGCGTTGCTCAACGCGAGTAGTGAGGTTTCGGCGCGATCCAGCGGTGCACCGGCGGATTCAAAATAGGCCAGTGCGGCAAGACCGGTCAGCATGGCACCGTACATGGCAAGTATCATCCAGCTCATACAAATAAAGCGCGCCTTGGGTACCTCGTTAACGGATTTAAGTGCCATAAAACGAACGATCACATGGGGCTGACCAAAGTAACCCAGGCCCCAGGCCATTAACGAGATAACGCCGATAAAGGTAACGCCGCTAAACAGACTCATACTGTTAGGGTTGAACTGTTCAGCCAGGGCCATGGTCTCGCTGTAGCCACCCATCGAGGCGATGGCGGCAAAGGGCACTAACAAAATGGCAACAAACATCAGGCAGCCTTGGAAGAAATCAATCCAGGCGACGGCGAGAAAGCCACCAACCACCGAGTAACAGACCACGATCAGACCACCGATAATCAGCCCGTGTATATAGTCGATGCCGTAGTGGCCAAAGGCCGCTTCCAGCGCAATAGCCATGGCGACAAAACCGGAGGCGGTATAGACGGCGTAGAAGATGAGAATAACCACGGCAGTGGCAATACGCAGCCAGCCCTTGTGATCCTTAAAGCGGTTGTGGAAATACGATGGAATGGTTAGCGAGTCCTGAAACTTCTCGGTGAACACACGCAGCCGCGGCGCCACCATTGTCCAGTTGATAAATTGACCCAGAGCCAGGCCAAAGGGCAGCCAAAGCTGGTTAATGCCGTTGATGTAAAAGGCGCCGGGCAGGGCCAGTAGCAACCAGCTACTCATATCAGAGGCGCCAACGGTCAGTGCACCCACTGCACCGCCTAAACTACGGCCGCCCAGCATGTAGTCTGAATGCCCCGTCGTTCGCTGGTAGGCAAAGTAGGCCAGGGTGGCAATGATGGCCAAATATAGAATATATGGCGATAAGGTTATTAATAGTTCGCTCACGTTGGGTTGCTCCCTTATATCGTTATTAATTGACTATTGGCGGCGTACACTATTCGGGCAATAGGTGAATACCAATATACGAGTTGTTTATCTGGCCGATAATTGATCTATGTCGCTCGGTGACGTAATAACAGGCTGTGGCTCCTCAGTATAGAAGCGAAACCGTCACTGATGTTGAGCCTTTGGCTGTTGTTTGGGCCGAGAGTCTGCTAGCGAGCAGGCGCAATAGTTGTCGACTTGGTCGAAAAATAAGCAGGTATATTTGCGACACGATTGTGTAAAAAACAGCCGTTTTTGTGCGACGCCAGTATCACTGGGGCTGGCGCAATCAACACAGGCTTGCGCACAAGCTTATCCACAGAATCTGGGGAAAAAGTGACAAACCGTCATAATTTACAACTTAGGTAGTTTTATCCACTAAGCGCTGTTTTTTTGAGCAAAAACTGCGGCAAGCCCCTATTATCAACGGGTTTTTAATAAATATATGTAAGGGTTGTCGACGTTGTTAATCGCAAAAAGTTATGTTTGCACCGACAAAAGGCACGGAGGCTCAAATAGAGGCGATAATTTTCCACAGCGCAAATGGGGTGAAAAATAGCGGTTGATAACTCAATATTGTTCAATCGCCGCAGGCTAGGCGGCCTACAGAGAAATCAACAGCTTTTTGATGATTTAATGTGTTCATTGATTTGTTGTTTTGGGGCAGATTAGCCCGGCCTGTTAGAATCCGTTATAATCGCCGGCTGCAACTGTAGCTATGCTGTTCTGTCTCTTATTTGGTTGTTTTTGGCAGCAGTGGTGATCAATGCCGCTGTATCAAGACAACACCCCCTGTTCTCTCATTGTTATCGCTTCACCGTCATCGATGGTGTCTGGCCACGCTATTGTTATCGATAATGGCGGCGGTAATCACAGCGGGGGAAATGGGCAGGGCTGGCTATAATATTGGGTAAATCAGATGAAGGTAGTGGGTTATGGGTAAGATCGTTGTCATTTATTCCGGTGGTATGGATTCATTCACGGTATTGAATAAGGCGATTCAGCAGGGGCATGAGGTGTTTGCGCTGTCGTTTAATTACGGCCAAAAGCACAGTAAAGAGCTGGTCTGCGCGAAAACGGTGTGTGACAAGCTGAATATTGTGCACAAGGTCTCCGATATTACCGCCATCTCTGACCTGCTGCAGAGTTCATCGCTGGTCAGCAGTGACATCGAGGTGCCGGACGGCCACTACGAGGCGGAGAATATGAAGTCGACGGTAGTGCCCAACCGCAATATGATTCTGATCTCGCTGGCCATCGGCTATGCCGTCGATATCGGTGCCGAGGCGGTGTGGTACGGCGCCCACTCTGGCGATCACACCATCTATCCCGATTGCCGCCCCGAGTTCGTCGAGAAGATGAACGAGGTGTCTCGTCTGGCTAACTTCGAGGTGGTCGATGTCTATGCTCCTTATCTGTATAAGAGCAAGATTGAAATTCTTGAAGACGGGGTCGAAATGGGCTTGGATTATGGTGACACCTGGACCTGCTACAAGGGCTTAGAGAAAGCCTGTGGCAGCTGCGGCTCCTGCGTCGAGCGGCTGGAGGCCTTTGCCGTGGTCGGTCAAAAAGATCCGGTAGCGTACAGCGAATAAGTATTTTATCGAGTGTTGATAAGTTTTCATCTTGTTGTTAATTAAAGATTTATAGTGTTATTCACAGGGTTGTTATGGCTGTTTATAGTATCAAAGAAATGTTTTATACACTGCAGGGTGAGGGCGGTCAGGCCGGTCGCCCAGCGGTGTTTTGTCGCTTCAGCGCCTGTAACCTGTGGAGTGGTCGCGAGCAAGACCGGGCGACGGCGGATTGCCGGTTTTGCGATACCGATTTTGTCGGCACCGATGGAGTTAACGGCGGCCAGTTCAAGACGCCAGAGCAATTAGCCGAGGCGATCACGTCGCTGTGGCCGGATGACAGCATCCCCTGTTTTGTCGTTATCACCGGTGGTGAGCCAGCGTTGCAATTTGATCAGGCCGCCGTCGATGCGCTGCACGATAAGGGCTGTGTGATTGCCATCGAAACCAACGGCACGCTGCCGCTGCCCGAGGGCATCGACTGGGTCTGCGTCAGCCCCAAGCAGGGCACCGAGATTGTGGTGCGTCGCTGTGATGAATTGAAGGTGGTTTATCCGCAGCAGGGCATCGACCCCGCCGACTATCTACAGATAGACGCCGGCCGTTACTATATCTCGCCAGAGAATGATTACCGTCAGGCGCACTTATCGTTGCTTGGCAGCAGCGGTTATCAGCAGGCGATTGATTATTGCCAACAACACCCACAGTGGCGGCTGAATTTACAGCAGCACAAGGTGCTCAATATCGCCTAAACAACAGGCCGAGAAACGTGTGCCAGCGCCGACTGTTGTCATCGAGTAGTGGTGATGTTTGCCGCCCCTGTTGTGGTCAAAAGTGCAGCTGAAAAAGTTGATATAGATTGTAGGTAGTGGACGCAGATTTGCTGGTATAACTGCGAATATTTTATTTTGCCAAAACGACGATAATAGATGCCATCACTTCATGTGTATTTCCATATCTAAGGTTATCTTTACCGCTATTCTCCCCCGTTTAGCGGTTTTTTTTCGCCGTTGAAAAGTGGTGAAAAAAATATTGATCTTGAATATAAGTATTATTGGCAGCGATGGTGGTATAACTGCGAATATTTTATTTTTTCAGAATGACGATAATAGATGCCATCACTTCATGTGTGTTTCCAACATCCAAGGTTATATTTTGCCGCTATTCTCCCCCGTTTAGCGGCTTTTTTTTGCCTGCGTTTTATCTTTCTGATTGATGCTATTGCTCTGCCAGCCAGGGCAATAAATCATCGACTACCTGTTGCCGGTTGGTATCGTTAAACAGCTCGTGTCGGCCGTCGGGGTAAAGCTTGAAGTCTACTGTGTTGCCGTTATGACGCCACATTGCCGCCAGCTTGCTGACCCCCTTGCCCATTTCGCCAACCGGGTCGTTATCACCGGAGAGAATATATACCGGCAGTGCCGCGGGCACACAGGCGATTGCCGCCGGTGTGATGCGCAGCATGGCATCACTAAAGTCACACCACAGTCCGACCGTCGACAATTGGCCACAGAGTGGGTCGTCGATATAGGCATCGACCTGTTGCGGATCGCGGCTTAGCCACTCAAAGCCGGTGCGGCCGCCGCCTACCTGGCGGTTGAAGCTGCTAAACGACAGTTTGTCGATCAGGCTGCTGTGGTGCTGGAGATTGTGGACGGTTCGCTCAAACCACAATATCGGTTTAAGGCTGCGCAACAGCAGTTGGTTGGGCTTGTTCGAGCCGGATAAAATCATTGCCTGATAAGAAAGGGGTTGTTGCATGACACAGTGCTGGGCGATAAAAGAGCCCATGCTGTGGCCGAGTAAGACCAGCGGTTGCTGCGGCCACTGTTGGCGAGCATAATCGGCGACCGCAAAGACATCGTTTAAGACCCCCTGCCAGCCATTACGCTCATCGTCGTAGCAATCATAGTGGCCAGGGTTGGCGGTTTGGGCGCCGTGGCCCCGGTGGTTGTGACCGATGACATGCCAGCCAGCGCTGTTGAGTTGCTCGGCCAACCATTGATAGCGCTCGATGTGTTCGGCCATGCCATGCAGTAGCTGAATAACGCCATTGATCGGTTGCGTGCTGGGCCAAAGAAACACCTCGATATCGGTCTTTCCCGGTCGTTGAATCGCGTGTTTTGTGGCGCGGGAAGTCGCTGCTGGCATAGTCTGTCCTGGTGTTTTATTTAGCGGGGGCGGTAAAGCCTGCGGGCTTAATCAACGCCTCGGGGTCAATTGGATAACCATCGATCAAGATTTCGAAATGTAGGTGTACACCCTTGCTGCGTATGGGTACCTGGTCGAGCAGGGCAATGGCCTCCCCACGTCTGACCACCTGCCCAAGCTTAACCTGTATCGCCGACAATGGCGCGTAAAAAGTGAGGCTGTTGTTGCTGTGGCGAATCGTAATATAGCTGCCTAATGAGGTGCTGATGCCGTCGCTGTAGCGTGGCTGGGCCTGCTCGATAACACCGTCTGCGGCGGCAACAATAGTACTGCCCAGGGGGGCGACTAAGTCGACGCCGGTGTGAAAATCCTGTCTCGGTGCCCGCGTACCATGCTCTTGCTCTCGGTGACGCATGCCGTAGCCCGAACTGAGTGCGGCCTTGGCCAAGGGGGGGGCAAAGTGAATGTTGTTGGCGTCGATGATTGCCGCTATCTGAGCTGGGCTGAGGGGGGAGGGTTGGGGACTGTCCGGAGGTGGCAGCGGCAGTACAAACAGCGCCAAGGTGGCAATGATGCCGGCGATAATCGCCATTTGTGTCGGGGCTGTCGGAGCAACATGATTAAGATGATGGAAGCGAATCCGGTAGGCGGATTGGTGGCTGATAAATTGTTGTACCGTCATCGATGCTGCAGTGGGCTGCGGCTGACTGCATTTTAATACCGCCAACATCGCTTCGGCATAGGCTTTTTTGTCGACAGCGGCGTGGTCGAATAGTTTTTTATCGGTTAACACCTCGCGGTAAACACCGAGTTTGATGTGGCCATACCAGAGAATAGGGTAGAAGAAAAAAATGACCTGAATAATATTTTGCAGTTGTATCCAGAGATCATCAAAACGTGCGATATGGCTGCATTCATGGCCGATGATCAAGTCTATGCTGGACTTATCAAGCTGCCCAATTATATTTTTTGATAAATAGATTTTAGGTGTTAAAACCCCAAGGGTAAACGGCGATATATTGTCATCCCCGACGACCACGGTGATGGGGCGGCGGATGGAAAAACGCTGCCGCCAGCGCTGGCAGCTCTGTTGTAGGTGATGGTTTTGTTCGCTGGAATTTTCCCTGCTGTCGTCGCGGTGTCGATCAGACACTAGGCGATAATAGTGGCCACGTTGCTTTATTGTCATCACCAGTACGCAGGTGCTGCCGATGAGCCATAGCAATAATAACAGCATATTCCAGGTGATTATTGGTAGTTCCATAAAGATAGCGGCGCTGAAGTTTTCGACCGCCTGTTGACTGCGAATGACGTTGTCTTGGCTGAACTCCAATGAAAACCAGTGTTCGAACAGTGTTCGCAGGTTGTATTCGCTGTAATAATTGAGTGGCAGTATGCTGCTGGGCAGAATCAGCGTCAGCGATAATAGCAGCCACAACGAAAATACCAGCAGGGGATTTCGCTTGGCAAAAAATCGTGAAATCAGCAATAGCGGAAAAAAAAGAAACAGCGAATAGGCCAGCTGCATTTTCAGTAGATCGATAATTTGAAAACTGTAAATATCGAGTATGGGCAACCACATGGTCGTTGTGTTTAGCTGCCGCTTTTAATATCGTTTTCGATCAGCTGCGATAACTCATCAATTTCCGCCGCCGTCAAATCGCCTTTTTGGGCAAACATCGAGACCACACTGGGGTATTCTACCTTTAAGACCTTTTCGGCAAAGTAGCGTACGATCTTGGCCATGCCAGTGGGGCGGCTGATCATCGCGCGGTAGAGAAAAACACCGTGAAAATTACCGCGTTCGAGCAGGCCTTTTTTCACCATTCTGTCCATGACCGTCTTGGTGGTCGAGTAGGCCCAGCCATTATCGAGTTGGTCGTGTACCTCGCGAATACTGAACTTCTCAGCCAGCCACAGCACCTGCATGATCTCATGTTCAGACTTGGACAGCTCGGGCAGTGGTTGGAGGCTCATAATACGACCTTAAAAGATTAACAATGGACGGATATTGTTGCGATTTAACGGCGAATTATAGTAAGTCATTTGCCGTTAAAAGCCAAACCTCCTCGACGATTGTTGGCGATGATCAGAGCGTAGCTTTAAGCTACGTTGATGGTATGAGTCGTCGATGCCTATTGCTATAATGATCGTCATTATTTCGATGACTGAAGAATCCTATGTACAAAGCCCTGCTGCTCGACCTCGATGAAACTCTCTGTGACACCACCGGGGCGAATAACCTCGCCTTGCAAGCCATGGCTGAGCGGGCGGCAGCGCTGCACACGGGTATCGATGGCGAGGTGTTTAGCCGCCAGTACCTGACCGGCATTTACCGCGACTTCACCCCCGAGCAGGCAGCGTATTTTCTGCCGATTAATGATGAGGGGGCATTTCGGCTGTTGTTGATTGAGACAATTTTGGCCGGCCTCGGTGTCGACGCACCCTATCATGCCGAGACCTTGCAGCAGTGTTTCGACGACACTCGCAATCAATGTTTCGGCTTCTTCGATGGTGTTGCCGATAAGCTGCAGCAGTGGCGCCAGCACTATCAATTGGTGGTGATTACCAACGGCCCAGAGTTCTCGCAGTTGGCCAAGGTAGCCGCCGTGCAGCTACACGATTATGTCGATCATATTATTATCGGCGGCCAGGAGCCGGAACAGAAGCCGGCGGCCAGTATTTTCAGCAAGGCGTTGACGCTGGCCAACTGCTTGCCCAGCGAGGCGATTCACATCGGCGACTCGCTGACCGCCGATATTGCCGGCGCCAATAACAGTGGTATTCGCTCGCTGTGGATCAGCCACGGTAATCAACGCACCGGTGATGTTGTGCCCACCGATACGGTGGCCACACCGCAGCAGTTTATGGCGTTTATCGATGGCTTGGCGGGGCAATAGTGGTGTCGGAGAACCGTTCAATGTTTGACGTCATCGTCATCGGCGGCGGCGCCGCCGGCTTGATGTGCGCGATGACGGCGGCCAAGCGCGGACGCTCGGTCTTGGTCATCGATGCCAGTAATAAGGTCGGTAAGAAGATTTTAATGTCCGGCGGCGGCCGCTGTAATTTCACCAATATGGAGGTGACGCCAGACAACTATATCTGCGCCAACCCGCACTTTGTTAAGTCGGCCCTGAAGCGTTACAGCAACTGGGATTTTATTGCCATGGTGCTGGAATACGGTATTCCCTACCACGAGCGCAAACACGGGCAATTGTTCTGTGACGACTCGGCCAAGGACATCCTCAATATGCTGCTGGCCGAGTGCGACAAGGCTGGGGTGAAAGTAAATACTCACTGTAATACCAATAAGGTGATGGCGCCGTCGACAGCAAAGCCACACTACACGCTGAAGACCAACCAGGGTGAGTTACGCAGCCAGTCGCTGGTGATTGCCACCGGCAGCCTGTCGATACCAAGCATGGGAGCCAGTGGCTTCGGCCACGATGTTGCCGACCAGTTTGGCTTAAAAGTGTTGCCGCTGCGCGCCGGTTTGGTGCCGTTTACCTTCAGTGATCACGTCAAAGGTATCAGCGAACGTTTATCGGGGCTGGCCCTCGATGGCACGCTCAGCTGTATCGATGTCAATGGTCAGGAACGCAGTTTCAGTGAGGCGGTGCTGTTTACTCATCGCGGCCTCAGCGGCCCGGCGGTGTTGCAGCTGTCCAACTATTGGCAGCCGGGCAGCACCGTCAGCTTCGACATGGTCCCCAGCCTCGATATGCCCGAGTGGTTGCTGGCGCAGAAGCAGAGCAGCCCAAAATCACTGTTGCGTACTCTGATGGGGCAGCACCTGTCCAAGGGCTTGGTGGTTGAGCTACAGGCATTATTCTGGGCCGACTATCAGGACAGGCCGGTGGCTGAGATCACCGATGCAGTATTGAAGCAGGTGGGCGAGCAGATTAACGGCTGGCAGCTAAAGCCCTCGGGCACGGAAGGCTATCGCACCGCCGAGGTCACCCTGGGCGGCGTCGACACCGACGAGATCTCCTCCAAGACATTGGAATCGAAAAAACAGCCGGGGCTATTTTTTATCGGCGAGGTGCTCGATGTCTCCGGCCACTTGGGCGGCTTTAACTTCCAGTGGGCCTGGTCGTCCGGCTTCGCTGCCGGGCAGTATGTTTGATTGGTATGAACAAATTATAAAGCAGACTATTTGAAGAAAACGAAGACAATCCATGTAATCTAAATCACTGATGGCCGCTTACCCTTCAACTACAGACATCGGCCCACCTAACAATTTTTATTAGCCATTTACGGCAGCTCACCGCTCCATAGCGACCATTAAAAAAACCCGAATCAATCGGGGCTTAGGGGCTAAAATGTGCCATAAAGAGACTGTTAGCCCCATACCCAAGCACATCTTAATGATCTAGTATTGCAGTACTATTCAAAGTTATTATCCCTTGATGACTGTATTTTAAGCGTGCCATCAAGATGGATGTCACGCTGTGGAAAGGCGATTACAATATCATTTTCACGAAACAAGCTGTCAATTGAAAAGCGAATATCAGATCGAATTTGACGTGAACTTTTCTCCCCTACTGAATGCACCCAGAAATAAGCATCAAAAACTAAAGAGCTATCACCAAAGTCTTCAAATATTATTTGCGGTGCGGGCTCTGAGAGAACAAATTCGTGATCTGTAACAGCTTGTTCTAGTAGGTTTCTTACTTTTTCAACGTCCGAGCCATAGGCTACGCCAACTCGAATAATGCATCGCAACAGTTTATCTACAAGTGTCCAGTTAACAACAGTTTCTTCGAGTAGTTTTGAATTGGGTATCAGCAAATGCACACCGTCTACTCGCCTAACTCTTGTGGAACGTGTGTTAATTTCCTCAACGCTACCACTTGTTTCCCCAAGCTCAATATAGTCATTGATACGGATAGGCCGCTCCCATATCAATATCCACCCGCTAATAAAATTATTAATAATATTCTGTGCACCAAAACCCAAACCAATCGCCACCGCTCCCGAAACAAAGGCAAAAGCAGTTAATGGCACATTCATTAAATCAAGTGCGGTAATGATCAGAATAATAAAGCCGAATATATACAGAGCACGCCGTACAATCTGAATGATATTGGCATCCATTTCATTTCGTTGCATTTGTGCCGTAGTAATACGGACTAACCAACCCAATAATAGATACCCGCACAAAAACACCACAGGTATAAAAATTAGCTGCCCCACTGTGATGTCATAGCCGCCCACAGAGACAAGCGTAAAATCGACAAACTGTCGAATATCCATCGTCATTAGAACCACCTTTTGAATTTTAGAATCCCAATAACAACTATCGATATGACTGTCATTACTCCAGTCACCATGAAGAAAGCATCAGGATTCTCAATGCCGGGCAAGCCCGCTACGTTCATTCCAAAAATACCGGTAACAAAGGTTATCGGTAGAAATATCAGGGCAACAATTGAAAGTGCATACATACGTGAATTTTGCTGTTCCATAGCTATATTCATCCACTCTTCTTGCAATACCAGAGTCCTCTCACGCACCAGGTCGAGATCCTCAAGATAGCGCGTCATTCGGTCCATTTGTTCTCTCAACCGATAAGGGTAACCTTCAGGCATCGAAGTCATTGAATGAGTATATAGTGAATCAAGAGCTTCGCGCTGGGGTGCTAAATACCTTCTAACACTGGCTATCTCGCGCCGGATACCGGAGATACGAGATCTAGCCCCTTGCTCGTGTTGCGTTTGTGTAGAGATTTCCAAATCTTCTAGCTGATCTTCGATACCATTTACGTAGTCAGAAATCCTATTAGCGATTCTGCCAATAATTGATATAACAAGGTCAGGAATACTTATTGGCCCATCTCCCGATAACAATTCAGAACGTATATCCTGAAGCGATAGCAGGGGGCGTTGACGAACAGTTATCAGCCTACCTTCTTCAATCCACATCCTAAGAGAAACCATATCTTCTGGGTCTGCGCCAGGGTTTAAGTTAATTCCCCTTATAAAGACTAAAGCTCCCTCTTTAGATATCACCGTTCTCGGTCGGGTATCGGGCTGAACAAGTGAATTAACTATTCTCTCTGGAAGGCCCAGAGAATTAAGGAAATTATTAGCAGTCGAGTGACCATAATCAATATGGATCCAACTGTTCCCCATTGCACCATCATTTAAATTAGTGACTCCACCTATTGAATCAAGATTTAGGCCGAAGACAAAACATGGGTCATTGATTTCTATCATAATAGTGACTCTATAGTCGAAAAAACACTCTTCATGGTCACTCTCCCTTCGATAGTGCGTTAATTATTAACGTGCAACGAGGATGTCTTACTCCTGCATCAACACGTATTTGCAGGTTAAAATATTCAAGTCAGGTAGGTCACAATTTTCCATGTCACCGATAATGATATTATCGGTCATATCGCTGGTCTCGATGTAAATGTTCCTAAATTAAGTAATTACCGTATTAACTTATAGGAGCTTTGCCCTCAGCTATGGACATCAGCTAGACTAACGACCCCGATTAACCATCTTAGGCAGCTTTACGCTCCATAGCGACCATTAAAAAAAAACCGAATCAACCGATGCTTAGGGACGGTTCCGTGCCAACAATGGGCACCCATAATTTAGTCTTGGTGTGCTTCTGATTGAGCACCCTCGCTAGGGTTTTTAATAACACCCTTTTGTAATATTAACGTATTAGGGTAGGTAATCAGCTCATTCCCTCTTTTGATCAGAACATGAAAGAGGGCTATTTCTTCTATGACGCCTGAGATATCCTCTTTCTTATCTATTATCCTGACGCGGTCGCCAACCCGATATGGAAACCCAAAAAAAATGATTAGGCTTGCTGTGACATTACTCAATATTGACCATTGACCATTGACCATTGACCATTGACCATTGACCATTGACCATTGCGCAAAAAGCGCAATACCTATGACGGCAAAAACCGACGAGAAAAATATGGATATTTGAGCGTACTCAAAACCTAGTGCAGTCACCAATAGAATGAAGAAAAACACTATTAGTACAAGGTTGACCGTTCTTAGTAATATATTTAACTCGATATAGACTGACTGACTTTTTCCCTGCAATATTACTTATTGCTAATGTAGACACTCTAATACTTGCAAACATAGCAAGTAAAACGCCCAGCGCGATTAAAATATTCATACGTGTTTTCTCTCCGTCTGCATAGCATCAATTTTCTCATGCAGCCTCATTAACTCCAGCTCAAGCTTTAGGTTGATTTCAAAGGTAGCCTTTTGCTCTAACCTATCTTTAGATGCCTGTCGGTTTTGAGACATCATAATAATCGGAGCCTGAAAAGCTGCCAAGCTTGAAAGCCCCAAATTAAGTAAAATGAAAGGGAATGGATCAAAAACAGAGGCGCCTATAAACCAATAGGTATTAAGTAGTATCCATCCAGTAATAAAAGCAAAAAATATTCCAATGAATGCCCATGAACCACCAAAAACAGCAATTTTATCAGCTGCTAGCTGACCAAATGTTAAACCTTCATGAAATGTTTCATTAATATTTTCAGTGACGGAGGTGTTCTCAACGATACTGTCAATAACCTTCTTCTCTCCAGAGCTCAATTCACCGTACTTCTGGCCTAGCAGTGCATTCGCTAGATTTTCAAAATATTTTTTCACGCTCTAAGTCCTCTTTACTGGTTATTGGATAGGGGAATACTCGGGGTCTGAGGGGGCTTGCGTGGCTGCTGCAGGCTCCAACTTTTCCTGAAAGCTTTCCACCTGATCAAAAACGGCATCAACTTTTTTCTTATAAAAAGCCAAGTGAAATAGTGCATCCCCTTCATAGATTAAAGGGAGATTAGTACGCCCAATGACAATGCCGTCTTCTGGGGCAATTACCTGAAGCTCATTCGCACCTAAGGGATCAGAAATAACACCTAAGACACTGCCTTTTTCTGCTTTTGCCCCCAAAGGAACTAATGCCCGCAAAATTCCGCTAAAAGGCGCTCTCACCCAAGAGGTATTTGAGGATATAACCGGTGTTTTAATGCTTTCTTTCGTTTTAGATTGTGCCAACATACCCAGCTCGCGCATCACATTAACAATGCCACGCATTCCTGCTCGAATAGAAACCTCATCAAACCGAAGTGCCTCACCAGCTTCATAAAGCACAACTGGGATATTATTTTCCACCGCAACTGCGCGTAAAGAACCATCTCGAATTTTAGAATCGATTACCGCAGGCACACCAAATATTAGCGCTAAACGTTTCACTTCTGGATTACTCAAATCGGCTCGAACCTGAGGAAGATTATCTCTGTGTCGCGCAGCTGTGTGGAGATCGATACCGTGGGTGCATTTTTTTACAATCTCTTTAAAAAAAGTGTCGGCCATGCGTCCAGCTAATGACCCCTTACTGCTGCCAGGAAATGACCGGTTCAAATCACGACCATCGGGTAAGTAACGTGAGTTAGTAATAAAACCGTGAACATTCACAATAGGAATTGCAACTATTGTCCCTTTAACCTTACTCAATTGTTTAAGCTTCAATAAGCGACGAATAATCTCCACGCCATTTATTTCGTCACCGTGAATGGCCGCACTGATAAACAACACAGGGCCTTTCTGCTTACCATGTATAACATGAATCGGCATTTGGATCGTATTATGTGTCGGCATTGAGGCGAGCGGAATATCAATGGTTTTCTGCTCACCCGGACTTAAACTATGCCCGCCAATCTCGAAATTTATATTCTTCATACCATCTATCTACTTTTTCAGTTGCCAGAAAAACGATACACCTAACCCTTGCCACGCGTGCGGGTTTTATTGGGTTTAGCCATTTTTTCTATACACTCAATAATCATACCGGCAACATCTTTGCCTGTTGCTTCTTCTATACCTTTCAGCCCGGGGGAAGAGTTTACTTCCATCACTAGCGGCCCTCTCTCGGAGCGGAGTAAATCAACACCACAAACATTCAACCCCATCACACTTGCAGCTTTAACAGCGGTAGCTCTTTCTTGAGGTGTCAGTTTAACTAATTGTGCCGAACCTCCTCGATGCAGGTTAGATCGAAATTCACCTTCAGGCGCGGTACGCTGCATAGCGGCAATAACTTTACCGCCAACAACAAAGCAGCGAATATCGCTACCACCAGCTTCTTCTATAAATTCTTGAATTAGGATATTACTTTTAACACCCATAAACGCCTCAATGACACTTTCGGCAGCTTTTTTTGTTTCAGCCAATACAACACCAATGCCTTGAGTACCCTCAAGTAACTTTATTACCAGTGGCGCACCACCTACTTCTCTAATGAGACCAGCAACATCATCCGGTGAATTAGCAAAAGCAGTAACGGGTATGCCCACCCCTTTACGTGACAGTAATTGGGTTGAACGCAGCTTATCGCGTGAGCGGGAGATAGCCACTGATTCATTAACACAATAAGTACCCATCATTTCAAATTGACGTACCACCGAGGTACCGTAAAACGTCACAGAAGCACCGATACGAGGAATGATCGCGTCGAAATCACCAGGAATGAACTCCTCGTCTTTATAGTGTATCGAAGGATTGTCCGTACCCATATCCATAAAGCAGCGAATATGATCAATAACCCGGACATCATGACCACGCTCCTTGGCTGCCTCTACGAGACGGTTTGTGGAATATAAATTTTTATTTCTCGATAAAATTCCAATTTTCATGATCAACTACCTCTGGCTGTTAGGGGCGTATATGTACGTCCATCAAAAACGCTGGCATTCTGCGCTTAATATTTCTATTTGCAACTAATTCTTTAACTTATTTATTTTTTTCAGGGTCTCATCATATAGGTTGTAGAGCTAGAAGCAATAAAGGTTGCGGATGGATCGATCAACAAACGATCTCCCATGCCTTCACGACCAAATAACATGAGATAACTCATGTCAGACCGATTAGTCAGGGTGATGTCAATGGGCCATGATTCGTTACCTAGCCGAAAAAGAGTCGTAATAACATAACGCTCCTCTGACACGCCATTTGAAGACTTAATACGTCGAATATCCTTCAGCGGCGATGAACACGTAATGGTTTCATCAACATTATGTATATTAGGGTGAAGGTCGAACTTTACGCAAGGCTTTCCATCCTGCTGATAGCGAGTGAGATTATCAACGTGCAGTGAGGATGTTTTTGCGCCAGTATCAATACGCGCTTGCAGGTTAAAAATACTCAACTCTGGAAGGTCGCAGTTTTCAATGTTACCAATAATGATCTTATCTGCCATATCTCTGATCTCAATGTAATTACCACTAACTAAGGCTATTAACTTATTAACTAGGGGAGTTTGGCATGTACTCAGGCATTCAACTAGAGGAATTTTCTTGAGATTAGCTGATCAAGGCTGTTCTGTAAGAATTGAGTATCTTAAAACGTAGCCGTCACGCGCTTTCTAAAGGTTGGTGGAGGCCCACTTCGGGTCAATAGCGACGAAAAAGCCCAATTTGATGCTTTAGTCCGCTATGCGGTCAGCTTTGGTCGTCGCTTTCGATCTCGCAAGAAAACACTTAAAGCGCCTATTATTTGGCAATCATTTATGTCATTTGAATAGCAATAGTCTGGATTTGGCCACTTTTGATGAGAATAGTGACCGATGATTTCTCATTGATACTGGAAAAAGCTAGGCGAATCAATGATGGGCTATTCAGTTCGAGGGAAATGCAACACCCTCGACACAAATTCTCTGACAGCTGAAAAATATTGGAAATATAGCTATAAAAACAATTGCTTAAGAGAGTTCTGACTGTGCGTTTGAATTGTCTTCGTTTTATTTCACAATTTGAGAGTTTTTACCTCCCCTATAGAATGGGGCCTACAGGGCAGGACTGTCTTCGTTTTTAATTCGTCGATACATGATAAATATCTATTCCGCCGCACCACGCGATGACAAGCACTTTATGCCGAGCCCCGACTCGGCTATGATTGCCGCAATTCACTAGGAGCCTCCATATGAT
Source organism: Sinobacterium norvegicum (assembly GCF_923077115.1). NCBI lineage: Bacteria > Pseudomonadati > Pseudomonadota > Gammaproteobacteria > Cellvibrionales > Spongiibacteraceae > Sinobacterium > Sinobacterium norvegicum. The sequence continues at coordinate 70,454 of NZ_CAKLPX010000002.1, forward strand.
TCGTTTAACGCAGGTTAAGCTACCACTCGACCATGCCGCCGAGGCCATTGACCTTGGGGTACTGAAGATACTGAAGATTGAGCGCGACGAGTTGGTGTCTGTTGAGGTGTTCAAGCGTGCTTACGATGCGCGCAAAAAAGCCAATATTTTGCTTATTTATACCCTCGACGTGGTCACCAAGCGCGATCAACAACTGCTGAAACAGTTCGATAAAGATAACAATATTCGTCAGACGCCGGATATGAGCTACAACTTTGTCGGCCATGCGCCAGCTGGTTTTGATCAGCGCCCGGTGGTCATCGGCACCGGCCCCTGCGGCATGTTTGTCGGTTTGATCTTAGCGCAGATGGGTTTTAAGCCGATTATTCTCGAGCGTGGCAAGGCCGTGCGTGAGCGCACCAAAGATACCTGGGGCCTGTGGCGTAAGCGAGAGCTCAACACCGAATCTAATGTGCAGTTTGGTGAGGGCGGCGCTGGTACGTTTTCCGATGGCAAGCTCTACAGCCAGATCAAAGACAGCAACCACCACGGCCGCAAGGTACTGCATGAGTTTGTGAAATCCGGTGCGCCGGAGGAGATTCTCTATGTCTCCAAGCCTCATATCGGTACCTTTAAGTTGGTTAAGATGGTGGAGAATATGCGCCATGAAATTACCGAGCTTGGCGGTGAGATTCGCTTCAGCCAGCGGGTTGATGAAGTCAATATCGACGACGGTAAGGTCACCGGTGTCACCTTGAGTGATGGTTCGTCGATTGCGACCAATCATGTTGCCCTGGCCATTGGCCACAGTGCCCGTGACACCTTTGAGATGTTGAAGGCGCAGGGTGTCTATATCGAGCCGAAGCCGTTCTCGATTGGCTTCCGTATCGAGCACCCGCAGTCGATGATCGACGATTGTCGCTTCGGCCCTAACGCCGGCAATGAAATCCTCGGCGCCGCCGATTATAAGTTGGTGCATCACTGTGATAATGGCCGTTCAGTCTACAGTTTTTGTATGTGCCCTGGCGGTACCGTAGTCGCAGCGACCTCGGAAGAGGGGCGGGTGGTGACCAACGGTATGAGCCAGTATTCGCGTAACGAGCGCAATGCCAATGCGGCGATCGTAGTCGGTATCGACCCCAGCGATTTCCCCAGTGACGATGTGTTGGCCGGTATCGATTTGCAGCGAGACTTGGAAGAGCGTGCCTACCATCTTGGTGGCGGCGATTACACCGCACCGGGACAGTTGGTGGGTGATTTTCTTACCGGCACCGCCTCGACAGCTTTCGGTGAGGTTGAGCCCTCGTATAAGCCCGGTATTAAGCTGACGGATATGTCTGAGGTATTACCGGCCTATGCTATTGAAGCCATTCGTGAGGCGATTCCTGCGATGAATAAGAAGATTAAAGGCTTTGCCCGTGCCGATGCGATTTTAACCGGTGTCGAGACGCGTACCTCATCACCGATCTCTATTAAGCGCGATAAAAGCTACCAGAGCATCAATACCGCTGGGCTATACCCCGCCGGTGAAGGCGCCGGTTATGCCGGTGGCATTTTATCGGCGGCGGTCGATGGCTTGAAGGTCGGCGAGGCGATGGCAAAGCAGATGCTTAACATCGGCTGAGTTCGTTGTGGGTAAAAAAAACCGGCCTCGGCCGGTTTTTTTGTGCCTGACGATTAGCGTTGCTGATCGTAGGCGGAGCGAATTTGCTTGGGGTTGAAGCCGGCGACGGTCTGATCGCCGATGACCAGAAAAGGTACCCCGCGAGCTCCCAGCGATTGCAAGGTCTTGGCGGCGCGGCGATTGCTGTCGACATTCATCTCGACAAAGGGAATTTTCTGCTGCTGCAAATAAGCCTTGGCATTCTTGCAGTGTGGACACTTATTGCCGCTATAGAGGGTAACTTTAACCATGATGATGTGTACCGGTATCAGCTTGAAGCACCGGGTCGGTGCAAAGAGTACGAATAGCCGTTATTAGTGCGGCGTTAGAAGTAATCATTATATCACGGCTTAAGGCAGAGGGACTTTGGGCTGTGACCGATCCAAGGTGATGCTAATCGAGGTTATTTCGCATTGTTAATGTTTTGGGGCTGTAATTATTAAGTCGAGTGCTTTAATCTGTGTTTCATCAATCAGTATAAGACTTAAAAGGTAAGGAGGCTCCACCATGGAAAGCCGCGCAGTAGACACCGAAATCATTCTCGCCATTGTGGTATTTGGCTCATTTGTCGTGATGTACTTGCTCGAAGTGCTCGCCGGTAAGATGAAGAATTCAGCCAGACCCAAACGCGACGCAATCTTTACCCTCTTCGGCATGTTCGGCCAGTCGATGGTGCCCGGTGTGATTATTGGTACCCTGGCAGGCATGGCAATGCTGGCCTTATTCCCCGCCCAAAGCGGTAGCTTTGCCGGTAGCTCGTTGTGGCTGACTGCGTTTATACTGTTTGCCTCGATGGAGTTCTGTCACTATGTTATCCACCGCTATGCCCATGAATGGCGCTGGATGTGGAAGCTGCACCGTACCCACCACTCGGGTATGGATATGAATGTCGGGTTGCTTTATCGCTACAATATTTTTTGGTTATTCCTGTTGCCGCAGCCCTGGTTCGGTGCCTTCGCCATGTACACCGGTATGTACGAGGCCTATGCCGTTGCGATCTTTGCCACCTATGCCTGTAATGTATTGACTCATACCGCTTTTCGCTGGGACCTGTACCTGCGTGCCAAGGCGCCATGGTCTGAGCCTATTTGGTGGGTGATTGAGCGTGTGATTACGCTGCCCGATACGCATCACGCACACCATGCTTACGGCAAGGGTGCTCACCCCAACGGCAACTACGCGGTCAGCCTGTTTATCTACGATGTGATCTTTGGCACGGCGAAGATACCGAACCAGCGCCAGAGCAAGTTTGGCCTGCCGATTTCCCCCCGACTACACTGGGCCGAGGAGATGTTTTGGCCGGCGATAAAGAAACCACTGCTGCCTAAGCCAGCCAAGGCAGCCAAGCCCAGTGATGCTGCCACCGCGTAAATTGACAGCACATTTAAAAAGCAGCCTCGGCTGCTTTTTTATTGCTCTAAATAAAGGTGGTCAATAATATCGTCGTTCTTCCATACCGCTAAAACCGTTTGCTCAGTTGTGGTGCTATCGGCAGATTCGATAAAGTCACGGAGCCCGGAGCAGAAATACTGGCCGCAGATATCGGCACGTAATTCATCGGGCAGGCAGCAGCCGTTTTCGGCTTGGTACACACAGCCACCCTCGATGGTTTGGCTGGGGATATAGCTCAAATAGAGCTCGGTTACTGCGTCGAGCTCAATCTCTTGCTGGCTGATTACGCGGCTGATGGTCGACTCTTCGATAAAGGCAAAATATTCGCGACCATTAAAACAGCAGTGCCCCCGGCAGGCGGTGCAGGCGGTGACCAGTGCGTCGCTTAACTCGTCGATGTCATCGGGGGCGAGGAAGTCAGTCACATGATCGCTCTCATCCTCGCCGCTGTAGTACTCGACCAATTGCTGTAGATGCTGCTCGAACTCTTCGATTACTGCGTAATCAAGTGTTGTTGCCTGATTCGGATTGTAAGGAATGGAGACCAGCTGCAGCTCCTCTGGGCTGATATCGAGTGCCTTACAGCTGCTGTCAATCAGTGTTTTTTGCTGCCCTTGGCGATACTGCTCTCGTTGCTCGCGACTGTTTTTCTCATGCTGGAGTACTTGCTGCTGTTGCTTGAGTTTGCAGTCGATCTGCTCGCAGACAGAGAGGCTGTTGGCGATACTGTCTGCCAGCGGTTGTTGGCAGAAACGGCAATGCCGATCAGATAAGCGAGTTTGGGACTTGTTCATAGTTCGATGATTCACAGCGCTAAAAAAGCCATTATAGATGACTGAGCACGGCAAAGCTTGAGCACAGTCCTGTTGCGCTTGGGGTAGCAGTCCGTAAAATGACGTTTTAATTTAAAGTCAGGGTATTAATGTGTCAAATGTATTCGTAGTGATTGTGGCTGTGCTCTTGATTGCTTGGGGAGTCTGGCGAGCAGCGAACAATCAGAAGGTTGGCGCCGCCAACTTGGCGGCAGGTGAAGCGTTTCTCGCCCATAATGCCGATAAACCGGGGGTGGTAACCACGGCGTCGGGCCTGCAGTACTTGGTGCTGACGCAGGGTGAGGGGACTGAGTCCCCGACGGCCAAGAGCCAGGTGACTGTGCACTACCACGGCACGCTGATGGATGGCACTGTCTTTGATAGCTCGGTAGAGCGACGTCAGTCAATCACCTTTGGTCTGAATCAGGTGATCAAGGGTTGGACAGAGGGTGTTCAGTTGATGGTTGTCGGCGATAAATACCGTTTCTTCATTCCCGCCAAGCTTGCCTATGGCAGCCGAAATATGGGAGCTATTGCGGCAAATTCTGTCCTGATTTTTGAGGTGGAACTGCTGGCTTTCTAGCGGTCTCCCTCAAAATAGGGGGATGACGCCGGACTGAAAGCGGACAATAATGTGCGCATATGCAGCGTCAGAGGCAATGGACGACCTCAGCGCAGTGTAGAGAATAGCTGGCGAGCCGCTATCCTTGGCAAGGAAGCTGAGGGGCTCGCTTTTTTTATGCCTGTTGTTTATCGGTTTTGCAGCCTGTTGTAATCGAGTAAGCCCGCATTGAGTGGCTGATGCTGAAAGTATTGGTCATGCAGCCAATCACTGTACTGCCAAAAATTCTTATTGCTGCGCCTGACACCGTAACGGTCGAGCAAGGACCGATATGAGGCTTCATCACTGAGTGCTTCTACCCGGCTAACAAAGTCAGCTAAATCTTGCTCGTCGACGGTGAGGAATAGATTGGGGTAGGAGCCTACCACACCATCCATAACGGAAAGAGTCAGCTCCTTGCTAACAATGCGTGATTTCTCACCAAATAAATACGAGACATTGGTATGGCTGAGATTTCGTATCAGCGTGTAGGTTTTGTCTTCGCCGGTGGTTAAGCGTAACCGCATATAGGCTAATTCAGGCATCTCTTTTAATTTCTCGCCCTTAAGTGATGCCAGTCTTTGTAGCTCAGATAATGTGTTAGATGGGTTGCTGTTGGGCTGAGGGCGATTGATTTCATCGCGGACGAGTACCGCTGAGGGCATCGAGGCGATGATTTTATCCAATAATTCTTGCTTGGGGTTATCGGTGGTATATTCGATGCCTAAATAGTCGTCATTTCGTGATTTTATATTTTCGATATAGTTGGCAACATTCGATTCGGAATCGCGGTACCATGAATTCAACTCTTTCTCACTGGCTTCAGAAGGCAGCAACATTAAAAAATTGTCCTCTCCGTCCATCCGTAAGAAATCCATATAGAGGCGTGTCAGTAACTGGTGGTTGACGTTGCCATAGACATCGTAACCGGCAACCAATAAATAGTGGATGCGTTCGAGCAGGGGGTAGTCGATAATCCAGGCGGTTTTAGGCTGTTTACCCCAAAAACCTTTGACCACGGTGGCGCTGTCGAAATGCCTGAAAATAGTCAGTGCGGCGTTGTCGTTGTGGTTATCGCCATCCCAAATAATACCTAAATCCAAACTTCTTTCTGTTTCATTGGGGAAAATCTTATTGAACTCTTCCAGCCATGCATCATTGTAACGTTGGTTAAGCTTGGAATAGCGACGCCACGCTGATACGGGCAAGATAGTACCGGTATCCTCGGCGGGAAGGCGTAGGTTTTTCTCTTGAGCCTTTAGAAAGTTGTCCATTTGGTATTCACCTTCTGTCGGCGGCGAGACAAACATTACCCAGAACTGATCGTGAATAACATTGAGGGCAATTTGCCCGCGGCATACTGGGCCTTTAATAAAGCCACTGATGGTGAACTCTGCCTCATCAAGCATAAACTTATAGCGGCTTACTGAGGGGATTTGCTCGAAGGTTTCGAAGGGGTTGGCTGCAATGGCTGGCTTATAGCTAGGCAGTGAGGTGACGGTATAGGCGTTGTTAAAAAATATCTCGTTCCAGCGCTGCTCTCTGTTTGCATCTAACCGATAGGGCATGTGGTTTTTAACAGTGACCGTGGGTATATATGGCACGAAGCGATAGTAAAACTGATCTGTTTTTGGGCTGTCAAAAGGCCGCCGGGAAGGAATCAAATTCACGGCTTCGCCGGTGGCTGTGGTCGAGCGCACCAATTTAAAAAACTGTCTTTCATCTCCGGCTGTTGGGCCGGCATCGGGGAAATATATGTTGGCAATATAGAGGTGTTCGAAGATATAGCGAGCAACCAGCTGTTGTTTGAGGCTGTCACCGTTGAGATAGTTTTCCCAGTGCTCTATCTGCTGTAAATATGCGTTGTCCAAAGGTTGCTGTGCCGTCGTTTTGGCGCCAGCTGCCAGCCACTGTGTGAGCGTGTCCAGTTCCTCTTGCTTCAGCCCAGGCAGCGCATAGGGCATACCCCAGAGTGGTTTCTTTTTTTCGAAACGATCAAAGTCTTCAATTTTTGAGCAGTATTGTTTCCGGTTAAGCCCAAAATCGAAGCTGTTGGGTAGGATATCCTGTTCGGGCAGCGGGTGTTGCTCTTTCAGTGCCAGCATACGATAAAAACTGCTGCCCATTAAGTTGGCTTCGGTCAATTGATCTCGCTCGTTGAGCACCGAGAAAAAACCCTTCGCTCGCCATTGCTCAGTGTTTTCGGCATCGACAAACATTCGAGTCAATGACTCGGTGAATAAGCGAGTGCCATCATAGACCACGGCTTGGCTGGCGCCGCGGTCGATGGCCTGATGTGATGACATTTTCAACTGGCAGGGTGCATCATAGCAGCCATGACAGACGACGCAGCGGTTATCGATAATCTCTTTGACCTCACCGTGATAAATGGGAGTCTGTGCTGTGGTTTCAGGGACAACGCGGTCTTTAACTGATGCTGGGCCATAAAGTTGATCGTAACGGTGTTTAAGCATGACGCTACAACCGGCGAGAAAGGTGAGGATAATAAAGCCGGTGACAAGTTTTTTAAGGGTTTGTGGTGTTTTCATACACAACCTCGGTGAATCTATAAGTCTTTGTTTTAATTTTTTTTATTATAGTTTTATATGTCGCGTGTGCCAATATTACGCGAGGATGCTACTGGCCAATCAGCTCGATTTTATCAGCGCCAATGGTATCAGTAGCCCCGACAGCGGTGAGCGCTTGTTGTGTTATTACGCTATTGTCCAACAATGTGCGCCCCCACTGCAAAGCGCTTCGTGTTCGCTGAAGTCGCGCCTGATCGACGGTTTCTTCAACTTGAAAAAAAAGCCCGACGGATAGGCCGTCCCCCATATCGTGATGCCAGGTTTTTTCTGCGTGCGCAGTCGTGTTGCCATCGCTATCGAAGACGAAAAAGACATAGTGAGTCTGCGCATTGGCGTTGCCATAATTTAGCTGCACACCACTCGAAGGCCACAGTGAAAAGGCCAACTGTGGCTCATCAATATTGATCTGCTGGTAGATAAAGGCCATTCGACCATCTTTTGTGGCGACGCTGTCTGGGGCGCCAAGTTGTTGTAGTACTTGGTGATAGGTATCTAGCTGAGCGGAGTCAACAATCTTTGGCGTATGGCCATATTGATGGGAGATAAAGCTGCAACTTGTTAACAGTGTTAGCAGCAAGATAAGTACTAATCTAAGTATCATCAGGGGTATGGCTGAGGGCATAGTCGACCAGCGTGTCAGCGTCATTAAAGAAGAAGATAGCGCGGTCGTAGATAGTTTTCTCTACCGAGTGGTTATACAGTATGAGGATCAGAGAGCTACCCACAGCCTGCTCATTGAGATAGTAGAAAATGGTTTGATCTTTACTGATAACGACCTGTGACGGCGGCCCGAATTGTTCAAGAATGTGTTTCTTTGTAGTCTTACCTCGAATGATATCAACGTCATTACGCCAACTGTTCTCAGCGCCAGTCTCCCGTTGAAACTGACTGCAGCCACTGGTTAAGAGGACGAAAGAAAATATTAACAGGCTAATAATACGCATTGGTATACCGCGATAAAAATGAAAACAGAGACTAACTTTAACATCAACGAGAATGGGCTGCCCGGTCTTGCCGGACTTGGCCCTGCATAACCGAGGTTATTGGTTAATTATTTGGCTGAGGAATAGCTGTGTTCTCTCGTTCTTCGGGTTGTCGAAAAACTCCTGTGGTGGTGCCTCTTCGATAATCTGCCCCTCATCCATAAAAATGACTCGGTCAGCAACGGTCTTGGCAAAGCCCATTTCATGGGTGACACAGATCATTGTCATACCATCCTTCGCGAGACTGACCATGACGTCGAGAACCTCCTTGATCATCTCCGGGTCGAGGGCAGAGGTTGGCTCATCGAACAACATGACGGAGGGGTTGAGGCAGAGGCTTCGCGCGATAGCTACTCGTTGCTGCTGACCGCCAGAGAGTTGGCCGGGATACTTATCGGCTTGATCAAGAATACGGACTTTCGATAGGTATTCTCTGGCAACTTCTTCAGCCTCCTTCTTGGGCTGTTTGTCCACCCATATTGGCGACAACGTACAGTTCTCAAGCACGGTAAGATGAGGGAATAGGTTGAAGTGCTGAAACACCATGCCGACGTTCCGGCGTACTACTTCGATATTTTTCAAGTCCGATGTCAGTTCGGTATTGTTGACGATAATATCGCCTTTTTGATGCTCCTCTAAACGGTTAATCGTTCTGATAGTCGTCGACTTACCCGAGCCAGAGGGGCCGCAGATAACAATACGCTCGCCGCGTTTAACATCGAGGTTGATGTTTTTTAAAACGTGGAACTCACCGTACCATTTGTTGACATTTCGCAGGCTGATAACAATATCATCATCGGCATTTTGTGGGCTGTTTTCGCTCATTATAGTGTCCTAGTTCTTATGGCCGGTATTTAATTTCTTTTCAAGGTTCTGGCTGTACTGCGACATGCTGAAACAGAATATCCAGAAGACAAAGGCAACAAATAAATAACCTTCAATTGAGTAGCCCAGCCATTTGGGGTCGGCCAGTGCGGATTGAACAATGGCAAGCAGGTCGAAGAGACCGATAATCAGTACCAGGCTGGTATCTTTGAACAGGGCAATAAAAGTGTTAACAATGCCGGGAATCATGATTTTCAGCGCCTGCGGTAAAATGACGAGATACATTTTTTTACCGTAGTTGAGACCAAGTGCTTCCGCCGCCTCATACTGCCCCTTGGGAATGGCCTGAAGGCCGCCACGAACCACCTCTGCCATGTAAGCAGACTGGAACATGATAATACCAATCAAGGCCCGCATCAGCTTATCGCTGTCACTGCCATGGCTCATAAATAGCGGCAGCATAACCGAGGCCATAAACAGTACAGTAATCAGTGGAACGCCTCGCCAGACTTCGATGAATACGGTACAGATGCTGCGAATAACAGGCATTTCAGCGCGTCGCCCGAGGGCTAAGGCAATGCCTATTGGCAGCGCGGCAACAATACCGATAAGAGCCAGTACCAGTGTCAGCATCAAGCCGCCCCATTGATGTGTATCGACAGCCTCTAGGCCGAAGCTGCCGCCGAGTAGTAGGTAATAACTGATAATGGGAAAGCCGGTAAGAGAAAAAATGGCAGTATACTTTTTGAAAGGTACTTTTTCCCAGGTCAGTGCGACGAGAAGAACAGATAATAGAGCAAAGACAATATTGACACGCCACTGCTCAGCTTCAGGGTAAAAACCGTAGATAAACTGTTCGAGTCGTACGGTGATAAAGACCCAGCAGGCGCCGCCACTGGCACAGTCGTCGCGGGTAGTGCCCAGCCAATCGGCATCGATAAACGCCCACTCAATAAATGGGTAGCCCAAGGTGATAAGAATATAGCCGACAACAACCGTGGCGATTGAATTGGCCCAGGAGGAGAATAAATTGGCGCGAAGCCAGCCAACAAACCCCGTTTGCAGGTTAGGAGGGGGTTCGCTGGGCAGTGGTGAAAATGGTTCAGCTTGTGTTTTGGAAGACATTAATTAACCCGTTGCAGTTATCGCTCAACCAGAGCGATACGGTTGTTAAACCAGTTCATAAATAATGAAACTAATAAACTAACGGTGAGGTAAACACTCATCGTCATCAAAATAATTTCAATCGCCTGCCCTGTTTGGTTGAGCGTGGTACCTGAGAAAACAGAGACTAAATCGGGGTAGCCAATGGCGGTAGCCAGGGAGGAGTTTTTAATGAGATTAAGGTACTGACTGGTGAGCGGCGGAATAATAACGCGCAGCGCCTGGGGAATAACCACCAGCTTGAGCACTAATTTTTGTGATAGGCCAATGGCTGCCGCCGCCTCTTTCTGCCCCGTATCAATAGATTCAATACCCGATCGAACAATCTCTGCGATAAAGGCTGCGGTGTACATGGTTAAGGCCAGCAACAGCGCCATAAACTCAGGAATAATGGCAATGCCACCCTGAAAGTTAAAGCCTTTCAGTGCGGGTAGATCCCAACTGACAGGACCGCCGGCGGCAAAATAGGCCAGCAATGGCAGTATGAGAATTAAGCCAACACTGATGCTGAATACCGGTATGGTTTGACCGGTGGCCACCTGCCGACGGTGATTGTAAATTGCCAATATGGCGGCAGCGGTTACGGCAACGATAAAGGCGATTGCAACCAGTGAGAAGCCGGATTCAAAAACCGGCTTGGGTAAATAAATACCCCGGACATTGACAAAAATTGACTGAAAAAATTCGAAGCTTTGCTTCGGCCTTGGCAGCGCCCGGAGCACGGCAAAATACCAGAATAGAATTTGTAGCAGCAGTGGGATGTTGCGAAATATTTCAATATAGGTGGCGGCAATTTTAGCCACTAACCAATTATCAGAGAGCCGACTGACACCGATGCTGAAGCCGAGTAATGTGGCCAGAATAACACCAATAAAAGACACTAACAGCGTGTTGAATAAGCCGACAAAGAAAGTGGTGCCGTAGGAGTAGGATTCGTCGTAGGGGATCAGTGATTGAATAATACCAAAGCCAGCAGGATCATCTAGGAAACCGAAACCGGTGGTAATACCTCGGGCATCTAAGTTTTCAAGTGCGTTAGAGGTAATATGAATAAAGAAGGCGGCGACGGCGAGTATGGCCAACACCTGGTATATAAAGCTTCGGACACTGGGGTCATAAAACCATCGTCGATTAAGTGGTTTGACGGGTTCGTGATCCGGTGCTGAAAATAAATCTTTATTAGACATTGTAACATCCGTTAAATATAGCCGGCGAGGATTCGCCGGCTGGAATCGATCAAGCTAACGGAGTTATTAACGCACTGGTGGTGCGTACTGAATGCCGCCATCGCTCCAAAGCGCGTTAAGACCACGGGAGATCTTTAGCGGTGAGTCAGTACCGATATTGCGCTGGAAGATCTCGTCGTAGTTACCGACCTGCTTAACAATATTGTAAGCCCAGTCAGCCTTTAGGCCTAGGTTCTCGCCCAAATCACTGCCGTTACCGACGAAACGCATCACCGATGGATCTTTTGAGCTTTTCATCTTGTCGATATTGGCAGAGGTGAGCTTCATCTCTTCAGCGTTGATAGTGGCAAAGTGTGTCCACTTGACGATATTGAACCATTGGTCATCGCCTTGACGAACAACAGGGCCCAGCGGCTCTTTTGAGATAACTTCAGGAAGAACTATCGCCTTATCCGGCGCGGCTAACTTGATGCGCAGGGCGTAAAGCTGTGATTGGTCAGAGGTTAATACATCACAACGTCCAGCCTCGAAGCCTTTGACTGTTTGGTCGGAGGTATCAAAAACCACGGGTTGGAACTTCATGCCGTTCATACGGAAGAAGTCGGCGAGGTTTAGCTCGGTTGTGGTGCCCGATTGGATGCAAACCGCCGCGCCATCGAGTTCGCTGGCGGAGCTGACACCGAGGTCTTTGCTGACCATAAAGCCCTGACCGTCGTAATAGTTAACGCCGGCGAAGTTTAAACCTAGCGAGGTGTCGCGGGTTTGGGTCCACGTGGTGTTACGTGAAAGAATATCTATTTCGCCTGATTGTAGAGCGGTAAAACGCTCTTTTGCCGTGAGTGGCGTGAACTTTACTTTTTGTGCATCACCCAGCACCGCGGCAGCAACAGAGCGACACATATCGACATCAATACCCTGCCAGTTACCCTTGGCATCGGGGTTAGAAAAGCCAGGCAGGCCTGTCGTAACACCGCATTGTATATAGCCGCGTTTCTGCACAGCCTCTAAGGTTCCGCTGGCTAGGCTTAAGCCTGAAATAGATAAGCTTACCGCTGCTGTTGCCAAAAGAAGTAGTTTTTTCTTCATTTTACTCGTCCCTATCTTATAAAGAATTCGCGTTCGACCTGAATGCGGCGATTATTTAGTTATTATTAAACACTATAAGAAATTAGAGGAAATTGAGTCAGTTGGCAAATATAACTGCAGATTGCTGTCGGCTGATTGAAAAATGGCGGCAGCAAAAAACGATATTTTGCCACCATAACTGAAACCGAGTTAGTGATCGTGATACAAAGGCAGGCTGATTACTGTGGTTAAGCCGCCGTTATCAGCATTGCTTAAGTTGATGTCGCCGCCATAGCTTCGAATTATAGAACGACAGATTGAAAGTCCGAGCCCGACGCTGGAGCCACTGGTGTCGCGTGCCTGATCAAGCCTGACAAACGGTTTAAAAACATCTTCCATTAACGATTCATCGATGCCGCAGCCGTTGTCAGTGATGGTAATGGTCGCATGCTGTGTATCGCTTTGGCAGTGAAACACGACATTTACCATGCCCTGATTATCTTTGCCATATTGCAGGCTGTTATTAATAATGTTCTCGATTACCCGACGAAAGCTGATTGGCGACAGACGGCAATACACTGTTTTTGTCGGATGAAATTGTATGTTTAATTGCGGTAATGGGTAGTCCTCTATAATGGTGTTGATCAGAGAGGTTAACTCAACAGGCTGGCTCTCATGCTGACTTAGGTCGTGATGAGCAAAATTTAAAGTAGCCTTGATCATCGCTTCCATGTTGTCGACAGTCTTCAGCATTTGTTGGCGGTCTTCACTTTCTTCGATAAATTCTAGCCGCAACCGTAAACTGGTAATTGGTGTTCTTAAATCGTGCGAGATAGCCGCCAGCATTTTTGTACGGTCTTCAATAAAATTCGACATCTGCAATTGCATTTTATTAAAGGCATTTATTGTGGGTAATATCTCGGCAGGCCCATCGGCCTTCAGTGGTGTAAAATCATGTTCTTGTCCCATTTTTTGCGAGGCGATTGCCAGTCCCTTTACCGGAGAAAGAGCTTTTTTAATAATGAAATACATGGCGGAAACCGTCAGTAATACAATAATTAATAAGCTGATAATCGCCTGACTGGAATTGCTGTTAACAGCCTCATTAATGGAGGCGTCGAAGTTCAGCCAAATGCCGTCGTTAAGCATGACCGAACCGGATATCTGCGTGTTACTGGCAGCCTCATGCGGTGACTGTAGGCGTTCAAGCTTTTGTGGTTGCTCTCTGAGGATGCGATTGGCCTTTTGCAAGTACTGCTGATATGACTGCATTGACGACGAAGAGGTAATCCGCACGGGGCTTTGCAGCGTGCTGCTGGGCTTCATGCCGAAGATAGAGGAAAGGTCGGGGCGCTGATTGCTGCCGATGTCGGCTCGGCTATTGAGTGTTAATATCAGGCTTTCGCTTTGACAGGCGGCGACAATTGATTGGTGTAGATCCGGCGGCATATGATTGAGAATATTAGCCAGTGCCTGTACCGAGCGTACGGCGTTGTCACTCGACATTGAGTTCATCATATGGTGCCGTTCGGAAGAGAAGATCTTGGCTGCCACAATTAATTCGAAGGTGAGCCCAATGAATATAACGGCGCTGATCTTAGCAATAAGGCTTTTCGGTAGTAGTTTTTTAATCATGAGCCACCTCGCAGGTGAACTGATAGCCGCCACCCCAGATCGTCTTAATCAGTGTTGGGTTCTTCGGGTCGATCTCTAGCTTTTTTCGCAGACGGCTGATAATGGTATCGACGGCGCGGTCGTAAACATCGCTGCCACGGCCCTTGGCAAGCTCCAGTAACTGTTCTCTGCTCAGCACTCTGTTGGGGTTGTTGACAAACACCTGCAACACGGAAAATTCGGCGGTGGTTAACGGTGTTGCCTGTGCTTCATTGTTGCTCAGTAATCGTTGTTCGATGTCGAGGCTCCAACGATCGAAACGATAGCGTATGGCCTCATTCTGTGCGGCGATGGCAGAGGGGGTATAGCGACGCAAGATTGCCTTGATACGGGCGAGTAATTCTCTTGGATTAAACGGCTTGGCGAGGTAGTCATCGGCACCCATTTCTAGGCCGATAATCTTGTCAATATCCTCACCCATGGCAGTCAGCATAATGACGGGGATGTCAGAGGTGGTGCGTAATTCACGGCAGAGGGTAAGTCCATCTTTACCCGGCATCATGACATCGAGAATAATTAAGTCAAAATCTTGTTGATCAAGTTGACGCAGCATTGCATCACCGTCGGCGGCGGTGGTCACAATGTAGTTGTGCTGTACCAAGAAGCGGCTGACTAAATCGCGAATCTCCTGGTGGTCGTCAACAATCAGTAGTTGCTGTGGGCTGGTCATGGCGTGGCCGTAATCGTTGCTGGTGTAGTGCTATAAAAGATATCGCAAATATCGGTGTAATGTTTGTCAAAGTGTGTCAATCCAGCAAAATGACATAACTTTCCATAAACTAAGTGTTTACAGACAAACTTGCGACAAAGTTTTTTGGTTCAATAATCCTGTCAAACAAAAAAGAGGATTTACCCATGAAAACTTCAATTCTTGTATTAGCCGCCGCACTGACTGCTCCCACCCTTGCTTTCGCTGACAAGCCACTGTCGCACGACCGTCAGCCAACCATGGAGGTAAGTACCTCCGCTGGTGAAATCAGCAATGAAGAAGTCATTAACGCAATGATTATATGGTTGGAGCAAAACCCTAAGCAAGAGCAGCAACTCGATGCTTATCTCGATCAGAAGGAGGACTTAAAGGACTGGGAAGGGGAGCACTATACCCATTCATAATCATTAAGCAGTACGCGTTCTAAGAGGGGGCTTGCCCCCTTTTAAAACCGTTTTTTCACATCAGCTGTTCTGCATTCTCGATCAGTAGCACCGCTTCTCGCCCCTCATACTGTGCGCGTAACCAGGGTTTGGCGATGGCAAAGATACGCGGCTGAAGTGACAGGCTGGGCAGTGAAAGCTGAATACTCTGGCCGAGTTTGTTGACGGTAATCGTCGATTCGCCCCGTTCGCCCCGCGCCTTTAGGCTGAGTTGATTGATATCGACCACAGCACCACTACTTTGCAACTGCATCAGATTATTGGCGATATTCTGTAATTCGCTGGCCAATTGTTGACACAGTTGTTTTTTATCGCCGAGTTGACTCATATTGTCGAATGCGAACTGAATGCCATCGTCGCTGCGACACGCCGGCCCCTGCTGCTGAAAACTCCAACGGATATTGGCCTGTTTATTGGTAGGGTCTTGGGGATCATATACAGCGATTCTTTCGCAGTGGTGAAACTGACAAAATTGAGCGGCGATAGTGTGTTCTAACTGGCGTTGGCCGGAGGGCTTTGGGCTGGTGATAATAATGGACTGGTTGTCGACTCTGATCAGCGCCTTCTTGTCGCCGTTAGAGGTAATGCGGATGTTGGAGTCAGCATTTATGCTACTGGCCTGCAGCGATAAATTATTGGCATAGCGCTCCACCGACGCGGCCCACTTTTTTGTTCGCTTTACTTTATTGTCACTGCCGCTGTGTTGTGCATTGTCGCGAGCATTCTTCGCCTCTTGCCGATAGTTGATGGCGAGGTTTTCCAGCGCGATATAGACAAAGTCGGCGCGCTGCTCCAGGGTGAAGCCGTTGAGACCTTGGATCAACTGGTTGTAGGGGATGTCACCACTGGTCAGCTGATTGTCGTTGGCCGCCGCGCCGTTACATATGATTAAAAAGGCATAGATAAATAATCTTGCCAGCGGTGTAACTTTATGACTTGTAATCGGCACGGGCATTCTTATAGGCTGGTTTAGATGAGGTATTATCGTGTTTCAATAATAAATTATTGCCAGCCTAACTAAAGCGTAAGATGATGAATTTAAGAGATGGTCGACAATTTTTTGGCAGTATCTGCTGAGGTATAAGCCCGTCAGAGTCGCCGATAATATTCACACTATGGTGCTGTTTGAACGAATATTATCGACAATTGGCGTTATTGTTGTGCCAGCACCTGCTGTAACCAGATAGATATATCGGCGATCTCACGCGGGTGAACAGCATGCTCAACAGGGTAGGTTTTATACTGGGCTTGATAACCCAATTCTTTTAGTGCTGCGAGGGCATGCTTACCCATGGCTTCGGGCACCATCTGATCTTGGCTGCCGTGAAAAATATGAATTGGCAGTTGTTGGTTGGCCGGGTTAGGTTGAATCGTTTTTGTGGTGGCAAAGTAGGTCGACATAGTCATTAGCCCGGCTAACGGTTTGTCATAGCTAAGCGCAGCCTGGTAGCAGACGGCGCCACCTTGGGAGAAGCCTGCTAAGACGATGCGATTGCTTGGGATACCCTTGGCAATCTCACGCTCAATTAATAATCGGACTGCCTCGCTTGAGGCCATAATCTGATCGAGATCGATTTCGCGCTCCAGCGACATCGCTAAGATGTCATACCAGGCAGGCATGACCATACCGCCGTTGATGGTAATCGGGATGGAGGGTGCGTGGGGGAAAATAAAGCGAACACCGAGGCTGTCGGGTAGCTGTAGCTGTGGGATAATAGGCACAAAATCATGGCCGTTAGCACCGAGGCCGTGTAGCCAGATAACAGCTGCGTCACATTCTTTTTGGGTTTCTACTATCTCACAGGGAAGGTATTGCATGGCTTGGCCTTTCGTCATTTTGACGACTATTTTAAACCAAGCCAGCCTGCAATCCTATGGTAATTGTTACTGTTTACTCATTACTTGGGTGAGGCTTTCGTCGAGAGAGTTGGCCCAGC
This sequence comes from Sinobacterium norvegicum, assembly GCF_923077115.1. Taxonomy (NCBI): domain Bacteria; kingdom Pseudomonadati; phylum Pseudomonadota; class Gammaproteobacteria; order Cellvibrionales; family Spongiibacteraceae; genus Sinobacterium; species Sinobacterium norvegicum. The sequence continues at coordinate 87,476 of NZ_CAKLPX010000002.1, forward strand.
TTTTTAACGTTCTAGCGGCATCCGATCGGTTGGTGACGCTGTTACTCCATTGATAGTTCATCGTTTCCAGCTGCCGCCTTCTGTCGATAATGCGAGCCATAATCTCACCGCTGCTGGCATCAAAAATCTCCAGTGACAGCGTCATCTCACCCGATGACGTGGTATAGGTACGGGACATATTGGGGCTCATGATATCTGGCGCTACAACATCGAGGTTGATGATCGAGGGTTTGATGACCAGAGTGGTAGAGAGGTTCTCCTGCTTGCTCTCAGCGGGCACTGATTGCAGCACACGGCTAAACTCCTGTACGCAGAGTTCGGATAGCTGCGTTTTAATTTTCTCGACATCTTTGTCGGTGACGCGGTTAGTGAGGGCAACCCGGCTACTGTTCTGGTCGCGCTGCCAATTCTTCTTAAAGGCAACCTGGCAGCCATCGACACTGACGTGTTGATACTGTGAAAACTCGGCGTTTGGTTTGACATACACCGTCGTAAACTCATCGCTATTTTTTAGCGACAGACCGTCATGGGATATTTCTGGCTGAGGGGTGGTGCAGGCTGTGGTAAGCGCAATGGCGCAGCCGGTTGTAAATCGCGTTAAAGTTCTCATTATTGGCTCCGTGAGTGCCGGTAAGTTTGTTATTAGTCTAGCGGATAATTAAAGGCAAAACGTAAAACGTCGAGGTCATTGCTGTGCCTGATACCTAAGCCCAGTCGTTCGACGTCTAGGCCAAAAAAATTAAAGGGTTTTTCTCTGCCGATGGTGAAGCCCAATTCAATAGCGTGGGCCTCGTCGCCGCCAGCAAATTTCTCAGGTATGAAATCGACATCGAGTAGGTAGACATAAGCAATACTATAGAGAGAGACAAAAAAAGTTTGTTCTGCCAGAGTGAAACGGCCAGGCATGATAAGGTCGACACCTGTTTCGATTGAGGCAAAGCCGTCAGAGACACCTTCACGGTCTGTTTTGTAGCCGGCGCGCTGCACTCTGGTCATCCAGCTATGTTGTTGTTGCCAGCCGCTGAAACTGTAATAGGTGCTGGCGCCGAGTGCGTAAAGAAAAGCGGATTCATCGATGCGTGAATTTCGTGAATAGCCAACATCAAAAAATGGTACCAACTTAAGATTTGGTGTCAGCCAGCGATCGAATTCCAGCCCCAGTGTTAATGACAGCGCCGAGACCGAAGAGGGTAGTTTGACATCATCGATTTCCTCAAAATTATAGTCATAGAAACCAACGGATACTGGCATGCGAATGCGGTACTTGTGCTGGCTTTTTTGGTGCTTGGGTTGATACTCGAATGGCATGTTGATAACGGCCAGTTCGCCCGTCGAGGAGGCATAGAAACCTGAGCCAAAATAATTAGAAAGAGCGAAGTGAGGTGACGTCAGCGTCGCCGTTTCGCCGTCTTCGGCAGACACGGGTTGGCTGAGTGAAATGATTGTGAGTGACAAAGACAGCCACAGTGAGCGGATAGATGTATTCAGTTTAATAGCCTTGTTTCATTACTCATCTTAAGATAGAGGTCAATGGCCCTATGATCAATAGTTTTGTCGCTCGTCGTTGAGTGCGCAGCATGGTGGCTTTCGGGTGAGGTCTATTTTTTCTGGTGCGGGATATCAATGTTTCTGTTGTCAAATTGGTATTGATTTATTTTGTAAATCAATACGTATTTTGTACTGATGGTAATATTGAATACTGATCATATTTTTCTTTGTTAGTCATATTTTTACGCGACAAACATAATACTTTCTAAGATGTGTTTCTAAGCCTATCTTCAACCTGGATCTGATGATAAGTCGTTCTTAGGTGCTTCTCATGAATATGACGCGGGTTGAAGATAGAGTATTTTTTATGGATAAAAAATATTTCTTGCTAATCACTCTTTTCTTAATTTCTTGTGGCTCTGGGGATTATGAAAGCTCCGTCTCTGACAGTGGTTACCGGCTGTTGAGTGCTGTGGATTTTAAGCCGCATGGCGAGATAGATAATTTAGAAGTCGCGTCCTATTCCTATGCCTCTAATGACTGCCCATTGGAGTTAACCGCGCTGGTTTACCGTAATAATGCCAAACCTTATGTAATTGTCGATGGCCAAAAAAAATGGTTGTCGGCGGTGTACATCCATGGAGGTGGTTATGTTTCTGGTGCACCTGAGGCATTTGAGAACGCCTATAAGTCAACATTTAAGTACATAGTGGATCAAGGCTATATGTTTTATTCCTTGAGCTACCGTGTTTCCCAGGCGCGGAATCCAACAACTCATGCCTATCACTTGTTGGATGATGGCAGTAAGTGCGATGTTAATAATGTCGAGATTCACAACGACATATACCAGGGTGTCAGCCTGATGGCGCAGCGTCATGTCGGTGTTCCTGGGGTCGAAGAACTATTGGCTGTTAAGGCTGTAGGCTTTGGTATTTCTGCGGGAGGCCATCTAGCGGCCTACGAAGGAGTCCATAATCAATCATACTACCGTGCAGTTGTCGCAATCTCTCCGTTGTTGAATATGGCAGACCTGGTTAATTACTTGAAGAGCGATAACCGGCAACAGGCGCAATACTTCAGTATGGGTTTTGACAACGCTGAAGCCATAGATCTTATTGTTGGTGCGTATTGTGGCGTCAAATCGGTGATATCTGAGATCTCCGTTGCCGATTTATATGACGCATCTATCAATAATCATATAGCTTATAGTGTGCCAATATATCTCCTAGTTGGTGCTCAGGATAATGTTTTACCCCCGGATCATGCTGTTGAGCTATGCGATAGGGTGGCCGCAAACGAAGGCGTCGGCAAGCAAATGATAGAGGCGGTAAAGGGGCGAAAATATTACCAATGTGGCTCACAACACAGATTGCTTTTAGATGAAAACTCAGGGCATAACGTGCCGCTGCCTAAGCAAAGACTATATGATTGGTTTCACCCGCTGGGTTTGCCAGCCGACATACTAAGCCTAGGGCGTGGCTAAAACGGGCAGGGACTGACGCCGTGAATGCGTTTGCCACTGACGGGGTGGTTGAAGTCTATCGTGGTGGCATGCAGCATCAAACGGTCAGCCATCGCCAAGGATTGTTCGTCGCCGTATAAATCGCAACCCAGAATAGGATGGCCGATATGCTGGCTGTGGATGCGCAGTTGGTGAGTGCGCCCTGTCAGGGGAGTGAAAAGAACTCGGCAGCGGTCGCTTTTTTGTTCTAACACTTCGTAATGGCTTTGCGCGGCCTTGCCATCTGGTGAGATTACCTGACGGGGAAAATCACCGCGGGCTATGGGCGCATCAATGGTTCCACCGCTATGTTTGAGTTGGCCGCGTAAAATCGCATTATAGCTTTTCTCAATGGTGCGCTGTTGAAACTGCAGTGTAATCGCTTTGTTAGTGGCTTTATTCAGGGCGATAATCATAATGCCTGAGGTGCCGAGGTCGAGTCGGTGTAGCATCAGCGCCGAGGGGTAGTCCTGCACCAGGCGATGGTGTACCGAGTCTTTATTGAGCGGGTTTTTTCCGGACAGGCTGAGCAGCCCGCTGGGTTTATTAATCAGCAACAAATCATCATCTTGGTAAAGGATGTCAATCTGTTCGAAACAGGGCGGGGCGACGAAGTCGTCGGCGTCTGTGGCCATAGCAGTGCTGTCACTAGTAATAAACCCGCATATTAGTGCAATGAGAAGGCGATTGATAGCATGCTGATAATGCTGCGGCTTGTTGCACTAAAGTGTGGACGGTATGATGTGAGCTACAGAGAAGTCTCGTGATTTTCAAAAAATAATAATAGACGTTATATATCCTAAGGGGTTTTATCATGAAGTTATATTCTTACCCGCCAGCCCCAAGCCCTCAGCGGGTACACTTTTTTATGAAAGAGAAGGGCATCGATCTACCCGTCGAAGTTATTGATATGATGGCTGCTGAGCAACTCGGCGACGCTTATAAAGCCATCAATCCCCGCGGTACTGTCCCGGCATTAGTGTTAGATGACGGCACAGTTATTTCAGACGTCGTTGCAATTTATCGTTATTTGGAAATGATTTTTCCCGACACCCCGTTATTGGGTGCGGATGCGAAAGAGCAGGCGTTGATCAGCGAGTGGGATCACCGCATTGAAATGGAGTTTTTGACGGCTATCGCGGAGGCTCTTCGCAATCACGGCCGTTCATTTAAAGGTCGAGCATTTCCCGGGGATTTAGATATAGAGCAAATCCCTGAATTAGTTGCACGCGGGAGGCTTCGTGCCGAGGCATTTTTTAATATTCTCGACCAACAGTTAGCGAGTAATGTTTATGTCGCTGGTGAAAAGTTCAGTGCAGCAGATATTACCGCCTTTGTCGGTATCAGGTTTTGTGCTTGGATAAAACTGGCCGTGCCAGAGGAGATGGTTAATCTGCAGCGTTGGCTGCTGGCAGTCTCCCAGCGACCAAGCATGGCGACATAGCAAAGGTAGCTATCTTAGTGCAGGTGTTTTGTACACTTAATAAAGAGGAGATGGTCCGCCCTATGCGATTCGAACGCATGACCTTCGCCTCCGGAGGGCGACGCTCTATCCAGCTGAGCTAAGGGCGGTTAAGACTGCCTTTGGGCAGTGTTGGCTGTTATTTGACCACCCAAGAGCGGCCTAACAGGCGAAGCATAATACCTGTGTCGGCGGTGCTATTCAACGGTATTTATTACAGGGCAGAGTTGGCGGTTAATCGCTTCTGCTCGGTGCGGCTGAAGTGCTGCTCGATATAGCGCTGTTGCTGTTCGGCAACATCTTGTTCAGCCAGGCCTGATAACGAAGAAAGTTCGGCCATTTTCAGCTCGTAGTCTGTAACCTTCTGCTGCCATTGTTGGCGCTGTTGGTCCAGCTGTTGTAGCCGTTCGGCGGCGGCTTTGCCGACCAGCGCCTCCCTAGCAATATAACGCTCTTCCTCGTCCTCTTGGCTGATTTTAGCCAGTGCCTTGAGTTGTTGCTGTTGTTGGTAATAACGTTGGTTGGCTTGTTGGTCATGGAAGCCCATGTTGGCCGCGGCCTCGTCGCTAAGCTGTTGTTGGTATAATGGATCGAGCCCCTGTTGTTGATACCGGTGAATACCGTAGGCCATATAGCTATTTTCATCACCAAATAGTTGTTCGACCTGTTGTGAATCGAAAAACTGATGTTGTAGTTGTCGTTTTTCTGCGAGTAATTCTAATGGTGAAAGAGACTGTTCTGCCAACTCAGAGAGTGCGGTTTTGTAACCAATATATTGGCTAAACAATAGCATGACCTGAGGGCTTATTTCGCCGTCTGTACGATCAAATTTTTCAGCCTTCAGCTGCAACAGCTGTGTAATTTCATCGAGGCTGTAATCACCTTGTAGGCTGAGGTAAAATTCAAAGAAATCCCGCAGATTCTGGTTGCCGATGACCTGCCCGTTATCGTCGATATCAATACCACCGTCGGTGGCAATGTTTTGCATATAACGAGGCAGTTGCGAGATGGCTGGAGGCTTGTTCGCCGCGGCCTCGCCTCTGTCGGAGCTGATGGCCTCAGCCGGGTTATTAAGGCGGTTAATGTTTTTTAGCATTATCGGTTTATGACTGACGGCGGCCGGTCTTTCGGCCGCACCCCAGTGCATTATCCCGTAGCCTAGGACGGTGAAACCGCCGAGGACTATGAGAAATCGTAGCTGTACAAACACTATAAGCCGGCCTGTTTCAGGCGGTTGGCGTGCTGGCGGAAGACTGTCAGTGGATCTGTCGATAAAATGTCATGCAGCCCAAGTAGCAGGTTGACCTCGTCAAGGTGGTTCATGCGGTAGTCGTCTCGCACAACCATGCCCAAGTGACTAGAGCAGCGGCCGACTAAACCGTCGTTGGCTTCAAATAGGAAGGGAACGCTGGCTATAGCCATTAACGGGTCGCTCAAGTCGAGCACATTGGTCAGAGGCTGGGTGCCGCTCCACGAATAGTAACGGATACCGTTGACCACATAGTCCCCTTCACCACAGTCACTGGTGGGGACGCCCTGTGGATGGATCTCATTAAATGCTAATGATGCTTCGGTGGTGAGATCTCGGAAAGAGCCGATGGCGTCTTGCTCGTAGCCGCCGCCGCTTACGCCGTCTATCAGCTGTGCCAGCGTGTTGGCGAACAAGCCAATAATGTCTTCACCAAGTGAGCCGGGCTCAACAAAGCGGGCGATATCAGCGGTGGCAGAGCCCTTGTTGGTGCCGCCAATGCCGGTGACCGAGGCGACTAAATCGGGTCTGACAGAGGCGACATAGCGGCTGGTAGGTGAGCCGTGGCTGTGGCCTATGAGATTGAATTTTCGATGACCAGTCACGGCGGATAATGTTTCTAGTTGTGCCAACAGCTGCTCACCTCTTACCTCTGTTTCGTTAGCGGCTGCGACAGTGACGATATAGACGGTGGCACCACTGCGCTCAAGGGCCTGTGGTACGCGATAAAAATAATCCATTCCCAGAATGCTGTCGAAGCCGAAGAGCCCATGAACAAGCACAATGGGGTATTGTGTTTTGGTGTAGTTGCGATCAAAGAATGAGAAAAACCCTGCGTGGGAAGCACTACTAAGCAGCACTGTTAGTAACAGTGCGGGGATAATACGGCGCATGCTATGTTCCTTATATCGACGGCCTTACACTTAACAGCTTTCTGAGGAGAGAAAGGCGATACAGCGGCGTGGTTAGCGAGTAAGCCAGAAATGATTATTATTAGTTATTGTCAGACTGCGCAGTCTATGAGAATAATAGTAGCGGTGTTAGCATCGAACACAATGTGTGATCCTGCTAGCATTGTTGTACTTTTCCGCTAAAGTGCGGATTGGATCGATGTCGCTTTTAGCCTTTTTTATAAGTGTTTGCTGACATAAAAACAATAAGACCAACGCGCTATTCCGCGTCGAACTTAGGCATTCTTGCTAATGAGTTTTTTCTATAGTCGAGACAAATACAGTTATTCCAACGTTGCTTTAGAACTACAAAGAGTGGTTTTTTGCCGCACAAAATATTGGTCGGCTAATTCAATGGCGGCGCCATTGTGGCGGCTATTCTGGTATCCAAAAGAGGGGATTACCTTACGTTTCGACAATGGTGAAACCATAAGCATCAGAAAAGGCTCGCTGTACCTTATACCCGCGGGGGTAAATTTCTCTGGTTCTCAAAGCGAGCCCTTGGATGAGTTTCACATATTATTTAATTTTAACCCGGGGCTTTTTAGCCTGCGCAAGAACATCTATGCCTTTGGGGTTGATGATGAGTTGTTGGCGTTGGTTGGGCAGTTGCAGCACCATAGTAACCAGCACTCCCCATTATTGACGCTGAAGGCAATGTCTATTCTCAATCGCTGCCTGAGTAGTATCGATGAAGATCACTGGCAGGTGGAGCAGGTGGAGCCAAAACTGTGGCCGGTATTACAGCGTATGCGACAGAGTGGCCGAGATAAGGCCAGCAACCAGCATCTCGCCGATACTATAGGGATGAGCGAATCGGCTTTTATCCGGCTATTTACCAAGGAGTTAGGTCTGGCACCGCAGCAATATTTGGCGACACTGAGGATTAATCGATCGAAGGAGATGTTAATTGGTGATGGCGGCAGTATTGAAAAAATAGCCGAGGCCTGTGGCTTCTGCGATAAGAGCCATTTCTCTCGTCAGTTTAAGAAACAGACAGGCTTGTCGCCCAGTCAATACCGTCAACGTCTGTCGTCTAATCATGGTCAGCGGGGAGGGGAATAATGATTGCAAGCCAACGATTGCCTGCTCAGTGTTTTACCGCAGCAGATTATCCCGATATAATGGCTTCACTTTAAAAATTGTCGTACGACTGGCCACCGGCTGATTCTGCAAACTGAGGATAGAACACGTGAAAAAACTAATAACAGCTGCTGCTGCCTTAATGATGAGCCTATCGGTAACAGCGTTTGCTGCCAGCACCGCTAATGACCGTATCGCTGAGCGTATCAAACCGCATGGCAGTGTTTGTGTAGAAGGTCAGGAGTGCGAAGGTGTTGCTGTTGCTGGCGCTGGCGCTGCCGCTCCAGCAGGTGGTGGCGCCAAGTCTGGTAAAGAGATCTTTGATACCAGCTGTGCAGCCTGCCACAATACCGGCGCTGCCGGTGCTCCTGTTATCGGCAAGGCCAATCAGTGGGCAGACCGTATTGCCCAGGGGCTGGACACCCTGCACAAGCACGCAATTGAAGGCTTTAACGCCATGCCTGCCAAGGGTACCTGCATGAGCTGTAGCGATGATGACATTATTGCAACCGTCGATTATATGGTTGAGCAAAGCAAGTAAGCTCGACGATAACATCCTGTAAGCATAAAAAAACCGAGCTTAGTGCTCGGTTTTTTTATGGCCGTCAGTTTGTTGGTTGTTAGTCGGCATAATTCAGTAAGTAGGCGTTGAGCCCGGCATGTCTCAGCATATAAGTGGCCAGCTCGCTGCGTTCATCACCCTCGGGGGTAATATAATACGTTTTGCTACTATCGAGGTCGGCAAGTTTGCTACGCAGTGATGCCACGGGGATGTTAACGCTGTCTGCGTTGCCGCTGCTGCGATACTCGAGGTGTAGCCGAGGGTCAACTAACACATTGTTGGTGTCCGAGCCGAACTGAATAGATGCTTGATCGGCCTTTTGAATCATTTCAGGCATTAGCAGGTCGTAAAAGTCTTCCCGGCTCATCCGGCCGACACAGCCATCTGTCAGCATAATAATACCGGCATTACGAACCGTACCGCCGACCAAGGCTTCTTCACCAAAGTAATCGCCGGCCTTGATTTCAATGGTCACGCCGTTATCGCTGCTGTAGCTCTGGGTTTTGATGGTTGCCCGGCCGCTTTTCATCAGATAAAACGCATCGGGCTCGTCACCAGCATTGAAAATACTTTCACCGACTTCAAGCTCGATATCGGTAAAGGCGCTAAACAGTCGGCCTATGGTGCCCGCACTGAGCTGCTGTATCAGCGGAGAGTCGAGAAACAAGCTCATCCAATCGAGTTGCTCTTCCTGTTCGACTGCGGCATCTACGTTATCGGTATCGGTTGATGCTTCTTGCTGGTTCCACTCGATGGCGTTTTCAACCGAGCGGCTCGGAATGCAGATTAACTCGCAATCACTGTTGGCGACTAATTGAGAGCCCGCAGGGGTAAGCAACTCCAGTGAGGTTTTGTTTTTGCTGTGGTCGACGATATTCCGGTCAAAGAAAGAGGTACGTATTTCAGTGTCGCCGCTGATCAAATAATGATGCAGTGCAAGGTTCTGTGTTTTGCCGATAATAGTGTCACCGGCCGGTACCTTTTTGACCGAGGCTTCCTTTAATAGGTTTTCCAGTAGAGTGTCGTCAACGTGTTGAAATTCTGTAAATTCTTTGAGTTCTACAACTGAAATCATTTTCTATTACTCTGTAACGGGTCGGGCTAGGTAACTTTAGTCGGAGCAGCGTAATAGAGCCAGTTTTACTGGGAAAAATATGAGACAGGCGTCACATTTTATTTTTATTAGCTATCGATCAGTCCCTGGGCCTTAAAACAGTCGGTCAAAAAGTCGATGGTTACCCGTAGTTTTGGGCTCAAGTGTCGGCGTTGAGAGTAAATTAAATACACTGGTACCGTCGGGCCACTATAGGCGGGTAATATTTTGATTAATTCTCCGTTGTCGCTCTCTTCTTGTACAGCGAATTCAGGCAGCATTGAGATGCCGTGCCCGTCTTTTACTAATTCTACCGTTTGGAGCGCGTCGTTCATGATCAGATTGCCGCCAATTTCAACAAAATTGCTGTCATTCTCTGAAATGAGCTGCCAGGTGGTGAAGTTGTCGATATTGGGGTATTCCACCGGCAGGCAGTTGTGTTGCGTCAATTCGGCACAACTGGTCGGTGCAGGGTGGTTTTTTAGGTATTCAGCCGAGGCATAAAGTGAGCTTTTGACCGTGGCAATACGCTTGCAAATCAGTGAGCTATCGGGCTGGTCCCCCACGACGATAGCGATATCGATATCATTGCCGCGGGCCAGTTGCTGGCTGCTATTTTGGCTGGTGCCGTGGCGTAGCTTTAGCTCGGGGTATTGTTTTAGAAATGCGGCTAGATAGGGGCGGATAACAGAAAATCCGTAAATTCTTGGCATATCGACAGAGACAATACCGCTCGGTGTGCCTTTTAAAGAGGCTGCCAGGTCTAAGACCTGCGAATATTCGTTGGTAATCAGGTTGCCATGTTCGAGTAATGCCGCGCCCTCGTCAGTCAACTGGACATGTCTGGGCCCGCGGAGAAATAACCTGATGCCGAGATGCTCTTCCAGCGCTGTCACCTGTTTGCTGACCGATGATTTTGAAATTCCCAAGCTGCGCGCGGCTCCTGAAAAACTGCCGTGTTTGGCCACATGGGTAAAAACGGCTAAGCGAGAAAGGTTTTGCATGAGGTGTGTTGCCTGTGTAGCGAGCTAAGGTTTGCTCATTATAGGAGGTCTGAATAAGGGAATGAATAGCCTCGATCGGTGTTTTGAGCCGACTGACACGACTCGGCGATGTTATGTTGCACTTTTAGCTCAAATGGCGAAGGGCGAAAGATTAACATTTGTTAGTAATTTAAGTTGTTTACAGTCGTAAATTGAGACATGCGACTTAATCTCGTCTCCTGTAAGTATGCACTCACTCCTTTTGAATCCATTGTGATTTAACATTTTTAATATAAATCTCCATAATATTTATTTTTGGGTCAATAGGTTTTTGTTTCCACTAGGAAACGCTCGGTTTCCAATCTCGGCTATTTCATGCCGCTAAATCCCTCTCTAGGCTGCGCTACATATCGACAGTTTGTCAGGGCTAATTAATGTTGGCCGGCAACCACTATCGAACACAATAATGACTAAAAAGCAGTACGCAAGGTGGGTAATGAAATGATGAAGATGTTTAACAAAAAGCCAATTGCGATGTTAATCGCATCGACAAGTCTTTTGGCCGGGGCGGCACAGGCGCAGACAGAAACAGTGTTAGCGTTGGAAGAAGTGGTTGTGACCGCACAAAAACGATCAGAGTCATTGCAGGATACGCCGATTGCTATTTCTGCCTTCAATAGCACAGCGCTAGAGAATCTTGGCGTCACCGATGTTACCGATCTGGGCAGCTCAATCCCCTCGGTGACCATGGCCCCGTTTCCTTCCAGTACTTCGACACCGGTAATCTATATTCGCGGCATCGGTACCACTGATATTCAGACCACCAAAGATGGCGCCGTCGGCATGTATATCGATGGCGTTTATGTCGGCCGTGCCAACGGCATGGCATCAGATGTTGCTGATATTGAGCGCATCGAGGTGTTGCGTGGCCCACAGGGTACGCTATATGGCCGCAACACCACCGGTGGTGCGATCAACTTTATCACCGAAAAACCCCATGAAGAGTTTGCCCTGACACAGACATTTAATGCGGCCAATTACGACTCTTTTGGCTCTAAGACCTCGATCAACGTGCCATTGACCGATGACTTGTTTGCCAAGTTCTCCTACATGACCTCACAGAAAGACGGCTGGATCGAGTCTGAAGGCGATGGCGTCACCAGCGATAATGAGCCATCCATCGGCTGGGGTGATGAGGATAAGGAGGCGGCCAATCTGTCGGTGCGCTGGCATATGACCGATACCCTGACCGCCCGTCGTATTATCAGGATGTGGCGGTCGATGACAGTCGCCATGAAGAAACAGATTTGAACGCGACCGAGAACACCAACCTGGTGCGCGGTCACAACCTAACATTCACCATGGATCTGGATACGGTCACCTTTAAGTCGATCAGTGGCTATCGTGATTTGGATTCATTCGCCAGCCAACTATTTGGCAATCAGGAAACATACAGCACCGGTGGTGTGACTCAGGATCAATTCTCTCAGGAATTCCAAGTCATCGGTGATGCCTTCGACAGCCGCTTAGAGTATTTGGCTGGGCTGTATTACTTTACTGAGAGTGCCACCAATGAAGTGTTCTATGAGCAGGCTATTACTGGCACGCCAATAGGTGATGTCACCCTGCGTGATGTTAATAATGTTGATGCGACGACGACGTCATACGCGATCTTTGGTCAGGCCACCTATACACCAGCGATTCTCGATGATGCGCTGCGCTTAACCGTCGGTCTGCGTCAAACTTGGGATGAGCGTGAGGCGGAGAAGAACTTTATTCAAACCGGCGTTTATGACGGTAATGGCGCCTGTGTGACGACTTGTCAGGCTAACGAATTGCAGCAGGGAAAGGATAACTTCCAGAAGTTCAGCCCTTCATTTACCGCAGATTATGCCATTAACGATGAGATTAACGTTTACGGTAAGGTGGCTACGGGTTACCGAGCAGGCGGTTATAACTCGCGCGGTTCATTCGAGAACTTTGCCAACGGTTTCGAACCTGAAAACATGCTGTCTTACGAATTGGGTATGAAGTCTGATCTGCTGGATCGCCGGATGCGACTCAACGTTGCGGCCTTCTATAATGACATTACCGACATGCTGGTTAATGACGGTACCAACACGGCGTATTTTAGCCAGACCGATACCTTTAATGCTGGTCAGGCGACAATTGCTGGTTTTGAAATCGATTCGACTTTTTTGTTGTCCGAAGGGCTGACAGCGAATGTTGGCTATACCTATCTCGATGCAAATATTGAAGAGATGATTATTGACGGTGTCGACCAGGCCGATATAAATGAGATGGCAAATGCGCCAGAGCATGCCGGTAATCTAGCCTTGGATTATATGTTCCCAGCAATGCAGTATGGCCAGGTGGCTGTTAACGTGAGCTATGCCTATCAGGGCGAGACCTACTCGAGTAATATTCCCGGTTCATTGAACGATGATTATGGCCTGTTGAGTGCTCGTGTTTCTCTCTTGGATATTCCCGTCAGCCAGGGCACTGTGCGCGCCGCTGTTTGGGGTAAGAACCTAGCCGACGAAGAATACACCACGTTAATGACGCCGCGTGGTGGTCAAAACTTGGCGATGTTTGGCGAGCCGAGAACCTTTGGTGTTGATGTGACTTACGAATACTAGTCGATATGCTAAATAAAAAAGCCGCGCCAGGTATAATCTGACGCGGCTTTTTTGTTTTCTAAAAATTAAAAATCATCGAGCAAACTTTTTAAACTGGCCATGGTTTCCTTGCCTTTTTTGCGGTTGGCCTCCGGGTCACTTTCACCGCCTTCCCAGACCACATCTTCCTGCGGTAACTCATCAAGAAAACGACTGGGTATGCAGTCTATAACCTCGCCAAACTGTTTGCGCTTGGTGCACCATGTCATGGTGAGCGTTTGCTTGGCGCGGGTGATTCCCACATAGGCGAGGCGACGTTCCTCCTCGATATTATCTTCTTCAATACTGGCGCGGTGAGGCAAGATTTCTTCTTCGCAGCCAATAATAAAAACATGGGGAAATTCCAAACCCTTGGAGGCGTGCAACGTCATTAACTGAACCTGATCTGCGTCTTCCTCATCGGCTTGACGCTCCATCATGTCGCGCAGAATAAGCTTGGTAATAGCGGCGCCAATATCGCTTTCACCGTCGTTGTCCTCTTCAATTTTGGTCAGGCTGTTGGCCAGGGAGTCGATGAGATAACGAATGTTTTCCATACGCTTTTCAGCGGCCTTGGCACTGCTGACGTTTTGATGCAACCAGGCTTCGTAGTCGATATCGGCAATCATTTCGTTGATTGCTTCTATCGGATTATTGCGTTCGGCATTCTCGCGAACGCTGACCAGCCAGCGGCTAAAGCCTTCCAGCCTTTTGATTGATGCCTCGTTTAAGTCGGGGATTTGATAGGGCGACTGAGCCGCAGCAAACATACTGATGTGTTCTTTGTTGGCGTAGCGACCGAGTGCCTCGAGAGTCGATGCGCCTATCTTTCTGCGCGGCACGTTGACGATACGTAAAAATGAATTGTCATCATCAGGATTAATCAGCAGTTTCAAATACGCCATGATGTCTTTGATTTCCTGGCGACTAAAAAATGAGGTGCCGCCAGAGAGTTGATAAGGTATTTGTTGTTGCTGCAATTTCAGCTCTAGCAGGCGCGACTGATGATTGCCGCGGTATAAAATAGCGAAATCTTTAAAGGCGCGGCGATGGCGCAGACGCTGGTCGAGAATCTCGGCGGCGACTCTGTCGAGCTCTGACTCCTCGTTGCGGCACTGGATGATACGCAGCTGATCGCCGAAGCCTAGTTCGCTCCACAATGCCTTTTCAAAAACGTGTGGGTTGTTAGCGATAACCGTGTTTGCAGCTTTTAAGATACGGGCAGTAGAGCGATAGTTTTGCTCCAGCTTGACCAATTTCAAGTGCGGATAATCTTCTCGCAGTTGAAATAAATTTTCTGGTCGGGCGCCGCGCCAGGCATAAATAGATTGGTCATCATCGCCGACCACGGTGAGTTTGCCATTATCCCCTACCAACTGTTTGACCAGGTGATACTGAGCGCCGTTGGTATCTTGATACTCGTCGACCAGCAGGTAACGAATCTTCCGTTGCCAGCGGGCCAGCACATCTGGCTGCTCTTGAAACAGCAGTGTTGGCACCATGATCAAATCGTCGAAATCGACGGCATTATAGGCTTGAAGCAGACGCTGATAGCCCTCGTAAATCATCGCCGCTGCCAACTCGGTATCGTCCTTGGCGTAGCTGATGGCCTTACCCGGCATAATCAGCTCGTTTTTCCAGTTGGAGATAGTCTGTTGGTAGTTGTCAGCCAGGTCTACATCGCCCTCGGCATTATTTTGTAAAATCAGCTCCTTGATAATGCCAAGCGCGTCGGACTGATCGAAGATAGAAAAGTTCTTCTTGTAGCCAATGGCCTTGTGTTCCTTGCCGATGATTTTCATCCCAAGGTTATGGAAGGTCGATACCGTCAGCCCGTGAGAGGCCTTGCCCTTGACCAGTGAGGTTACTCGCTCTTTCATTTCCCGGGCGGCCTTATTGGTAAAGGTCAGGGCGGCGATATTGTGCGCCTTATACCCGCATTGCTCGATCAAATAGGCGATCTTTCGGGTGATAACACTGGTCTTGCCGCTGCCAGCGCCGGCGAGGACCAATAGCGGGCCGTCGATGTATTTGACGGCCTCGGCTTGACGGGGGTTGAGTTTGCTCAAGGGTATGCTCGATAAAGGAGTGATAACGGCGGCTATTTTAGCGCGACTGCCGCCGCGGCGCGACCGATGATTGCACGACCAAAACTATCAACTGTTTAGTCGCTTATTGCCCCCGGTCGAACGCTCTTAGGGTTAAGGCCTCGCTTAAATGCTGGCGGTTGATGTCTTGTAACCCGGCCAAGTCAGCAATACTCCGGGCGATTTTTAGTAATCGATGGTAGGCACGGGCAGAGAGCTGTAATCGCTCCATCGCCTCCTCCATAAACTGCAGATCGGCTCTACTGAGCGGGCAGTAGGCCTCGGTTTCTCGGCTCGACAATAAACCGTTGGCCTTTTTTTGCCGGGCCACTGCGATGGCTCTGGCGGCGATCACCCGCTGGCGAATACTCTCGGAGCCCTCGCCGGGCAGGCGATTGGTGAGTTGTTGTGGTTTGATGGCCTTAACCGGCAGCTGAATGTCGATCCGATCCAGTAACGGCCCTGAGAGCTTGTGACGATAGCGACGTACCTGCTCGACGCTGCAATAGCATTGACGCTGGCCGCTGCCAAAGTAGCCGCAGGGGCAGGGGTTCATGGCTGCAATAAGCTGGAAGCGGGCAGGGTAGAACACCTGCCTGCTGGCGCGGGAGATCATAATACCGCCAGATTCGAGTGGCTCACGCAATACTTCTAATACGCTACGCTGGTATTCGGGTAATTCATCGAGAAAGAGTACACCGTGATGGGCCAGGCTTATTTCACCGGGGCGGGGATTGCTGCCGCCACCGACCAAGGCCACGCCAGAGGCGGAGTGATGAGGCGACCGAAACGGTCGTTGATACCACTGTTGATGCTGGTCGCCATTGACGATGGAATAGATGGTGCCGACCTCCAGCGCTTCGCTCTCGGTGAGCGCCGGTAAAATACCGGGCAACCGGCTGGCCAGCATTGTCTTGCCGCTGCCTGGTGGGCCAAAGAACAGGAGGTTATGTAGGCCGCAGGCGGCAATCTCGAGCGCTCTCCTCGCCTGGGGCTGGCCTTTGACATCGCTAAGATCGGGGTAGTCGGGCGGCAGCAGCTGCTCGTCATTTTGATGTTCCAGCGGCGGAATTTTCTCCCGGCCATGTAAATGGGCGCAGAGCTGTAATAAGTGCTTAGCCGGGATGATTTCTGCCGCGCTGGGGCGGGAGGCCTCGTCCCCGTTGTCGCAGGGGACGATGAGTTGGCGTTGTTGCTTGCTGGCCTGCATGGCAGCGGGTAGGGCACCGAGTACTGGCCGCAGCTCACCGGTGAGTGCTAACTCGCCAATAAACTCACAGTTATTGAGTGATTCCGGCGGTATCTGCCCCGAGGCCGCTAGGATGCCGAGGGCAATGGGTAGGTCGAAACGGCCGCCCTCTTTCGGCAGATCAGCTGGGGCTAAATTGATTGTAATCCGCCGAGCGGGAAATTCGAAGTGTGAGTTGAGAATGGCGCTGCGAACCCGGTCCTTCGATTCTTTGACAGCAGTCTCGGCCAGGCCGACAATGCTGAGCCCGGGCAGGCCGTTGGATAAATGGGTTTCCACCGTCACGAGGGGCGCCTCGACACCGAGCTTGGCGCGAGAATACACAATAGCCAGCGACATAATACCATCCTTGGTTGTCGTTAGATGTTAGCGAAACGTATTGTTACTGCGGGGCCAACATTGGCCGCACTCTCTAGAGCGTAGACCTATCCGTCGATCGTGGTATTACTTTATTTTTTCGTTCAGCTCGGCCAGCTGCTGTTCAAGCTCGTTCAGTTTTTGACGTGAGCGCTGCAGGACAGCAGCTTGGGCGTCGAATTCCTCTCGGCTGACCAAGTTGAGCTTGCTGAAGACAGACTGGCTGGCAGCATGCACCGCCTTCTCGATGTCTTGTCGCTGAGGCGCTCCCTTAAGAAGCTGGCTGAGCTGCTGGCTGAATTCGTCGATAAATTGGTTGTTTAACATTGTCGCGGCACCGAAGTGTTGAAGGCTAATGATAGATAAGTATAGGGGGCGTTAGTGTATCGCCGATTGGGCTGTCTGCAAACCTGAATAAGGCTGCATCAAATGGATGCATGTGGCCAATATATTCAACGGCTAGAGTAGGGTAATCCTGAAAACCTATCCATTACAGCAAAAATTAATGATTAACCCCTATAAAGGTATTGGTTATTTAGCCGCCGAAGGGTAAATTATCCCTGTCTAGAATATTCGACAGGCAAAACGCACCTTAATTGTGCGCTTGCGGTGCATCCGGTTCCATTTGGTGCGCAACGTTGTAGCTAGGTGGTGGCAAATACTAATAAATAGCTGCTATTTTATTGATAAATAATAATATTTAATAAGTTGGCACGCCTCCTGCTCTGTATTCTGGTACAAGTCTTAAAACGATTTTTTTAAAAGGGGCGTTTTGAGGCAACAAACTATTAGACCAAAATGAATAACTATAAACTTGGAGAGAAACCAAATGTTGAAAAAAAGCTTACTAGCGAGCAGTGTTGCAGCAGTATTAAGCCTAGGCGTAATGCCTGCAATGGCAGAAGAAGTTGCCGTTGTTGAAATTGAAGAAGAGGCCGAAGGCCCGAACTATGTTTCTGCCACTGTTGGTGTATCGAACCTTTACTTGTGGCGCGGTTTGAACCTTTCTGACGGTAAAGGTTCTGGCAGCATCTACGGTAGCTTGGATTGGTCGCACGATCTTGGCTTCTACGCCGGTGTCTGGGGCGCGTCTGGTGACGGCTCTCTTGGTACTGAGTATGACCTATACGGTGGCTACACATTTGAAACGGGTGATTTCTTCGCCGACATTATGTTCGCTAACTATGTATATCCTGAACAGGACGACGAGCCGTTCGGCGACAACACCGGCAGCGACGTTATAGTGACGCTAGGCTTTGCCGGCGTTGAAGGTAGCTATACCAAGAGAATCGCCGGTGGCGGTTACGATGATGCCTACCTAACACTGGGTTATAGCTATGCTCAGTTTGGCGCAACTCTTGGTTATCAGCACTTCGCCGATTACGAAGGTGATGGCGAAGATGCTAACTACACGCACCTAGACGTGAACTATGCCTTCAACGACAACCTAACCTTTACAGTTAGTAAGGTTGTCGATCGTAACTCTGACGCGGGCACTTTGGCTGATGTTGCTCCTGATGCAACCCTGTTCGTAGTTGCCTACGACATGGCCTTCGATCTTTAATATAAAGCACTAACAACAGTGTTATATTGTGGTCGCCCTGATTTCAGGGCGACTATATGCAACACAATTCATTAAACAAACTTAGGAAGTGAAATCATGAAAATGATTACCGCGATTGTAAAACCTTTTAAGTTAGACGACGTGCGAGAAGCGCTGTCAGAGATCGGTGTACAGGGTATTACCGTGACTGAAGTAAAAGGTTTTGGCCGCCAGAAAGGTCACACCGAGCTTTACCGTGGCGCCGAGTATGTTGTCGATTTTCTACCGAAGGTAAAAATCGAAGTAGCTGTCGCTGACGGTACTGTAGAACAGACTATTGAAGCCATTACCAAAGCCGCTAATACCGGCAAGATTGGTGACGGTAAGATTTTTGTAACAGCACTTGAACAGGCTGTTCGTATTCGTACTGGTGAGACTGGCGACGAAGCGGTATAACCGCTCGCGCTTGACCTGGGGGGGTGCATAGCCATGCGGCGAGCACTCACTGGTACATAACTTTTGAGATGTTGCTGAGCTGTGGAGGCTTAGAGATATGGAAAACACACTTGTAGAATTACAGTATGCATTAGATACCTTTTATTTCTTGGTATGTGGTGCCCTTGTTATGTGGATGGCTGCTGGTTTTACCATGCTGGAAGCCGGCTTGGTTCGCGCCAAGAATACCACTGAGATTTTGACTAAAAACGTCGCGCTATACGCCACGTCGTGCATTATGTACTTCGTCTGCGGTTACGCCATTATGTACGGCGGCGAATATTTCCTAACAGGCATTGAAGGCAGCGGTTATACACCGGGTGCCGAAGACAATGCCACTTACGCACCATCGGCTGATTTCTTCTTCCAAGTTGTCTTCGTTGCCACTGCCATGTCTATTGTCTCTGGCGCTGTTGCTGAGCGTATGAAGCTCTGGGCTTTCCTAGCCTTTGCCGTTGTGATGACTGGTGTTATCTACCCGATGGAAGGTAGCTGGACCTGGGGCGGCAACGATGTATTCGGCCTATATAACCTTGGTGAGCTCGGCTTCTTAGATTTTGCCGGCTCAGGTATTGTCCACATGGCTGGTGCTGCCGCTGCGTTATCCGGCGTACTCTTCCTCGGTGCTCGTAAAGGAAAATACGGCGTCAACGGTTCTGTTAATGCAATTCCAGGTGCCAATCTACCGATGGCAACATTGGGTACCTTCATCCTGTGGATGGGTTGGTTCGGTTTCAACGGTGGTTCTGTCTTGGCAACCGCCTCTGTCGACAGTGCTAACTCCGTGGCCATGGTCTTCCTTAATACTAACGCTGCTGCTGCGACTGGCCTTGTTGCCGCTCTGATTGTTGCTCGTCTTCTATTCGGTAAGGCGGATCTAACCATGGCGCTGAACGGCGCGTTGGCCGGCCTCGTTGCTATCACCGCTGGTCCAGACACACCGACAGCTGCTGAGGCATCATTGATCGGTGCGGTTGGTGGTATCTTGGTCGTGTTCTCTATCCTAGCCCTCGATAAGGCCAAGATTGATGATCCGGTCGGTGCGATATCGGTTCACGGTGTGGTTGGTCTATTCGGTCTGATGGTTGTACCGATGACTAACGGCGATTCTTCATTCACAGGTCAGCTTATCGGTGCTGCGACCATCTTTGGTTGGGTCTTTATTGCCTCGTCAGTTGTTTGGTTAACACTGAAGGTGATTATCGGCATTCGTGTCAGCGAAGAAGAAGAATATGAAGGTGTCGATCTATCTGAGTGCGGTATGGAAGCGTACCCTGAGTTTACCGGTAAGTAAGCTTCAGCTACTCGCGATAATCGCATAAAAAAACCGCGGCCTAGGCTGCGGTTTTTTATGTCTGATTTTCCTTGTCGCTATGAAAAACCGAGTGGATTTAGCGGATGATAAGTGTAAAACGTTATAAAAATAGGTTCGCACAACCGTTGGCTTTTGGACTATAAATATTAAGCGTTTTAAATCACACATTTTATTAGGTAGATGTCGGCTTGTTGCGTAATAAATAACAATAATAGGGGCTTAAGCCCTTTGCGGAGAGCATTATGGCGGTTAAAACTAAGTCAGCTAAAAAAGCGCCCAAGCCAGCAGCAGGCAATGAATTAGTCGATGTCGATATGGATTTTATCGGCAGTACTGAAGAGTATGCGAGAGCGAGAACCATCGATTCCCGGCGCCGTATCCGCCAGACCATGGATGATGATATCGAGGCCTTTATCAGCGCCGGTGGCTGTATCAATCACATTGCACCAAACGTCACTGCAGACCCGCCAAAAAAACCGGGCAACAGTTACGGTGGTCGCAGCATTTAATCGTGGCGTAGTTTGTTGGCCAGTGTGCTGACAGCCTGTGGCAGCTGCCCAATATGATGAATAATCGCATCCGGGGTGATGCTGTCGTCACGTTCGAGACCTAGGTTATGATCCAGCCATATTCCCTGCCAACCCTGTTGCTGGGCGCCGGCGATATCATGGTGTAAATGATCACCGACATGTATCACCTGATGAGGGCCAAAGCCACCCAGTTGCTGAGCGGTGAGAAATGGCTCAGCCATTGGCTTGCTGGCATTGAGTTGCTCCGCCGACAGGCAAAATTCAAAAAATGTTGCTAACCCAGATTGCGTCACGTCGGCATTGCCATTGGTAATGGCGATTAAGCGATAGTGCCGGGCCAATTCACTCAGCACGGCTGAACTTTCGGGGTAGGGGGTGATTTTGTTGCGGTTGATAATAAAGCGATCGAAGCCTTGTTGGCTGATGGCCTGAGCATCATGACAGCCAAGGTCTGTCAGCAGCTGTTGTGTTGATTCAATTCTGAGCTGACTGATTTGATGGCGCAACCCGGGTTGTTGCTGCAGAAAATGCTGCCGATACTCACGCATGCTTTGCAGGCTATGGTGGTCAGCTAAGGCAGAACACTGCTCGGTCAGCCATCGAAAATAATCCAGCTCGGCATGTTCAAGGGTTGCACGAAGCGGCCATAGGGTGTCATCGAGGTCGAAGCTGATTACTTCTATCGGGGAGTGATCGTTCATCGTTGTTGGCGTTTTGCTCGGGGGTGGGCATCATCATAAACCTTGGCCAGCTGCTGAAAATCAACATGGGTGTAGATTTGTGTCGTGCTCAAATTAGCATGGCCTAACATTTCTTGCACGGCGCGCAGGTCACCGCTGGATTCGAGAATATGAGTGGCAAAAGAGTGTCGCAACATATGCGGGTGAAGATGCTGTGACAATTGTTGATTGCTGGCCAGTAGTTTTAATCTGGCCTGAACGCTGCGGGGCGAGATGCGGCGGCGGCGGCGGCTGGTAAATAGTGGTTGTTGGCTGTCGAGGGGGGCCGGGTGAAATGTCAGCCAGCGTTTGATTGCCTTGATCGCCAGGCGGCCAACGGGCACGGCACGGTCTCGATTACCCTTGCCGGTGACGGTGACCAGTCGGTCATTTAAATCGATATGCTGGATATCCAGTGCCGTTAATTCAGCGAGGCGCAGGCCGCAGCTATACAGTAACTCGGCAATGGCTAGATCACGGATGACTAGTTCGTCCTCGTCTTCGGCGGCGGCAAGTAGGCGCTGACTCTCATCGACATCAAGCAACTTGGGTAGCTTGCGCGGACTGCGGGGAGCGCTGACCAGTTGCGCGGGGTTGCTGGTCAAGGCGCTGTGACGAATCTGATGCTTAAAAAAACTACGGTAGCTGGATAATAATCGCTGAATAGAATTGGCGCTGTTGCCCTGACGATGCAGTTGTGCCGTAAGGCGACGAAGAAGGTCGGCATCGATACCAGCAAGATCGCTAACAGCTTGCTGCGCACAGTACTGCTGGAGCTTGCTTAAATCTCGTCGATAGGCGGCGACAGTGTGACGTGAAGATCGCTTGATCAGAGCGAGGTAATCGAGATACGCAGTAATGGCGGTATTAATAGTGCTGTTGTCCGATTCATTGCCGACCGAATTGGTGCGCTCACTGCTCATAGATTTTCCTGAATGATTAAGCCGATTTTTTCTCATATTGATTCATAAATCGCGGCAGTGTGCGGTTGAGTACTTCGCTGACATAGCTGAGAAACAGTGTGCCCATACTGGAGCGGAAGTAGTTTTCATCGCGACTGCCAATCGCTAAAACACCTATATTATTACCATAGGTCAGTGGGCTGACGGCGGCAGAGCCAACCAGTTTGGCGTCGTCTTCAAATAAGAATTCAAGCTCGTTGGGGCGTAAAACACCGCAGACGGCTCGACTGCTACGCAGCAGGTGGCCGACCTGTTGTTGAGCCTCGAAAACAGGGACTACACGGGCGCTGCAATATTGATAACGCTCGGTATTGCCAAACAGAGTAAGGGCGCAAAAATCGGCATTGAAGTCTGTGGTCAGGCTGTGATTAACAATGCTGACGGCGTGATCTAAGTCCTGTGCATCGAGCAGGGCGAGAACCAGGTTTTTGGTGCGGTTAAACAGCTGATCATTTTCTTTTGCCACGTCGAGCAATGACAGTAGTCGTTGACGCATATTCTCGTTGCGCTGACGCAGTGTTGTCACCTGATGCTGCTGAAGCGAGATAGCCTCACCCTCGTCGTGGGGTAGGTATAGGTTGGCGATTAATTCGTCGTTGAGAATAAAAAAGTCAGGATGTTGTTTTAAGTATTCGGTGACCTGCTCGGCAGTGATGGCCTCATCATTGTCAGCGCGCGTTGTTTTGTCGGTGGGGACGTTCATAAAAGGTTGATCCTCGATCTGCCTGCGGCCGGTTATCCTGTTGGTTGTCGATTTAGCAGAGGTTAAATAACCTGCACGCATCACCTTGGCTGGTAGGGCTAGAGTAGCACGGTTTATAGAAACGGCACGGCCTAGACTCGCCCATTTCATCTAACCACAGCTGGGTCAAAATTTGAATATTATTCTGATTGTTATGACTATTTTGCGAGCTTGGTCTGAGTATAGCCTCGGCCGAGCGGCTGCGCTCGTGCCGAGCCTACTGTTTAAAGGTGAATTTGACCGTCAAAAACGGTCTCGGCGGGCCCCGTCATGAGCACTGGCTCGCCTTCGCCCTGCCACTCTATGTGCAGGCTGCCGCCGGGTAAGTTAACCGTGACTTCACTGTCGAGCATCCCGCGCTGTATGCCGCTGACCACCGCGCCACAGGCACCGGTGCCGCAGGCCAGCGTCTCGCCAACACCGCGTTCATGCACGCGTAGGTTAATCTGCGAGCGGCTAACGATCTCCATAAATCCGACATTCACCTTCTTGGGAAAACGTGGGTGGATTTCCAGTAGCGGCCCGAGCTGTTCAACCAGTTCGGTGTCGATATCGCCAACCTGTAGCACCACATGAGGGTTGCCCATCGAGACAGCGCCAACTTGAATGGTGTGGTCAGCAATGGTGAGGTCATAACTGATTGCCTGGCTGTCAGCCTGGAACGGAATATGTTCTGGCTCGAGGACAGGCACACCCATATCGACAATCACTTCACTGTGGTCTGTGGTCACCAGCTCAATGACGCCGGATTTTGTTTCGACGCTGATACGTTGTTTGGCCGTTAAGCGCTTCTCGCGAACAAAACGGGCAAAGCAGCGGGCACCATTACCGCACTGTTCGACCTCAGAGCCGTCACAGTTAAAGATGCGGTAGCGAAAGTCGATTTCTGGCTGTTGCGGTGGCTCGACAACTAACACTTGATCGCAGCCAATACCAAAACGGCGATCAGCAATCTGACGGACAATCTCCTCGTTAATATTGAGGCGCTGAGTGATCAGATCGAGAACGACAAAGTCATTGCCACAGCCGTGCATCTTGGTAAATTTTAATAGCATATCAATTATCCTATTAAGGCAGCAGCTGCTCGCCGCGAACCATATCGTCGAAGTTTTCTCGCTGACGAATAACGTAGTTGTTGTCGCCATCGACCATCACCTCGGCGGCACGGCCACGGGTGTTGTAATTTGAGGCCATGGTAAAGCCATAGGCGCCGGCACCGAAGAGGGCGAGGTAGTCGCCGGCCTCAATGGCCAACTCGCGGTCTTTGGCCAGGAAGTCGCCGGTCTCGCAGACTGGACCGACAGCATCCCACACCTTGGTTTCAGTGTTATTGCGCTGACACACAGGCTGCAAGTCCATCCAAGCACTGTAAAGGCTGGGCCGGATCATATCATTCATGGCGCCGTCGATAATGGCGAAGTTTTTGTGTTCACCGGGCTTAAGGTATTCGACCTTGGTCACCAGTATGCCTGCGTTAGCGGCGATTGAACGGCCGGGCTCAAATATCAGCTTCAGGGGGCGGTCACCGAGATGCTCTTTGATGGCGTTGACATGCTCTGTTGGTGTTGGTGGTGTTTCGTCTTGATAACAAACACCGAGGCCGCCGCCTAAG
Organism: Sinobacterium norvegicum; assembly: GCF_923077115.1. Lineage (NCBI taxonomy): Bacteria > Pseudomonadati > Pseudomonadota > Gammaproteobacteria > Cellvibrionales > Spongiibacteraceae > Sinobacterium > Sinobacterium norvegicum. The sequence goes on from NZ_CAKLPX010000002.1 coordinate 112,115, forward strand.
TCGAGGTGCTCGATGACAATGCCTTCCTCGGCCAGTTGGTCGACCAGAATCAGTACGCGATCGAGGGCGTCCAAAAAGGGCTTGGTCTCGGTCAATTGCGAGCCGATGTGGCAGTCAATGCCGACCACGGTAATGCCGTCGAGTTGGTGGGCGCGACGATAGACCTGATCGGCGATGGCGATATCAATACCGAACTTGTTTTCTTTTAAGCCGGTAGAAATATAGGGGTGAGTCTTGGCGTCGACATCGGGGTTTACCCGCAGCGATACCTTGGCTTCGACACCGTGCTCGGCGCAGACCTCTGCCAGCGCCTCAAGCTCGGCGGCGGATTCAAGATTGATACAGTGAACGCCGGCTTGCAGGGCAAATAACAGCTCAGACTGGGTCTTGCCAAGGCCGGAGAAAACCACCCGTGAGGCATCGCCGCCGGCCGCCAGTACGCGTTGTAGTTCGCCCTGAGAGACAATGTCAAAACCGGCACCAAGGCGGGCCAAGACATTGAGCACGGCAATATTGGAGTTGGCTTTTACTGCATAGCAGGTCATGCCACTGTCGCCGAGGGCGTTGGCATATTCTAAGTAGCTGTTTTCAAAAGCCTGGCGTGAATAAACGTACAGCGGGGTACCGTGTTGCTCGGCCAGGTGTTGTACCGGGCAGTTCTCGGCCAACAGTTCGCCGTTGGCGTAATTAAATGCAGTCATGACAATCTCTTTGTCGTAGACGATCCCGGTTAGCGCAGCAAGGCTGGCTAGAGTCAGTGGCTACTGATAACGGAGCTGGAAGCAGCATGGCTGTCGGGCAATGTCAGCGGTCCTTTTTGACCGCAGCCAGCGAGAATCAAGGCGATAGCGGAAATGAGCAAAAGATGTCGCATAGTATGCATCCATGAGCGGCGAAAATGACCGCATCAACGTCGTCAGATAGCACCAGCCCTGTGGACGGGTGTCTCTCTATTAAATTTAAGTTGTAGCCATTATAGCGGTGAGAAGTGGGCCAACCCAACCCTTTGGGGAAAAAAACCACAGCAAACTGCTCGGTTTATGGTCAAATCACTGTTGCTGATAGCGAATTTGCCAGAAAATTGTCACCTATCGGCGGTAACAAGTATAAAATCGAAGCGATAAACAGCGGACACACCAAAAACAGTTGGTAGCAAAATGAACGAAATTGAATATCAAGAGCTGGTCGAAGAGACGATTGAAGGCATCGAAGATGCGGTTGATGACAGTGAGCTCGACATTGATTGCGAGCTAAACGGCGGCGTATTGACCCTGACCTGCGAAAACGGCAGTGCCATTATTTTCTCTCGCCAGATCGCCAATCAGGAATTGTGGATGGCGGCAAAGAGCGGCGGCTACCACTTCGGTTATGATAGTGATGCAGAGCAGTGGCTGTGTAGTCGCAGTGGCGATTCGCTGGCGGTGTTGTTTGCTCGGGTGACATTAGAGCAGGTGGGAGAGGCTGTCAGCCTGAATTAAGTCGCGTCTTTCGCCGTCAAATTTAAGCTGAATAACAATAAGACAGGGTTTAAGTGTGATCAAAAAAAATGTCTATCGACTCGCGTCGTCTTTGGTAATGCTGACAGCGGCTGGGTTTGTCACTTCGGCGTCGGCCAGTGAGATATTAAATCAACCGATGTTGCAGGCTGATCTTTCTCCCTTTGCTGCCATTACTGGCTTACCGGCGATGGAGTCAGCAAAACTGCTCGCCAATGGACAGTCTCAGTGGTCGATTAACGCCGAGCTGGCCAATAACTTCGCCTATGAGTCAAGTGACAGCGAGGCAGTCTGGCTTGATGGCGAAAGCTATCGGACGACACTGCGCTGGCGCCGGGGCAGTCAGGCGTTTGGCCAGCGCTGGCAGCTTGGTGTCGATCTGCCCTATCTCAGTCATGACGGCGGTAGCCTCGATGGTTTCATCGAGGATTGGCACGACACGTTTAACCTGCCCAATAGTAACCGAGAGCTGTTTCCACAGGATCAATTAGCTTACCGTTATAGCCGGGTTGGCGGTGAGACCGTCGAGATGCTGGAGAGTGGCGGTGGTATCGGCGATGTGAGTATGACGCTGGCTTGGCAGTTGGTATCCGATGACGTCGACGCCACGGCGGTGTCTGCCTCCTTAAAGCTGCCGACTGGTGACGATGACCAACTGTTAGGCAGTGGCGGTACGGAGTTGGCGCTGGGGATGAGTCACAGTAGTCGGCGTTGGTTTGAAAGTTATCGCCTCACTTATCACCTCGCCGGCGGAGTGTTGGTGGCCGACCAAGGGACTGTGTTAGCTGAGGAAAGAGAGGCTTTTTCGCTTTACGGTGGTGCCGGGCTGAGTTGGCAGTGTTTGAGTGCGCTGGCGCTAAAGGTGCAGCTCGACGGTCACAGCGCCTTGTACGACAGTGATCTGGCACCGATGAAAGAGTCGTTACAGTTTACCGTTGGTGGCAGTATCGGGCTGACGCCAAACTGGGTAATTGATGTTGCCGTGGTCGAGGATATACTGGTCGATAGCACCAGCGATGTGGTTTTCCAGTTGGGGCTGAAGTATCGAGGTGGCGAATAATCTCAGGTCGATGTGCTGAGCCGTTAGTCACTGAGGCAGGCTGAGAGCTGATTTTTACCGGCTTGTTTGGCCTTGTACAGTTGTTCATCGGCTCGTTTTAATAACAGCGACTTGGTGGCGTTTGCTTCACTGACTGTGACGCCGATACTCAACGAAACTTGGGCCTGTGCGCAGATATTATGTTGGCTGATATGACGGTTAAAGGCCTTGCGAATATTATTCAGCGCCGTGTTTGCACCCGCTGCATTGGTCTTCTTTAAAATAACAACAAACTCATCGCCTCCGAGCCTGGCGCAGAAATCGTGATGGGATAGTTGTTGCTTGATGATATTCGCAATATCAATTAACAGGTCGTCACCCACAGCATGACCATAATCGTCATTAATATCTTTGAAACCATCGATGTCTACCATGGCGACATAGAATAATTGACCGTCATTTTGTTGCAAAGCCTCGGTCAAAAAAAGGTCAGCCATGCGACGATTAGCCAGGCCGGTAAGGGCATCGAACAGGGCCATTTCTCTTAACTGGAGTCGTAGCCTAATGTTCTCGCTGCGGTGGCGTTTAAGTCGCTCAAGTACGGTGGCGCCGTAACACCAGAATGTCAATTGCGGCATCAGTAACCAAAACTCATATTCTAACGACAGCCCTCTCCCCTTGTTGATCAGCAGCGCTACGGTAGCCAGATAACAGCAGGCGGTAAAGCTGCTCAATAAGAATGCCTGTTTAAACCCCAGCAGTCCTGCGCCAAATAATAGGACGGCAAACCAGCCGGCCAGCACCAATACGCGCAGTTCTGGTGCTATGTAAATATACAGGCAAATCAGTAGGCTAGAGCACATGGCGGGAAGAATCAAAAAATGTGGATCGATGCTTCGTGTGTGCTGATCCAGTCCAAAGTGGACGCTGAGCCAGAGACAGAACCAGACGAGAATGGTAATGCCGAAGGCAAAAAGCCAGGTGTTGGTCGTCATGTTAATCGCATGATAAAAGACAAAGGGTATGCTGACGAATAGTATTAATAAAAAGCCGGCGCAGGCGATCAGAATCGAACGCTTTCGTGATTTTTTTTTGGTTGCCTCATCGGTGTTGACCAAGGGCCCGAGTAAATCTTCCATGATTTCTTATTCAGCCTGCAGGGTATTCGCTACCCAAATTTTTTTGCTTTTTTAAGTTGCCGGCAAGATACCGTAAAGCTTCAACTGTAAGTAGTAGTGACAGATAGAATATTTAAAATTTTGTAAAACTGTGAGCCAGTACGCCCGTTGATACGCCTTTCGCCAATAGTTAGGCAAGCCATCTTTTTCTTGTGATCATTATTATTAGCATAATACCAATAGTGTTAGCCAGTAGATCGTATGCTGACATCACTCGGCCGGGGATGAATGATTGGGCGAACTCGATCGTGCCGCCAAATATAAAAACGGCAAAACAGAGCCAGTAAAACTGTTTTACATTGTTGGCTAAGGGGTAGCTCAGAGCAGTAAAAAAGGCATAGAGGATAATGTGGAAAACCTTGTCCCAGGATTCGACGGTATGGCTGTTCACCGGTGTAAGCGATAGCAAGATGATAAATAAGGCGAACAGTAAAGTTGCGCAGGTTGTTATCTTTTTATCCATACCGTGCCGCACCACTATTGCGGAGCCAGTAAATTGTCGCGTAGTTTCTGTCTCACCTCTGGGGTGACGCCCAGGCCTTTAACCAAGTAGTTATCCATGCTGCCGTACTGCTGATTAATGGTGTCGAATGCCGCCTGTAGATATTGCGCCTCGACACCGAGCAGCGGCCTGACCTGATCGGCAGAGGTGCGGAATAAGCTGGCAATACGGATCATCCATATACGACTGTTAATAACATCCTCGGTGTATTGGTTGGTCAGCAGGAAGTCTTTCTTGACGGTGGCCTCAGGAACACCGACGGCAATGAGCGCCATCGCCGCGGCAAAGCCTGTGCGGTCTTTGCCCGCCGTACAGTGGAAGACCATGGGGAGGTTGTCGGCATTGGTCAGGCTGTGAATAAAGCCTTTAAATTCTGGCGTGAATTTATTGACGAAGGCTTTGTTGGCGTCGACCAGCATGGCGGCAAAGTCGTTGTCGCCAAAGGTGCCATCGGTGATTTGTGCCTGCATGGCATGGATGTCGGTGCCCTCGACGGTGATTTTTCGGATTACCAATTTGGTGCCATCGGGGACGCGGTCGGGTTCAGCCTGGCGCTCAATGTCGGAGCGAAAGTCGACAATTTGCTGTAAATGTAGGCGCTGCAGATAGTGCAGATCTTCATCGGTTAACTGCCCCAGTGAATCGGAGCGATACAGTTTACCCCACTGTACCTCGCGCCCGTCTGTTGTTTGGTAGCCGCCGAGATCGCGGAAGTTACTGGCCTCTTGCAGCGGTAGCCTGCGGAAAGCCTCACGTTGACCTGCAGGCAGCTCGCTGGGAATTGCACGTTGGTTTGCCGGCTTGTCAGCCTCGGTGCCGCCACAGCCAGTCAGTATGATCAACATGGCAAGGGTGATTGCGGTGCAGAGGAGGCGTTTAGTGCGCTGGAGTGAACTCATCTTTTTAACCTGCCGTATTTATTCTTACTCACCATTGTTAATAAACGTATGGTGTACGGCAAGTGAAAATTATGTCACTCGCTGGCAGCGCTGTTAATAGATTGAATTCTAAGGATTCTTTTTGACCAACTGCGACACGTCATGTTGTATGGTTGCCAGTGACTGCTCGATATCATCGATATGGTATTGCTGACCAATGGTAATGGTCTTGGTTTGATAATTCATCGTGGCGACAAATACCGGCACATCGGCGGCCTTGGCAATATGCAAAAAGCCGGTTTTCCAGTGGCTGACTTGGCTGCGGGTGCCCTCGGGGGCGACGGCTAATATCAGTTGCTGATGACTGGCAAAGGCCTCAGTCATTTGCTCGACGATACCGTTGGTTTGGCTGCGATCTATCGGTATGCCGCCGAGGCCACGGAACAGCCAACCCCAGTAGGGCTTAAACAGGCTGGCCTTGCCGAGATAACGAATACGCAAACCCAGAGCTAGCACGATGCAGATAGCAATCGGGAAGTCCCAGTTGGAAGTATGAGGTGCGAAGGCAATAACTGCCTTGGGCTGGTCGGGCAACGTGCCTTTAAGACGCCAGCCACAGACTTTGAAAAGGCTGCGGAAGAACCAACGTGACAATCGATTGCCCTGGCTGGGGACAGAGGGGGGGAGTTGATAAGACATGGGTTCAACTTCTTATTATGTGGATAATCGCCGAGCCAGGGCTCGGCGATTATCGGGAGCAATAGCGCGTGGTTTAACGCTGCGCTAGAAAGGTTTTAGCACGGGCGACGGCTGCGCGTACCTGATTGGGTGCTGTGCCGCCTATATGGTCACGGGCGGCGACGGAGCCTTCGAGTGTTAACACATCAAAGACGTCGCTCTGAATAGTATCGGAGAACACCTGAAGCTCTTCGAGTGTCATATCAGACAAGTCTTTGCCGCTCTCGAGGCCATAGGCAACGGATTTACCGACCACTTCATGGGCGTCGCGGAACGGCATACCTTTTACCACCAGGTAATCGGCCAAGTCGGTAGCGGTAGAGAAACCGCGCTTGGCTGCCTCGTACATCGACTCTTTCTTCGAGGTAATGGCGGGGATCATATCGGCAAAAGCGCGCAGGCTGTCGCGAACGGTATCGACGGCGTCAAACAGCGGCTCCTTGTCTTCCTGGTTATCCTTGTTATAGGCCAGTGGCTGCGATTTCATCAGCGTTAGCAGGCAGATTAGATGACCGTTGACGCGGCCGGTTTTACCGCGGACCAGCTCGGGCACATCGGGGTTTTTCTTCTGGGGCATAATCGATGAGCCGGTGCAGAAGCGGTCGGGCAGGTCGATAAAGTTAAACTGAGCACTGGTCCAGAGGACGAGTTCTTCGCTGGCACGTGACAGGTGAGTCATTAACATGCTGGCAAAGGCGCAGAATTCAATGGCGAAGTCTCGGTCTGATACCGAATCCAGTGAGTTCTCGGTCGGCTTATCAAAGCCCAGCAGCTGTGCCGTCAAATCACGCTGAATAGGGTAGGTGGTACCGGCCAAGGCGGCGGCGCCGAGGGGCGATTGATTCATCCGCTTGCGGCAGTCCATCAGGCGGCTGTAGTCGCGCTGGAGCATCTCAAACCAAGCCAATAAGTGATGACCAAAGGTCACTGGTTGAGCGGTTTGTAGATGGGTAAAACCTGGCATGATGGTGTCGGCTTCGCGCTCGGCTATGAATAACAGGCCTTCCTGCAGTCGTGTGAGCTCCTTGGCGATGATATCGATTTCATCGCGCAGAAAAAGTCTGATATCGGTGGCAACCTGGTCGTTGCGTGAACGCCCGGTATGCAGTTTCTTACCGGTGATACCAATTTTGGCGGTCAGTGCCGCCTCGATATTCATGTGGACGTCTTCGAGTTCGATAGACCACTCAAAGGTGCCGGCTTCGATATCGGCTGTTACTTCTGCCAGGCCTTGATGAATGGCGTCGCGCTCTTCAACGGTTAAGACACCGGCCTGTTCAAGCATGGTGGCGTGAGCAATAGAGCCCTGGATATCCTGCTTATACATGCGCTGATCAAAGTTGACAGAGGCGGTATAGCGGGCGACGAAGGCGTCGGTTGGCTCGCTGAAGCGGCCGCCCCATTGCTGGTTGGTTTTTTGGTCAGTCATAACAGTTATTAACCTTGTTGAGTCCAATATCGTTTGGCGGCGATTATAGCAGCCGTCGGCCTCTATCGGCTACCTCGGCTAAGCTTGTCGCATAATGCTAGTCTAAGTGTTTAATAGCGCTGACAAACTTATACAGCAGAGAGTTGCTGCTGAAGATGGATACGGGCACACTTAGCGGATGAATAGTGAAAATCATAACAGCCACAACGACGATAATTTTTTTATTCCTCGTTTTGACCGTAATTCCAGTGTTGCTCTGCTGGTCATTGTCGCCGAATTACTGGCGTTGGTGCTGGCTGTGCTCAACTCAGGGCTGCAACAATTTAGCTGGGAATGGCTGGGTATCATCTCGTTTTATGTGCAGTGGGTGGTGCTGTTAAGTGCCGCTGCACTGCAGCGTTTGAGGGCTTTTTTCTGTCGTATAGCCCTGGCTAAAGCCGCGGCGTTGAGCTATGCACTGGTATTGTTTATTACCGCCTTTGTCAGTGTTGTCGGGCAAACACTGTGGCTGCATGTGGATTTTATGCAAAGTGTCGACAGCCACTGGCGACTGTTTCAGCATCTGCTGGTGGCGGCGGTGCTGTTTGGTATTACCTGGCGCTATTTCTACATCCAATTTCTCTTGCGCCGACAACAACAGGCGCGGCTAATGGCTAAAATTGATGCGCTACAGGCGAGAATACAGCCGCATTTCTTGTTTAATTCGATGAACAGTATTGCCAGTTTAATCAGTATTGACCCTGTCGCTGCGGAGCAGGCGGTGGAAGATTTGTGTGATTTGTTTCGCGCCAGCCTTAATCATTCTTCGGTGCTGGTGGCGCTGGAGGACGAGCTGGCACTGTGCCGGGGCTATTTGCGCATCGAAGGGTTGCGTATGGGCGACCGCCTGAGTGTCGATTGGCAGTTACAGCAACTGCCTATTGATGGTTTGAGAATACCGGCGCTCTGCCTACAGCCATTGATTGAAAACGCTGTTTATCACGGTATTTCGCCCTTGGCAGAGGGGGGCTGCATTACTGTCCGTGGCGAGCAGCAGGGGGATGTTTGTTGTTTTACCATTACCAACCCTATTGCCAGCAGCAGCGAGCCTTGGCAGGAAGGGCATCAGATGGCAGTCGAGAATATTCGCAGCCGCCTGCGGGCTATATACGGTGATCGTGGCCGCTTGGTGCTGCAGCAGCATTCAGATGTTTTTACCGCCGTACTGACGCTGCCAATCGCCGGGGAATCCCTGTCATCTGGAGGTCGAGATGGATAAAAATGTTGTCGTTGTCGATGATGAACCGCTGGCCAGGCTGCGCCTGCAAAAACTGCTGGCGAACTGTGACGGCTTTTACTGCGGTGGTGAGGCTGAAAATGGCGATCAGGCATTGGCATTGGTTGCTCAGCAGAGCCCTGATGTTGTGCTGCTCGATGTTCGAATGCCGGGGGACAGTGGTATTGAGGTTGCCAAACAGTTAGCGCAACTGAACTCGCCACCGGCGGTTATCTTCTGTACCGCCTACGGTGAATATGCGCTAGAGGCGTTCGATTCCAGCGCCGCCGCCTATCTGTTGAAACCGGTGAAGAAAGAAAAGTTAATCGAGGCGTTACATCGGGTTGGTCGATTAACACAGGCCCAGCAAACGGAGCTGCAGTCGCAGCGAGGGCATGGTATCCGCCGCAATATTAGTATTAAACACCAGGGTGATATTGGGCTGGTAGCCATCGAAGATATTCGTTATTTCGTCGCGGATCAGAAATACGTCAGCCTTGGCTACAGCGAAGGCGAGGTACTGATTGACGAGTCGTTAAAAGGGTTGGAGACGGAGTTCCCCGATCATTTTATTCGTGTACATCGCAATGCGTTGGCTGGGAAAAGTCATATTGAGAAGCTGGCACGTGGCGATGATGGTCAATACCAACTTTGTCTGCGGGGCGTTGAGCGGCGGTTGCAGGTGAGCCGCCGCCATGCAGCGGCGGTAAGAGAATTGATTCTGGCGTTATAAGAGGCCGATAAATGTTGCGGTATCAGCGACTTTTGGTCGTAGCTGGCTTATCATAGTCGCAATTTAATCACGGGCTGATGCCGATAATTTCTGGGTGGTGAACACATGATTGCACAAACGTTGCGGATAGCGACACGAAAAAGCCCACTGGCTATGTGGCAGGCCGAATTTATTAAGGCCGAACTCGAGGCGCTGCACCCAAACCTCCGCGTTGAGTTAGTCTCGATGACGACCAAGGGCGATATTCTACTCGACACGCCGTTGTCGAAGGTTGGCGGCAAGGGCTTGTTTGTTAAAGAGCTGGAATTAGCCATGCTGGAGAATCGAGCGGATATAGCCGTTCATTCGATGAAAGATGTGCCAATGGAGTTTCCTGAGGGCCTGGGGCTGGCGATTATTTGCCAGCGAGAAGACCCCACCGATGCTTTTGTATCCAATCACTATGCCAGCCTTGATGAGTTGCCAGAGGGCAGCCGTGTCGGCACCTCCAGCCTGCGTCGTCAGTGTCAGTTGCGCCGTCTACGGCCAGACCTCACCATTATCGATCTGCGCGGCAATGTGAATACCCGTTTGAGAAAACTAGACGACGGTGAATACGATGCGATTATTCTCGCCAGTGCCGGCTTAAAGCGTCTGGAAATGGCCGATCGTATTCGTCAGTCGCTGCCGGCAGAGGTCAGTCTTCCCGCTGGCGGTCAGGGTGCTGTCGGGGTGGAAGCCCGTCTTGCCGATGAGGAAACCATTGCGCTATTGGCGCCGTTGCAACATCGCTATACCGCCGACTGTGTCAGCGCCGAACGGGCGATGAACAAGCATTTGCACGGTGGCTGTCAGGTGCCGATTGCGTGCTATGCGATTACCGACCCGAATGACAGCAGCAAGCTGTGGATGCGGGGTTTGGTGGGCTCGCCGGATGGCAGCGAATATTTATTTGAAGAGAAATCGGGCAGTGATCCAGAGCAGCTCGGCATCGATATTGCCGAGGCATTGCTGGCCCGCGGTGCTGGAGAGATTCTAAAAGCCGTCTATGGCGACGATTAGCAGCGAGCAGCCAGTGGCCAAGGTCTTAATCACCCGGCCCGAAGGTCAGGCCGATGGCTTGGCTGACGCTGTGACGGCGGCGGGTTTTGAGGCCAAGGTCGTGCCGGTGATGGCGATCGATGCGCTCACTGAGCAGCAGCTTCGACCGGCGATCAACGGCGTGCTCGACCTCGATAATTATCAGCATATTATATTTATCAGCACCAACGCCGTCCGCTACGGCATGGGTCTGGTCGACCAGTATTGGCCACAGTGGCCAGAACGTGTGCGATGGCATGCTATTGGCAAGGCAACAGCCGAGGCGCTGCAGCGTTTTGACATCGATGCCGAGTTGAATGGCGAAAGCAATAACAGCGAAGCCTTGCTGGCCAATCCATCGCTACAGCAGCTGAGCGGTCAAAAGGTATTGATTTTCCGAGGTCAGGGCGGCCGTGAGCATCTTGCCGAGGTGTTACGCCAGCGTGGCGCAGCTGTTGATTACGCCGAGGTCTATTGCCGGCGAGCGGCGATAGAGAATCGCGAATCGTTGCAGCAAGCACTGGCTGAGTCCGTCGATGTCATCGTCGCCGCGAGTGCCGACAGTGTTAAAAATTTACTGCAATTAGCTGAAAAACAATCAATATTAGAGATACCGCTGGTTGTGCCCAGCGCCCGTGTTGCTATGATTGCAACAACGGCGGGATTTGTACGCGTTTTAATCGCGGCCAATGCCGGAAGTGCTGCGGTGATTGCACAGTTGCAATTGCATGTTAGCGGTCAAGCTAACGATTAGCAGCACAGCAGCCACCGGCGATTGTTAACATTAGGAGCCCCATGCGTGAGCGATTCCAATAACGATAAGCAAAATAAACCCGAAAACTCTGTCAGCAATGGCGAAGAATTGGTACCCACCTTAAGTGCTGAAGTTATCGAGCAACCGGCAGAAAAAGCGAGCCCAAAGCAGACGGTGCGGCGCGCAGAGAAAAAATCATCCGCTGGCTTGTTGGCTTTCGCAGCCCTGTTTATCGCCTTGGTCGCCGTTGCTGGCACCGCTTACTTTGTCGTTAATAATATGACCGAGCAGCAGTTGCTGGAACAGAAATTATCGTCGATGGATGATCGCCTACAGGCGGCTTTTAATCGCGCTGATGTGCTGACCCGACAGCTAAAACAGCAGGCTGATGATACCACGGCTACCAGTCGTGAAAGTGCACGCCGGCTCGACGGTTTTGATGACCAGCTGCAGAGTCAGGGGCGTCGCTTACGAGACTTGGCAACCACCGACCCCCGCGACTGGAAGTTGGCCGAGGTGGAATATCTGTCCCGGCTGGCCAACCAGCGCCTGCATATGGGGCGCGATACCAAGGGTTCTCTGGCCTTGTTGGAGACTGGGGACAAAATTTTATACGAGTTAAATGATGCGGGCTTATACACAGTACGCCAAGCTTTTAGGCGTGATATTACCAGCCTTAAGGCGGTGGCGCGCTTCGATTTAGAGGGCAGTTTTCAACGCTTGGCGGCTGTCTCTGATCAGATTAATGAACTTAAATTATACGATGACCCCCGCTTTAAATCGGAGGAGCTCGCCCCCGTTGAAAGTGAGGTAGTCGAGGGTTGGTGGGCGAAATTTATCAACAAGTTTGAGCGGGCTGCGGACAAGCTATTCTCACTGGTACAAATCCAATCGCGTGATATTGAAATCGAGCCGCTGCCTTCGACTTCCGATGCCTTTCTATTGCGTCAGCGACTGTTATTGTTTGCCGACATCGCACAGACCTCGCTGTTGCTTGGTCAACAGCAAATTTTCAGCCAAAGTATCGATCGACTGCAGTGGCATATTGAGCGTAATTACCTGACGGATGACCCTAAAACCCAAGTCATCCTCGATGAGCTGAGCCACTTCGATAAACTCGATATCGTGCCCGAGCTGCCCAATATCAGTGGTTCTGAGCGGGCGATCTCAGCCTTTATTGAGGCCGAGCACCAAATGACGCCGAGCCAGGAGCAGCCGCGTTTATCGTTGCCTGTTGATGTTGTGGCGCCGGCGCCAGAGGCTGAAAAGAAATCCGCTGCCGAGGCGATTGATCACGGGGGGAATCGTTAATGCGCGCGATATTAATCACCGTCTTAATTGCTCTGGTCATCGCCTTTGGCATCGCCTGGGGTATCCATAATTATCCCGGTTATGTGCTGGTGGCAGTGGGTAAGACGACTATTGAAATGACGCTGTGGGTGGCGGCTTTTATTTTCCTGCTGGCTGCGATCTCGGGGCTGCTGACTATCTGGTTGATCGCGCGTAGCCTGCGACTGCCTTTTGCCACCCGCAACTGGTTGACGGGCTTCGGTTCGCGCAATGCCAATGCGCTTTACAATCGCGGGTTGATCGCCTTCAGCGAGGGGCACTGGGAGAAGTCTCGCAAGGCGCTGGAGCGCGCAGCCAAGCGCTCTGACCATAATTTGGTTCACTACTTAGTGGCCGCCAGAGCCAGTTACCGTCTTAACGATGAGAAATCGGTCGAGAAATTTCTTCAGCTGGCCTATGTTTCTGCCCCTAATGCCCATGCCACCATTGAAATTACGCAGGCCGAGATGCAATTGGCGGCAAAGCACTATGAACAGTCGTTGGCGACTATTTTACGGCTACGTAAGAAGCTTGGTAAACAGCACCCTTTCGTCCTCGAGTTGCTGGTAAAAACCTACCGGGGCTTAAAGGATTATCGTCACCTGGAGAAGTTACTGGTCGAGGTCGAGCGAAGCTCTGGGTTCACAGCCGAGCAGTATGAGGCGTTGGCGATTGAGGTGTATCAACAGCGTTTGCAAGCCGTCGCCAAGATGCCTGATGCCGTTTCAGGCCTGCAGGAACAGTGGGCCAAACTCAACAAAAAGCAAAAGAATACGGCAGAGCTGCTGTTGAGTTACAGTGCGCTGCTCGGTGAGGTGGGTGCGGCCGAGGTGGCGGTCAACGAGTTGCAACGCTATCTGCGCAAGTACTGGGACGATGAGGCCGTTGAACTCTATGGACGGCTCAAATCGGCCGATCTGCAAAAGCAGCTATTGTTTGCCGAGGGCTGGTTGAAAGAGCGTAATAATAACCCTGTACTGCTGTTATCGCTGGCGCGTATTTGTATGAGACTAGAGCTATGGGGTAAGGCGCGGGAGTACTACGAGACCAGCCTGCGGTTTACTCGTAATAACGAGGCCTATCTAGAGCTTGCTCAACTCAGTGCCGCCCTGGGCGACGAGGATAAGAGCAAGGAGTATTATCGTTTAAGCTTTAACCTCGAGCAACAAGGCTTGGCGCTGCCTATGCCGAGCAAGCCGCTGCGCTAAGGTGACAGGCGATAAAAAAGGCGCCCCGTATTAACGGCAGGCGCCTTTTTTTGTGCCGCTGCACCGTGTTATCAAGCGCTGTTGTTGCTCGGGCGGCGGCCGCGTGAGGAGCGGTTGCCACCGTTGGGCTTGGTGCTATTACCACCACCGCCGCCACGGCGACGGTTGGCTGAGGCCGGCTTGTGGCCACGGCTGTTTTCGCCGGAGCGTTGACCATCTTGATGTTCGCCATGGGGCTGCTTTGGTTTCTTTGGCTTCTTGGGCTTTTGCAGTCGCGACTCGGCCAGAGGATGGGTTGGTTCAAACCCCTCTACGATTTCGCGGGGAATGACCTGACGGATGAGGCGCTCGATATCAGACAGATATTTCGATTCGTCGGCGCAAACCAGTGACACGGCCTGACCCTCAGCGCTGGCGCGTCCGGTACGGCCGATGCGGTGAACATAATCCTCGGGTACGTTGGGCAGGTCGAAGTTGACCACCTGCGGCAACTGGTTGATATCGATACCTCGGGCGGCGATGTCGGTGGCCACCAGGGCGCGAATCTTATTGAACTTAAAGTTAGCTAGGGCCTTGGTGCGTGCCGCCTGGCTCTTGTTGCCGTGGATGGCAGCCGCTAGGATGCCATTGGCCTCTAGGAACTTAGTCAGCTTATTGGCGCCGTGTTTGGTGCGGGAGAATACCAACACCTGCTGCCAGTCGTTGTCGATGATTAGCTTGGCCAACAGAGCAGGTTTTTGTTTCTTGTCGACGGGGTAAACCAGCTGCTCGACTTTCTCGGCGGTGGTATTCGGCGGTGCGACAGAGACTTCGACGGGATTGTTAACAATGGTCTTGGCCAGGGTGCGGATGTCGTCGGAGAAGGTCGCCGAGAATAGTAGATTTTGGCGGCGCTTAGGCAATACGGCCAAGATTTTGCGGATATCGTGAATAAACCCCATGTCTAACATGCGGTCGGCCTCATCGAGGATCAGCACTTCCAATTGGTCAAACTTCACTGCGCCTTGATTGTATAAATCGATCAGGCGACCGGGGGTGGCGACGAGAATATCGACGCCGCCGCGCAGTTTCATCATCTGCGGATTGATCTTAACGCCGCCAAAGACGACGGTAGAGGTGAGCGGGAGATTGACGCTGTATGTCTCAACACTCTGCTGTACCTGGGCTGCCAATTCGCGGGTTGGGGTTAATACCAGCGCTCGTACCTGATTGCCCTGTACTTTTTTACCGCCGCTGAGGCGTTCGAGTAAGGGCAGAGTAAAACCGGCCGTCTTACCGGTGCCGGTCTGCGCCGCCGCCATCACATCCTTACCCTCAATCACCGCAGGAATAGCCTGGGCTTGAATAGGTGAGGGGGTGTCGTAACCTTGTTTGGCTACAGCTTTTACAATGGGGTCGGATAAACCGAGGGCGGCAAAGCTCATAATGACTCACTTGTTGACAGGGATAGGACGGCGGTGAAGCTTACCTGAACCGCCGCCGTTGTGCCATCGACATCCTATTATTAGCCAAGCCTAGAGGGTTTGGAGCAAGAAAAAGCCGGCATTAATGCCGGCTTTTTGGCGTCAGGTGACGACTCAGTTGAAGTCGACTCCGATACCAATCGTCATATAGGCATTGTCGTCGCTGGCGTCTGCCTCGGTGATATAACCGGTGGCAGGAATGGTGGAGAAGTCATTGGTCTTTAACAAATCGTTGAGCAGCGCCCCTAGGTCGAGATCGATACGGGCGCTGTTGGTGAGGTCTTCAACCAATGGCGCAAACTCCTGCAGCATCATCTGTAAGCCAAAGGTGATGAGTGGCGCAGTTTGAGGCCCGCCAAGGTCGGAAATCGTAGACGGGTACAGTGTTGTGATATTCATCGCCAAGATATCGTTGAAATCCAAATCCAGCTTACCGTCGGCGTGGGCACCAATAGAGGTCGCCACGGCGACATCCATTTCGAAATCCAGTGCCGTTTCCATTTCGCCTGCTGCGTTTTCAATAATCATCTTAAAGCGTAGTTCTGGGGCAACCAATTGTAGGCCTAGTGGGTTTACTGCATCGTTAGACAGGGTGATTTCTGGCAGGCCGCCGAAGGCAATCTCGAAGTTCATTGGGGCGTCGATGGCATAACCGAATATACCGAGTGCCTCACCAAAGCTACCAAGGTCTGATACCTTGAGTGGAATGGCAATGCTCTCCTCTAAACCACTTTGGTATAGGGCAGCGACGATTTGGTTGACAAAGCTCACCGCCAGTGAGGCCTGGATATCAGTATTGTTGGCCAGATCGGCGTTGGGTAGCTCGCCTTCGATGACACGGTAGCCGAGAATCTCTCGGCCTTGGGCAGTATTCTCTTCACTGACAGAGATAGCGCCGCCGATGGCGACGATACCGGTGTTATTATTATCGGCAGAGAGCTGGTTGGCATGCATGGCGATATCGAAGACGGCATCGTTATTGCCGTCACCGTCGATGTCCAGAGGCAGGCTGAGAGGGATCTCAGGCAGCGCGACATGATTTAATATCGGGCCAACCACATTGACCAAATGTTTGTTGATGATGGTGGTGATGGAGTTTTTAAACAGTGGAATCATATTGGCTGCTATGGTATTGCTGTCGACATCGAGCTTGCCGATGTGCAGTGCGATATCGCTGGGGTCATCCAGAATCAATTTGATCGATTGATTGTCTGTCGCGGTGACGCCGATTTGGGCAAAAACATCGACATTTTTAGCGGCGATACGGGTGTTGCGATAGCCCCACCAAAACGGGCGCTTAACACGGGTGTGTAATGCAGCCTCAGGGATATGGATGGCTACATTGATCGTCAGCTCATTATTGCTGGCCGGGGTAAAAAATACAGAGACATCCGGGCGACCATTAATGCCGGCCTCGCGGAGATATAAGCCACAGCGTTGCCAGCTGTATTGGCGGTAAATACATTCGTTGCTGTCGATGTCGAGCAGGCTGGTTAGGCTGATGTCTTCCAGCAGTGTTTCAACGACGGGGCCAACCTCTGCCATAAACTGGTCGCTGATGGCCAGTTGTACGGCATTTTCTATCGCCGTATCCGCGCTGGCATAATCTGCGCTACGAGTGCCCTGCAGCATATCGTAGGAGACAATTTGATAATGATCGGCAGCCGGGATGGTGAGGCTGAAAATATGTGCCTCAGGTCCGGTGATTGAAGGGTCTGATTGCGGGATGTAATTAAGTGGTTGATAGCCATTAATTGTTAAGTCGGTAATGGCCTGCCAGGGGCCGGCCTTGCCGTTGATTGTGACCGTGTTGTCGGCATTATTGTCGACGCTGAGTATGCTAATGCCTGTGCTTGGGGTAACCGGTTGCTGAGCAAAACTCGGTGAGCCAACCAGTAACGCTGCGCTTATGCAGCTTGTCATTATGATGTTTTTTATCACTGAATCATCCTTTGCTATTTTTTGTTATTGTCAGGTGGTGAAAAATATAGCACTCAGTGTCGGGCGGAAATTAACCGATGTTTTACATTGTATTGTCACTCATTAGTGTGTGTGAGGAGGGCGGCTAAAAAATAAAATGACTGTAAAAAAAACCGAACAGCATTGCATGAAAAAGACAAAAATGTGGTGCAGAGTAACGAAGTTATTTATGCCGAAGAAACAAAAAAGCAGCGGCCTTTTTAAAGACGGCTGTCTTATTTTTTTGTTGCTATTTAGTTGATTTCAATCAGTCGGCAGACCTGCCAGTTGGCGCCGCCGGCCCCTTGATTGGCTGCATCCTGAACACTGGTATAAGCATCCCCCCAGCTATAAACAACCCCCTTGCAACGATATAGGTAATGCTCTAAGCCATGGTACATCGGCATCGTAGGATTGTTGCTGGTAACACCTAAAATGCCATCCTTATTGCCCGTACCGCCGCCAACGGTGGTGGTTATCGTGGAATCGTATTGCCAAATGCGTTTCAAGTAATCGGCGACCGCCTCAGGAGGCATGGCAATGCCAAACAGGCTGTCGGCCTTGATAGCATTCTCAGACTGATTAACTGCGGCATTGATGCGAGCAATATATGTATCGATGTTGAAGGTATCGAAAGGGGAACCAAAGGATTGCGTAAAGTCCACTATGCTATTCAACAAGGTCTGCTCCCCGTCGGCCTTAAGCATCATTAAATAGCTTTTTATTTCAGCGAGGACTCTGAAGGCAGTATTGGCATTGTTGAGCTGCTGCCTCTTTGAAGGGTTGTGCTCATACATGGCATAAAGACTGCTGGTAAAGCCGCAGACACCCCAATCCGCATTGGCATTACCCATTGATTTTCTTGCACTGGAAGGCATAGGAACTCCGTTTCTATATGACTGATGAGAAAATAAGAAGCATTCGTTGCTTCATTTTCAATGGAGTTAAATCTATAGCGAGGATTTGTTATGGTCAATGAATTACGTGGGATATAAAATAGGGTCAGAGTGGTTTTAATTTCTATGAGTGCAGGAATAATATTTTTTAAAATCGAAGAGGCAGAGCCTGCATTCGCAGGCTAATGACGGCGCCAAAGACAACAGTCGAATGGCGCGGTTTTACTATCGCTGATCGGCTGACTGCCATAATGCATTTTGATATTTAGTCATTCGCTTCGACGCCACAGGCAATAAATACAATTTTGATTTGATCTCGTCGGTGGGGTAAATGTTCGGGTCGGTCAGTATTTCGTCATCGATTAACGGCATGGCTGAAAGGTTGATATTGGGGTACCACAAATAGTTACTGACATCGGCGATAACCTCGGGTTGCATCATGAAATTTATAAAGGTGTGGGCTGCCTCTATATTTTGTGACTGTACCGGTATTGCCAGCATATCAAACCAGTATGATGCACCTTCCTGAGGCAGCGAATATAAAATTTCAACGCCGTTGTCTGCTTCGCTGGCAATGTCTGCCGCATACATCATATTTCCTGACCAGCCAACCACCGCGCAGTATTCACCTGCGGCGAGGTCATAAATATAATCGGTGTTAAATGTGACGTAGGGAGCTATTGCCTCCAGTCGTTCTCGGGCTAGATTCTCATAGACGCTGCGATGCTTGGTGTCAGCCTCGCCGCCAAGGTAATTAATGATCAGAGGCAGTATTTCATTGGGGCTGTCGATAAAGGCAACGCCGCAATCGCTTAGTTTTTTGATGTTCTCAACTTCAAAGATCAAGCTCCAAGAATCGACAGGGGGTTGGCCATTGAAGCGCTGGTTGACCATTGCGGGATTGTAGCCGATACCAATCGTGCCCCACAGATATGGCACACCGTAATAGTTGAAGGGGTCTTTACCGGCGACTTCTGCCAGCATCGCCGGGTCAAGGTTGCTCATGTTGGGCAGCAGTTGCTTTTTTAGTGGCTTAAATAATGCCCGTTGGTTCACCAGCTGCTCAGCCATAAAGTCCAGTGCAATGACAACGATATCGTAGTCGCTGCTTTTTGATAGCAGAACATCATTGGCTTCGGACTCCTCTTCATAGGTGGTGAGATTAACCACAATGCCTGTTTGTTCGGTGAACTTGGCCAGCGTATCTTCGGCGAGATAATCAGACCAGTTATAGAGATTTAGCGATTGTTGTTCTGCGCTGGCTGTCGCTGCTGCGCAGGCTGAGCTTACGATGAACGCAGCAAAAAGATTTTTTAAAGACATTTCTCGACCTTGTTATTGTTTAATATGACGCGGATCATATAAAAAAACACGGCAATAAGCTATTACCTGAACAGGTAGGCCTTATGAAAAGTGTTAGGTTTATCGTGCTGTTAATCAGTATTTTTCAGCGAGGTGGTTGTACACCCCGCTGATATTTTTTTAGTAAGGTACGCTGTAGTCGCGGTGAGTCAGTAGATCGATACCGCAGTCCAATTCGCTGATCCAGTCGAGAAATTGGTTGATCATCTCCTTGCCCACAAAGGGGCTGCCGTGTTGGGGAACCAGCATTTCAACATCCATGTCCCGCACCATGTCGGCCCATAATTTGGCGGCTTTTTTTGAACACATATAACGTTGATGAAACCCCTTCATGGTTGCAATATGCGCCTGAAAATCACTGACGGGATGTTTTGCCATTTCCTCGGACACCATAGAGGCGCCCATATCGCCAGAAAATAAGATTTTACTGACGGGGTCGAAAAACTGGAAGTTACCCACAGAATGGAGAAAATGCGCGGGGATGCAATAGATGAAACTATCACCAAAGGGAATTTTTTCACCGCCATCGGGTAGATGAATCATGCGGCTGGTCAGATCGCGGTCCAATTTTTGAGTGACAAAATTTGAGGCAAGATGCGGCAGGAACCTACTCCAAAGTTTGCTACATACGATGGTAGCATTACTGTGCATAAGCCAGCGGGGCAACGAAGCAATGATGTCAGGATCTTGGTGGGAGGCAAAAACATAGTCAAGATCTTCAATTTTCACTCTTCCGCTTAGGGCTATCGTTAGAGGGGTATAGGTAAGATCTCCTCCTGGGTCGATGAGGGCGGCGTGTTTGTCATTAATAATGAGAAACTGGTTGGCCTGAACACCATCGCCGTGGACAAGGTTGCTGAACACCACACACTGGTGGCCGTCGCGATCGTATAGTACTTGTGCTTTATCGTTATTCATTACTTATTACTCATCCAATTTTATGCGCACAAGTTATCGGATTCCAAAAGTAAGTTGTTGATTTAAATCAATGACGCATAAAGTGTATGGTTAATCCTGTAGCCTGTTTCAATGAAAAAAAAGACAAAAAAAAGACGCCAGATTAAATCTAACGCCTTTTGTGAGCGGTAGCGTGGGTTATTTTTTCTTCATGGCGGCGGTCAGTAGTGCTGCCATGGTGCCGTTGGCTTGTGCCGGTTTCTTGTCGCCAAAGCTGCGCTGATTAGTGCCGCGGCCGCTGTCTTTGTTGGCACGTCGCTCGCCACCGCCACGTTTGTTATCCGCGGCCTCACTGGCGTTGTCACTTAGTCGCATTGAAAGACCTATACGCTTACGCGGGGCATCGACTTCCATCACCTTAACCTTGACTATATCCCCTGCTTTTACCACTTCACGGGGGTCGCTGACATAGCTATTGGACAGCGCAGAGATATGCACAAGGCCGTCTTGGTGTACGCCGATATCGACAAAGGCGCCAAAGTTGGTGACGTTGGTGACGGTTCCTTCAAGAATCATATCAGGTTGCAGGTCAGCAATTTTTTCGACCCCATCTTTGAATTCGGCGGTTTTGAACTCAGGACGAGGGTCGCGGCCAGGCTTGTCGAGTTCGCTGATAATATCGGTGACGGTAGGTAGGCCGACTGTATCAGAGGTGTAGTCTGCTGGCTTTAAGTCTCGCAGAGTGCGGCTGTCCCCTAACAGCGATTCTATTTTCCGCCCGCTTTTATCGACAATGCGTTTTACTACATCATAGGACTCGGGGTGCACTGCCGAGCTGTCAAGGGGGTTGTCACCACCGGCGATGCGGAGAAAACCCGCCGCCTGTTCGAAGGTTTTGGCGCCAAATCGGGTGACCTCTTTGAGTTGTTTGCGGTTGCTAAAAGCGCCGTTGGCATCGCGAAAGGCGACAATATTACTGGCCAGCGTTTTGTTTAAGCCTGATACACGAGTGAGCAGAGCGCTGGATGCCGTATTGACATCAACCCCGACAGCATTAACACAGTCTTCTACCACGGTATCTAGTTGACGGGCCAACGAAGACTGACTGACATCGTGCTGATACTGGCCGACACCAATAGATTTAGGGTCAATTTTGACCAGCTCTGCCAATGGATCCTGTAAGCGGTGCGCAATGGATACGGCACCACGAATGGTGACGTCAAGGTCGGGGTATTCCTGTGAGGCAAACTCTGAGGCGGAATAAATAGAGGCGCCAGCCTCGTTGACAATGACGCTTTTCAAACCCAGTGCCGGTTTGGCTTTAATAATGTCTTTGACAAAACGCTCGGTCTCGCGCGAGGCGGTACCGTTACCGATGGCGATTAGCTCGACATTATATTTTTCGGCGAGGGCAACAACTGTTTTGGCTGAATTAATAATATCGTTGCGGGGAGGCGTTGGATAGATGGCACAGTGATCTAATACCTTGCCTTGCCCGTCGACAACGGCGACTTTAACCCCGGTACGCATACCGGGGTCGAGACCAATAGTGGCTTTTTGTCCGGCTGGCGCGGCGAGTAACAGATCTTTCAGGTTGGAGGCAAAGACGGCAATGGCGCCCTCTTCAGCTTTCTCGCGCAGCTGACCCATAAGGTCTGTTTCTAGGTGGGTAAGCAGCTTGATGCGCCAGGTCCACTTGATGACCTCCCTTAGCCAGCGGTCAGCAGGGCGGCCTTGGTCGACAATGTTAACGTGTTCGCTGAGCATGGCCTCGCATGGGTGGGCGGCGAGTTTGTCATCGGGATCGCCAACAACTAAGGACAAGGCGAGAAAGCCTTCGTTGCGACCGCGAAATAACGCCAGGGCCCGGTGAGACGGCGTCGACTTCAGCGCCTCGTCGTGTTCGAAGTAGTCGCTGAATTTGGCGGCTTCTTGTTCTTTACCTGCGAGTACTCTAGAGCTGATATTAGCCTCTTGCAGGAGAAAGGTGCGCAACTTGGCCAGCAAGTCTGCGTCCTCTGCAAAGCGCTCCATCAGAATGTACTTGGCGCCGTCGAGGGCTGCCTTTAAGTCGGCCACGCCCTTATCTGCATCGATAAAATCGAGCGCCAACATCTCTGGTGATTGGCTCGGGTCTTGGTACAGGCTCTCTGCCAACGGCTCAAGCCCTGCCTCAATGGCAATTTGCCCCTTGGTACGGCGTTTTTGTTTGTAGGGTAAATAGAGGTCTTCGAGGCGATTTTTGGTGTCGGCAATGGTAATTGACTGTAGTAACTCTGGCGACATCTTACCCTGTTCTTCAATGCTGCCGATAATGCTGGCGCGGCGATCTTCAAGCTCGCGCAAATAGCGCAGGCGTTCTTCGAGATTACGCATTTGGCTGTCATCTAAGCCTCCGGTAACCTCCTTACGATAGCGAGCGATAAAGGGGACTGTGGCCCCCTCATCTAACAGGGTAACGGCAGCCTCAACTTGGGCATTGTTGACGTTAAGTTCAGCGGCGATTTTGTGAGCAATATTTATCATAAGTTATCGTTATCTTGTGGTGTTTATACGCTAAAATTGTAGGGGTTGTGACGATAATCGAACCCTGGCGTTGTTGTGGTGCTCAGGCATTATGCAGTAAAGTTTAGGCCTGCGCGAGGATCGAGTGCAAGCCCAGAGAAGGCTGTGTTACTGTATAACTTAACGACCTGTTTTTTGATAATAATTTCAACTCGATAAATAATAATGTGATGGCTGGTTGGCTATTCTAAAATTGGATGTTTAGATCAATGAATAAAAGAATATTACTGCCGCTATTGGTATTGGTGATCGGTGGTTTCGCGGTTTATGGTTTGATGACGGGGCGGCCAGTGCCCGAACCTATAGACTCGCCAGCCGGCCCGGCGACTGCCGTTGACGTATTTATCGCCACGCCTGAGTCAGTGCGTTTGACTGTCAGCAGTCAGGGCACTATTAGACCTCATCGGGCTATCGATATCGTTGCTCAAGTAGGCGGTAAGGTTGACAGCGTCAGTGATGTCTATCTCAACGGTGACTTCTTTACCGAGGGCCAACAGTTATTACGGATAGAGGATGCCGACTTCCGCTTTGCGGTTATCCGAGCCGAATCAATTGTCGCCGAGGCGAAGGAGTTATTGGCGACGATTAAAGGTCAGGCTTTGCAGGCAAAACGAGAGTGGCGTGACCTGGGCAATGAAGATGCCAACGCACTGTTCTTGAAAAAACCACAGCTACGTGCTGCTGAGGCGCGCGTGGCAGCGGCTAAATCAGACCTGTCTCAGGCTAAGTTGTCGCTGCAGCGGACAGTGATTAGGGCGCCTTTTGACGGGCGCATTGAAGAAACACTGGTTAACCTCGGTCAATATGTTGCTCCCGGTGCCGCCATCGCAAAAATTTATGCCACTGATAAGGTCGAAGTTCGACTGCCGCTGACCGATAGACAGATTGCCTTGCTAGATCTGCCGCTGCGCTACCAAAACAGTGAGGCGGCACTAAGCCCGACAAAGGTAGAACTCAGTGCTGACTTTGGTGGTCAGCGCTGGCAGTGGCAGGGGTATATTAAGCGTACCAGCGCCTCGATCGATGTGCAGAACCGCGTGTTATATGCTCTGGCTGAAATAGATCTACCCTTTGCCAAAGACGAGTCAAATCGTCGCCCGCCTTTAACCGTTGGCCAATTTGTCGAAGCCAAGATTGAGGGACGAGAACTCGATAATATTCTGCTGCTGCCCCGCAAGGCGCTCCAGCCGGGTAATTTGTTGTGGCTGGTTGATGCCGATGATAAGTTACAGTCGTTGCCGATAGAGTTAATAAAATCCACGCGCCAGCAGGTGGCCGTTAGAGCTGAAGTGGCTGGTGAGGTGAGAGTGTTGGTCTCTGCGCTAGATTATTATGTGGTTGGTTTGCAGGTGGCGCCTAAGGCGATTAATCAGCCTCAGTCATTAAATTCTGCCACTGTTTTGACGGATACAAACGCCCCGGTATTAGCCGCCGATCCGCAGGCCGAAGAGGTGATTGGTGAGTAAGCTAACCGAGTGGTTTATTAAAAATACCAAGGCGGCAAATTTACTGATGCTGCTGATTATTATTGGCGGGTTGAACGCTTTGCCGGGTATGGATAAGGAGTTTTTCCCCTCGCGTAAAATCAACGATATTAATATATCAATGGTTTATCCAGGGGCCAGCCCGCGAGAGGTTGAGCAGCAAATTAGTAAGCGCATCGAAGAGGCTATTCATGATTTAGACGGAATAGATAAGCTGCGTTCGGTGTCACGGGAGGGTTTGGCAACCGTCATCGTCGAGACAGAGGCGGGCTATGATGGCCAGGTATTGCTCAATGATGTGAAGTCCAAGGTAGATGCAATCTTAACCTTTCCTGTCGAGGCGGAAAGACCGCAGGTGAATTTGATCCAGTGGAAGGTGCGGATGATCAGTCTGTCTCTCGAAGGGGATATTGGCGAGGCAAATTTAAAAGAATTAGGAATCCGTCTGCGTGATGAGTTGTCAGAGCAGCCCCATGTGTCGTTGGTCGAATTACGCAAGCCTCGCGCCTATGAGATGTCTATCGAGGTCCGGGAGCAGGATCTCCGCCGCTATGGTCTGCGCTTTGAGGATATTGCCAATGCGGTCCGCCGTTCTTCCTTGAACCTCCCCGCAGGTAAGCTGAAAACCACTGAGGGTGATATTCAGTTGCAGGCGCGGGGGCAGGCCTACACCATTGCGGACTTTGAAGATATTGTAGTGCGCAGCGACCGCAGCGGAGTGCTGTTGACACTGAACGATGTTGCCAATATTAAAGCGGTGTTTGAGGACAGCGATTCGATTACCCGCTTCGACCAAAAGCCATCGCTCTCACTCGATGTCTATTCGACCAGCAAACCGAATGTATTAAAGACCAGCGAAAGTGTGGAGGCTTTTCTTGCGCGCGTGACGCCGCAATTACCACAGGGGGTCGAGTTGACGATATGGCGAGACATGTCGATATCATATAAGGGGCGAATCAACACCTTAATCACAAATGGCCTAGGTGGCTTGCTGCTGGTGTTTATTGTATTGCTTCTGTTTTTGCGGCCGCTGCTGGCGTTTTGGGTTTCGATCGGAATTGGAGTGGCATTTTTGGGCGCATTCTGGTTGTTGCCGACGACGGGGGCAAGCTTGAACATGATTTCGCTGTTCGCCTTTTTGCTGATACTTGGTATTGTCGTCGATGATGCAATTATTGTTGGTGAGTCGATCTATTCCGCGCAGTCTTCGGGTCAGCCCGGCATGCTGGGAGCCATAGAGGGGACGCGGCGGGTTATTACCCCGGTTTGGTTTGCTGTTATCAGCACCATGATTTTCTTCGCCCCGTTTTTCTTTTTGCCGGGTGATGGCCCAGAGCCAGCGGAAATACCAAAGGTTGTGTTGCTGGCGCTGGCCTTTTCGTTAATTGAATCGATGTTTATTTTGCCCTCGCATCTGGCGCATATGCGGCCAGAAAAACCAGCAAGGTCATCGATTGGTCGTGTAGTCGATAATGTGCGTGGCTACTGTTCCAGCAAGATGGAAATTTTTTCAAAAAACCATTATCAGCGTTTCCTATCGATGTTATTACGTTGGAAGTTGCTAACGATATCAGTGTTTTTTATTGGCTTTATGTTAACCGTCGGTGTGCTGAGCGGCGGCTGGATGAAGGTTGCCTTCTTTCCCCGTGTGCCTGTTGATTTCATGAGTGCCAGCGTCGAATTGGCAGATGGAGTGGCCTTTGCCGATACCGAGTCGGTGATGTTGCAGCTTGAAGACGCGGCATACCGTATGGAGAAAAAATATAACAGTGATGAGAAAAAGTTGATCAGTCATGTCGAATCTGTGGCCTATGGCAGCACTGTGCGCGTGGTCGTTGGCTTTGAAAGTTCAGAAACACGGGACATCGATCTTGAGGATATGGTAACGGAGTGGAAGGCAGAGATTGGTCACATCAATCGAGCCAAGGATTTTAATATCAGCTTTACAATTCTCAATGTTGGCAAGCCAATAGAAATGCAAATAACGGCGCGTACCATTGATTCTTTGAAGGCTGTCAGCGAGGCCTTGCAGCAAGAGCTTGGTCAATACCCCGGCGTTTATAATGTACGGACGACACTGGATGATGCCAAGCCAGAGATTGTCTTGGGCTTGAAGCCCAAGGCGAAAACCCTGGGGCTGACATTAAGTGATGTGGCAGAACAGGTACGGCAGGGTTTTTATGGCGAAGAGGTGCAGCGTATTCCTCTGGCCAACGAAGATGTGAAGGTGATGGTGCGCTACCCCAGAGATATTCGTGATACCGAAGATTACCTGCGTGATATGTGGATTCGGACACCTCAGGGGGTTGAAATTCCCTTTGAGCAGGTGGCATCGGTGGAGTATCAACCGAGCTATACCACCATCGAACGCATTGATCGCAAACGGAGTGCCAGAGTCAGTGCCGAGTTGCAATTTGGCTATGCCAATGCCGGTGAGATTATTGCCGCTATCAAGCAATCGAAGATAGCCGAATGGAAAAGGCAATACCCCGATGTCACCTTCAGCCTTGAGGGTGAACAGGCCAATCAGGCTGATTTTGTTGGTGCCACCTTTGAGCTGATGGCGCTCTCGATGGTGATTATATTTGGACTGATGGCGGTGGTGTTTAAGTCTTACTGGCAACCACTGGTAGTGTTAACCGCCGTCCCCTTCGGCTTTATGGGTTCGATTATCGGCCATCTGATGATGGGGGTGGACATCTCAATGTTCTCGATGATGGGGATTATCGCCTGTGCCGGTGTGGTGGTAAACGATAACCTGGTGTTGATCGACCGTGTTAATACTTTGCATAAGGGTGAGAACATGCCCCTGGAACAGGCCATTGCAACGGCAGGTCCGGATCGATTTAGGGCGATAGTGCTGACTTCTGCGACAACGTTTATTGGACTGTTACCGATTATGACCGAGACGTCGCTGCAGGCGCAGTTCTTGATTCCTATGGTCATATCACTGGCTTTTGGCGTCCTGCTGGCCAGCTTTGTGACGTTGTTATTAGTCCCCTGTTTATTGCTATCAGGCGAGCATATGAATCAGTGGTTGGCGGTGAAAAAACGCCGTTTGGCGGCGCTGGTGAATCACTGAACTATTATCTGGCAGGGCCCATCTTACTGGGCCTTGTTCTTGGTCTTGCCGCAGCGTTTGCAGCGATAACAGGTGACCAGGCCACCCTGCTGGCTATCGAAGGGGGTGTCATTGATCACCTCCCACTTGTGATGGTTGCTACGACACAGGCTGTTGCCTTTGTGCTTCTCTTTTAAGCTTGGGCGTTTGAACGCGATCACATCTCCCATCTCGGCCTCTCCTCGCTGTCTATGTCTGGCAGTATATCGTTTTTGTCACAGAAAAATGATTAAGAATGTCACCTATCAAGGTCAACTTATCACCTAGCTGGAGGATAAGTCGCGCCATATAATAAACTTTTAATGAATGATTATAGACTCGGCTGGTATGTTTAGCTGACTGATAAAAATAGCTGTAAAGAAGAATAACAGGAGTACAGGAATGACCGATTTATCCACCGCTGCGGCACAATTTGAGTATGCCGGCCAAGATATCCCATGGGCGCTGAATCACTGGGCTGAGCATCGCCCAGAACACCCTTTTTTCATCTGGGAGCCACGCGACGGCAAGGATCAGAGTTGGAGTTATAAGCGCTTTAACGACGAGGTCGGCCAAATTGCGGGCGGCCTTGTCGCCAAGGGAGTGGTCAAGGGCGACAAGGTATTAATTCACTGTGGCAACAGCCCTGAAATGGTGCTGGCCTGGTATGCCTGTGCCAAAATTGGTGCCGTCGGTGTGACAACCAATACCCGCTGCGTGGGGGGTGAGATTGCCTACTTTGCCGATCATACGGGCGCTGTCGGCGCTGTGACTCAGCCTCAATATGCGCAGCAGGTGGCTGATAATGCCAAAAACCTGCAGTGGCTTGTGGTCACTGAAGATAATTCGGGTGAGCCAGCCACCGCTGAGCAGGCCCATGACTTTCCGGTCTTTGCCAGCCTCTTTGGCGATGCCAGTATTGTGCCAGAGCGTCCGGCAGAACCGATGTTACCCGCGGGCATTATGTTTACCTCGGGGACAACCAGCCTGCCGAAGGCGGTGGTGCACACCCATGCCAACGCGATGTGGTCGGGTAAGATGGGCGCCTCCTCGATGGACTTTGGTCAGGATGATAAATACCTCGCCTTCCTGCCTTATTTTCATGTTAATGCACAGAGCTGGGCTTTCTGGGGTGCCCTCGGTAATGGTGCCACCGCGGTGTTGCAGCCCAAGTTTTCTGCCAGCCGTTTTTGGGATGTAATTGAAAAACACCAAATTACCCACTGTTCGATGATACCGTTTGTGTTTAAGGCAATTGGCGCCCAGCCAGTGCCAGAAAACCATACTTTGCGTGTTATCCCTATGGGGATTATCTGGAAAGAAATTGGTGGTTGGTTGGGTTGTCAGCCGTTCGCCAGCTGGGGCATGACGGAGACCGTCACCCACGCAACACGCTCTGACTTCACCCACGATTGGCAGCAGCACTCGATTGGTAAGCCAACACCGGGCTATCAACTGGCCATCGTCAATGAGGAGACCGGCCAGCCATGTGGCATCGGTGAGATTGGTGAACTCTGGGTCAAGGGGACCCGCGGTATTCACATCTTTCTCGAATATTACAATAACGAAGAGGCTAATAAGAAAGCCTTTACCGACGACGGCTGGTTTAAGACCGGCGATATGGTGCGCATGGGTGAAGAGGGCGACTTCTTCTTCTGTGACCGTGATAAAGACGCACTAAAAGTTGGCGGTGAAAATGTCTCGGCTCGTCAGGTTGAAGAGGTTTGCATGCAGGTGCCGGGTATTGGTGAGATTGCCATTGTTGCCCGAGCTGACGAGATGCTCGATATGGTGCCAGTCGGCTTTTTGATCAAAGGCTTTGGTGCGCCAGAGAATGATGAGGAATTCTGTCAGCAAATTATCGATCACTGTAAGGCAAACTTAGCCGATTTTAAGGTGCCCCGAGCCATTCATGTGGTAGAGGAGTTCCCCCGAGCGGCACTTGAAAAAGTAGCAAAAAATAAACTGCGCGAGATGGCTGATGAATTAGGTTAAGTGATGGCTTTCTTTATCAGTAAGTAAAAAGCCAGCAGTATTGCTGGCTTTTTATCGATAGCATTAGTTTTAATATTTAGCGGTTAAGTAAAGGGATGCACCCTGATAGGCCCAGGCGAGGTCGCCACGAAAAAAGCTGATGTCTGATTGAATATCTAAATCTAACATCGAAATAGAGGCGCCAAGTCCCCAGTATTGAGTGAAATAATATTCACTACTTAGGCTGACGCTGGTCATATGGCCATAAAAGCTGTCGAGCGATAAATCAAAGTATTGAATATTTCCTTTGAGATACCAACTCGGTAAAACGCGATAACTGACAAAGCCATTGAGCGTCGGTAGAGGGACATCAACATCGCCGCTGTTTTTGTAGTTGGCATTAAAGGCCTTGCCGCCTCGCCCTTGAGACTCAGAGCTAATGAAGCCGCTGGCGCTGATGCTAAGATCGATTTGCATCCAGTAAAGGCCTACGCCCGCTCCCATTTCAAGATCTTCAGATTGGTAGATGCTATAGAGATAGCTGAGATCATAAATCGTTGTGTCGTAATTGGCTTTTGTGTCAGCGCCTGCGGAAATAGTATCGCCGTCAAAATAAATATCGTTGGACAGTTTGGCTGAGCTGGTTCGGTCAGCTGGCAGGTAGTCAAAAAGAATGCGATGGCGAGGCGCGAAGCGCCAGTAGGCAGAAAAATTAGCTAAATTTATTTCTTCATCAAATTTAAGATCATCTTCTATATCGATGGGGCGGTCGACAATGCTGTTGACGGCGTCAAGGTCCAGACTCGAGTCAAAGGTGGTGACAGAGGCGCCCAGGCTCAGCGAAAAACGTTCACTAAACGCTGTCTCGGCATGTGAATTATTGATGCTGGTTATAGTCGTTGCCAGTACCCCCCAAATAAATAAATGCATGCTTTTCATCAATAATCCTATATTGCATCGAGCGGCACAGCGGTGGCGTGCTCAGCTGTTTTAGCCAGTGATATGTCAGCAGCTGTCTAGGCGATAGCTCCACGAGTTTTTATTGTTATATATCGTCTCATCAGAAACTGTAGCGTTAAACGTTGACGCTGACAATGCTGGCAGCAACACACCAGGCGACCACTATCAAAGGCGATAGCTTGTAAACAGTGAACAGGCCAAAAGCGACAATGGCAATGGCTAGGTCAATAGGGTTGATGATTGAGTTGGTGAAAATAGGTTGGTAAAGCGCTGCTGTTAATACCCCCGCGACGGCGGCATTGACGCCGGCAAGGGCTTGACTGGCGCGGGTTTTTTCGCGATTAACTGCCAGAGTGGCAGTGCCGCTGCAATAAGCAATAAACCTGGAAGGAAAATAGCCAGTGGTGCCAGAGCCGCACCAGCGTATCCACCCTGGTCACCCGGCATTAAGCTGCAGAGGTAGGCGGCAAAAGAAAACATCGGGCCAGGCACCGCGTGAGCAACGAAAGCAAGAGCGACAATTTTCAGGCCATGAATCGCAGCCTGGCTTATATCGTTAGCAAGATAGGGCAGCAGTTGCGAGAGAACGACTAACAATACAGCAGAGGGAAGAGTAAAGGGGATAAACGCAGCAATGGCGACGGGCCAGCCTGCTCTAGCCAAACCCAGTCTGAAGCCTAGCTGGCTGCTGCCGGTCCTGGTAGAAACTGACAAATGCCATTAACTGGGCATATTGCTCCTCGCTTACCCATTGTTTCTTTTCGACAAGCGTCAATCTGAAGTAACTGAGGTGGGCTACGGGGCCGCCAAAGGATGTCAGACCAAGCAATAAAAAGTGGCAAAAACTTCAAAAACGTTACCACTGTGTTTGACCGTAATGATGTCGCTCATATTGTTTCTCGAATTTAGTTATCTCCAAATAAAGCGATCGAATCGGGGTGGTAGTGTATGAACAAAATCTGACGATTTGATGAATTATAGAAGAATAATGCGGTGGTTAAGGCTTTGCTATGATATATATTTTAACGGAAATCAATCGTCATCATCACAGTAGATATTAGAATGCGTATTGTTATCTTAATGACTATTTTCTGGCTGCCCTCTGTGTGGGGCGCACCCTCTGCCAGTGTTAAACACTCGCTCAACCGTGCAGAGACAGCGGGCAAGGCAGCGGAGACCTTGGTTTTACCCTATGCCTTTTCCACTGAATCGATGGGTTTGAATATTGGCATTGGAGGGATGGCCAGCGGTTATTATCAAGAGCAGATGACGGCGGGTTTAACAGCTTATGGTGGCGAGGTCAGCAGGGCTGTTGGTGGCGGCATATGGAATTATCGTCTGCCGGGTACAGACCGGCTATATTTTAGCATCTATGGCATGTCGGGCTACTATCCGGATCAGCGCGCCTACAGCGCTACCCGGCAGGACTATGTCCCCGCCGGACAGCCGATGCCTGGAGGTAACGATTCGTCGGTGGACGATTTTATTCAGGCCGATGGAGTCTCCAACTGGTGGTCAATGAAACTTGAGTTCTCGCTGCCGATAGGGGCTACCAGAGAGCAAGGAGTGGTGCACTATGAGACGCGCAATGGACTATTAACCTCTGAGCCCAGTGGTGGCGATCAGTGGAACCCTCTCGCCAGCGGCTCTTCCGTCTTGGTTTTAAAGCAGTTTAATCGCTACCAAAGCTTTGAACAGCAGGGGCGAACCCTCGACGGAGCTGTCCATGCCGTTGAGTTCGGTTTGCTATATGATAATACTGATTTTTCTGTCAATCCATCGAAGGGTAGCCGGCAATATATTGCTGTCACCCATGATGCGGGTTGGCTGGAGTCTGATCAGAAATGGACGGTGGTTGAGTTTGAGGCCAGCAAGTATTTCTCGTTTGGTGAATCTGGCTATGCCCATCAGCGTATTTTGGCGCTCAATTTTTGGACCGCCTATTCGCCCACATGGCAGCTGAATTATAACGAGGACGGGGGGCGAATTGTCGATGGCGGGGCGCCTTATAATGAGGGTGCAACGCTCGGCGGCTTTTATCGCATGCGAGGTTACGATCAAAACCGCTTTCACGACAAGGCATCTATTTATGGTGCTGCAGAATATCGTTACACATTAAAATATAACCCGATCAGGAATATTGAATGGCTGCGTTTTGTAAAGTTGGATTGGTTTCAGCTTGTTGGCTTTGTCGAGGCTGGTCGGGTGGCGCCACAATATACTGTTAACGCGCTGTTGAGTGATGTGAAAACAGATGCGGGTATATCTTTGCGGGCGATGACGGCCGGTATCGTGGTACGTAGCGATGTTGCATATTCTGACGAGGGCGGCAACCTTTGGTTGATGGTCGACCACCCGTTTTAACCGGCTGTCAGTCCAGTCTTTCCATGTCGTCTTCGCTGGGGTTGGCCTGATTGATTTCTTGGTCGGGCATCGCCTGGCGTTCAGATTTTTTCTTCTTTTGTTCGTCTTCTTCGGCACTGGCTGCATCGTTGCTTTCATAAATAGCCGTGGCTGGCTTACTGGGGGGAGCCTGTTCGCTGTGTTTGCCTGAGCAGCCAATAATCAATGCGCCAACCAGCGCAGCAGCAATAATATATCGAATGTTTTTCATCAAAAACCTTATTGTTTGGTGGCAAGTTTGAGTTGATTAATAGCCCAATTAAATACTGGGCTGTCTGCCAGCGCAATAGTATTGAGTGGCTGATAGTGAATATCCTCAAAAAAAGGAGAGGCCTTGATCAGCTGATGATAAAAAAACTCACTCTCATCACAGTCTCTTAAAATGGAGGCGAAGCGCAGTGCGTTACGCGCCACACTCCATTGGTACGGTTCGGCCGCGAGCAGGGCGCGGCTGCTGTTGAAAAAGTCTGCCTGCTGCAAATACGGTGTTAATAACTTTGCATCATCGCGCTGGTTCTTGTCCAAGGCATTTAGATAACAGGCTAAAATGTTTTGCCGAAGTTTAAAGAGGTTGTTGGCACCGAGTTGTTGCTCGGTCGATGGGTGGGTAATCACCATGTCGATGGCTGCTTGGTAGTGTCGAATGGCCTCGCTCTGACATTGCGCAAGCATCTTTTGCCGGCGGCTGTCGCGCAACTCGGCAATTTGATCAAAATAACTGTTGGCTAAAATCCACTGCAGCCGAACACGGTCCAGCGTCTCGGTCCAATCCTCGGCATCAATCAAGCGATGCAACAGCAATTGCATATCCTGCCGCTCAGCACGGCTTTGCTGGCGATTATAAATCCTCAGCAGAGCCTCGCTGTGGCGGCTGAAGGGGGAGGGGAAATAACGCTGATGCAGTGAGTCTATTGCCTGCTCAATCGCTTGAGTACTGGCCCGGTGTGGCTGTTTATAGTGTTTTTTCAGTGTTTTCTCGTCAACACCGGATGGGTAGACTCGATCGAGCTCGGTTAAGAACTGGTCCCATGTCCAAGGCATTGATTTTAAGCGGTTAACCTTGTTGAAAATAGAGGCCATATCACAGATTCCACGATAAAAGAAGACCAATCGATGGTTGAGGTTACCTAATCGTTACATGGCTGGCCCTGTATTGTCTATGGCATTCACTCAATAGATTCTTTCCGCGAGGTATTGCAATGACAGCGAAACAACAACATCACATCCACCCACTGACACTCAAGCTGCTGAGCATTGCTGTGGTCACCGTAGTCATTGGCGGCTGCTCATTGAATAGCGAGCAGGAGCCGCAGGCAACACCGGTTACTCTGCCTGCTATTATCCCAGAGGAGCTGCGACAGCGGCGTGTTATGCAAAAGCGCGAGCAAGCCGACAGCGCCGTAGCAGTTTCGTATCAGGCTCGGCCACAGATCGGCGTCATGCCGCCTAACTATCGGCCACCGACGGCCTCGCAAGATACGTATGCCGATGTTTCGGCGAGTCAGATATACAGTACTCTCCGTCAACCGTTGAGCACTTTTAGTATCGATGTCGACACTGCCAGTTATGCTAATACTCGACGCTATATCATGGCCAACCAACTGCCGCCAGAAGGGGCGGTAAGGGCAGAGGAGATGATCAATTATTTTAATTATCAATTTCAGTTTCAGGCGCAGCCTGATCATGATCAATCGCCTTTTACCTCTCGCTATGAAATTGGGAAGAGTCCGTGGAATAGCGATAGACAGTTACTGACCGTCACTCTTGATACAGAGACCTTACAAACAGCACACAAGCCTAGTAACTTAGTATTTTTGTTAGACGTGTCGGGCTCGATGAGCAGCCCCGATAAGTTGCCTCTGGTTAAGCGTTCGTTGAAGATGCTGAGCGAGCAGCTAAACAAGGAAGACAGCGTTGCTATTGTTGTCTATGCTGGCGCTGCAGGTGTTGTATTAGAGCCTACTGCCGCCGATGATGGTGCAGCCATTAGCCAGGCTTTAGACAAGCTCAACGCCGGCGGTTCGACCAACGGTGGCGAAGGTATAGAACAGGCCTATGCCCTGGCGCAGCAAGCTTATATTGAGGGCGGCAATAACCGGGTAATTCTGGCCACCGATGGTGATTTTAATGTTGGTATCAATGACACCGAACAGCTAAAGGAACTGATTCAGCAATCGGCTAAGAGTGGTATTCAACTGACGACTCTGGGTTTTGGTCGAGGTAATTACAACGATGAAATGATGGAGGAGATCAGTAATTGGGGTGATGGTAATGCCGCATATATTGATACCTTGCTAGAGGCTAGAAAGGTGCTGGTCGAGCAGCTGGGTAGCACGCTGCAAACTGTCGCCTCCGATGTTAAAATTCAAATGGAGTTTAATCCACAGGTAGTCAGTGAGTATCGTCTAATTGGTTATCAAAATAGGAAATTGGCCGATGAAGACTTCACTAACGATAAGGTTGATGCGGGCGAGGTTGGTGCCGGTCATCAGGTGACAGCCGTTTATGAGTTAACCATGGTGGGCAGCAACCAGCCCTGGTTGCCAGAGCTTAAATATGCCCCGGTGCCGCAGCAATTATCATACAATGTCAGTGAGTATGGTCATTTAAAAGTACGTTATAAAAAACCAGGTGAAGATCAATCTCAGCCAGTCAATTTTCCACTGTCTGTTAAGACCGATGAGGGGAATAGTAAGGATTTTATTTTCGCCTCATCAGTTGCCGGTTTTGCAGAGCTGCTGTGCTGCGATAAATACCTGATTGACTATGATTTTGCTAAGAGTGAGGCGGGCGCAAGACAGGGGCGGGGCTTGGATGTTCATGGCTATCGCGCTGACTTCATTCGTCTGGTACAGCAGGCGGGTTTGGTGAACGCAACCAAGTAGCATCGATGTTAATAATAAAAAGGCCTCGATTCAGAGGCCTTTTTTGTTATCCCTTTTTAAAAATATCCATCAAATTCTCAACCACAATACGTTTTAGACTTTCTATTTGCAGTTCTGATAAGTGCGATAGTTTGCTCACATCGATGGTGTGCAAATGCAGTGAGGGGACGCGTTTTTCGTATTCGCGCAAATCACCTTTGATAATGACCGGCAAGAAAAAATCGCCACGGTTATGGAACTGTTTAATAATATCGAGCAGGCCAGCTTTAAACGGTTTTTCTCGGCTGCTGACCAGGCCAAATCGACAGGGGATTTTCATAAACAAGCCGGTTTCACCGGTGCATTCACCAGGGTAAAGGTATATGCCGCTGTCGACGATGGCCTCCTTTGGAATGTTGTGAAAGCTGTCATGGGTGGCTAATTGGTTGGGCAGCACAGAGATTTCATAATCACTGTTGTTTGGAATCAACAGTTGATAATTACTGTATATGGTTTTAACAAAGCTGGAATACACACACAACCTGTTTTCAAAGCGGTATAAGAACTCTATCGCTTCCGTGCGATTGGTGATGGCATGCAAATCCCAAAGTAACTCACCGTCTCTTTCGATAACGTCAAGGTCATAGGCAGCAGTATCCATGGCGGGCTTCCTTTAGCAGTATATGTTGCGATTATTTAGTAATAACTGTGTGCTTTGAGGATCTATTGCAGGATACTTGCCAACTTTAGAAAACGATTTGTTGCAGAGCGGTATCGCCAACCATATCGCCACTTTGTGACATGGTTGGCAAAAAAGGTGACCTAAATTGTCACTTTGTGTGATTTTAAGCCTGATTACTGGTGGTGTATTCTTTGCGCGGGGATTTCTTCGCCTGCTCTAATAGTAGGGCGGTAATACAGAGACCGGTGGTTGTGAGTTCGAAGAAAAGTGCTGCCATATTGTAGTCGTCGACACCGTGTATTATCAGACCAAAAAGTCGGGTAAAGCCGAGACTCCCAAGGGTGATAAGAGTTACCCATAGCCCGTGATAGCGCAGCTCATCGTTGAAGGCGGCGATTAAATAAATAATGCCCAGCCCCATTTCTAGACCGCCATACATGGCGACGATTTCGACTGTGCTGCCACCGATGCCATATTGGTAGCCAATATATTCAGCGGGCAGTTGTGGTGCGACGGCGCAGAGTAAGCCATAGCTGAAAAAAATAAGTCCTGTGAACGTGAGTAAAAATTTTGAAAAAAACATACGACCTCCTGTGTATTATTATTTTTATAAACTGGCCACATAGTAAGCAGTTGGTCTGAGAAGGTAAAGCGTTGTTGGCTATTCTTGTTATGGGGCTAACAAAATGAGCAGCCATAAAAAAAACCGGCCTCGGCCGGTTTTTAAAGCACATTTCTTTTTAAGCGGAGCTTAGAAAGAGTATTGCGCCAGGAAGTTGACGGTAGAGCCCTTGCCATCTTCAAGACGCTCGCCGTTATCTAGGTCGAGTGCGTTTTTCATGTGGCTGTTTTCACCGTACAGGTATTCAGCACCGAACTTCATGTTGGTATCGGCCTGCCAGAACACGCTGGCGCCCATGTAGCTAGAGTCGGTAACAGTTGCATTGCTGTCTGTTAGTTGAGACTGGTTTAAGCCTTCGTTATCGATATCGATATACGAGTAGTAAACACTGCCGCTGATGGTTTCGGTGAGGCTCTGGTTGTAGGCAACAGTCCAACCGCTGGTGGCAATGGTTTCAGCTTTGCCGTCAACAACAGCGTAGCTGTAGCCGTCCATGCCGTTTAGCGCATAGATGTATTCGTTAGAGCCATCAGAGTACGAGTAGCTGGCGGCGATGCTGCCGTTCCAAGGCATGTTGATACTGGTGCCGATCTGCGCGGCGTAGCCGTCGATGCGTGAGCTGCTATCTAGCTCGGCAGTGTTAGTGCGTGCGCTGGTGTAGGCGCCAGACAGGGCAATGTGACCCCAGTCGCCAGACTGCTTGATGGTGGCAACAACATCTGGACGGTCGCTGTTCAGGCTCTCGATATCAGTGACATCGCCACCGAGGTCAGTGCTTGCTTGAACAAGAGAGGCGGTGTAGCTGAAGCCGCTGTCGAAGTCGGCAGAGTAGGCAATCTGAGCGCGACGGTGGCTGTAGATAGACAGTGGACCCTGGAAGTCGACCTGATCAGCAGGCCACGCCGAAGAATCACCGAAGGTGGTGTCAGTCTGACCGAAGGTGAAGCCGTTGACTTCGAAGAAGGCGTGACGTAGGCGGATGGTATCGACCGCATCAACTTCAACAAAGGTGCGAACGGTACCGAAACGACTGTCGGTTAGAATTTCCATGTTAACGCGAGATTCGCTGGCGCTGAATTCGCTCTGATCACCATTGTTGCTGGCGTTAGGGTCCATAACAACAGGGTTGAAGCCGTTGGTGTAAGCCAGGCCGTTATCGCCGCTGGTCTGGTTAGCCGTTAGGCGAACAAAACCACCAAACTTAACCTTGCTGCCGGCGATTTCCATGGTGTTGTTGTCGGAAGACTTAGCGTTAGTGTTAGATTCTGCAACTTCGGCGCGTAGAGCGTCGATCTGTGCCTGCAGGTCATCAACGCTGGCAGAGGTTGTTTCTTGAGCGAAGGCGCTGTTAGCAGCAACAACGGCTAAAGCGATAGGGGCGATTTGTCTTAACATAGTCAAGTTACCTAGTTTTGGTTACACACAATTACAGCCAAATAACAGAATCATTGGCAGGTATAATTATTCATGTCACTGACTCAGCGACATTAAGTGGAACGAACCTTAGCAGAAGTTGTCCGGTGAAAAACCCGAAGTAGATCAAGAAAAAATTGATCCTCACAAAATGTAAGGAACTTTTAATCAAAATACGAAGATACCGCAGTTTTTTTCGCCCTAAATAAGGCAGTTCACGGAGACAAGGGTAGACGATATAGGGGATTATACCTATAAAATAAAAAAGCACGTCGATGCGGTATGCATTGCGGCAGTAGTGTTATCCGCCGGTGGTGTTCATAAAGCGGACAATTTGGACCTCTTGTTCCAAGTCAAAATAATGTCGCTCAGGTTTGATATCAAGAGAGTCTATAATCGCCTGTTTCAGTACCTTAATGTCGCCGGGGTTGGCGCGTATAATATGGCGTAAGTCGACGGAGTGCTCGTTGCCGAGGCAGAGTAGTAAGCGACCTTCAACAGTGACG
Source organism: Sinobacterium norvegicum (assembly GCF_923077115.1). NCBI lineage: Bacteria > Pseudomonadati > Pseudomonadota > Gammaproteobacteria > Cellvibrionales > Spongiibacteraceae > Sinobacterium > Sinobacterium norvegicum. The sequence continues at coordinate 150,863 of NZ_CAKLPX010000002.1, forward strand.
CGAACGCGGTTGCAGTCGCCACAGAAATTATGGCTATGGGGGGAAATAAAACCAACTCTGATGCTCTCTCCGGCGAGGGAGAAGTAACGACTGGGGCCTGCAGTGGTGGCTGTGATCTCCGTCAGTGGGTACTGTTGAGCAATGATTTCTTGGATATCATCGCTGGAGCAGAAGCTAAGAGCGCGGTCGTGTTCGCTGATGTTGCCCAGCGGCATCTCTTCGATAAACGAGATGTCGACCCCCTTGCTAATGGCAAAATTAACCAGGTCGAGGATTTCGTCGTCGTTGCGTCCCTTGAGTACCACGGCATTGAGTTTGATGCGGCTAAAGCCCGCTGCAATGGCAGCATCGATACCGGCGATGACCGTGTCGAGGTTGCCGGTACGGGTAAGCTCCTTAAACTTGTCGGCCTTGAGGGTATCGAGACTGATGTTAATACGGCTGACACCGGCTTCGACCAGCGGTTTTGCCATATTAGTGAGTTGCGAGCCATTGCTGGTGAGGTTGAGCTCTTGCAGCCCATCGAGGTCGCCCAGTTGCTGGAACAGAGTAATTACGTTTTTTCGAATCAGTGGCTCACCGCCGGTGAGGCGTATTTTTTTGACTCCGAGCTCGGTAAAGGCGCGGGCGATAAAGGCCATTTCCTCAAGGGTTAACACCTGCTCACGGGGTAAAAATGTCATCTCTTCAGCCATGCAGTAGACACAGCGAAAATCACATCGGTCGGTGACCGACATGCGGACATAGTCAACTCGGCGGTTGAATTTGTCGATCAACGATGTGGGCATAGAGCTGGTCATAATCGTGTCGGCCTCGGGCGGTAACGGGCTTGAGAAAAAGTGTGCCAGTGATGATAACGGAAAGTTAATAAAGCCAATATAGCATAGCGCAATATTTTCTGGCTTATTCTTCGGTATCGGCGTCGTCCGTTTTACTTTTTTGTGTTTTGATCATTCTACCGGCCAAAATTCCCACCTCAAAAAGAAACCAGACCGGGATGGCAAGCAGGCTTTGGCTGATGATGTCTGGCGGGGTTAACAGCATGCCAATGACAAAGCATCCGACGACGACATAGGGGCGTTTAGCCGCCAAGTTGTCGCTGGTAGTAACACCAGTCCATATCAGTAAAATAGTGGCAATGGGGATTTCAAAGGCAACACCGAAGGCAAAAAACAGCTTTAATATAAAGTTTAGATAGCTGTTGATATCGGTCATGATGCTGACGCCTTCCGGTGCAATACTGGTAAAGAAGCCAAATATAAGCGGGAAAACAACGTAATAGGCGAAGGCGATACCGGCGTAAAAAAGTAACACACTGGAAACCAGCAATGGAATAGCAATGCGCTTTTCGTGTTTGTACATACCGGGGGCAATAAACGCCCAGGCTTGAAACAGAATAAATGGCACGGCCAGAAACACTGCCAATACCCCGGTTAGCTTGAAGGGGGTAAGAAACGGTGAGGCCACATCGGTGGCAATCATCGTCGCGCCCTCGGGGAGTAGTGCCCGCAGCGGCTCCGATACATAGGTGTAGATATCATTGGCAAAGCTAAACAGGCAGGCAAACAGGATTAATACTGCGAGAATGATATAAAGCAGCCTGTTGCGGAGTTCTAATAGGTGGGCTATCAGCGGTTGTGCTTGGTCGGTGCCGTTATTACTCATGGATTATCTTTTGTTGCCGGTTTTGCGGTGAGGTTATCATCAGCCGTCGCTTGGTTATCGATTCGTTCGGCGGTTGATTTTTTAGTCACGGCTTGTTCGTCCGCCGCCGTATCGCTACTGGCCTCGGTGGAAGAGTGAAGGTCGAACTCCATGCTTTTTAAACTGGCGCGAATATCGTCAAGGCTGGCATCGGCGTCATTTTTGCCTTTATCGAGTTGCTGCATAATCGATTCGTTATGAATTTGCTGGCGAATCTCGTCGGCATCGAGCTCTTTTTCGATCTGATCTTTGACCTGGTTAAACATGCTGCGAATTTTTCCAAGCCAGCGACTGGTCGTCCGCACGGCATGTGGCAGACGCTCTGGCCCGAGGACAACCAGAGCGATCACGCCAATCATCAGCAGTTCGGTAAAGCCAATATCGAACACAGATTATTCGCCTTTTTTGCCATTGTTATCGGCTGCGGCCGCTTCTTCTTCACCGCTGACTTTTTGTTCCGGCGCCTGGGTCTTGCTCTCTTCGTCGATAGCAGCCTTAGCCTCCTCGTCGGTCATGGCCTTTTTAAAGCCTTTGATTGCTCCGCCAAGGTCGCCACCGATGTTCTTCAGTCGCTTGGTGCCGAATAACAACAAAACAATGACCAAAACAATTAATAACTGCCAAATACTGATGCCACCTAAACCCATAATACTGTCCTTTTGCGTTATTTAGTTGTGCTACGAGCTGCTTTTTCATCCAGCCCAGAAAGGTTAAAACGTCGTTGTAATTCTTTCAATACAGCGGTTGAATCGACGCCAAGATGCGATAGTGCCACCAGGGTATGAAACCATAAATCGGCGGTTTCATAGACAACATCACTGTTGTCACCGCTGGTTTCGGCATCTTTGGCGGCAAGAATAGTCTCGGTACACTCTTCGCCGACTTTTTCTAATATTTTATTTAGCCCCTTGCTATGCAGCGAGGCGACATAAGAGCTGTCGGCGTCGGCCTGTTTACGGGCAATTAATACTTGGTCTAATTGTGCTAATACATTATCCATGACTTTTGTCGCCTGTTAACTACTTGTTATAGATGCTATTTGGGTCTTTGACAACAGGGTCGACTGACTGCCACTGACCCTCTTCATAGCGCCGATAAAAACAGCTCCGCCTGCCGGTATGGCAGGCGATGTCGCCAAGTTGTTCCACTTTCAGCAGAATGACATCGGCATCGCAGTCGAGGCGCAGTTCATGGAGTCGTTGAATATGGCCAGACTCTTCACCCTTGCGCCACAGTTTTTGGCGTGATCGTGACCAGTAAATGGCGCGATTTTCATCGACGGTTAATTGCAGCGACTCCCGGTTCATCCAGGCCATCATGAGGATCTCACCGGTCTGGTAGTCCTGGGCAATGGCGGCAATCAGGCCGTCTTCTGTCCACTGTATATCTTCGAGCAAGGTATGGTTCATAATCACTATAATTCTTTAATAAATAACTTCTTTTCAAATATCATAATATACGACAATTATGACGGTAAATAGTCAATATTGTTGTTAGCGCCTCAGCAAACAGATCGCGGCAATAAGTAGCAGGGCGGCACTGGCTGTCGGCAGTTGGCTGAGTTGTTGCATCAGCGCTGGCTGACTGATGATGACGGCCCCGGCAACCGCTAGCAGGGCAATAGCGCCACGTCTGCGGGTACGGGCCTGCTGCTGTTGGAGACGCCTGAGGGTTTGCTGTTGTTCGCGCTGTGAGTCGGCCAGCTGCGCCAACTTCGGAGCCTGTTGTAGTGATTCAATCATCATATCGGGTACTTTAGGAAGCTTTTCCAGCCAGCTGGGTGCCCGCTTCATTGTCTCTTTCAACAGAGTTTTGGGGCTGTAGTTCTGCTTTAACCAGTCTTCCAAATAGGGTTTAGCGGTCTGCCAGAGGTCAAGTTCAGGGTAGAGTTGGCGGCCAAGCCCTTCAATATGCAGCAATGTTTTCTGTAGTAATACGAGTGAGGGCTGTACCTCCATTTCGAAGCGCCGGGCTGTTTGGAATAAATACAACAGTAGCTCGGCAAAGGAAATTTCACCCAGCGGCTTTTCAAAGATTGGCTCACAGGCGGCCCGAATAGCACCTTCAAAGTCTTGTACACGAGTGTGCGCCGGTACCCAGCCGCATTCAACGTGTAGCTCGGCTACCTCGCGATACTGCTGTTGGAATATGGCCAGCAGGTTGCGGGCGAGGTAGTGGCGATCAAAGTCGCTGAGGCTGCCCATAATGGCACAGTCAATGGCAATATAGGACGGGTTGTCGGCTTGGCTGCCGTCGATAAAAATATTGCCGGGATGCATGTCTGCATGGAAAAAATTGTCGCGAAAAACCTGGGTGAAAAAGATCTCTACGCCGCGTTCGGCGAGCAATTTTAGATTGAGTTTTTTCGCCTGCATAGTCGCAATATCGGACAGTGCAATTCCGTATATGCGCTCCATAACCATGACGGTGGGGCGGCAGTGTTGCCAGTACACCACGGGCACATAAAGAGAATCCGAGTCGGCGAAATTACGTCTGAGTTGCGAGGTGTTAGCGGCCTCGCGCTGGAGATCTAACTCGTCGAAAATGGTGTGCTTGTATTCTTCTACCACGTCGACGGGGCGTAGACGTTTACCGTCGGGTAGGTAGCGTGCAATGAGAGCGGCGAGTTTGAACATCAGCGCAATATCGCTGCTGATGACCTGTTCTATCTCGGGCCGGACAACCTTGACCACGACCTCCTGTCCGTCTTTTAACGTGGCGGTATGGACTTGGGCAATCGAGGCGGAGGCGAGCGCTGTTGGCTCAAAGCTGGCAAAGATGTTGTCGACCTTGTCGTCGAGTGCCGATTCAATAATAGCGATGGCTTGGTCGCTGCCAAAGGGGGGGACCTTATCTTGCAGCAGCGCCAACTCATCAACAATATCCTGCGGTAGGATGTCGCCTCGGGTCGATAGCATTTGACCAAATTTGATGAAAATAGGGCCGAGCTCAATCAGTGCTAGACGGATGCGCTCGCCGCGGCTGAGGTCGGGCTGAGGAATCAGTCGCAGGGGGGATAGGGTGAAGATGAGACGAAGCGCCACCGGCAGACGATGCTTGGGAATCAATATGTCTAAGCGGTAGCGGGCGGTTACCCAAATGATAGTCAGTAAACGTAACAGGGTTTTCACCGGTAATTTCCTATTTTTGGTGCTTATTGTTTCGCTAGCTTACTGGCGAGTCGGTCGACTCTTGCCTGCAGTCTCTCGGTGCTATTGGCGAGCTTCCCGACCTGTTGATAAAAGTCTTCGAGTTCTGCCTTGGGTGGGCTTAGTCGTCCTTCTTCGAGAATATAATCGCTGGTTTGACGCTGCAGGTTTTGCTGTAGTTTGCGGCCAAAGTTGAAGCCGCCACGCAAGATAGAGCCAACGGTATTAGCGGCCATGTCAGCGACGCTGCTGCCGCCAAGTGCCTGGCTGATCGCCGCCTCCCAATCGATGTCGAGCTCTTTCAAAATGCCCTGTAGCTGCATCAAAGGGGCGCTGTCGCCGGTGAGGGTGATGTCGCCGTTGATTAATGCAGAGGCTGCGTCGTCGGCGCTGACGAGCTGAACAAACTCACTGGCACTACCGCGCAGGTGGGTATCGACCACGCCGTCGTTAAAACCCCGAAGAGAGAGATAATCGGCTTCGGGACAGAGGAAGAAATCGAGTGAGGGCTGGGTGATTTCAATATGGAAAACCCGCTGATCGAGCTCCGCCAGTGCACCTTGGGTACCGGGGTCGAAGCGCAGGGCAACATTGATTGCCTGTTCTAGTGCGGCCAGACCGGCGGTATGGATGGTGGGGTGGATAATCAAGGTTTCACGCCCTTGTGCAGCGCAACAATACCACCGGTCATATTGTAAAATTCAGTCATTGCAAAGCCGGCGTCATCCATCATTTCTTTCAGCGTTTGCTGGTCGGGGTGCATGCGTATACTCTCGGCCAAATACTGATAGCTGTCGGCATCATCGGTAATCAGCTTGCCCATCTTCGGCAGTAGTTTAAACGAATAGTTATCGTAGGCCTTAGACAGTAATTCATTCTCAGGTTTAGAGAATTCCAGAACTAATAATCGGCCACCAGGCTTTAACACCCGCAACATCGACCGCAGTGCCTTATCTTTGTCGGTAACATTACGCAGGCCGAAGGCAATGGTAATGCAGTCGAAGTGGTTGTCTGGGAACGGCAGATATTGGGCGTCAGCTTGGACGTAATTAATGTTGCTGCAAACACCGCGGTCGATCAGTTTGTCGCGGCCGACCTTGAGCATCGAATCGTTGATGTCAGCCAGTACAACCTCACCCGTAGGGCCAACAAGACGGGAGAACTTAGCGGCTAGATCGCCGGTACCGCCGGCGATGTCGAGCACCCTATGACCGCGTCGAACGCCACTGACTTCGATGGTAAAGCGCTTCCATATCCGGTGCACGCCGCCGCTCATTAAATCGTTCATCAAGTCATACTTGGCGGCAACTGAGTGGAATACGCCGGCGACTAGGCCAGCCTTCTCTTCATTGTTGACGGTTTTATAACCAAAGTGGGTTGTTTTGTTATCGCTCATGGCAGCTACGGGGTCACTGTTGCAAAAATTATGGGGACTATTGTATCGCAATACGCCGCTATTAATAGACGTCGGTGGGCTTTATCGCCGTGGCTGAGTCAATTTTGCCACGGTTGTTGGGCCGGCGTCAGTGAATCGTGCCCTTTAGCCGGCATAATCGGTGGGGTTTAGTTACCTAAACGAATCACCTGGGTGTCAGCGTCACGGCTTTGACCGGCTTCTGCCAAACGTGCCAAATAATCCTGCCACTTCTCCGCTTGCTCGACCGAGAGTTCGTATAGGTAGGCCCAAGAATACAGGCCGGAGTTATGACCGTCGTCGAAGTGTAGCTGTACCGCATAGTTGCCAACAGGCACTATTTGTTGGATCTCGACGTCCCGCTTGCCGAATTGCAAGACCTCAGCACCGACACCGTGTCCCTGCACTTCGGCAGAGGGTGAGTGCACACGAAGATACTCCGCCGGCAGGCTATATTCCATCGGCTGGTTGCCGCCATAGCTGAGCACCAGCAGCTTCGACTTCTTTTTATAATTAATATTGCTGGGGATGTGGCTGGGGTTCATTGTTGCTCCTGTGGGTAGAATGAGACGGCATAAAAAAAGGTTATCGCCGAAGACAATAACCTTTTTTACCCTACCGCAGCACGGTTAGCAAACGCTGTTGCTGAAGGCTGCTGAGCGGATCTCGCTGACGTGTTGCTGTGATGGCTTAAATATCGTCAGCGCTGAGCAGCGGATAGTTAGCCGGGTAGCCGGTCTGCGCAACGCCGGTGTCTATGGCGGCCTGTGCAACCGCGGCGCTGACCAGGCCGAGTAAACGGCTATCCATTGGTTTTGGGATGATGTAGTCGCGCCCGTAGCTCAGGCTGTCAACGTTACAGGCCTCGAGTACCACTTGAGGGACTTCCTGCTTGGCCAAGTCTTTTATCGCGTGTACTGCGGCAATCTTCATTTCTTCGTTGATGGCGGTGGCACGAACATCGAGGGCGCCGCGGAAGATGAAGGGGAAGCCGAGGACGTTGTTTACCTGGTTGGGGAAGTCTGAACGGCCAGTCGCCATGATTAAGTCGTCGCGAGTGCTGCGGGCCAGCGCCGGTGCAATTTCCGGATCTGGGTTTGAGCAGGCAAAGACGACTGGGTTTGGTGCCATTGAAGCCAATAGTTCGGCAGACAATAGGTTTGGGCCCGATAATCCAACAAAGGCATCGGCATCTTTACAGGCGTCTGCAAGCGTGCGGTCGGTGGTGTCGCTGGCAAACTCGGCCTTGTACTGGTTGACACCGTCACGGCCCTTGTAGATAACGCCCTTGCGGTCTAGCATGCGGATGTTGTCGGTTTGCACACCGACACTGACCAGTAAGCGCATGCAGGCAATCGCTGCTGCGCCAGCACCGAGGCAGACAATCTTGGCGTCAGCAACGGTTTTACCTTGGATTTCTAGGGCGTTTAACATGCCGGCTGCGGTTACGATGGCGGTACCGTGTTGGTCGTCATGAAACACCGGGATGTCGCAGGCTTCGATTAACTGCTTTTCGATCTCGAAGCATTCGGGTGCTTTGATGTCTTCGAGGTTGATGCCGCCAAATGTAGAGGCAATGTTCTTAACTGTGCGAATGAACTCATCTTGATCTTCGGTATCCACTTCGATATCGATTGAATCAACGCCGGCAAAGCGCTTAAAGAGTAGGCTCTTGCCCTCCATTACTGGCTTGCTGGCTAAGGCGCCAAGGTTACCGAGGCCGAGAATGGCGGTGCCGTTTGAGATGACGGCAACCAGGTTGCCCTTGGCGGTATATTTGTATGCGTCTTCTGGGTTTTCAGCGATGGCGCGTACGGGCTCAGCAACACCGGGGCTGTAGGCAAGGGCTAGGTCGTCTTGGGTGGCCGACGCGGTGGTTAGCGCCAGGCCAACTTTACCAGGCTTGGGGAAGGCGTGATAATCGAGAGCGGCTTGTTTTTTATCTGACATTATTTGTACCTTAAAAATCTTGGTTTAATGTAACCGCTATAAATTGATAGGCAGTGTTTTGTGCTGCCTTGGGGCTTACGTTGAGCTGTTCTCACTCTGACGCGCCCTGCTATTGCAAATTATAGCGTGCAAATTCTTGGTCATGGCAATGGTTAACAACCAAGGCTTCGCCACGTTTTCTGTGATGGGCGGTAACCGCGATACAGAAACCCCGTAGGCGACAGATTATAAACTGTTGGCCGGTGTTGTTGGCGTTAAAATAGTGCATATCAGCGAGTCTGATATTACTGCTAATTTTAAGCCTGCCTGGTTGTGGCGCCAATGGGAGCCACGGGAATAAGAAAGAAATAGTCAGCGACGGTTCTGGTCTCCCCAGCGCTGAATATGTTGTTATCTTTCTTTGCCTATCAATGGTCGCTGGGCGAGTCACGGATGGCTAAATTTGTGCCTGCTGTCACCGGGGGTTATCGCCCGATCTGATAGCTGGTCTGTATCGTGCACTACGCCGGTGACACGATAAAGGCTCAATGTGCCTGTTCTTGATCAAAAAAGCTAGTGCCGGTTTTGATCATTATTGCACAACGGCGAACTTATTCGTCTATTTGGGGGTAAAGCCCAAAAACATTAAGCCAATTGTAGCGGCCGAACTTGAAAAGTCGTGTCACTGTCGCGGTTTGTGGCGTCAGTGAGTGCTTGCCTGCAATTGAGCCAAAAAAAAGCACTAGCGAGAATATCGGTAGTGCTTTTTTACTATGACATGGCCGTGGCCATGTCACCGTGTTCTGATCGCTATTAAGAGCGAGTAGAACGTGAGCTGAAGCGCTTCTTGAAGCGATCAACACGGCCACCGGTGCTGGCTTCTTTCTGCTTACCGGTATAGAACGGGTGACAGCTAGAGCAAACATCAACGTGTAGCTCTTTGCCTAGTGTTGACTTGGTTTCGATGACGTTGCCACAGCTGCAGGTAGCAGTGATGGCTTGGTAATTTGGGTGAATACCTTCTTTCATGGTCGCAATCCTATTTTTGGAGGAGCCGCCACTCAAGCTTTCTCGAGCACCGCACCAACAGGGCGTGAATAAATTTTAAGTGTGTCAAAAACACAGGAGGCCGGATTCTACCAAAATAATCGGCGGAGGCAAGCGTCAATTGAATTTTGTGCGCTATTAGTTTCTGTGTCGGCAGCGAGATTGTTCGGTATATTTCGCTCGTGACCATCTGTTACCGTGTTAGCATCTATAAATATCAGTGGCTTGTTGGGGAGTAATCGATAGCAATGAGTAGTAGTAACCGTGATCAGGTGCCGGCACCGGCTAATAGCCTGGGGCTCGATGCGCCGATACCCAGGGCTGCTGTCTGGCGGGTCGCGGTGCCGACACCGCTGCGTAAGCTGTATGATTATTTGCCTGCTGCCGGTCTCAGCGCTACCGAAATAGCCCGGGTGCAGCCGGGGTGCCGAGTCAAGGTATCCTTTGGCCGGCAAAACCTGATTGCTGTTGTGGTCGACCCTGACGCGGTGGCCGATATCGCCGTCAGCAAGCTTAAGCCGGTGCAGCAGCTACTGGATGATCAGCCGGTGATTGCAGACGATGTCTTTGAACTGTGCCGGTGGATCAGTCGTTATTATCACTACGGCCTTGGCGAGGTGCTCAGTGGTGCGATGCCGGTGATGTTGCGCAAGGGGCGGTCAACTGCGGTCAGCAAAAAATTGTGGCGTCTGACCACGATGGGCAAGGGTTTGCCTGAGGGCGGATTAAAGAAGGCTAAGAAGCAGGCGCAGCTGTTACAGCTGCTGCAGCGTCACCCGCAGGGGATGGATAATGCGGCGCTCAAGGCTGAGGGTGTGAGCACTGCGGTAAGCCGGGCGATGTCAGCAAAGGCGCTGATTGAGCAGGTTGAGGTCTTTGACGATCAGATGATGGGGGAGAGGCTTGATAGTCGTCTTGCCGAGACGGAGTTAGTGCTGACCGAAGAGCAGCGGCAAGCGGTTAATGGTGTTGACGATAAGGGGTTTGCCGCCACGTTGCTTGAAGGGGTGACGGGCAGCGGTAAGACTGAGGTTTATCTGCAGTTAATACACCGGCAATTGATCGCTGGGCGACAGGCGCTGGTATTGGTACCGGAGATCGGCCTGACGCCACAGACACGTCAACGCTTTGCCGACCGTTTTAGCTGCCCGGTTGCGATGGTGCATTCGGGAATGAGCGACGGTGACCGTCTCGATGTATGGCGTCGCGCCAAGGCTGGCGAGGTCGGCGTGGTCATCGGCACCCGCTCGGCGCTGTTTACCAGTTTTGCTCACCTTGGTGTGATTATTGTTGATGAGGAGCACGACACCTCGTTTAAACAACTGGAAGGGGTGCGCTATAACGCCAGAGACGCTGCCTTGGTGCGGGCCAAGCAATTGGCCATTCCAATTATACTGGGTTCAGCAACTCCCTCGTTAGAGACCTTAAATAACGCCCAGTCAGGTCGTTATAACCACGCCCGCTTGCTACAGCGTGCCGGCGCGGCCAAGCCACCAAAGATGCAGCTGGTCGACGTGCGTAATCAGAATATGCACGAGGGTATGAGTGGCGAGCTGTTAGCGGCGATGCGTGCAGAGCTTGAGCAAAGCCGACAGGTATTAGTCTTTTTGAATCGGCGGGGTTTCTCGCCCTCGCTGATGTGTCATGACTGCGGTTGGAATGCCGGCTGTCTGCAATGTGATGCCAATATGACTGTGCATTTAACACCGCGACACCTGCGCTGCCATCATTGTGATAGCCGCCGTCAGCTACCAGATTATTGCCCCGAGTGCCACAGTGCCAATCTCAGCGGTGAAGGCGTCGGCACGGAGCGGAGTCAGCGCGCTCTGGAACAGTTGTTCCCCGACTACCCGGTGCTGCGTGTCGACCGCGATACCGTGTCGCGCAAGGGCGAACTCGAGCAGTTGCTCGAGCAGGTTAATGGTGGTGCCCCCTGTATTTTAGTGGGCACTCAAATGTTGGCCAAGGGGCATCACTTCCCCAATGTGACGCTGGTGGCGATTGCCGACGCCGATGCCGGATTCTTTAGCAGCGACTTTCGTGGCGCCGAGCGAATCAGCCAGTTGTTGGTACAGGTGGCGGGTCGGGCGGGTCGAGCCGAATTGCCAGGTCGAGTGCTGATACAGACCCATCACCCCGAGCAGCCTCTGCTGCTGGAGTTGTTGCAGCGGGGTTATCACGGCGTCGCCCAGTCGCTGTTGGTCGAACGGCAAGTATTATCATTGCCGCCCAGTGGTTATTTGGTGATGCTGCGTGCCGATGCCCGTTACGAGCAGTTAGCAGAGCAGATGCTGCAACGACTGCGGGATGAGCTGCAACATCTGGCGGCCGATCGTGTCGCCTGGGTGGGGCCAATGCCGGCACTGATGCTGCGTCGCCAGGGGCGGTTCCGGGCGCAATTAATGCTCAAGTCGACCAGTCGTTCTATATTGTCGCAGTTGACTTCGGCCATTGTCGATTGGCTCGAAAAGGACAAGCAGGGGCGGCAAATGCGCTGGTCTGTCGATGTTGACCCGCAGGAAACTATTTAATATCGCCCTGGCGGCTTGGCAAACAGATAAAATAACCGGATAATTGCCGGTTCTTTTTATTATATTTCAGAGTTGTCGACCAATCATGAAAGACGTTATTGCTGAGCTGTTAGCGCAGACCATCGAACAGTTAAAATCTCAACAAATTCTTGCCGCCGAGATGCAGCCAAAAATTAACGTCGACCGAACCCGAGATAAGAGCCACGGTGATTTGGCGACAAACCTGGCGATGATGTTGGCAAAGCCTGTGGGCAAGCCACCGAGAGACGTCGCTCAACTGATTATCGATAATCTACCTGCCTCCGATGCGGTTGAAAAAGTCGAGATCGCCGGCCCAGGGTTTATTAACTTCTACCTCAACAGTGCCGCCGCCACCGCCGTGGTCAGCACGGTACTGGAGCAGGGTTTTGATTACGGCCGCTCTACCGCCGGTGCCGGTAAAAAGGTGCAGGTTGAGTTTGTATCGGCCAACCCAACAGGCCCGCTTCACGTCGGTCATGGCCGTGGTGCCGCTGTTGGTGACAGCATCTGTCGCCTGCTCGATGCCACCGGCTGGGATGTGACCGCCGAGTTTTACTATAACGATGCCGGTCAGCAGATAAACAATTTGGCGCTGTCGACGCAGGCCCGCTGTCTTGGCCTGGGTCCCGATGATGCCAGCTGGCCCGAAAATGGCTACCGTGGTGAATATATCAGCGACTGCGCCCAGTCTTATATGGCCGGCGATACCGTGGTCGCAGAGGATAAAAATGTCACCGGTGCCGGCGATGCGCAAAACCTCGAGGCGATCCGTGATTTTGCCGTTGCTTATCTGCGCCGCGAGCAGGATGCCGACTTAAAAGCCTTCGGTGTTAATTTCGATGTCTACTTCCTCGAGAGTTCGCTGTACAGCGAAGGCAAGGTAGAGGCCGCGGTACAGCGTCTTATCGACAGCGGCAACACCTATGAGAAAGACGATGCGCTGTGGCTAAAGACGACTAATTTCGGCGACGACAAAGACCGTGTGATGCGTAAAACCGACGGTGACTACACTTACTTTGTGCCCGATGTTGCCTACCATATCGATAAGTGGCAGCGTGGCTTTGAGCGCGTGGTCAACGAGCAGGGTGCCGATCACCACTCGACGATTACCCGGGTTCGTGCAGGGCTGCAGGCCGCCGATGCCGGCATTCCAGAGGGGTGGCCAGAGTATGTATTGCATCAAATGGTAATGGTCATGCGCGGCGGTGAAGAGGTTAAGCTCTCTAAGCGTGCCGGCAGCTATATCACTATCAGTGACTTGATTGAGGAGGTGGGTAAGGATGCAACCCGCTATTTCCTCGCCGCTCGCAGCGCGAACTCGCAGCTGACCTTCGATATTGATTTAGCCCGTTCGCAGAGCAATGAAAACCCTGTTTATTATATTCAATACGCCCACGCTCGCGTGTGCAGCATGATGGCCAAGTTGGCCGATCTCGGCTGGAGCTGGTCTGCAGATACCGATGCGCAAGATTTGTCGTTGCTTACCGAGGATGCTGAGAAGGCGGTGATGAAGCGTCTGTCGGCATACCCCGATGTGGTTGCCCGCGCGGCGACTTTAGCCGAGCCGCACTTGGTGGCAAACTATCTCTATGACTTGGCCGGCGATTTCCACAGCTGCTACAACGCCCATAAAACGCTGATCGAGGATGCGCCGCTGCGTAATGCGCGTCTGGCGATGAGCGAGGCGGTGCGACAGGTGCTGAATAATGGTTTGGATTTGTTGGGTGTTTCTAGCCCGGAGAAAATGTAATTCATGGGAAAAGACTTTGCGAAGAAAAAACCGGCCGCGGCGAAGAAGAAGCGACCGGTCAATAAGAAGAAACCAGCAAAGAAATCCTCCAGCGTTCCCGGTTGGGTGTGGCTGTTTACTGGCTTGGTAGCCGGTGGCTTTATCGCCTTTTTGGCATACTTGGCCAGCGGTGCTGGCGGCGGGCCGGCAGAGGCAAAGAAAACGCCGCAGGCAAGTGAGGGCAAGAAGATACCGGTGAGTAATCAATCGCAGCCGGCGGAGAAAAGCAGCCAAACCGATTATGAGTTTTATCGCATACTGCGTGACTCGGAGGTGACTGTCGAGGTCGACCCGCTGCAGCGTGAGAGCATTAAAAAATCGTCGGTGAAATACGATTACTTTATTCAGGCGGGGTCTTTCCGCAGCCAATCGGATGCCGACAGCCATCGTGCCAATCTGATTATTCAGGGTATGCAGGCCACGATTGACGGGCCTGAAAAGGGCAAGAAAGGTTGGTACCGGGTAATTGTTGGGCCGTTCGGCCAAAATGCAGGCAATCTATCGTCAACCCGAGCGAAATTGGTCGACCAGGGCTTCGATACCATGGTGATTAAGCGCAAAAAAGGCTGATCATTGGCGGTGTACGGTGATTGAAAAGACGGGCTTAATGCCCGTTTTTTTGTTTTGGTGTTACTCGCTGTTTTGATTTCGATGGTAATTATTGCAGTCTTTATCCCCCGCCCTTGAAAAACCACAGCCTTGCCCCACATTTAAGGTTTTAAATTAGCGTGAGGAAAAGGCCTTGGAACAGTACAGAGGCACGACGATTCTATCGGTTCGCCGCAACGGTAAAGTAGTTATCGGTGGTGATGGCCAAGTTTCTATGGGTAATACCGTAATGAAGGGCAACGCTCGCAAAGTTCGCCGTTTATACCACAACAAGGTATTGGCAGGTTTTGCCGGTGGTACGGCTGACGCCTTTACCTTGTTTGAGCTGTTTGAGGCTCAGCTCGAAAAATATCAGGGGCAGTTGGTTCGCGCCGCGGTTGAGTTAGCCAAGGCATGGCGGACGGAGCGCTCCATGCGCAATCTCGAAGCGTTATTAATTGTTGCCGATCATGAGACCTCGCTAATTATCACCGGTAATGGCGATGTTATTGAGCCGGAAGATAATCTGGTTGCCATTGGCTCGGGCGGCCCCTTCGCCCAGTCGGCGGCGAAGGCTTTGTTGCATAACACTGAGCTGAGCGCCAAAGATATTGTCACCAAAGGCCTGACCATTGCCGGTGATATCTGCGTCTATACCAATCACAATTTCACCATCGAAGAATTAGACACCGACGCAGCACAATAGCGTCGGCGAGGATAAAGCATATGTCGGAAATGACACCGAGAGAAATCGCCCATGAGCTCGACCGTCACATTGTCGGTCAGGCTGGAGCCAAACGCGCTGTCGCCATCGCCCTGCGTAATCGCTGGCGTCGCATGCAGCTCGACGAGAGCCTGCAGGCGGAAGTGACGCCAAAGAATATTCTAATGATTGGCCCCACCGGCGTCGGTAAGACCGAGGTGGCTCGTCGCTTAGCCAAATTGGCCAAGGCGCCGTTCATCAAGGTTGAGGCCACTAAGTTTACCGAGGTTGGCTATGTCGGTCGCGATGTCGAATCGATTATTCGTGACCTGGTTGAGCACTCGATCAAGCAACTGCGTGAGGCTGAGGTTGGCAAAAACCAAAACAAGGCACAGGATGCCGCCGAAGAGCGTATTCTCGATGTGCTGTTGCCGCCCGCCCGTAGTTTTGAAGAAAACAGCAATGAAACCAGTAAGGATTCGACCACTCGTCAAATCTTCCGCAAGAAATTGCGACAGGGTGAGCTGGACGACAAAGAGATTGAGATTGAGGTCTCTGCCACCGCAGCAAGTGTCGAAATTATGACGCCACCGGGCATGGAAGAGATGACCAGCCAGCTGCAGAACATGTTTTCGAACATGGGGCAGGATAAGAAAAAAACAGCCAAGATGACCGTCAAAGACGCGATGAAGGCGGTGATTAATGAAGAGGCTGCCAAGCTGGTTAACGAGGAGGATATTAAGTCTCGTGCCGTTAAACTGGCTGAGCAGAGTGGTATTGTCTTCATCGACGAGATTGATAAGGTGGCCAAGCGTGGCGAGAGCGGCGGCACCGATGTCTCCCGTGAGGGTGTGCAGCGTGATTTATTGCCGTTGATCGAGGGTTGTACCGTCAGCACCAAATACGGCATGGTTAAGACCGATTACATTCTGTTTATCGCCTCCGGCGCCTTCCATCTTAGCCGTCCCTCGGATTTGATTCCAGAGCTGCAGGGACGACTGCCGATCCGGGTCGAACTCGAGGCGCTGACCAGCGACGATTTCTGCCGTATTTTGACCGAGCCAAAGGCCAGCCTGACCGAGCAATACAAGGCTTTGTTAGCTACTGAGGGCTTGGATATCGACTTTACCGAAGACGGTATTCGCCGTATTGCAGACACCGCTTGGGAGGTGAATGAGCGTACTGAAAATATTGGCGCTCGCCGCCTGCACACGGTATTGGAACGACTGCTTGAAGCGGCGTCATTCGATGCTGGTGATATGGCCGCTCGAGGTGAGAAGCTAATTATCGACGCGGCCTTTGTTGATGAGCAGCTCGGAGAGTTGCGTGTCGACGAAGATTTGAGTCGCTTTATTCTGTAGCGCATCATCGATGTTCAGGCATAAAAAAACCCGCGTAATGCGGGTTTTTTTATGCCTGGTCAGGTGCTGTTAAAACAGCCCTAGCTCAGAGGTGAAGACGATGATAATTAACACCGGTGCAACGAAGCGGGTCAGCAGGCGCCAGATAATATAAGGCGCGCCGCTGAGCTCCAGCTCTTTGGTCGTGGTGTTGTAAGACATCACCCAGCCGGCAAAGATAGCAACGAACAGACCAACCAGCGGCAGCAATAGCTTGCCGGTTAGGTAATCGAGCAGATCGAAAATACCCATGCCGAATAGGCCGTATTTGTCGGTGTCACTCAGCACGTTAAAGGATAGCAGGGCAAGAATGCCGATAACCCAGGCGCTGCCAGCAACCAGCCAGGTTGATTTTGCAATGCTCATACCGGTGTCTTCCATGCGCTCAACTGGTGGTACCAGTAATGAGATCGCTGAGGACCAGGCGGCGAATAAGAGTAGGAAGAAGAAGGCAATTGAGACAATAAAGCCAGCACCCATGCTGCCAAAGGCAACGGGTAGGGTTTGGAAGATAAGACCGGGGCCCGCGCCGGGGTTTTGACCGTTAGAGAAGACGATGGCAAAGATGGCCAGGCCGGCCAATAAGGCGACGACGGTGTCGAGCAGGGCAATGGTAACCGAGGCGCGACCAATAGAGATGTGCTTGGGCAGATGCGAACCGTAGGCAATCATCACCGACATGCCCAAGCTTAAAGTAAAGAAGCTGTGGCCGAGGGCGGTTAGGAATGCGGTGGTGGTAATTTTGCTGAAGTCGAAACTGAATAGGAAGTCGACACTCTGGCCGAAGCCATCGGTGCCGAAGGCGGCGTAAAGCACAAGGCCGGCAATTAACACAAACATGGCCGGCATTAATACGACGATGGCTTTTTCGATACCCTTGCTCAAGCCGCGCATCACGACCACGGCAATCGAGATCATGAAAACAGAGTGCCAGAACAGCATTTCGCCGGGGTTCGCCAGCATTTGGCCGAAGATCGCCTCGATTGATGCGGCATCTTGACCACTGAAGACATTGCTCAGTGACTTCACTAGATAGTTGAGTGTCCAGCCGCCAATCACCGAGTAAAAGGTGAGGATCAGATAGGAGGTTAGTGAGCCTGCACCGCCGACAATACCCCATTTCTTCGATGATTTTTCTTTTTCGGCAATATCTGAAATTGAGCGGCTTGGGCTGTGTTGGCCGCGACGACCAATCATGATTTCGGCCATCAGAATGGGTACACCGATCAGCGCAATACAGAAAAGGTACATCAATACGAAGGCACCACCACCGTATTCGCCGGTGATATAGGGAAACTTCCAAATGTTACCAAGGCCAACGGCGGAGCCGGTGGCAGCCATTATAAAGGCAAAGCGGCCAGACCACTGGCTGCGATTCTGAGTACTGCTCACAATGTTTTCCTCGAGGAGTCTAAAGTAGGGTAAAATATAGCGCGTATTTAGCTGGCCACAATAAACCACGTTACGATTACTATGGCAAATAAGTAGTACTGCCTATGTTGACTTGGCTCAATATTGTGTATAATTCGGCACTTTTTTTTATTGGCTCAACTCCTTGGGCCTCCCAATCCAGGAACAAGTGTAGTGACAGATAAATTAAGAAATATCGCCATCATAGCCCACGTTGACCATGGTAAGACTACCCTTGTAGACAAGTTGCTTGAACAATCAGGCACGCTGGAGCGCAACCAGGGTGGTGAGCGCGTCATGGATAGCAACGATCAAGAAAAAGAGCGTGGCATTACCATCCTAGCGAAAAACACCGCTATCAACTGGAACGGCTATCGTATCAACATTGTTGACACACCGGGCCACGCCGATTTCGGTGGAGAGGTTGAGCGTGTTATGTCGATGGTCGACTCGGTACTGTTGTTGGTCGATGCTGTTGATGGTCCAATGCCCCAGACTCGTTTTGTGACGCAGAAAGCCTTCGAGCAGGGTCTTAACCCAATCGTTGTGGTCAACAAGGTTGACCGTCCAGGCGCACGTCCAGACTACGCGATGGATCAGGTTTTTGACCTCTTCGACAAGCTTGGTGCCACTGACGAACAGTTGGATTTCCCTGTTATCTACGCCTCAGCGTTGAACGGTATTGCCGGCCTGGAAGCCGACGAATTGGCCGACGACATGACGCCGCTGATGCAGATGATTGTTGATAACGTTCCGGCTCCTGAGGTTGATACCGATGGCCCGCTACAAATGCAGATTTCTGCATTGGATTACTCAAGCTATGTTGGTGTTATTGGTGTCGGTCGTGTAACCCGCGGCTCAATCAAACCAAACCAGCAGGTCATGATCGAAAACGCTAACAAGCCCGGCGAGCAGCGCAAGGGTAAAGTATTAGGCGTTATGGGCTATCACGGCCTGGATCGTGTCGAGGTTGAAGAGGCGAGTGCCGGCGATATTATTTGTGTTACTGGTCTGGGTGAGCTGTCTATCTCGGATACTATCTGTGACCCTGAGCATGTCGAAGCATTGCCAGCGTTAAGTGTTGATGAGCCTACGGTAACCATGACCTTCCAGGTTAACGATTCGCCGTTTGCCGGTAAAGAAGGTAAGTTTGTTACTACCCGTAATATCAAAGATCGTCTCGATCAAGAGCTTATTCACAATGTTGCTCTGCGTGTTGCCGAGGGTGATACACCGGATAAGTTTGTTGTCTCCGGCCGTGGTGAGCTTCACCTGTCAGTACTGATCGAATCGATGCGTCGTGAAGGCTTCGAAATGGGCGTTTCTCGTCCAGAAGTTATCCAGAAGACGATCGATGGCGTTCTCAGCGAACCGTTTGAGCACGTAACCATTGACGTGGAAGAGCAGCACCAGGGCTCTATCATGGAAGAAATGGGTAATCGTAAGGGTGAACTGACTAACATGGAACCCGATGGTAAGGGCCGTATTCGTCTTGAATACACTATTCCTGCTCGTGGTCTGATTGGTTTCCGTACGCTCTTTATGACGCTGACCTCGGGGTCTGGCATCATGAACAGTATCTTCGATCACTACGGCCCTGTTAAGGGTGGTGAGGCTGGCGAACGTCAGAACGGTGTTCTTGTCTCGATGGCCAAGGGTAAGGCACTGGCTTACGGTTTGTACTTCCTGCAGGAGCGTGGCCGTCTGTTGATTCCTGCAAACGTCGACGTATACGAAGGTCAAATCATCGGTATTCACACCCGCTCAAACGACTTGGCTGTGAACCCAACCAAGGCCAAGCAGTTGACCAACGTTCGTGCCTCGGGCACTGATGAAGCCTTGACTCTGGTTCCTTATATCAAGCACACGCTTGAGCAGGCGCTGGAATTCATCGAAGACGATGAGCTGGTCGAGGTAACGCCTGAGTCAATTCGTATTCGTAAGAAGCTGTTGACCGAAAACGAGCGTAAGCGTAACAAGAAGAAGTAATTCTTCGGCTGTTAAAAAAAGGCGCCTCGGCGCCTTTTTTTTGTGCCTGCCATTTAATCGAGCAAGACTGAAGCGGGATTGTCCATCATTTTTGATGCGACCACAGTGTTAATCCAAGGGTGGATATTAATAGCTTGTTAACACCGCCGACTTTGGTTGACTTGCGCACTGGCTACTCTAAGATACCGGCCACTTATTTTAGCTTTAATGGGAAGTATTAATGCGATATCTGGCTATTTTCATGTCTCTGTTTTTAGTCTTGGCGCTGCAGTCGCCTGAGGCCTTTGCCAAGAAGAAATTTGGCGGTGGCGGCTCGTTTGGCAAGCAGTTTAAGACGGCGCCTAAACAGCCGACCACGACCAATACCCAGCAACAGAAACAGCAGGGGGCTGCCAATCAACAGCGTAGTTCCAAAAAAGGCATGATGGGCGGCTTGCTCGGTGGCTTATTGGCCGGTGGTTTGTTGGCCGCATTATTTGCCGGCGGCGCCTTTGAAGGGCTGCAGATGGCAGACATATTGATCATTGGAGCCATCGCCTTCGCCATTATTTGGTTTATGCGCCGCCGCCGTCAACCACAGGCGCAGGCTGGGCCATTTAGTCAGCAGCAGGCCAGTGCTGCAGGCGGTGCACCCTTTAATGAGCAGCGTACGTCGCAGCAAGATTTTGAACCGAATCACTCGACTTCTGGTTTCTCTCAGAATACGGCGAGTGCTGCCGATGATATCCCGTTTAATCTGCCCCAGGGTTTTGATGTCGACAACTTTCTTGAGGGCGCACGTGGCCACTACAATGTGCTGCAAAAAGCGTGGAATGAAAACAACCTGTCGATTATGAAGGAATACCTCAGCGATGAGATTTTTCATGCGATGCAGGCCGAACGATTGACGCTGGACAGTGAGCCGCAGACACAGGTGTTGTTTATCAATACCGAGCTGGTACGTGCTGATCAAATGTTTGGCGAGGCCTGTTTAAGCGTTAAGTTTACCGGTCGTTATAAGGATCTAGGCGATAACACCGAAGAGAATATCAGCGAGACTTGGCACTTAGAGCGTAAACTGAATGAAGACAACGCCCCATGGTTAATCGTCGGAATCCATAACGATTAATCCGCAGCGATTTAACCACCGTGAACGTCACGCTGGTTAAATCGTTTCTATACTAGGAATCGGTGTGGATATAGTCGATACTGACAACCATTGGCAGTTGTTTATAATCCTAGATAATTCAGCGATATCGGACTTAATATGCTTGTTCATTACCCCGATTTAAAACCCTATAATCGTCACCGTGTTGAAGTCAGTAGTGTGCATGAACTCTATGTGGAGGAGTGCGGCAGTCCCGATGGCCTGCCGGTTATTGTCGTCCATGGCGGGCCCGGCGTAACCGGCGTCATCAATAGCCGGTCGCTGTTCGATCCGAGCAAATACCGCATTATCTTATTCGATCAGCGTGGTTGCGGTCGCAGCACGCCCTATGCCGAACTGAACGAAAACACCACGGTTGAACTGGTTGAGGATATCGAGCGTATTCGCGAATTTTTGCAGATTGAGCAGTGGGTCGTCGCCGGTGGTTCGTGGGGGGCAACTGTTGCTCTGCTGTATGCTCAACAGCACAAAGAACGCGTCATGGCGCTGCTGTTGCGCAGTGTTTTCCTCTGTCGACAAACTGATCTGGATTGGCTTTACCAAAGTGGTGCCAGTAGAGTGTTTCCAGACTACTGGGAGGATTTTGTTCGACCGATAGCCGCAGAGCAGCGTCAAAATTGTCTACAGGCGTATTATGATTTGATTCATAGCGATAACGATCTTACCCGCATGTCGGCGGCCAAGTCGTGGGCGTTATGGGAGGCGAGATGTGCCACGCTGAGGCCTAACGTAAAAACTGTTGAGCGATACAGTGAGCCGCATCGGGCTGTGGCATTGGCATTATTGCAAACCCATTATTTTGTTAATAATGGGTTTATTGCCGAAAACCAGATTCTTGAGAACGCCAAGCAATTAGCAGGAATACCCGGTGTTATTGTTCATGGTCGATACGATATGGTTTCACCGTTAGAGGCATCAACAAGTTTACATAACCTGTGGCCTGAGTCGCAGCTTAATATAGTGCGTGATGCGGGGCATGCTGCGAGCGAGGCGACTATCGTCGATGCATTGATTAGAGCAACGCGTGACATATCACGCCGTTTCCTCGATGAAGATGATTATTAAGCCGTGATTAAATTTACATTAATCGTAATGAAAAATGCCGCGTTATTAGCGGCTTTTTATTGGGGGGTAGGTCAGTGCGTGCGTTAGTGCAGCGAGTAACAACGGCAAAAGTCGAGATTCAGGGTGAGGTCAGTGGTGAAATTCAGCAGGGCATGCTGGTGCTGCTGGGCGTCGAAAGAAACGACAATAAAGCTGCCGCGGATAAATTACTGAAAAAACTCTTGGCCTACCGCATCTTTGCCGACGACGAGGGGAAGATGAACCTCAGTGTCAGCGATATCGAAGGCGGGGTCTTACTGGTGTCACAGTTTACGCTGGCGGCAGACACCCGCAAAGGTTTACGCCCTGGCTTTTCAACAGCGGCGGCACCGGCTGATGCGCAAGTATTATATGATTACATGGTGGGGCAGTGCCAAGATGCGCATACTGGTCATGTGGCGACGGGGCAATTTGGTGCCGATATGCAGGTGTCGTTAGTGAACGATGGGCCGGTTACCTTCTTGCTGGAGAGCTAAGCTGCGAGGCTGTTACAGACAAAAAAATACCTGCACAGTGCAGGTATTTTTTTGTCTCAAACGCAGGGTTTAGTTGAGCGTTAAGATGTCGCCGTGTAGGCGGGAGATAACTTTCTCTGAGGTGTTGCCACGCCAGCTATTGGCACGCTTAAGCGTACCCACAATGGTGACATCAGCCTGTAATTGCTTGGATATATTGGCAATAACATCTTCCGGCGCACCGTTGATCACATGAATGCGGTCGCTGTCGACACCGGTCTCATTGGCCAATGCTGAGCGGTCAGGGTAGTTTAGCGAGTCTTTATAGGCATTCACAATGTGGAGGTCGGCATCGTATTTCTCTGCCATCCATTGACCGCGATAAATAATATCATCGTTGAGGCGCTTGTATTTATCTTTACGGCCCTGGAAATTAACGGCGGCAAGAATGGTCTTGCGGTGCATTTCGGCGCCGGGCTGAACCATTAAAACAGGCAGTTCAGAGGTGCGCAAAAGCTTCCAAATAGATTCGTTGACCCATAGGCTGTCGCTGGGGCGGTGCATCAACGGCAGCATAATGAGGTTGGAGCCACTCTCTTTCGCCGATTTGATAATAGAGCCGTACCAGTCACCGCTCCAGCAGAACTCAACAGAGAATTCTAAACCGGCTTCTTCAACGGGCTTGGCCAGGTTATAGAACCACGTTGAGCTGCGAAACAGATTGCTGTTCTTGGCGGTGGTGTCAGTATGCTCGGCATCGACAGCAATCAATACATGCAGCGCGGCAGAATCGCGGAATTTGGCGGTAATAATCGCACGCTCTAAGGCAACATGTTTTTCTTGGCTGGGGTCTACTACGACAAAAATCTTGTTCTCGAACTCGGGGTTCATCGGCATCGTCCTTTTCTTCTTTCGATATGCAGACTTACGTTTTTTTAGTCTTTGTCAACATACTACCACAGCTATTTGGACATAACAGGGGGGGCTACATGGAGGGACGATTAAACTGGCAGGTTTTGGATAAATAGTTGATCTATGCTGTCAAATAATAGTGCGAAAAATCAGGCGTGCTCGTACAATAGCCGCGATGATCAAATGTTAATTAAAGGCCATGCTGTGAACTCAGACCCAAAGTACTATGTTCTAACCGCCATTCTTACTGTTATAGCGACTGTAGCTGTACTCGATTTTTACGGTTATATCCGACACTCAAGCGAGGCTGATGCAGCCGTTGTTGCGCAATATAATTCAGTGATTCTGGAGCCGGGTGAGGAGTTTCGCATGTCACCGAAGAAGTCGCAGCACCAGGCTGTCTGCATTCGCGATTACATTGTGATCCAAACAACGACTCCTGATGGTAAACAGTTGCGTAGCATACTGGTTGATGACAAGCAGCGCGGCCTTCCCTGTGGTGGTTGATAAATCATTCATTCGTCACAATATTCTATAATCACTAGATCGCCAAGTAGCGGGCTGCAAGATATTTGACAGTCGGAACTGTGCCATATAAAAGGGGAATATTTTGTCAGCTCAATTTCAGCAACGATTAGCCTTTCTTGCCTCGGCTGAGGTAGAAGCCAGCCTTAAACAGATCGGTAGAGGTATTGAGAAAGAGTGTCTTCGTGTCACCCCTCAAGGGCGATTAGCCAGTACCGAGCATCCTGCAAAGCTGGGTGCAGCGTTGACACACAGTTCAATAACTACCGATTATAGTGAGGCGCTGCTCGAATTTATCACCCCTGTTTATCATGATGTCGATAGCGCTCTGGCCGACCTGGATCAGTTGCATCGCTATACTTACCAAGTCATCGATGAAAACAGCGAGCTGCTATGGTGCGCCAGTATGCCCTGTGTTTTGAAGGGCGATGACAGCATTCCTGTTGGGCGTTACGGCAACAGCAACAACGGTAAAATGAAGACGGTATACCGCGAGGGCCTGGGCCATCGATATGGCAAGGCAATGCAGACGATCGCCGGCATTCACTATAATTTCTCAATGCCGGAAGAGTTTTGGCAATTGCTGCATGCGCGAGAACAAAGTTCGCTGTCACTGCAGGACTTCAAGACGAAAAACTATCTAGGGTTGATTCGCAACTTTCATCGCTATAGCTGGATGTTAGTTTATCTGTTTGGTGCCTCGCCGGCGCTTTGTAAAACCTTTGTTGGTGGCGTTGCCGGCAATCTTGAAGAGTTTGATCCCGGCACTTTTTACGCGCCATACGGCACGTCGTTGAGAATGGGTGACCTCGGCTATCAAAGCAGTGCGCAGGAGGATCTATCGGTTTGTTATAACAGTTTAGAAGGGTATATCCGTCCGCTACTGCAAGCCCTCACGACAGCCCATCGTGATTACAGCGCAATCGGCATCAAAAATGAGGGGGGCGACTATCTGCAGCTCAGTCCTAACCTGCTACAAATCGAGAACGAGTTTTATTCTAGTATTCGACCTAAGCGGGTAACTCAGCCTGGGGAGACGCCGATTAATGCGCTCTATGAGCGTGGTGTGGAATATATCGAAGTACGCTGTTTGGATCTCGACCCCTATGAGCCATTGGGTATGTCGGCTGCGCAATTAAAGTTTGTTGATATTTTCTTGATGGCCTGCCTTATGGCAGAAAGCGAGGACATGTCGAAGCGTGAGTTTCATACCTCAGCGGCCAACCTGAAGTTAGTGGTCAATGAGGGGCGCCGCCCTGGCTTACAGCTTAATTTCTGTGGCGAGTGCAAGGTGCTCAAAGATTGGGGGCTTGAGCTGTTGGAGGAAATGACCGTGATTGCTGAGCACTTCGATAATGTTTTTGGTAGCTCGGATTACAGCGATGCGCTCAAACGGCAGCAGCAGAAATTCCTCGACGCTAGTAAAACGCCATCGGCAAGAATCTTAGCGGATATGACGGCGCAGAAAATACCCTATTTTCGTTTTGCGATGAACCAGTCGGAGTCACTACGTCAGCAATTTTTGGCCGAACCGTTAGCGGCGCAGGAGTATGAGAAATTTTTACGGCAAGCACGGTTCTCGGTCGACAAGATGGTTGAGATAGAGGCGCAGGAACAGCAACCGTTTGATCAATTTCTCAAAGATTATTATCAGCAGTACAACCATTTGGCCGCTATCTAACGGCCGTCTAGCAGTTAATATTTATTACGGAGTCTAATCAATGCTATTCAATACAACGCGTCAGACCAACCTGATGATCTTTTTGGGTTGTTGTGGCCTGATGGCGACGGGTTACTTTATGCAGTTTCAGCTCGGCTTGGAACCCTGTCCGCTGTGTATTACCCAGCGCGTCTTTATTGTTCTAGCTGGGGCATGGGGGCTGTTAGCATTTATCCACAACCCTAAGGCATTAGGTGCACGGATATA
The DNA here is from genome assembly GCF_923077115.1 of Sinobacterium norvegicum. Lineage (NCBI taxonomy): Bacteria > Pseudomonadati > Pseudomonadota > Gammaproteobacteria > Cellvibrionales > Spongiibacteraceae > Sinobacterium > Sinobacterium norvegicum. The sequence continues at coordinate 176,607 of NZ_CAKLPX010000002.1, forward strand.
CGGCTGCTTAGTTGCGGTGTCTGCCTTAATCGGCAGTGGTTTCTCAATGCGTCAACTTTATTTGCAAAGCCTGCCAGCCGATATGGCGCCAGCCTGCGGGCCGCCGTTAGCCTATATGCTTGAAACCTTTCCGTTTATGAAGGCGCTTGAAGTGATGCTGAAGGGTGACGGTAACTGCGCCGAGGTGGTGTGGACGTTTATGGGGGTGAGTATTCCGGGTTGGACGTTGGTGGCTTTTGTAGGGCTGGTAGCCTTTGGTATATGGCAGGTGTTACGCCAGCCAAACAACGCCGCTATTTAGTCGTCGTCGATGCTTAAAGGTCTTTTTGTCATTTTTGGCTGTCTACTTATTGGTGAGGCGCTGAAAGAAACGCTCAATATTCCGGTGCCTGCTGGGGTGCTGGGAATGATTGTATTCTTTATCGGCCTGATTGTGGTTGGCGGCGTGGGCGATGATATTGCCGCTGTCAGCGATGGGTTAATCAAGCACTTAACGCTGATGTTCCTGCCCTCATCAGTGGGAATATTCTTCCTGGATAGCCGTTTTGATGATCAGTGGCCGGCGATTATAGGTGCCTGTGTTTTAGGCACTTTGTTGGCGCAGTTTTTTGTGGCTGGCCTGCTTAAGCTAATGATTAAGCCCAAGGACGATGGCTTGACCAATGATTGATTACTCATACCGTATTATAGATTCGCCGCTGTTTGCACTGGTATTAACCCTGGGTGTCTTTCAATTGAGCCAAGTGTTGTATTTACGCTGTGGCAAACGTTTGCTACTTCACCCCATGTTGATATCGGTGGCGGTTATTGCGACAACAATATGGCTGTTAGAGATAGATTATCAGCGTTATTTTGTGGCGAATGAAATACTTTACTACATGTTGGGGCCGGCCACGGTTGCCTTGGCATTGCCACTGTACTTGCAGTTTAAGCACATACGGGCGCTGTGGAAACAGTTACTGGTTGTTATTGTGCTGGGTGCCAGTGCTGCGGTGGCCTTTGCTGTTGGCATCGCTTGGCTGTTCGGCGGCACTCTAGAGACAATGATCTCGATGGCGCCGAAGTCGGTGACCACGCCGATTGCCATGGGGTTGTCGGAAGAACTGGGTGGCATGGTTCAGTTAGCTGCCGGTGCAGTTATTGTTACAGCTATTGCAGGAATACTATTCTCACCGCTGGTTTTTAAGGTGTTAAGGATTAAGGATGAGCGCATCCAGGGGCTTACCCTGGGCTTGATAGCGCATGGCTTAGGCACGGCCCGAGCGTTTGAATTATCCCAGACCGCGGGTGCATTCAGCAGTCTGGCGCTGGGTTTGACCGGTCTTTTTACTGCAATATTTTTGCCGGTAGCCGTTGCTTGGCTGGGCGGCTAACGATAGAGCCGTGTCAATTCTGCTTGCTATCAATAAGGCATCGGCCTATATTTTATTTGACGGCCTTTGGTTGTTGTTTTAATAACCAAAAGCTATTTGCTATAAAAAGCGACTTCTAATAATAATATTGTTAGCACATGGCCGTTGGAGGGATATCGCAGGAGGCGATACTCACCGTGAAGTAGCGCGAAGTACCATGCAGAACAGGGAACGGAGTACAGTTTTTATGTTAGAGCACTGTGAGAATAAGAAAGAGCGATGGGGTGGCGTTGAAGCCATCATCGGCAATTGGATTAGTGAACGCAGCCAGTTGTTGGTTAAATATTGCGATTTAAGTGCCATTATTAGTGCACTGTCTGAAGATGCCAGCGAAAGTAAAGAGGTGAAGCAGGCCGCGACTGAGTTGGACGCTTTCTGTCAGCTATTGATGGACTATATCTGCGCGGGGCACTTTGAAGTCTTTGATCAGCTGATTAATGAGGCCGAGGACTTCGATGACGGGGGGCTGGAGTACGCCGCTAAAATTTACCCGGGCATCGAAGCGAGTACAGAGCATGCTCTTTCTTTTAATGATCTCTATGACGGTTGCGGTGGGGCACGACTGTTGTCCACTGAGTTGCAAACAGATTTATCCGCGTTAGGGGAGAATCTATCTCAGCGCTTTGATCTTGAGGATCAGCTGCTGGAGAAAATGCATTATCAGCATCAGAAAACGATTGCCTGAGAGAAATTGAAGCAAAAAAAAGCCTCGTATAAACGAGGCTTTTTTTTGCTTGGCGAATATTACTCGGCAGCAGCTTGATCAGTTGCTTCTATCGCAATCAGCTCTACTTCAAAAATAAGCGCTGCATTGGGGCCAATTGGCGGACTGCCAGCTGGGCCATAGGCAAGTTCTGACGGGATGTAAAGCTCCCACTTTGAGCCTACAGGCATAAGCTGTAACGCCTCAGTCCAGCCGCCGATGACAGCATTGACTGGGAATTGAGCCGTTTGGTTGCGCGAGTACGAGCTGTCGAACTCAGTGCCATCAATCAGCGTGCCGCGGTAGTGTACTTCAACCACGGAATCGGCTGCGGGTGTTTCACCTTCGCCAGCGCTGATCACTTTATATTGCAGACCGCTGTCGGTAGTAACAACACCTTCTTTAGTGGCATTTTCAGCCAGGAAAGCGGCTGATGCAGCAAGGTTTGTCTCACCAGCTGCCTGTTGTTCGGCAACCATTTTCTGTTCCATTTCAGCGCTTAGTTGCTGCATGGCGGCAATGATTTGCTCCTGAGTAACCTGCGCCTCAGCGCCCTCAATGCCATCGTTTAGGCCAGCAACAAAGCTGTCGCTATCGAAAGGCATACTGGTTTCATTAACCTGCTGACCAACACGAAGACCCATGCCGTAAGACGCCTGGCTGGTGCTGCTTTCGAAACTCGGAGCGGCAACAACTTCTTTCGGTGCTTCTTCTTTACAACCAGCCAATACGATGCCGGCAACTGCTAGACATAAAAGTCTTTTTTTCATGTTGTAATCCTGTGGTAACAACGGTGAATGAATGCGCTTAATAGTATAATTAAGTAAATTTGGTCATAGTATTATGCATTTATTGCGCGACATGACAAATCAGGGTAATTACTAAGGTGTTATTCAGAGCACATAATCATTAATTAGTTCATTAAATACTCTGGTTCTTGGTCAATTCATTGTTGTAGCCCATGTAATATGAATACATTTCGCTATATAGCTGGGATATAATGGGGCTATATTTATTGCGGTAATAGTTGGGTTATATATGTCGGTAGGTAAACGCAGCTCAGTCGCCAAAACTGATCCGGTGCTGCAGTTAGAAAAAGATTTGGCGAAACTTTATCAGAAGCTTGCCAAAGCCAGGCATAATAAACTGAACCAGACAGAGAAAGCGTTAACCAAAATAAAGACTGAAATAGCCAAATCAGTGACCAAGGAGAGCGCGTTGCGCCGGCGACTGCAATTAGCGCGAGAGAACGCTAAAGCATCCGCCACTCAGGGTGGTGCAAACCGATTGGCCAAGGCCAAGCAGGCCTTGTCAGGCCAGCTGGAACTGAAGCGCCAACTTAAGCTTGACTTGGCAGAGCTGAAACGTTCAATTGCACTACAAAAATTACAGGCGAAAAGAGCGCTTGCCAAGGAAAAATTGATTGCCAGCTTTGACGTTGCGACTAAAGCGACTAAAGCGACTAAAGCGACTAAAGCGACTAAAGCGACTAAAGCGACTAAAGCGACTAAAGCGCAGCTGCGCGTTAGCAAGATGGACGATGTTCAGGTCGACGACGCACCGATTAACATGCAGGCAGAAGGACCCGCTATGACTGAAAAGACTCCCCCCTCGAAGGCTGAGAAACCTGTCGATGCAGCGAAAGTAACAAAGCCAGTTAAGGCGATAGAGAGTCAACCTAAACCAGTCTCACCGGGTGTGGCGACGATGCCGATGGGCAGTCAATCGACGGCAAAGCCCAGGCCCAAGAAGGCGGTGATAAAGAGTATATTTGATCCGGTCAATGATTAGACAAGTTTATCAAGCTGCTCAATCAATGTTAAAAGGTCGCCGCTGGCGGCCTTTGTTGTCTGTGCTTGCCAATAATTAATAATATTGTTGCCAGAGCCTTGGATGTCTGAGGGCTGTGCTGCGGGATTGGTGTTGTTCAGAGCACTAATAAGCAGTTTTTGCTCGACTCGCTCGGCCTGCAGTTCAGCGGCGAGGATAGATCGGCGCAACTCATCCCGCTGTTGGTCGTTACTATTCTTGGCTATGGCCTGGCGGCTGCATCGCAAATTTATTGTAACAGTCTGGTTCCAGTGACAAAAATCGTGATTGCTGGCTGTTTGTCGAAAGGTTTCAACAGTTGCTAAATAGCCCTGGGTCGACAAAAAGCTGCACAGTAGCATTAGATTAACGTTTAACCCTTCGTGGTTTTGCAATCGCAGGCAGAGGTCGGCAATCTCTTGGTTGCGGTAGATGTCGATTGAATGACACCAAAATAATTCGCTATCAAATGATGGCATAGCTGTGACTCGCGTTTTTCTGGTGAAATATTGTGAAAAGCTCTGAATGTTTTTTTGTTCGGGGGTGGTAAGTCGCCGGAGTACTGTTAAAATGCGCCGCCATGATACGACTGATAGATATTAGCTTATTGCGGGGCGGACGCCCACTGCTAAGCGATGCCAATTTAACCATCCATCCTGGACGTAGAGTCGGGCTTATCGGCGCCAATGGCACCGGTAAAACGTCGCTGTTCAAACTGCTGCAGGGTGAATTGGAACTCGACGGCGGCGATTTACAAATCAACCCCCAATGGCGAATAGCGCATATGGCGCAAGAGGTGTCGGCTTCTGACCGCCGAGCGATTGATTATGTGCTCGATGGCGACACCGAACTTCGTCAATTGCAGTGTGATATTGAACTCGCACAAGCCGCTGAAGACCACCTCAAACATGCCTCTCTGTTAGAGCAGCTCGATGCCATCGACGGCTTTAATGCCGAGGTGCGGGGCCGGCGTTTGCTGCACGGGTTGGGCTTTGCCGATGGTGAGGTTGAGCGCCTGGTCACTGACTTCTCAGGTGGTTGGCGGATACGATTAAATCTTGCCCGAGCATTGATGTGTCCCTCTGATCTGCTATTACTCGATGAGCCTACCAACCACTTGGATCTTGACGCCTGTTTTTGGCTTGAGGCTTGGTTGAAACGCTATCAGGGCACCCTGCTGCTTATCTCCCACGACCGCGACTTCCTCGATAGTGTGGTGGATGAAATTGCCTCGTTAGAGCAACAGCAGCTGCAGCTTTATAAAGGGCACTACTCAGCCTATGAGCGACAGCGTGCTGAGCGTATGGCGCTGCAGCAGGCGGCGTTCGAGAAGCAACAGCGCCGAGTGGGCGAAATACAAGATTTTGTCCGCCGGTTTCGCGCCAAGGCAACGAAGGCAAAGCAGGCTCAAAGTCGATTGAAAGAGCTGGAGCGGATGGAGCTGATAGCTCCTGCGCATGCGGATTCACCGTTTAAGTTTCATTTCCTCAACAGCGATAAAAGCTCTGACCCATTGCTGGGGCTAACCGATGCTAAATTAGGTTATGGTGAGCGTGTCGTTGTTGAAACTGAGAGTGTTCGTATTCACCCAGGCTCGCGTATCGGCCTGCTCGGCGCCAATGGTGCGGGTAAGTCGACGCTGCTGAAAAGTTTGGTGAATGACCTCGCTCTTGTTGATGGCGAGCGTATTTGTGGTGAGCATTTACAGATAGGCTATTTTGCTCAGCATCAGTTAGAAGCACTGGATATGTCGGCCAGTCCGCTGCTGCACTTACAGCGACTGACGCCGACGACCAGTGAACAAGAGATTCGTAACTTCCTCGGTGGTTTTAATTTTCACGGCGAGGACGCAACGGGCAGTATTGTTAATTTTTCCGGTGGTGAAAAGGCGCGTTTAGCCTTGGCAATTGTCGCCTGGGGTAAGCCTAATCTATTGATTCTCGATGAGCCGACCAACCATTTAGATCTTGAAATGTGTCATGCGTTAACCGTGGCTATCCAGCAATTTGAAGGCGCTGTGGTTGTGGTTTCTCACGACCGGCACCTCCTAAAGAATAGTGTTGAGCAGTTTTGGTTGCTCAGTGCTGGCACGGTCGAGGAATTTGATGGCTCCCTTGATGACTACCATCATTTACTGCAGCAGCTGAAGCAGCAACAGGCGATACAAAACAGTGCTCAGGCTGCGACTGCTGACAGTAAGGTGCTGGATAAGAAAGCCCAGCGTCAGTATGAGGCTGAGCTGCGTAAACAGTTGGCACCCTTGAAGAAACGTTGCCAAAAACTCGAGCAAGAATTAGAGAAAGTGTCATTGCAGCTGGCGACAGTTGAGCAGGCATTGGCAGATGTCGCGATCTACGAGGATGACAACAAAGCGCGATTGCAGACGCAGCTGCTAAAGCAGGCAGAGTTGACCCAGTCGACGGAAGACATCGAGTCTCAGTGGATGATTGCTCAGGAAGAGTTAGAGCAAAAAGAATTGTTATTAAGGCAGCAATAGACTGATAGATAAACAGAAAAACTATCGCCGTAAAAAGCTGTGGAAATCCCTTATTGTTTGCTAGTGGCGACTCGCTTAACCTAGCTGCATTACCCAATGAATGGTGTGAAAAAATGGCATTTGAATCTTGCCCAGAGTGCAATACAGAAAAACATCAACTCGTGAAGTGTCCACAGTGTGGCTTCCAGAGGAACCCACACAAGGGGCCTATTGTTGTTGATGTCCAGCCTCAGCGCGAGCATGTCAGCCGTCAGCGTGACAACGATAGTCAGCATCGCCAGCGTGATACGGATGGCCAGCCGCGCCAGCGTCGTAGCCAGCATGGTTTGCGTAATGATCATAGACGAGACGATCGTCAACAGCCGCACCCCAATAGCTATGAATACCAAGCACAAGAACCCAAAAGTCAGCAGCCACGTCAGCACAATGGCAATGCGATGAACAATCGTCGGCGCCAGAGCAGCCACTCCAGTGGTATGCAGCAGCCGCGACACAATCAGTTTGGTCAGCCTATTGGTGGCACTATGCAGTCTTCTGGTAGCGACCAGTTAAGAGAGCCGCGCAAACCTGCCAAAGCTGCTGTTATTACTTATAAACGTAAGCCACGAATTATTCGTACCGAAGGCGATTCGCCGCAGCCATAGCGCTGTCTTTGTGGAGCCTGCCTCTGCAGGCAGCCCATTGCTTATTCAGATCTACCGGCAGATTGTTGTTCAATGAACCGGGCAATAATGCCCTCTTTCAGCGCCGCAGAAACGTGTTCTATCGAGGCGATTTCTAGTTCTTCAAACAGCGCGATAATAATGGCCAGCCCCGACAGGTATAAGTGTCGTCGATCCTCTTTTAAGCCCTTATAATTGACATCATCGATATGCTGAAAATTGGCAGTGGCATGTTGGCGAGCCTGTTTTAGCCCGTCGAAGGTAATAATTGTGCCCCAGTGGTTGTTAGCTAGTACATTCTGTACCGCATCGATGACTCCCGAGCAGCCCACGACAGCTTGCTGCCGAGTTGTAAACAGTGGTTTTACACGTTTTATCTTGGTCCTTGCTGCGACAATTGAACGGTCAAATTTACCGACATCAATATCCGGCTGACGATAAAACTCTTGGCAGTGGCTTAGGCAGCCAATGGCAAGGCTGTATGGCTGAGGTGGTCGGCCTTGTTGGCGTTGTATCAGTTCAGTGCTGGCGCCGCCAATATCGATGACCAAGCGGTCGTCGACAGGCATTAAGTGAGTAACACCGCTGTAAATCAACTGTGCCTCATCAATGCCGCTGATAATCTTGATGCTGGAGCCGAGAATTACCTCTGCAGGGCAGATAAAATCCTCGGAATTTTTAGCATTGCGCAGGGCGGCAGTGCCGACCGCCATGACTGTGGTCACGTGGTATTTATCGAGGATGAGACGCAGTTCTTTTAAGCACTTCAAGCCTCGCTCAATTGCGGCAGCGGTAAGTCTTTCGCTGTCCAGGCTGAGGCCTAGCTGGGTGCGCCAGCCATTGCTGTAAACGGGGCGAAAGCTATTGTGCTCAATGTCGGCAATGAGCAGGTGAAAGCTGTTTGAGCCCAAGTCGAGGCTGGCAATAGTTTGCGAAGTCTGCATAAAATAGTTAGGCATTAACGAGTTTCGATAGAAAATACATGCTATCAGGAGAGCTAAATCCCCTCCACTAGTGTTTTAGTTTATTAGCATAGAGTGTGTGTTACACTGTGCTTTTTGTAAACGTGCTCAATAGCACATATTAATGTTGGGAGACATTACCAATGAGTGACAATGTTGTTCACGCTACCGACGCCAGCTTTGAAGCTGAAGTATTAAATGCAGATGTTCCAGTATTGGTCGATTTTTGGGCTGAGTGGTGTGGTCCATGTAAAATGATTGCGCCAGTACTTGATGATTTGGCTGAAGAGTATGCCGGCAAGATTAAGGTTGTTAAGGTCGATGTTGATGCTAACAATGAAACGCCGACCAAATTCGGTGTTCGTGGTATTCCGACGTTGATCATCTTCAAAGGCGGCAATGCCGACGCCACGAAGGTGGGTGCATTATCGAAGACCCAGCTTAGAGAGTTTATCGAAGGCTCGCTATAAAACTAATGGCTCACTCAAGGTGGGCCATAGTTAGCCCCGCTAGACGCAATTAACAATTTGCCTTATACTCAGGTAAATTAAACAATGTAACCCTTCCCAAACGCATCATTCCTCTTCGCTATATCTGCTTTCTTACAACGAGAGCGCTTTTTGCGATTGCTGGTTGTTGTCGTCCCCTCCTGAAAATATCAAGTTGAAATTCCCATTTCTATGAATCTAACAGAACTAAAAACCAAACCAATTCCAGAGCTTATTGAGATTGCCAAAGAGCAAGGCTGTGAGAATATTGGTCGATCTCGCAAGCAAGATATCATCTTCGCTATACTCAAGCGTCACGCCAAAAGCGGCGAAGATATATACGGTGATGGTGTACTTGAAATTCTGCAGGATGGTTTTGGCTTTTTGCGCTCAGCAGACAGCTCATATTTAGCCGGACCAGACGATATTTATGTCTCCCCCAGCCAGATTCGACGGTTCAACCTGCGTACGGGTGACTCGGTTTCAGGTAAGATCAGACCACCAAAAGACGGTGAGCGTTATTTTGCGTTGCTGAAAGTCGCTGAGATCAACTACAGCACACCAGAGCAGTCACGTAACAAGATTTTATTCGAAAACCTAACGCCGTTGTTCCCTAATCAGCGTCTCTGTTTAGAGGCTGGTAATGGTGCAACCGAAGATTTGACCGGTCGTATTATCGATTTAACAGCCCCTATCGGCAAGGGCCAGCGCGGGCTTATTGTCGCGCCGCCAAAGGCTGGTAAGACTTTGATGATGCAGCATATTGCCCAGTCAATTATTCGTAATAACCCTGAGTGTTATGTCATTGTGCTGCTGATTGATGAGCGCCCAGAGGAAGTCACAGAGATGCAGCGCTCGGTTCGAGCCGAAGTTGTAGCCTCCACCTTTGATGAGCCACCGTCACGTCACGTGCAAGTGGCAGAGATGGTAATCGAAAAGGCCAAGCGTCTTGTTGAGCACAAGAAGGACGTCATTATTCTACTCGACTCTATTACTCGTCTTGCGCGAGCTTACAACACCATCGTACCTTCTTCAGGCAAGGTGTTGACTGGTGGTGTTGATGCGCATGCACTTGAGCGACCAAAGCGTTTCTTCGGTGCGGCACGTAATATTGAAGAGGGCGGCAGCTTATCAATTATTGCGACGGCGCTGGTTGATACCGGCTCTAAAATGGATGAAGTTATCTACGAAGAGTTTAAGGGTACCGGTAACCAAGAGCTTCACCTCGATCGTCGTATTGCAGAGAAGCGAGTTTACCCGGCCATTAATATCCGACGTTCGGGCACTCGTCGTGAAGAGTTGCTTACCAGCGAAGAAGAGCTTCAGCGTATGTGGATTTTACGTAAGCTTCTACACTCGATGGAGGATTTGCCAGCACTTGAGTTCATGCTTGATAGAATGAAGACAACCAAGACCAATGAAGAATTCTTCTTGTCGATGAAGGGCGGCTAGTTGTTTGCGTCCAATGTAGTGAAAAAGCCGCTCTTTAGCGGTTTTTTTGTATTTAACGAAATGCTCTACTCATTGCTCCATAACGGTTTAACTTAGCTATGAAATATTCAGACCTACGTGAATTTATCGCTCAGCTGGAAAAAGAGGGCGAGTTGATAAGGATAAAAACCGAGGTTGATGCCAACCTTGAGATTACCGAAATATGTGATCGAACCTTGAAAAAAGGTGGCCCGGCGTTACTTTTTGAAAATGTCAAAGGCCATGATATGCCGATCTTGGCGAACCTGTTTGGTACTGAAAAACGGGTTGCGATGGGTATGGGAGAGCGGGACATCGAAGCCCTGCGCGAAGTCGGTGAGTTGTTGGCGTTTCTGCGCCAACCAGAGCCACCCAAAGGCCTAAAGGATGCATGGTCGCAAGCGCCTATCTATAAACAGGTGCTTAATATGGCGCCGAAGAAAGTGCGTAAGGCAGCCTGCCAAGAAGTGGTGCTGCGTGATGATGAGGTAGATTTAGATAGGTTGCCTATCATGACTTGTTGGCCCGGCGATGTGGGGCCGCTGATTACCTGGCCGTTGGTGATTACTCGCGGCCCCAATAAAGAGCGACAGAATCTCGGTATTTACCGAATGCAAAAGCTGGGTAAAAATAAGTTGATTATGCGCTGGTTATCGCATCGTGGTGGTGCGCTTGATTATCGTGAGTTCCAAAAGCAGTTTCCCGGTGAGCGTTACCCTGTCTCTGTTGCGCTGGGAGCTGACCCCGCTACTATTTTGGGCGCAGTGACTCCGGTGCCAGACAATCTCTCTGAATACGGCTTTGCGGGCTTGCTGAGGGGAAGTAAAACAGAATTAGTCACCAGTGTGACTAACGACCTTGATGTGCCGGCAAGTGCAGAGATTATCCTAGAGGGCTATTTGGAGCCTGGCGAGATGGCCGATGAGGGGCCGTTTGGCGATCATACGGGTTACTATAATGAGGTCGAGAGCTTTCCCGTCTTTACTGTGACAGCGATGACGCATCGTAAAGAGCCGATTTATCACAGTACCTATACTGGGCGCCCACCCGATGAACCGGCGATACTTGGCTTGGCGCTGAACGAGGTTTTTGTCCCCATCTTCCGTAAGCAATTCCCCGAGGTGGTCGACTTTTACCTGCCGCCTGAAGGGTGCTCATACCGTATGGCCGTGGTGACGATCAAGAAAGAGTATCCTGGGCACGCAAAACGGGTGATGTTGGGTGTGTGGTCGTTTTTAAGGCAGTTTATGTATACCAAGTTTGTCATTGTTACCGACGATGATGTCAACGCCCGAGACTGGAATGATGTGATTTGGGCGATGACAACGCGTATGGATCCGGCAAGGGACACTGTGATGATTGAGAATACACCGATAGATTATCTCGATTTCGCCTCGCCGGTATCGGGGCTTGGCTCGAAAGTCGGCTTTGATGCAACGAATAAATGGCCCGGTGAGACGACAAGGGAGTGGGGGGAGCCTATTGCCATGGATGATGCTATTGTTGAGCGTGTCGATGAGCTGTGGCAGCAGTTGGGTATAGATTAACGGCTTCTGTCGATGTTTAAAGGCCGCGCTAACATCTGTTAACGCGGCTTTTTTATTGCTGTTGGTTTTTCAGCCATTGCTTCGACTTCCTCATCATGACTTCAATGCTGGTGATCTCGTTGCTATGGCCAATAATATCGGCGTAGCTGGCGTTGCCGCTGATGAAGTCTGCAATGACTGTGAGTGGGACTGGATTCATTTCGGGGTTGTAATCCCAGTCTAGAATAGAAGTGATATTGCCACTGGCTTTGTTGTCTTCAACTTTTAGCCAGTAGGCGCCGCAGGCGCTGAGTTGATAATCACCTTTGCGACCAAAGCTTCGCTCTGGGTTAAAAGGATCAAAGCTATTACTGGGTATTGCCTCAATTTTCTTGATCGCGAGCAACCACTGGCTATCAGTTGCAAAATAGTCGACAGGGGGCCTGCACTCATAGCCTCTGTCGCCCCAGATACGAATTGTGTCATCTAGGCTTTCTCCTTTGTACAGGGCGATAATCTTGCCGTCCATAGAGTTATCGTTATGGCTAACGATTGTGACATGGGCGACGGCATCCACCTCGTCTATCAGCCAGCTAAAAGGGCCTTGCCACTGGCAGCCACAATTATTGGCGGTATCCATGTCGGCAAAGCTGTCGGCGCTTGTAGTAGTGCATGCAGCGAGCAGAAAAAGGGTGCCGAAGAAGTACAACGCTAATTGCAAAAGGTGTCTCTCTTATTCAAATAGATCGTTTTCTAAGTTTAAGTCTTCTTCAAGGTCTACCGGGTTGGATATGCCTGTATTTGATTCGCGCACAGGTACATTTTCACTTCGGAATGTTTCGAAGATTGCATTGCCCTGGTTGGCGCTGGCTAATTCGCCTGTTTCGGGGTCTATCCTGACAGTAACCAGGCCGTCAGGTTGCTGTCGATTTTTGCTCTCACTGCCCTTCAGTGCCTCGGACATGAAATCTATCCATATAGGGAGTGCGGCACTGCCGCCATACTCGCGTCGTCCCATATTGTCGTAGCGATCGAAACCAACCCAGGTAGTGGTGACAATATCTTGGTTGTAGCCAGAGAACCAAGCGTCTGTTGGGCCGTTAGTGGTACCTGTTTTTCCTGCTAAGTCATGTCGTTTGAGGCTCAAGGCTCTGCGCCCTGTTCCCTTTGTGATGACGTCCATCAGCATGGAGTCAATCAAGTACGCAACTCTGGCATCGATAACTTGTTCGGCGTAGTTAGGGAGCTTGGCCTCGCTATCGGTGGTCAATATTTGCTCAAGACTTTGGGCTTCATCCGATGCTTGATCATTGTTGTTGTCGGTGTCTATGTCGCAGTCGGGTAAGCGGCATACGGTGGCTGGGTTTGCTGAAAATAGGATGTTCTGTTGGTCGTCCTCAATCCTCTCTATCAAATAGGGTTCAACCCCATACCCCCCGTTAGCTAAAATTGCATAGCCTTTAACCAGTTCCATTGGGGTGAGTGCGTAGCTGCCAAGAGCGAGAGACAGATCTCTTGGCATGGCGTCGCTATCAAAGCCGAAGCGGTTCATATAGCGGATTGTCTTGTTGATGCCTGTTTCTCTGAGGATGCGTATAGAGACGAGGTTTCGTGAGCTGTATAGGGCTTTTCTTAGGCGGGTTGGGCCATAAAAGTTACCGCTAGAGTTGACTGGTCTCCAGGTATCTTCGAGTTTCGCGCTATCGAATACAACTGGGGCATCATTGATGATGGTCGCCGGTGTCAGGCCGTGCTCGAGCGCTGCGGCATAGACAAATGGTTTGAAGTTAGAGCCGGGTTGGCGCTTGGCCTGTAGGGCGCGGTTAAAATTGCTTTGCCTGAAGTCAAAGCCGCCAACAAGGGCAATAATGGCGCCGTTGTGCGGTGAGAGAGCGATCATAGCGCCTTCGATATTCGGGCGTTGCGTAATATCGTAGCCTGAGGCGGTTTTTTGTACGCGAATAATGTCACCAACAGCGATGATCTCTTCTAACGATTTTGGTTTGGCGCCGACGCTATTAACAGAAAGGTATGGCGATAGCTTGCTCATGCTGTCGCTCCAGCTCAGAACTGCTTCGCTGTTATCTCTAAAGCGTAAGGTTGCCAAGTTGTCTTCTAGAGCGATAACAGCTGCTGGAATCATATTGGCTATGACGCGGTATGAGGACAGTGCATTACTCGTACTCTCTTCGCTGATGTCTTCTAGCTGTGCTTCCGGTCCGCGATAGCCGTGGCGGTTATCATAGGCTTTTAGACCGGTAATCATTGCCTCTTGTGCTTTGATCTGCAGTTTGCCAGAGACGGTGGTGTAGACTTCATAGCCGTCGGTGTAGGCATTGTTGCCGTATAGCTCAATCATTTCTTGGCGAGCCATTTCGGCAATATAGGGGCTGTCCACGGCGACCTTGGAGCCATGGTAGCTGGCGGTGATGGCTTGGCGAGTGGCCTCTTTATACATATCGTCATCGATGTAATTGAGGTTTTTCATGCGCCCGAGTATCCAGTCTCGGCGACTTTGTGCGCGAGTGGGGTTAGCAAGAGGATTGTATGCAGAAGGGGCTTTTGGCAGTCCGGCGATCATGGCAAGCTGGGCGAGATTCAGTTCGGATATACTCTTGCCATAATAGACTTGGGCGGCGGCAGCAATGCCATAGGCTCTGTTGCCAAGAAAAATTTTGTTAATGTAGAGTTCGAGTATTTCATCCTTGTTTAGCTCTCTTTCAATTTGAATGGCTAGCAGGATTTCGCGGAATTTTCTTGAAAATGTTCGCTTATGGCTAAGAAAATAGTTCTTGGCCACTTGCATGGTGATGGTTGAGCCGCCCGATTGAATATGCCCTGTCATCAATAATTGTGATGCAGCGCGTAGTAAGCCTTTGATATCTACGCCATGATGCGTATAAAAGCCGTCGTCCTCGGCAGCGAGAATTGCTTTGACGAAAAGCGGCGGTATTTGTTGGTGGTTTATTGGGATTCGGCGCTCTTCGCCAAACTCTCCAATTAGCTCGCCTTCTTGGGTGTAGATCCTTAGCGGTGTTTTTAATTCCACCTCTCGCAGCGACTCCGGAGACGGCAGTTGTGGTGAAAGATAGATGAATGCCGCCGACAGTACTAAACCTGTTCCGCTGACAAATAAAACAAATAGCGATAAGAGTAGTTTGAGTGTTGAACGAGGTAAAGGCATAAAAATCTCTTTAAATTAAAAGGCTTGCCAAGTTAAATATGTTGGCTAAGCTGTAAAGACAGGTATTATAGAGTGTTTTAGATGACATATATATTTGCTTGATCACGAAAGCTGTTATTTAATGAAACATATTATAAAAAACGTAAGTTACGGATCGAATAGGGAAAAAATACTTTGACTGGCCTATTTGGAAGGAAAAAGACATCAGCTTTGTTGGGGCTGGATGTCAGCTCAACTTCTGTGAAGTTGTTAGAGATCAGCAATGCTGGTGGAAAGTATAAGGTTGAATCTTATGCTGTGGCCACGCTGCCTCCTGGGGCTGTGGTGGAAAAAAATATCAATGACCTTGACGGTGTTCGTGATTCTGTCATTAAGGCTCAGCAGCTCTCTAAGAGCAAGGTTAAGAATGTTGCCGTTGCTGTAGCAGGCTCTGCTGTCATCTTGAAAAATATCGAGATGGATGCGGGTTTAAATGATTACGATATGGAGCAGCAGATTGTCGCTGAGGCCGATCAATATATTCCTTATGCTCTTGATGAGGTGGCAATAGACTTCGATGTGCTGGGCACAGTAGAGGGCAATGATGATGTTGCCGATGTCTTGTTAGCTGCGTGTCGCAAGGAAAATGTTGATATGCGAGTGGATGCTATCGAGCGTGCGGGGCTGCAGCCAAAGGTTGTTGATATTGAAGCCTATGCAATGGAGCGTAGCTTTAAGTTGTTGCAGAGTAATTTGGCGTTAGATGACGACAAGGTCATTGCGTTAATTGATATCGGCGCAACGATGACAACGCTAAACGTCTTTCATGGTGGTCAGTCTGTTTATACCCGTGAGCAGTTATTTGGTGGCAAACAGCTAACCGAAGATATTCAGCGTCGTTATGGTATGAGTGTCGCCGAAGCCGGCCTGGCAAAAAAGCAGGGTGGCCTTCCTGATGATTATGACAGTGAGGTGTTGAACCCTTTCCGTGATGCGGTTGTTCAGCAGATCACTCGAGCGTTGCAGTTCTTCTTTTCAGCGACCCAATATAACGATATAGATTTTGCTATCTTGGCCGGCGGTGTCGCCTCGTTAGAGGGGTTGGCTGAAAAGGTGCAAGAAGGATTGGGTGTCGGTGTTGAGACCGCGAACCCGTTTGCGGAGATGGCGGTTGCCTCCAAGGTTGATGCCTTGGCCCTGAGTAATGATGCTCCATCGCTTATGATTGCCTGTGGCTTGGCCATGAGGAGCTTCGAATAATGGCTACTATTAATTTACTCCCTTGGCGCGAAGAGCAACGAGAAGAGCAAAAGAAAGAATTTTTAACTATCTGTGGTGTCAGCGTGCTAGCGGCAATATTAGTTGTTGTGGCCTACTACAGTGTTGTTGATAAGGCGGTAACTGACCAGCAATCCAGAAACGATTTTGTGCAGCGGCATATTACCGATTTGGATGATCAGGTCAAAGAGATCAAAGAACTCAAAGCCAAGCGTAAACTGATGCTGGATCGCATGAAGGTCGTACAGGATTTGCAGGGCACTCGTCCCTATATCGTCCATTTGTTCGACGAACTTGTTGGTGCCATCCCCGACGGCCTGTTTTTGACGCAGGTGGAGTCTACCAGCGGAGTTATTTCGTTGACTGGCACCGCCGAGTCGAGTCAGCGAGTCTCATCGCTGATGCGCGCCCTTGAAGCCTCCGATTGGTTTAAGGGGCCAAATCTAACAGAGGTCAACGCCAATCGTGCGTTTGGCGAGCAAGGTAACGATTTCAAAATGACGGTAAAACTTGAGGTCCCAGGGCAAAGCGATCCGGAGGGAGAGTCTTAATGTCATTCAAAGAATCAATGGAGTCGATGCAAGACTTCGATATCAATAGCCTTGAATTTGAAAATGTTGGTATATGGCCGGCTCCCGTTAAGGCTGTTTGCTGGGCGCTGTGTTTTGTCATCGTAGTCGCAATTGGTTATTTCTATGTGGTCAGTGATCTCGAAGACAAATTAGTCAGGGAGCAAAATAAAGAGCAAAAGCTTAAAGAAACCTTTCGCAAGCGGGCTTTTGAGGCTGCAAACCTCGAATCGTATCGAGCGCAGATGGTCGAGATAGAAGAAAACTTTGGTGCGCTATTAGGTCAGCTTCCACGTGATGCGGAAATCCCTGGCTTACTTGAGGATATTACTCGAGTCGGTAATAACAATGGTCTTGAGTTCGAGAAGATAGACCTGCAGAAGGAGGTACCGGTTGAGTTTTATGTACGCCAGCCGATTAACATTTCGGTAACCGGCAGCTATCACGACTTTGGTACCTTTGTTAGTGGTGTGTCGAATTTGCCCCGGATTGTTAAGCTCCAAAACTTTGTTATCGAGCCGCTCAATGATAGCGGTGCCTTAACAATGAATGTCTTAGCAGAAACTTACCGTTACAAGGACTAGTGAGAGAATAATAATGATCGCTAAAAAATTATTAGTCGTCGTCGCTGTCTTGGCCGTTACGGCATGTTCAAACGATGACTTTGGGGACTTAGAAAACTATATGGACGAGGTGAAGTCTCGTCCAGTGGGGACGATACAAGCAATACCTGTTTATCCGCCGCACCAATCATATGCATACTCGTCAGCAGCAAAGAGGTCGCCTTTTGTAAAGCCTATATCGGTACAAGATATTGCCCGGCTCGCGTTGCCCAGACAAAATGTTAAACCTGATTTAAACCGTCAAAAAGATCCGTTGGAGGATTATTCCATCGATGATTTGGCGATGGTTGGTACGCTGACCTTTAGTGGTGTTCTGTGGGCGTTGGTCGATGATGGTAGTGGTGCTGTACATCACGTCAAAAACGGCAGTTATATGGGAAGAAACCATGGCCAAATCATTGATATATCAGCAAATCAGATCGCTGTTATGGAGATTGTGGCCAACGGTAAAAAAGGTTGGGCTGAGCGTCCTCGAACTATTAATCTTAAAGAAGAATAACGGCGGCGAACACCATGCAAAAATTAAATCAAAAAGTTCGAAACGTTAATCAGGGGTTCTCGGTGAGACTGATAAAAAAAGCAGCATTAGGATTGACTGTAACGGCAGCAATGTTGACTAGCCTTTTGGCTAACGCCGTTACCATGGAAAATATCGAATTCAACTCACTTCCCGGTGAGCGTGTTCAGGTGATTATGAGCTTTGATGGTGCTCCACCAGAGCCGAAGGCATATACGATTGAAAAGCCAGCAAGAATATCGTTGGATTTGGCTGATGTTGAGAGTGGTATTGCCAAAAAGAAGCATACGCTAAACATTGGTGTTACCGAGTCTGTGACAGTTTTAGGCACCAGCGATCGCACGCGAGTTGTGTTCAGCCTGAGTCAGCTATCTAACTACACCGCCAAGGTGGAGGGCAATGACCTGGTGGTTGTTATCGGTTCAGAGGCATCGAAGACGTATATTAAGAAGTCTAATGACGATATTATGACGGCAGTCAATAAAGAGAGTGGCAGCTCTAAATCAATTGACAGTCTTGACTTTCAGCGCGGTGAAGATGGGGAGGGCAAGTTGTTGCTGGGGCTTTCTTCAATCGATGTCGATGTCGATATGGTCAAGGAAGGTCGGTATATCAAATTAACATTTGACGATGTTTCAATTGCAAATGAACTGGAGCGCACATTCGACGTATTAGATTTCGCTACACCGGTTAAGACTGTGATAGCGAAAGAGTCAAAGAACGGTCAATCAAGTGTTATTAGTTTAGAGCCTATGGGTGAGTATGATTACCTAGCTTATCAGGTTGAAAACACTTATGTCGTCAGTGTTCGCCCACTGAGCCCAGAGGAGGTACAGGCTAAGCGTTCTGAGTTTGAATACACTGGTGAGCGTTTGTCCTTAAACTTCCAGGATATAGAAGTGCGTGCTGTGCTTCAGTTGATTGCTGATTTTACCGGCTTAAACCTCGTTGCCAGCGACCAGGTTAGCGGTAAAATCACCTTGCGCTTGCAGAATGTACCCTGGGATCAGGCATTGGACTTGGTGTTAAAAACCAAGGCGCTTGGTAAGCGTCAAGTCGGCAATGTGTTGATGATTGCCCCGGCTGAAGAATTGGCCAACCAGGAGCGTCAGCGCATTGAGGCAAACAAGCAGATCGAGGAGTTAGCCCCGTTAAGTACTGAGCTATTTAGGATCCGCTACCACAGTGCAGAATCTATTTTCAATCTATTCAAAGATGACAGCGAAGAGGGTAGCAAGAGTATGCTGTCTCCCCGCGGTCACGCGATTTGGGATGAGCGAACAAACTCGCTGATTATTACTGAGACTGCCAATCGACTAGAAGAATTTAGAACATTATTAGCGGCCATCGATATTCCGGTTAGGCAGGTATTAATCGAGGCTCGTCTTGTCGCTGCAGATACTAACTTTAAAGAAGAGCTTGGCGTTCGCTGGGGTGCGGCTAAGCAGGGGATTGGTGACCATGTAAATGTAGCTGACAGCTTGGAATCCCTATTTTTGCAAGAGATCGGTGCCGATATTTTCCCAGCCCCCATCATGGTAGATATGGGTGCCTCTCCATCACAAACGTCAAGCATTGCAGTTGGCTACACCAATGCGGGTCTTAACCTATCGGCCGAAATCAGTGCGATGGAAAGTAATGGTCGCGGTGAACTGGTTGCTGAGCCAAAGGTTATTACTGGTGATAAGCAAAAAGCCGTGATCAAGGCCGGTCAAGAATTACCGTTCCTAGAGTCATCTTCCAGCGGTGAAACCACGGTTTCATTTAAAGAAGCTGTGTTGAAACTTGAGGTAACGCCGTATATCACACCCGACGATCGTGTCATGATGCAGTTGGAGATTAACCAAGACGAATCCACTGAGTTTATTACCGGTGAGTTTGGCTCGCAGATTCCGATTATCGATACTCGTCAGATTCAGACCCAGGTATTGGTCAAGAACGGTGAGACGGTTGTTCTCGGCGGCGTATTTAAAACAGTCGATATTGTGACCAAGCAGAAGACACCGTTCCTGGGTGATATTCCTTATCTCGGCAGGCTATTTCAAAGTACCTCTGAAGATAGTACCAAGGAAGAGTTGTTGATATTTATCACCCCGCGTATATTATCCGATGATTTGTTGGATTAATGCGGATAGATAATGCAGTTAAAGAAAGTGTTTCTTGTTGGCCCCATGGGGGCCGGCAAGACAACAATAGGGCGATTGTTGGCCCAAGAGTTAAACCTACCTTTTAAAGATTCTGACCGGGAAATCGAAGAACGTACCGGTGCAGATATCCCCTGGATATTCGATGTTGAAGGCGAAGAAGGCTTTCGCAATCGAGAAACCTCAGCGCTAGAGGCTCTTTCGCAGCAGTCTGATATGGTGCTTGCCACCGGTGGCGGCATTGTTATGCGTGCTGAGAACCGAACACTTCTGGCAGCCAGGGGTATTGTTGTATATCTTGCCACATCGGTTGAACAGCAGGTATTGCGAACATCAAAAGACCGCAAGCGCCCGTTGCTGCAAAATGAAGACCCCGCCGCAGTGTTGCAAAAACTACTTGATATCAGAGATCCCCTCTATCGAGATATTGCCGACTATGTGGTCGAGACGGATAACCGTAACCCCAAAGCTGTGGCGATAGACATTGCGGCTTTGCTGGCCAATAAATAGCCGCTATTTAGTTACTAACGATTAAGGCCAAGCTTGAGCTTGGTGGTGTGATATATGACAACATTGAATGTAGATTTGGCCGAGCGTAGCTACCCCATTTATATTGGCTCTAACATTATGTTTGAGCTTGCTAAATACCAGCCCCACATAGTAGCAAAGCAAGTGATGATTGTGACAAACGACACAATTGCACCTATATACTTGCAGGGGTTGATCGATACGTTATCGGCGGATTATCAAGTCGATAGTGTGATCTTGCCAGATGGCGAGAGCTATAAAAATCTAGACACACTCAATCTCATCTATACCGGGCTGCTGGAAGGGAAGCATAACCGAACCACGACGTTGATTGCCTTGGGTGGTGGTGTGGTTGGAGATATGACCGGTTATGCTGCAGCATCGTATCAGCGCGGAGTAGAATTCATTCAGGTGCCAACCACGGTATTATCGCAGGTTGATTCTTCCGTAGGCGGAAAAACGGGAGTTAATCATTCGCTGGGGAAAAATATGATTGGTGCCTTTCACCAGCCCCGCGCAGTGATTATTGATTCAGATTCCCTCGATACTCTGCCTGACAGAGAGTACAGCGCCGGTTTAGCCGAGGTTATTAAATATGGCCTGATTTGTGATAACCCTTTCTACCAGTGGTTGCAGGGTAATATGGCCAGGCTCATGGCACGAGATAAAGAGGCTATCCACTACGCAATTGAGGCATCTTGTCATAATAAGGCGAAGGTCGTCGCGCAGGATGAGCGTGAGGGTGGCATCAGAGCCATTCTTAATTTGGGGCATACTTTTGGCCACGCAATAGAAACCGAGCAGGGCTATGGTGTTTGGTTGCATGGGGAGGCCGTGGCAGCGGGTACGGTCATGGCGGCGACATTATCCGCAGCAATGGGGTTTATCTCCGACGACGATGTTGCGGATGTCAAGTTGATACATCGGCAGGCAAATCTGCCGATACTTGGGCCAAAGGCGATGAAACCGGAACGATACCTGGCACTTATGTCCGTGGATAAAAAGGTGCTTGATGGGCGACTACGTTTAGTGCTTCTGCAGGCAGTGGGTCGGGCATTTGTGACATCGGATGCCGGGCTGGGTGAGATTACCCAGGCAATTATTGATTGTCAGGAACAATAACTACGAGAACAAGATGGTGATCTAGGTGAGCGTTGATAGCCCGTTAGAAGAAAATGAACCGTTGAGCTTCTTTCAGGAGGGCGACCAGGGGCGTTTCTATGCCTCCGGCGGGCGTCAGCAAGTCGTCGATGAACTGCTGTATTTTTGCCGTTACAGTGGCGCCGATGCAGTTATGCTATTGCTGGCCGCGCCGGGTTCCGGCAAGACAACGGTGTTGGTGGAACTGAATCAACAGTTGGCTGACGAGTCTTTTACTCGCGCTTGGTTAACGCATGCTGAAATATCAAGCAATGGAATGCTCGATGCATTATTAGGTCATTTAGACCCAGAGGCAGCGCTGTTTGAAGATACCGATGCGGCATTAAAGCGAGAGTCGATCGTCGACTGCTGTGATGAGGCGGCGATGGCTGGTAAGCCCTTAATTGTTATTGTCGATGATGTGGAGCAATTAACAATAGAGCAGCTTGATGAACTATTGCAGTTGTCGGACTTGGCAGGATTACAGCTGATACTATCGACTATTGATGACAGCGATGAAATTGAGGTCATTTCAGCGGCACTGGGTGCATCTGTTGAGCTTAAGCTTGAGAGGCTTCCTATTTTTGATGCTCAAGCCAGTCACGGCTACCTACTGCATCGAATAGAGCTACGCCAATACCCTGATGATATTTTGGGCGATGAGGAGCGTCAGCAGCTGATTGAAGCCGCAGCAGGTAACCCACGCCAGCTAAACCGTCTGCTTGAGGATGCCTTGTATGCCGACGATATCGGTGCCGCTACTGTCGTGAAGCGTAAACTTCCTGTTTTGCATATTGCTATTATTCTTGTGGTTGCACTGGGGTTGGTTGCTTTATGGCAAACAGGGTCTGATGGTGCACGTGACGCCACTAAAGCTGAGCTGGCATTATTAAAGCAACGCATCGAAAGCCCATCTGTACTGCCTGCTGAGGAGGGGCTGCCGACTGAGTCCATCGCTGCTGACGATTCTACCCTGGTGGTTGAACGTAAGGAGTCGCAAAATTCTGGGCTTGCAGAAGTCGATGCGAATGAGAATGCTATTGAGCCAGTTGAGCCAGTTGAGCCAGTTGAGCCAGTTGAGCCAGTTGAGCCAGTTGAGCCAGTTGAGCCAGTTGAGCCAGTTGAGCCAGTTGAGCCAGTTGAGCCAGTTGAGCCAGTTGAGCTGGTGACAAAGGCGTCGAGTACAGCAGATGAGCAGAGCTTGTTGGCAATGGTGGCTGGCCATTATACATTGCAGGTGATCGCGTTATCGGATTTGGAGAAGGCAAAGCAATACCGTGATGCAATACCTGCAATCTTAGAGGCCAAGGTTTACCAAACACTGAGGCAGGGGCGGCCGTGGTATGTTGTCGTGGTCGGGAGCTTCGCAACAAGGCAACAAGCGGTCAATGCTAAAAACCAGCTGCCGCAATCATTGATCAATCAGCAGCCATGGTTGCGAAAACTTGAGGGTGTACATCGAGAAATAAGTTTAAGCGACTGAATAATAACAAAAAATAACAGTAATTTAAATTTCATTTGAGCCCGTCAAAGAGCTTTTTGTGCGCTCTATTTAGCGAATAAATTTGTGACTCACTGCCCTAATGTGTAAGATGATCACCCGCTTTTGGTAAGCGGCTGGTCTATAACTATACAAACGACCTTAAGTTATTGTTTTCACGAAGGTTTTAGCAGGTAGCTTTTATGACAGGACTATATAGCCCTGATGAGTTCAAAGACAACTGCGGATTTGGATTGATCGCCCATGTAGAGGGTGAGGTAAGCCATCGCTTGCTCACTACTGCAATTGAATCACTGACATGTATGACGCATCGCGGCGGTATTGCCGCTGATGGTCGCACCGGTGACGGCTGTGGTTTACTACTAAAAAAACCGGATGCGTTTCTACGCTCCGTTGCTGGCGTTGAACTGCCCGCAGAATATGCTGTGGGCCAAATTTTCCTCAGCCAAGATGCAGCGATAGCGGCGCAAGCCCGTAAGATTCTTCAAGAAAAGCTTGAAGAACAGGGTCTGGTCGTATTGGCATGGCGTGAAGTCCCTGTTGATACCGCCGTATGCGGTGAGATTGCGTTGGACTGCCTGCCTCGTATCGAACAGGTTTTTGTCCACGACTCGTTAAGCCGAACCTTCTATGAGTCTGAGGTTGCTTTGTTCACGGCTCGGCGTCTGGCGGAAAAAGCACTGTCTGATGATCAAGACTTCTATATTTGTAGTCTCTGTAGCACAGTTATTTCCTACAAGGGACTGGTCATGCCAGTTGATTTGCCTAAGTTCTATTTAGACTTGGCAAACGAAGAATTTGAGACCTCAATTGTGGTCTTCCACCAGCGCTTTTCAACGAATACTTTACCTCGCTGGCCATTAGCCCAGCCGTTCCGCTATCTCGCTCACAATGGTGAAATCAATACTATTGAAGGCAACCGTAACTGGGCCGAGGCGAGAACAGATTTATTTAACACCCAGCTGATCCCGAACATGGGGGATTTATCACCACTGGTAAACCGTACCGGTTCTGATTCGTCCAGCCTGGATAACATGTTGGAGTTGTTGCTTGCTGGTGGCATGGATCTGCACCGCGCAATGCGTATGTTGGTTCCGCCTGCTTGGCAGAACGATACCAATATGGACCCTAACCTGAAGGCATTCTACGAGTTTAACTCGATGCATATGGAACCCTGGGATGGTCCGGCTGGTTTGGTAATGACCAATGGTCGTCAGGCAATTTGTATGCTTGACCGCAATGGTCTTCGTCCAGCTCGCTGGGTAATGACCACCGATGGCTTTATTACCATTGCCTCGGAAACCGGTACTTATGACTACGCACCTGAAACTGTTATTGCCAAGGGGCGTGTCGGACCGGGTGAAATGCTTTCTATCGATACTGCTCTGGGCAAAATTGAATTCAGTGACGATATCGATAAACGATTAAAGACAGCCTTTCCTTATAAAGAATGGTTGGATGGCTGCGCCACACGGTTAGATGAAAATGTTGAGTCTACTGTTGCCGATGATTTAGTCACAGGTGATGACCTCGATGTCTACCAGAAGCAATTCGGTATTTCCTTCGAGGAGCGCGACCAAGTGTTGCGTCCTGTTGCAGAAGCAGCAATGGAGGCGATAGGCTCTATGGGTGATGATACGCCGATGGCGGTATTGTCCTACCAGCAGCGTTCAATGTTTGATTACTTCAGACAGAAATTTGCCCAGGTTACTAACCCTCCTATCGATCCACTTCGCGAAGCGATAGTGATGTCGTTAGAAACCTGTTTAGGCTCTGAGCGCAACGTTTTTGAAGACACCCCGCTACACGCCAAGCGCGCTATTTTGCAATCGCCAGTTTTACTGCCGTCAGTCTTTAAGGCGATGACTCAGCTTCCCGAGGCGAGTTACAAACAGCAAACGATTACTCTGTTGTTTGACCCAACGAAGCAAAACTTGCAGCAGGCGTTAGAAAGTATTGCCGATCAAGCTGAGCAAGCGTCTCGTGATGGCGCGGTTATTATAGTGCTGAGTGATCGCGGTATTCGCAAGGGCTTATTACCTGTGCCAGCTGTGGCCGCAACAGGCGCTACGCACCATCGATTGACCCGTCAGGGTTTGCGTTGTGAAACAAATATTGTGGTTGAAACTGCGACTGTTCGCGACTCGCACCATGCCGCTTGCTTGCTAGGCTTTGGTGCAACAGCCCTGTACCCATACCTTGCATACAGTGTGCTAACCGACTTGAACGCCAGCGGTGAATTGTTAGTTGATGCGGAAACCGCACATCTAAACTACCGCAAGGGTATCGATAAGGGGTTGATGAAAATCCTGTCGAAGATGGGTATTTCGACGATTGCCTCATACCGCGGTTCACAGTTATTTGAAGCTGTGGGCTTGGCAAGTGAAGTGGTTGAACTTTGTTTCCGTGGTGTTGCAAGCCGGATTCAAGGGGCTACCTTTGCTAACTTGCAGGAAGAGCTGGCTGTTTTGGCTCGTGATGCGCATATTTCTCGCAAGAACATCCAGCAGGGCGGCTTACTGAAGTATGTTCATGGCCAGGAATATCACGCCTTTAACCCCGATGTGGTTCGCACCATTCAAGAAGCTGTGCAGAGCGGTGATTACGCGACGTATAAGAAGTACGCCAGCTTAGTGAATGAGCGTCCAGCGGCAACCTTACGTGATTTACTTGAGCTTACTGATGCAACGCCAATCAGTATTGACGAGGTTGAACCTGTCAGTGCGATTGTTCGTCGTTTTGACTCCGCGGCGATGAGCTTGGGTGCGTTGAGTCCCGAAGCACACGAGGCACTTGCACAGGCGATGAACACCTTGGGTGGGCGCTCAAATTCGGGTGAGGGTGGTGAAGACCCGGCTCGATTTGGCACAAACAAGGTCTCGAAGATCAAGCAGATTGCCTCTGGACGATTTGGTGTAACGCCACATTATCTGGTCAATGCTGAAGTCTTGCAGATCAAGGTTGCTCAGGGAGCTAAGCCCGGCGAAGGTGGCCAGCTCCCCGGTGGTAAGGTCAATGATTTGATCGCAACGCTGCGTTTCTCTGTCCCTGGTGTGACACTTATTTCACCGCCACCGCATCACGATATCTATTCTATCGAAGATTTAGCCCAGCTTATCTATGATTTGAAACAAGTTAATCCGAAGGCCTTGGTCTCGGTTAAGCTCGTTTCTGAGCCAGGTGTAGGTACGATTGCTGCCGGTGTCGCCAAGGCCTATGCCGACTTGGTCACTATCTCCGGTTACGATGGCGGTACTGCTGCCAGCCCACTTGCATCGATTAAATATGCCGGTTCTCCTTGGGAACTGGGCTTAAGTGAGGCTCAGCAGGCGCTCCGTACCAATGGTTTGCGTGGTAATGTACGTGTTCAGACCGATGGTGGTTTGAAGACTGGCCTTGATGTTATTAAGGCGGCAATATTGGGTGCAGAAAGCTTTGGTTTTGGCACCACGCCAATGGTTGCGCTGGGTTGTAAATTCCTGCGCATATGCCACCTCAATAACTGCGCCACTGGTGTTGCTACGCAGAATGATCATCTGCGTGAAAAGCACTACATTGGCACGGTTGAAATGGCGATGAATTTCTTCAAGTTTGTGGCTGAAGAGACACGCGAAATCATGGCGTCGATCGGTGTTCGTACGCTAGAAGAGTTGATCGGTCATACTGAGCGCCTGACACCTGTTGCCGGTGGCAACAGCAAGACGGTCAACCTCGACCTGTCGCCGATATTGTCAAATGCCGGCGCCAGCGATGAGCTGCCTCGTACCTGTCAGGTCGCAAAAAATGATCCCTTCGATCAAGGCAAGATGGCCGAGCGTATGTTGGCCGATACTGTTGCTGCGATTGAGAGTAAGTCTGGTGGTGAGTTTAGTTACGAGATTACCAATTGTGATCGCTCTATCGGTGCCCGTCTATCAGGCGAAATCGCCCAGCGACACGGCAACTACGGCATGGCTGAGCAGGCGATCAAGATAAATCTTGAGGGTACTGCGGGTCAGAGCTGGGGTGTATGGAATGCTGCTGGCTTAAACATGTATCTCGAAGGTGATGCCAACGATTATGTGGGTAAGGGTATGGCGGGCGGTAAGCTTGTCGTATCGCCACCGAAGGGCAGCATGTTTGAAGCGCACAATACCACTATTGTGGGCAATACCTGTTTGTATGGTGCTACTGGCGGTCGTTTGTTTGCCAACGGTAATGCCGGTGAGCGTTTTGGTGTTCGTAACTCTGGTGCTCGCGCTGTTGTTACCGGTGCTGGCGACCACTGTTGCGAATACATGACCGGTGGTTGTATTACCGTTCTTGGTGAGACCGGCCACAACTTTGGTGCTGGTATGACCGGCGGTATCGCTTTTGTCTTAGACGAAGCGAACGAGTTTGCAACCAAGATCAACCCAGAGCTTATCGAGCTTGTGCGTATGAGTGATGCCGAGCATCGCCCTTATCGTGAATACCTGCGTGGCATGATTGCTGAGTTTGCAGAGGATACCGGCAGTGCATATGCCACGGATATCCTAAACAACTTCGATAACTATCTGACTAAGTTCTGGTTGGTTAAGCCTAAGGCTGCCAAATTAGAAGAGATGTTAGATACCTTGATGAAGCGTGATTTCTAAGCATGGGGGCCGGTTTCCCGGCCCTGCTTTTGAAGTAGCGATTTGGTCCGCCTAGCGGTAACCGGATACGAGACCTGAATTATGACAGAACGTAAAAACAATGATTTTCAGTTTATAGATGTCGGCCGACAAGAGCCGGGCAAAGTGGCGGCAGAAAAACGCAAAGTTGAATTTGCTGAAATCTACCACAGCTATGAAAAAACTGAAGCAGAAGACCAGTCACACCGTTGCTTAGAGTGCGGTAACCCCTATTGTGAATGGAAATGCCCAGTGCATAACTATATTCCCAACTGGCTAAAGCTTGTCAGTGAAGGGAATATTATTGAGGCGGCTGAACTCTCTCATCAAACCAACAGCCTACCTGAGGTTTGTGGTCGTGTTTGCCCACAGGATCGTCTCTGTGAAGGTGCCTGTACGCTGAACGATGGCTTCGGTGCTGTTACTATTGGTGCAACAGAAAAATATATTACAGATACCGCCTTGGCGATGGGCTGGCGCCCGGACATGTCGAAGGTGAAAGACACCGGTAAGCGCGTTGCCATTATTGGTGCCGGTCCTGCCGGTATCGGCTGCGCAGATATTCTTTCTCGCGCCGGTGTTAAGCCTGTTGTCTTTGACCGACACCCGCAGATTGGTGGTTTGCTGACTTTCGGTATTCCCGAGTTCAAACTCGAGAAAGAGGTGATGGAAACTCGTCGCGAAGTGCTTGAGGGTATGGGTGTTGAGTTTGTGCTGAATACCGAAGTGGGCAAAGATGTTCAAATGGCCGACCTTATCGCCGAGTATGACGCCGTTTTCCTCGGCATGGGAACATACAAGTACATGAAAGGTGGCTTCCCCGGTGAAGAGCTGCCAGGTGTTTATGACGCCCTGCCGTATTTGATTGCCAATGTTAATCGAAATCTAGGTTTTGAGAAGTCGGCTGACGACTTCATCGATTTATCCGGCAAGCGTGTTGTTGTCTTAGGCGGTGGTGATACCGCGATGGACTGTAATCGTACGGCCATTCGTCAAGCGGCAACATCGGTACAGTGTGCTTACCGTCGTGACGAGGCAAATATGCCGGGCTCGAAGAAAGAAGTACAAAATGCCAAGGAAGAAGGTGTTGAGTTCCTCTTTAACCGTCAGCCTATTGAAATTGTTGGTGACGACAAGGTCGAAGGTATCAAGGTTGTCTCTACCGAGTTGGGTGAGGCTGATGAGAACGGTCGACGTCGCCCAGTGGTGATCGAAGGTAGTGAAGAAATTCTTCCTGCCGATGCGGTATTGGTTGCCTTTGGTTTTCAACCCAACCCACCAGAATGGCTGGCTGAATTTGATGTTCAGATTAATAGCTGGGGTGGTGTTATTGCTGAAGAGCAGCAGCAGTGTAAGTTCCAAACGACTAACCCGAAAATATTTGCCGGTGGCGATATGGTTCGTGGCTCCGACCTTGTCGTGACTGCGATCTGGGAAGGGCGTCAGGCTGCCGAGGGCATCTTAGATTTCTTAGAAGTCTAAGGCCTGCGATATGGCATCTGACCAGTAAATAATCGCTGTCTGTTAGTGGTTGTGTTATAAAAAAAGCGAGGCATTCAATGTCTCGCTTTTTTGTTTTCTACAATAATCAAATTTTCTTTGGGTTTAGGAACAATGATTGAAGAAAATGCCGCGGTCACAGCAGCGTTTGTCGTCTATCTGGCTGTCATGCTGGCTATTGGTCTTTATGCGGCCAAATACACAGAGACATCAGAGGATTATTTTCTAGGGGGGCGACGCTTAGGTCCGTGGTCGGCGGCGTTATCTGCCGGTGCCTCTGATATGAGTGGTTGGCTGTTGCTCGGTTTGCCTGGTTTTGCCTTTGTTGCCGGGGCTGAGGCGGTGTGGGTCGCCTTAGGCTTATTGGTAGGCACTTATTTAAATTGGTTGTTGATTGCCAAGCGTTTACGCCATTACAGCGTGGCGTTAAATGATGCGGTCACTCTGCCTGAGTTTCTGGCGCGTCGTTTTGCTGACGATTCCAAGTTGATTCAAAGTCTGTCGGCTATTTTCATCCTGCTCTTTTTCCTCTTTTATACCAGCTCGGGCCTGGTCGCAGGGGGTAAGCTATTCGAGACAGTTTTTGGCTTTGATTATACCGCGGCATTGTTCATCGGCACGGGCTGTATTGTCATCTACACCTTGTTTGGTGGTTTCCTAGCAGTGGCATGGACCGACTTGGTACAGGGTCTGTTGATGATGGCTGCGCTGATTATCGTGCCGGCTGTTGCCGTCCAATACATCGGTGGTGGCAGTTATGTTTACCAAGCAATATCGCAGGAAAACATTCATCTGTTAGATATTTGGACGGACAAAAATGGCCAGCCTCTAACGCTCATATCCATAGTCTCGCTGATGGCTTGGGGGTTGGGGTATTTTGGGCAGCCACATATTTTAGCGCGCTTCGCGGCAATGAAAAACGGTCAGGTGGCCGTGCCGGCAAGAAGAATTGCCGTTGCTTGGTCAGCGATTGCAATGCTGGGTGCAATACTTACAGGCTTTGCTGGTATGGTTTTTGTCGACAGCCACCTAGGTGGTCATGTCGCCGATGTAGAACGTATTTTTATGTTATTGGTGGATACTATTTTCCATCCACTGGTTGCTGGTATTTTATTGGCGGCGATTCTTGCGGCTATAATGAGTACGGCAGATTCACAGTTGCTGGTATCAAGTTCGGCGTTGGCCGAGGATATGTACCGACAATTACTCAATCCAGGTGCAACCTCACGGGAGGTCGTGGTGGTCGCGCGGTTGTCGGTTCTGGTGCTGGCGTTGATTGCCTTGATGTTGGCGATGAACCCCAATTCGACGGTGTTAGGGTTGGTGTCTTATGCATGGGCAGGTTTTGGCGCGGTGTTTGGGCCTGTTGTTTTGCTCAGCCTGTATTGGCGTCGGATGAATCGAGCTGGGGCTGCTGCGGGGATGATCTCTGGCGGGGTGACCGTTGTGGTTTGGGCTGAACTCAGTGGGGGCATTTTTGAGCTGTATGAAATAGTGCCCGGTGTCATCGTTGCGTCTTTATCGGTAATGATCGTCAGTTTGATCAGTCGTAAGCCCAGTAATACTGTCTCCTCAGATTTCAACAAATACCAACAAGGGTTGTAATGTCTGTGGGGCAGACAAATAAAAGCCCGGCTGGTGCCGAGCTTTTTATAATAGGATGTGATGTGTTGACGGCACTGTCACTATTATTGAATGAGTTGCTTCAGCGTTTTAGACCAGCCATTTTCCAGGTAACCCTGCCAAGGGTTGTCCGTATCTGATTTGTCTAGTGACGCAGCAGGGCTGGACTTGCTTGTTTTGGTCTGTAAAACCAGCGGCCAGCAGGTACTGCAATATGGCAATTGGTCGTTGTAACCATTCTCTTTTTCGGCTTGGCAAGCCTGGCATTTAACCTTCATTGAAGTCCTCCTTTTAAACGCTGAATATAATAGTTGTTGAGTTGCTTACTGGTCGCGGACTGCGGCAAAAACACCAAGGGCGGCAGTAAACATAACAATAGCGACAATACTTAAAGACATTTTTTTCTCTTCATCTGATTAATTAATTGAAAGTTATCGAAATTATCCGCTGATGAACTCATACCAAGCCCTGATTAACAGTGCAAAATCCTCCAGCCCGCAGTCGGCATTTTGCCGATAGTCGTGCTCACACAGCCCCTCGTCGTTGAGATCGTCGTCGACGTCATCAAAACCGGGGTGAATGATTGCCTGCTCACGAGTGAGGGCAAGGTGGAGAGTTTGTCCGTTCAGATCAAAGTCCCAGCACTGCTTCTGCTGTAGCTTTTGTACCGAATCAATCACCTGCTTGCAGCGGTTTTGATTGCGGCCAATTTCATTGGTAAGCCAGTGGCTAAAAGCTTCCTGTTCGGGCGAGATTTCAACCTGATAGTGACCAAAGAAATCTTTGCTAAAGCGGTAGTCCATGGGAGTCAGTCCTTTCGATGACCAGTATTTTAATGATGGCCGGAAAAAAAGTAATTGTGGATAGCCACAGGTCGCGGCGATATGATTTAGGTAAAGTTGCGTAGCAAGGGGGGTAAATATCACCATCATTGGCAAAAAAGCGGGGCAATATAGCAAGTTGGCGACTGTGTCGCTATAGAGGTGCAAAAACTGAACAGTTTGGGGTATTATCATCTGCAGAATTTTAGTGTGACTGTTGCTTAGGCTTGCCTCGGTAGCAAGCCTTCCCATATTAAGTAGAGAAATTATGACAGAGCTAAAGAACGATCGTTTTCTTCGTGCGCTAGAGCGCAAACCCGTCGATGTCACCCCAGTATGGATGATGCGTCAAGCCGGTCGTTATTTACCTGAGTACCGTGCTACCCGTGCTCAGGCCGGTGATTTCATGGCGGTGTGTACCAACCCAGAGCTTGCCTGCGAGGTTACTCTGCAGCCTCTGCGTCGCTATCCGCTGGATGCTGCCATTCTGTTCTCAGATATTTTGACTATTCCCGATGCGATGGGACTGGGTCTCTATTTCGAAACCGGCGAAGGTCCTCGTTTCCGTAAGCCCGTGCAAGACGCCGCTGCTGTCGAAGCGTTAGAGGTAATCAAGCCCGAGGCGGACCTGCCCTATGTGATGGACGCGGTGAAAACCATCCGTCGTGAGCTCAATGGTTCTGTGCCGCTGATTGGTTTTTCCGGCAGCCCGTGGACGCTGGCAACCTATATGGTTGAGGGCGGTTCATCGAAGGACTTCCGCCGCGCCAAGACCATGGCGTTCAATGAGCCAGAAGTGATGCACATGCTATTGAGCAAGCTGGCTGACTCGGTTACCGCCTATTTGAATGCGCAAATCGAAGCCGGTGCCCAAGCGGTGCAGATTTTTGATACCTGGGGCGGTGCGCTGAGCGATCGTGCCTATCAAGAGTTTTCATTAAACTATATGCGGCAGATTGTTAACGGTTTGATCCGCGAGCGTGAAGGCCGCAAAGTCCCGGTGATTCTGTTTACCAAGAACGGTGGTCAGTGGTTGGAGTCGATGGCAGATACCGGTTGTGACGCCTTGGGTCTCGATTGGACGACGAACATCGGCGACGCCCGTTCACGCGTGGGCGGACAGGTTGCACTACAGGGCAATATGGACCCAACCATGCTGTATGCCTCGCCCAAGCGTATTCGTCAGGAAATCGAAACCATTCTAAGCAGCTACGGTCATGGCGATGGCCATATCTTCAATCTAGGCCACGGTATTACGCCGGAGGTTGATCCGGTTAATGCCGGTGTCTTTATTGAATCGGTACACGAGCTGTCTGAAAAATACCACAGCGCTAAATAAGCGTTGTTGTTACAAAAAAGCCGGTTACGCAAATGCGAACCGGCTTTTTTATTGGCGTGAACCAAGGGTTATTAAGGTTTGATCGAGTGATCCATCGACAGGGCCGGTTCGGCGCAGCAGGGTTTGCCAATTTCTTTTGCCGGTACGCCGGCGACAATGGTATGTGCCGCAACATCTTTTAATACCACGCTGCCGGCGGCAACCTGAGCTCCCTCGCCGATATGGATGTTGCCGAGTATCTTGGCGCCGGCGGAGATCAGCACGCCGTCAGCGACCTTGGGGTGGCGGTCACCGGCCTCTTTACCGGTACCGCCGAGGGTAACCGAGTGCATAATCGACACATTGTTGCCGATGCTGGCGGTTTCGCCAACGACAATGCCGGTGCCGTGATCGAACATAATGCCACTGCCAACCTTCGCCGCCGGGTGGATGTCGATGCCAAAGGCGATCGAGATGCGGTTCTGGAAGAATAACGCCATTGGCACTCGGCCCTGATGCCACAGCCAGTGAGCAATGCGATGGGCCTGCAGCGCGTGGAAGCCCTTGTAGTAGAGTAGCGGTGTGGCGCAGGCATGGCAGGCGGAGTCGCGCTGACGAAAAGCCTTAATGTCATCGCGGGCAGCCGACAAAATACTGTCGTCTTCGGCGATGGCCTGCTCAATGACCTCACGAAGCAAAATGGCCGGGGCAGCCGGGCTGCCTAGCTTGCTGGCGAGGTGGAAACTGAGCGATGAGGCCAGCGAGGTGTGATTAAGAATGGTCGCGTGTAGAAAACTGGCCAGTATCGGCTCGCGCTGAGCCTCGACAGTGGTTTCTTCTACAATATGTTGCCAAATAGTATCGGGTTGGCTGCTCACATTGGTCTCTCTTGTTGAGTCGACGGCGGTCGGTAACAAACCGCGGAGAAAGTCATTATTCTGGCTCACTTTACCCTAATAATGACGAATAATCATCGAGTAATGCGGCCTTGAGCTGCCAAATCTGCTGGCCGCTCTGACTGTATTTGCGCTCGAATGGGGTCAGCGGTGCAGCAGCGTCGAGGGCCCGAATCGTCGCCGGGGTGTCGACCAACGCCAGACTGCGCTCAAATTCCTGTAAATACAGCAGCCAATTGCTGCGGCACTCGAGTTGACCGCCGAGTGCCAGCAGTGCTGGGAAGACCGCATGCGCATACCAGCGCCGTTGAAGATGGTGCGCCTTAGGCCAGGGGTTGGGGTAGAGCAGATAGTGATGCGAGGGCCGCCAGCCGGCGCTTAAGGCCAGACGCCAAAAGTCGACACAGTCGGCGCGGAGTAAAATGGCATTGTCGCGGCTGTCGAAATGCAGGCTGTGTTTGTCGAGGCGATGGGCAGATTGGTCAACACCGATGACCAGTGCGTCACCGTGGCGCTCGGCCAGTTTGGCCGTCGATTCACCAATGCCACAGCAGGAGTCGAAGACCAGCGGCCCCCGGTGGTCATCGACCCGTTTGGCGATAGAGTCGAAGGCCTGTTGGCTGTGCTCGGCAATCGGTTTTTTAAAGGTGTGCCGCAGGTGTTTAAGCACCACCTTGTCGAGGTTTTCATGCAGCCCCTGACGGTTGCTGGTGACGATCTTAGAATTGGCCAGGGCTGGGGTATGATCAACCATTAAACTGCTCGCAGCAAGCAAAAACGCTATTGTAACCCCTTGCGTTGAGGTTTGCTTGTAGGGCGCTATTTGATAAGGGAAAAGAATGAGTGCTTCAGGTGAAGCTAGGCTGATTAATTTGGTGATTTTTAGGCGGGATATGGCGAGAGCCTTTTAATGGATTGTTTTTCCATGTATTTTACTCGTCGGCTCATGTTTTTCGTTAGGAACTATCGGAGCTGCTAAGAAAATTTATATAAGAAAAATACTAAAGGATGAAAAATGAATAGAAAATCTTTGCTGCTGGTCACCTCTTTCATAATGGTTCTGTTACAGGGTTGTTCAACGATAAAAACAAACGAGCTGACAATTGACGAGTCTAGTGTTTTACAAGATAAGAGCGTTACTATCACCAGATATAGTGAAAAGCCTAGCTTTATGGCTCAAACTCCTGTGAATGTACAGTTTGGTATGCTGGGAGTTGCCACCGCAATTTCTAATGGCAATGCAATGATAGAAAAAAATGAGATTGCTGATCCTGCAGTTGATATTGCAGAGAAACTGGCGCAAGGCCTGCAGGACAATCATAATATGAAATTTTCATATAACGATTCAGTCTATACCGACACAAATGAAATTCCCGCTTTGCTTGAAAAACATAGTGAGTATGACTTTATCTTGGATGTTAGAACAGTTAACTGGAATAGTATTTATTTTCCTTCAGACTGGGATAGCTATCGTGTCTTTTATACCGCCCATGCGCGCTTGATTGACACACATTCTGGAGCGGTTGTCGCGGAAGAACTTTGTCAGCACATACCAGAATATGAGGATACTAATTTAGCGCCTAGCTATAAGGACCTAGAAAACGGAGACGGGCTTAGAGAAGAGCTTGGTAAGTCGGTGACTTATTGCGTAGATAGAATTCAAGCCATGGCCAAGCTTAAATCTGTAGTGACTACTGAGCAAAAAGTAACGGCTAACTGATTCGCAATTGAATAGAGGCAAGGATTTAACTCCTTGCTTTCTTAAGATCAATTTATATGAAAGTTATATCCCTTTCTGCCCCCCTTAGAGGGCGAGGAAAATCGAGTGAAAGTTAGCCCGAGCTATTTACAGTCACCGCCTGAGCGACGATGATAACCGGACTATCCATCGTTGTTAGGTTTACCGCCATGCGCCAAGATCGTCGCCCCTACTGGGTGAAGAAAACATACTTAAAGTTTCGTTACTGGTATGCCGAGCACTTTCTGCGTCCGGCCTGTGATGAACTGGGCGCTCATCATACGATCATGAAACCCTGGTATGTCGATATTAATGGCCCCAATATCACCATTGGTAAGTGCGTCACCATCGTCGCCGAGAAATACAGCCCAGTAAAAATCGGTGTCTGGGGGCGACAGCCCGACAGCGGCAAGATTAGTATTGGTGATTATGTACTGCTTAGCCCCGGTGTTAGGTTGTCGGCCAGCGATGAAATTATCATTGGCAATAATGTCATGATGGCCAACGGGGTGTATCTTTCCGACAGCGACTGGCACGGTGTTTACGATAGAACTGAGCGCGATGAAAAAGTCACACCGATCATCTTGCATGACAATGTTTGGCTAGGCGATAGCAGTATTGTCTTGAAGGGAGTAACCATCGGCGAGAACAGTATTGTCGGCGCCAATGCGGTGGTGAGCAAGGATGTGCCGGCCAATGTAGTGGTGGCAGGTAACCCCGCCAAGGTGGTTAAGCATTTGGACAGTTCGATCGAGCGGGTGACTCGCCGAGAGTACTTCGCCAACCCGGCAGAGCAGGCCAAATACTTCGACGGCTTAGACCGAATGGTGCTGGAGGGCAACGGCTTTTTTAACTGGCTGCGCACCCTGATTAAACCAAACAACAAGGACTAGCTAATCCCTTTCTTGCGGGTCATTAAAACAGCGTCAACGGCTCTTCCTGCAGGGCGCAGAGTTGTTCTTTTAGTTCGAGAATATGTTGCGCCCAATAGCGTTCGGTATTAAACCAGGGGAAGTGCATCGGAAAGGCTGGGTCGCGCCAGCGTCTCGCCAACCAGGCGCAGTGGTAGAGAATACGAAAACTACGCAGTACTTCGATCAGCCTGATCTGGCGCGGGTCGAACTCAAAGAATTCGTTATAGCCATCGATGATCTCGGATAATTGCGCGGTGCGATTATTGCGGTCGCCGTTGAGCATCATCCACAAATCTTGAATCGCCGGGCCGGTAAGGCAGTCATCGAAATCGACAAAATGTGGACAGTCGTCACGCCATAGAATGTTGCCGGGGTGGCAGTCACCGTGCAGGCGGATCTGAGTCAGCTTTTGATTGAGTTGCCACTGTTGCTTTAACTCTGCCAGCAGCTCATCGGTAATGCCTTCATAGGCTGGCAGTAACTCCTTGGGGATAAATCGGCTCTTGATCAGCGCCACACTGTCGGCGGCATAGAAATCGAAGTTGATGGCGATGCGGTGGTCGAAGTTTTTCTGGCTGCCGACGGCATGGATGCGGCCGATGGTTTGGCCGAGCTGATAGAGGTGGTCTAGGTTGTCGAGCTCCGGCGCATAGCCGCCGCGACGCTCGAACAGGCTGAAGCGAAAATCACCATGGTGCAGCAGGCTGGTCTGTTGCTGCTTGTCGATGACTGCTGGCACCACCGGCAGCTCAGCATCGAACAGTTCTTGGGTGAAGCTGTGTTCTTCTAAAATTTGTTCGTCGCGCCAGCGGCCGGGGCGATAAAACTTGGCAATAACCGGCTGCTGATCTTCGATACCAACCTGATACACACGGTTTTCATAACTGTTCAGAGGGATGATGCGAAAGTCGCTAAAAACGCCAGTTGACTCCACCGCATCGATGACGGTATCGGGGGTCAGAGAATAGAAGGGATGATCAGCGTTGATGGCGGCATCGTTAACCTCATCATCATAGCTTTCGCCGCTGTCTTCAGGCTCGGCGACATTGCCGTTGATATCGCTGTCATCAACAAAGTCGTCTTCGTCATCAAA
Organism: Sinobacterium norvegicum; assembly: GCF_923077115.1. Lineage (NCBI taxonomy): Bacteria > Pseudomonadati > Pseudomonadota > Gammaproteobacteria > Cellvibrionales > Spongiibacteraceae > Sinobacterium > Sinobacterium norvegicum. The sequence continues at coordinate 214,136 of NZ_CAKLPX010000002.1, forward strand.
AGGTGGCTGGCTGTTGGTCATCGCTAATATCTTTCCCGCTGTGAAATCGTAAACTGTTTATAGCGTACTGGCATCGCTGATGTTTCGGGCCTGATCGCTGAGCATGGCCACCCCTTTGATTTGGGCGACCACCTGTTGCTGTGGTGTTAACTGCAGTTGGTGGACCGACTTGCGAGTCAGTTTAGCCAGCAGTGGCTGACCCTGCACATCAAGACGAACCAGGGCACTGCCGCGGTCGTCTTCATCGATGCTGATAATACGGGCATCGAGGTAGTTAATAATACTGCTGCTATTATCGCCGCCGGCCAGGGTGATGCTGACATTGCTGGCGGGAATACGCAGGCGTAGGCGATGGCCGATGGTGGTCGGGTGGCTGCTCAGTTGCAGTGTTTGATTGTCGCCAATATTCACCGTGGTTAACTGCCACTGACTATCGTAGTGGCACACCTCGGCTTCGAGCAGGGTATGCTGCCTGCCATGCAGCGGCGAGTCTAACAGATTGGCGAGTTCGAGTACCGGTCCCTGCTGCACTATTTTGCCCTGCTGCAGAATGATCACGTCATCGGCGAGGCGATGGATTTCTTCGATGTTATGGCTGACATAGACAATGGCAATCGACAGTCGACGGTGCAGTTGTTCTAAATAATTCAGAATCTCTTCGCGGCTGTCGGCATCGAGGGCGGATACCGGCTCGTCCATCAGAATCAGCGCTGGGTTAGAGGCCAGCGTGCGGGCAATAGCAACACGCTGCTGCTGGCCGCCGGATAGGCTGCCAGGGTATTGCGACAGCAGATCGTCGAGTGCCAACCACCGGCAAAGCTCTTCAATTGACGGGCCGTCATCATGGAACCGACGACGATAGGCATAGCGCAGATTGTCCAGTACCGTCAGGTGGGGCAGCAGCTGTGGTTGCTGAAAAACATAGCCAATGTGACGTCGATGACAGGGGACAAAGTGTTGTTGGTCCTGCCATGGCTGGCCCTTAAACCGCACGTTATTGCCCGGAGTCTTATCGAAGCCGGCCAGCACTTTTAACAGGCTGGTCTTACCGCTGCCAGAGTGGCCAAATAAGGCGGTAATACTGTTGTCACGTAGGGTGAATTCGGCAGCCAGCGCGAAGTTGGCCAGCGGCAGGGTAATGTCGGCGGATAACAGTGGTGTTACTTCCATATCGAGCCCCCCCGTTTGTTGCTGTTAAGGCTATAAAGTAAGACCAGGGTGACCACCGAGAAAATCATTAAACCAGCGGCGAGGATATGCGCCTGTTGGTACTGCAGGTTTTCGACGCGGTCGAACAGGGCGATGGAAATCAGCTGTGTCTCGCCGGGGATATTGCCGCCAATCATTAACACCACACCAAACTCTCCTATTGTGTGGGCGAAGCCGAGACTGGCGGCGGTGATAATACTGGTCTTAGACAGTGGTAAGACCACGGTGACAAAGCGGTCCAGCGGCGAGGCCCCCATGGTTGCGGCGGCGTTTAATAAGTCTTTGGGAATACGCTCAAAATTATTTTGCAGTGGCTGCATGACAAAGGGCAGCGAGTATATTACCGAGCCGATTAGCAAGCCGGTAAAGCTGAACGGCAGAGTGCTATCAAATAGACCGCCCCACAGTTGGCCAATCACCCCCTGCGGCGCCATCATAACCAGCAGATAAAAGCCGATGACCGTCGGTGGCAGTACCAGCGGCAGGGCAATAATGGCTTCCAGCAGAGGCTTGATGCGCCAGCGGCTATTGGCCAGCCACCAGCCGCAGGGAATACAAATCAACAGCAACACCACCGTCGTCGTCGCTGCTAATTGCAGGGTGAGATAAATAGCAAGATAGTCGTCGGTTGACAGCAAGTTGATACCTTTGACGGTGATGGTTGACTGATGTGGCTGAAAAATACAGTGCTATCAGCGACTTCTCAGTATATCACCGAGTTTGACTCTGTGCTTGCAGATAGCCTTGGCCGGCGATTACCTGCTGGCTTTCGGCGCTGAGCAGGAACGCCACCAGACGCTTGGCGGCGGCGGTATTGCGGCTGCTTTGTAGAATAACCAATTGCTGCTCCAGTGGCTGATAGCAGTCACTGGGTACCGGGTATAAATACCATGGCTGCTGTACAACACGGTTGAACCCTGGCCATAGCGATTGGGCGATAACAGCGATATCGACGGTGTCGGTGGCGGCATAATGCATTACTTGGGCGATATTATTGCCTCTGACGGCGCGGGCGAAAACAGCCTGCTGCTGCCAGCAGCTCAACAATTGTTGCGCGGCAACACCATAGGGGGCGGTTTGTGGGTTGGCGATAGCGAGACGACCGACGGCACTGTTGGAGATATCAGTGATGAGTTCATCCTGTGTTCTATCAGCCTGCTTGCTAATGAGGGCAATGGTGCCGAAGGCATAGGTTTGACGGCTGCCGGCAACGACCAAGCCCAGCGTTTCCAGTGCCTCAGCACGATCAACATCGGCGGAGAGGAAAACATCAAAGGGGGCACCGTGACTGATTTGGGCAAACAGCACCCCCGAGGAGGCGGCCGATAGGCGCAGCTTGATGCCGGTTTGTCGTTCGAATTCGGGCTGCAATAGCTCGAGGGCCGGCTTAAAGTTTGCCGCCACGGCAACGCGTAACGATTGGCCATGGCTGTGCATGGCGACACTGAGTAGCAGAGTTAGGGCGATGAGGCGGCAGGCGATGTTGGGCAAAATTGACTCTTATAATGTCGCAATAATAGGGCTGATAGCCGGGTTGCTGACTATAGACGTTTAAGTATCGCACAAATAGCATTACAGTAACGGCAGACTAATAATAGGAAAATATCATGTCCATTTGGAAAACGCCGCTGGTGTTAGCAGACATCAATAAATTTAACGAGAACACTATCTGCTCGCTGTTGGGTATTGAGATCACCGAGATTGGCAGTGATTATCTGGTCGCCACCATGCCGGTTGATCAGCGTCACCACCAGCCAATGGGTATTCTGCACGGTGGCGCCTCGGTGGTGTTGGCCGAGACGGTTGGCAGTGTGGCTGCCACCATGGCCAATGCGCCAGGTTATTACGCTGTCGGCTTAGATATTAATGCCAACCATATTCGTGGTGTCAGCAGTGGTGTTGTGACTGCCCGAGCGACGGCGGTGCACATTGGGCGTTCTACCCAGGTGTGGAACATCGCGATTACCAATGAGCAGGGCAAGGCGGTGTGTGAATCCCGCTTGACGATGTCGGTATTAAAAAGCCCCAATGCCTAGCTGATTGGCGGGCTGGGCGTTCTCGCCAGCGACCAGCAGTCGACCCGCTTAACGCCCTGCTTTTTCAGCAGCGCGGCGATGGTATTGGCAGTGGTGCCGGTGGTAATCACATCGTCGATGATGACAATGTGAGACTGCCCCGCTAGTTGGTAGCGGCAGTCAAAGGCGTTGTTAAGATTTTTTAGCCGCTGCTTTTTGTTGAGCCCGTGTTGGTCGGCGGTGATTTTTATTTTGCGTAATACGTTGCTGCTCATTTTTAGCTTTAATTCACGACTGGCTACGTCGGCAATCTGCTGAGCGGGGTTAAAGCCTCGGCTAAATAACTTATACCGATGCAGCGGCACCGGCAGTAGCAGCGAGGGTAAAACATCGTGCCGGTACTGTTCGAGCACAGACTCCGCCAGCAATTGGCTGAGTAATTTGGTGATCGGTTTTCGCTGTTGGTATTTGATGGCATGGATCAGCGCGGCGACAAGGGGGCAATAATCGCAGAGGCTGATGCAGCGGTCGATACTGAGTGGCTGGCTGAGGCATTGGCCGCAGTGGTCGAGGTGTGTCGCGGTGAGCGGCAGGGCACAGCTGCGACAATAGTGGCCATGGCGTATCACCTGTTCTCGGCAGCGGCGGCAGATATTAACCGTCTTATCGGCGGCCTCTAAGCACAGCTCGCAGTGGTGTGGTATATAGCGGCGCAGAGCCGCGGTCAAACTGTTCATCAGGGCCATCCTTGGCATGCTGGTGTTGTTTGTTTGGCGTTTTGTTAACGATAGCGCTTATTTGAAAATTTTCTGTGCCCAGACCGTCAGACCGGCGGCGACGCTGCCGAAGTGGTCGCCATCGACGATGTCAATCTGGCCCAGACGTTGTTCAATCGCCTGTCGTATCATCGGTGACTTAGCCGAGCCTCCGGTGATGAAGATTAGTTCGGGCTGAACGCCAGCCTGACTAATTGCCTCATCCATCAGTGCCACCATCTTGGCCATCGGCCGCTGAATGGCCTCGGTAAAATCTTGGTCATTAACGGTATGACTCATCGCCGATTCAATATAGCTCAAGTCGACGTTGGTCTGGTGGTGGTCAGAGAGCGCAATCTTGGCCTGTTCGGCGCTGCGAACCAGGTGATGATTTTGTTTCTCGTCGCGCAGGTCGATAAATCGTGCCAGCAAATGCGGCTCGATGGTGTCGCGCATCAGCTGCTGTAATTGCTGGCTGGTCTGCTGGCTATTGAAGGCGGATTGGGCACCAACATCGTTGGTGCTGACCGCATTCCAAAAAGTTTGGGTCGGCATCGGCAGGCCGTTTTTCAGCATCGATTGCATGCCAAACAAGGGCATTAAATGTTTGCCGGCCAGCTGGATATCTAAGTCGTTACCGCCGATACGCTCGCCGCTGTGTCCGAGAAAGTCGGCCTTACGATCTTGCTTGTGGCGATAATCCGGCCCCATTCTGACCATGGCGCAGTCGGTGGTGCCACCGCCGATGTCGACTACCAGCACGGTCTTGTTTTTTTCGAGTTTGGTCTCGTAGGAGAGGCCGGCGGCGATGGGCTCATAGAGAAACTCCACCGATTGAAAGCCGGCTCGCTGCGCTGCAGCGGTTAAGATTTGCTGAGCCTGTTGGTTACTCTTATCGGCATTGAGGCCTTGAAAGTTGACCGGCCGACCAATAACGGTATGGGTAATCGCCTGCTGACTGATCGCCTCGGCACGCTGCTTGACCGATAGCATCATGGCGCAGACGATGTCCTCGAAGAAGTCGACGAACTCAGGCCGTAAGCCACTGGCACCGAGAAAGGATTTTGGCGACTTAATAAAGTAGCCCTCCTCCGGTTCGGCAATATACTGCTCGAAGCCGTCGCGGCCGACAAACAGCGTCTGCTCGGTGGCGCCGATGCCCTCACGTTGACGCAGTTGTTGAGCCATTGCCAGGGTGGCACCGCGGCGCTGAATAAAGGCCTGCTGAGTTTCTTTATTGGCAATTTGTTGGCCGACAAACTCGCTGATGAATTCACGCTCTAAGGCATAAAGTGCCGACGGCATAAAGGGTTGGCCCTGTTCGATGGCCAGCAGCTCAACCTGCTGTTGTGGAGTGATAACACCAATGGCGCAGTTGGACGTGCCGTAGTCAAAGCCAGAAATCATGAAACACCTAAAGCGCAAAGACAGAAAAGCCGGCGAAAATAGCACAGTGCTCTGCCGTAGGCCAGTGCGGCTTGAGGTGGATTGTTGTTTTGATTGCGATGCTCGGTGCCGCCAGCAAATCGATGACGGCACCATGACTAAGCTAGCGCTTAGGGGTTGCCGGCTGGCTGTTGCGCTCGCGGCTGATATCGAGGCCAGCCAACAGCTTATTGCGCAGTTGCCGTGGGTCGATCACCTCATCGTAACCGAGCGTATCGGCAACCTTCAGCCAGCCCTCGCGCTCTACCTGTTCAAAAAAAGCCTGCTCTTCGGTGCTCATCTTGGCGGCGGCGCCACCACCAGAGGCGGGGATGCCGCCGAGGGCGATGCCGGGAAAAGCAAAGCTGATGGTCTGATTGTCGAAGGGGTTCATAGCCATTAACGAGCTGCCGAAACCGTAGGCCTTGCGCAGGGTAACGTGTAGTTTGGGCGTGCTGAGCTTGCACTGGGCGGCATACATGGCGGCGGCGGAGCGCAGCGTGCCGGCTTTCTCGGCGCCACTGCCCGACATCACCCCGGGGTTATCGGCGAGGAAGATTACCGGCAGGTGGTAGCTGTCGGCGAGGTCGATAAAGTAGGCGGCTTTCTCGGCAGCCTCGTGGGTGATCGAGCCGGCCATCACTGACGGTTGGTTGGCGACGATGGCGACGGGGCGACCGCCGAGGTGAGCAAAGCCGGTGACGATAGAGCGGCCGAAGTCGGGGTTGAAGTCGCGGAATAGGCCATTGTCGACCAGTTGTTCGATGATTTTGTAGACGTTATAAGCTTGTTTACCGTCGCGGGGTAGGGTGTGAAGAATCTGATCGAGACGACGCTGGCCGCTATCGTCGGTGTCGGCCTGCGGTGGATATTGCCAGCCGTTGCTGGGCAGAAAAGACAGGTATTGGTGGACTAAGTCGAAGGCCTGTTGTTCGGATTCGACCACGTTGTGCACCACACCGCTGCGAGAGTGTACTGCTGGGCCGCCGAGGTCTTCCTTGTTGATGATCTCCCCCATGGCGGCCGCCACCAGCGGCGGGCCGGCGGAGAAAATGGCGCCCTCGGTGGTCATGATGACAATATCCGATAGCAGTGCGGTAATCGCCCCGTGGCCAGCTGAGGCGCCCATGACGACGGCGATGGTGGGCACTTTGCGTGACAGTGCCGCCATCTCCTGCATATCGTTGGGGGCATAGGGATGGCGTAGCAGCGCGTTACTGGCACGCTCACCGGCGCCATCTAACAGCATCACCATGGGGACTTTTTCGCGATGGGCGATATTGGCCAGGCGCAGTCTTTTCGAGTGGGTACCGTGTCCGATCGAGCCGCCCTGGACGGTGGCATCTTCGGCGCCGACGACCACGGGTCGACCGTCTATGGTGGCGAGGCCGCCGACTAAGGCATCGGCTGGGGCAGCGGGCAAACCACCGTGTTCGATGCTACCGACCAGGGCGCCAATCTCGTTGAAGCTGCCGTCATCGACCAGGGCGGTAATACGCTGGCGGGCGTTGAGTAGGTTGTTATCGCGGCGCTGTTGTACTTTCTCTGGCCGACCCATGGCCTTGGCTTGCGCGTTTTGTTGCTCGAAAAACTTAATCAGTTCTGCCCACTCTGCTGGCAGACTGTTGTCGGTGGCTGTACTCATGGTTACCCCGTAGAGCGGGCGTGGCACCCGCAGATTGCGTTGGTTAAGTTTGCCCGCTATCGAGCTATGGCTGTCAGTATATAACCCCCCCCAGCGGTTGGCATTCACCATTTGGTAACTGTCATGAGCAGAGCATGACCACATGCTTTGTCGGGTTTTATTGATCCAGAACCAAGCTTGTATTTTTGTTAATGATTATCATTTGTTTTATTGTTAGTTGTATTCAAAGATTACTCGTCGTGAAAGGTGTAATAGCATGGATGGAATGATTAAGCTCTCTCAGCTCGCCGTCGGTAGTCACGGGCGCATTGTGGGTTATCAACAGCAGGCCGCCAGCTATCGGCGTAAATTAATGTGTCTTGGGCTTACCCCAGGCTGTGAGTTTCGCCTGGTGCGCGTGGCGCCGCTGGGTGACCCGATTGAGATCAGGTTGCGAGGGTTCAGTCTCAGCCTGCGCCGCGATGAGGCGGCGGTAATCCAAGTCGCGTTGATTAATGCTGTGGGGGCAGAGTGATGAGAAAAGCCACTGTTGCCCTCGTCGGCAACCCTAACAGCGGCAAGACCACCCTGTTTAATGCCCTGACCGGCGCCCGCCAACGTGTGGGTAATTGGCCGGGGGTGACGGTTGAAAAAAAACAGGGCCGTTTTCAGCATGCGGCGACGGACTTTACTCTGGTCGATTTACCCGGCACCTACTCTCTGTTTGCCGGCGCCGATGCCGACTCGCTCGATGAGCAGGTCGCTCAGCAGTATGTTGCCAGCGCCGAGGCCGATGTCCTGTTAAACATTATCGATGCCTCTTCAATTGAGCGAGGACTCTATCTAACCACTCAACTGTTGAGCAGCGGCATACCGGTGGTTGTGGCATTGAATATGATGGATGTGGCTGACAAGCATGGCGTCCATATCGACCCGCTCAGCTTAAGCCAGCAACTTAGCTGCCCGGTGGTGGCCATTGTTGCCAGTCGTAAAGAGGGGCTGACGGGTTTGATTGATGTGATACAGCATCAGTTCGAGCGCCCCAGCGGTAACAGCTTTGTCTTTGGCGGCGGTGTCGACCAGCACATTGAAACATTGAGTCATGCCCTGCCTGCTGAGGCGACCAGTAGTCGATTATTGGTGACTGCTTTGCTGGAGGGGGATGACTTGGCAAGGGCGCAGTATATATCGCTGGCCGATGCCTCCGCCGGTGAGCGACTAGAAAACTGCCAGTTGGCCCTCGGTGGCGATACGGCGATGGCAATGGCCAGCGCTCGTTACCAGGTAATCAGTGCGCTGGTCAAGCAGTCTGTGGTGGTCGATCCGCCGGCCAAGACCTTTTCTGAGCGGGTCGACGACGTGGTACTCAATCGCTGGTTGGCGTTTCCGCTGTTCCTGGCGGTGATGTATTTGATGTTTACCCTGACCATTAATATCGGCAGTGCCTTTATCGACTTTTTCGATATCAGTGCCAATATTTTGTTTGTTGAATACCCGCGTTTGGCAATGCATGCTATTGGTCTACCCAATTGGTTTATCGCGCTGGTAGCCGATGGCTTTGGGGGTGGTTTGCAGCTGGTGGCCTCGTTTATCCCAGTGATTGCGATGTTGTTTTTCTGCCTGTCGTTCTTAGAGGGCTTTGGCTATATGGCGAGGGCGGCCTTTATTGTCGACCGCCTGATGCAGCGACTCGGCCTGCCGGGTAAATCCTTTGTGCCGCTGATTGTCGGCTTTGGTTGCAATGTACCCTCGGTAATGGCGGCGCGCACCCTCGATAGCAGCAACGACCGATTGCTGACGACGCTGATGGCACCCTTTATGTCCTGCGGTGCTCGGCTGACGGTCTACGCCTTATTTGCCGCCGCCTTCTTCCCCCGCAACGGCCAGAACATCGCCTTTGCCCTCTATCTTATCGGTATGGCGCTGGCCGTGGTGTGCGGCTTGTTATTGCGCCGCTACCTGTTCGCCGGCGATCGATCGCCATTTATCATGGAGCTGCCCAACTACCACATGCCGACGCTGAAGGGCTTGTTTATTCTGACTTGGCAGCGTTTAAAAGGTTTTATTGTGCGTGCGGGCAAGGCCATTGTCATCGTGGTGGTGTGCTTGAATTTCATCAACTCGATCGGTGTCGATGGCAGCTTTGGTAATCAGGATACCGAGCAATCGGCACTGTCGGCCATCGGCAAGGCGATCGTGCCGGTATTTGAACCGATGGGGATGAAGGAGGATAACTGGCCGGCGGCGGTTGGTGTGTTCACTGGCATCTTCGCCAAAGAGGTGGTGGTTGGCACGTTGGATACGCTGTATGGCGAGGTGGCGAAGCAGCATAATGGTGGTGTCGCGGAGGAGGCGGTGTTCAATGCCGGCGAGCAATTCAAACAGGCCCTGGCTTCCATCGGTGACAACCTCGCCGATGTCAGTGGCAGCCTGGCAGACCCGTTAGGATTGGATGTCGGCGATGTGGGTGATGAGTCGGCGGCGGCATTGGAGCAGGATATCGAGGTGTCGACATTGATGCTGATGCGGCAGATGTTCGACGGTCAGGCGGCGGCCTTTGCCTATTGCCTGTTTGTGCTGCTGTATATGCCCTGTGTCGCCACACTCGGCGCCATTTATAAGGAATCAGGTGGTTATTGGGCGGCCTACAGTGCCGCCTGGAACACCCTGTCGGCCTATACCATTGCGGTCATGTTTTATCAGTTTGCTCGCATTACGCAACATCCGTTGTCGGCCTCGCTGTGGATAGTGGCAATGATGACGCTGTTGGTTGGTGGCTATTACGCACTGCTGCGTCACGCGCGGGTCAGTAATAAACACAACAACCTGATACCGGTGGTGCAGTTGTCATAACACAGCCGCGCCGTGTTATCCGGGCCGCCATGCTCTATTTACGGTAGGAAGTCTTTCGTTGTTAACCGGGCGCCCTGTTTTTGGTTGACAGCGTCGCTGTGGGCGCTAACATAGCGGCTATTATTTTGACTAATTTTGCCGCCTCGCCCCCTGATCTAGAGCGCTGTGAGGCCCACGAAAGCAATCACTATTGTAGAGAATAACGATGACTGAACTTCGCCACGACTGGAATATCGCTGAGATCCAAGCGCTTTTTGACCTGCCTTTCAATGACTTAATGTTTCAGGCCCAGGTGGTTCACCGTCAGCATTTCAACCCCAATGAAGTGCAGATCAGCCAGTTGTTGTCGATTAAGACCGGTGCCTGTCCAGAGGATTGTAAATACTGTCCGCAGAGTAACCGCTACGACACCGGCCTCGAGAAAGAGAAGCTGATGGAGATCGATTTAGTCGTCAACGAGGCACGCAAGGCGAAGGAATCCGGCGCCACCCGCTTCTGTATGGGTGCTGCCTGGCGTTCACCGAAGAAGAAAGACATGCCTTATGTCACCGCCATGGTGCGCGGTGTTAAGGAGCTGGGCTTGGAGACCTGTATGACGCTGGGGATGTTGTCCGGCGAGCAGGCGGAAGAACTCAATGAGGCGGGCTTGGATTACTACAATCACAACCTCGACACCTCGGAAGAATACTACGAAGATATTATTACTACCCGCACCTATGGCGATCGCTTGAACACGCTGTCTAATGTTCGCAGCGCTGGCATGAAGGTTTGCTCTGGCGGCATCGTCGGCATGGGTGAAGAGGCCAAAGACCGCTGCGGTCTGTTAAAGTCGCTGGCCAATTTGGCCCAGCATCCGGACAGCGTGCCGATCAATATGCTGGTTCAGGTAGAGGGCACACCGCTGGCCGATCTGGGCACCATCGATCAAATCGACCCGTTCGAATTTATCCGTACCATTGCCGTGGCGCGTATTATGATGCCCAAGAGCATGGTGCGTCTGTCGGCTGGCCGTGAAGACATGAACGATGAGATGCAGTCCCTGGCCTTTATGGCCGGTGCAAACTCTATTTTCTACGGTGAGAAGCTTCTAACCTGTAAGAACCCGACCGAAAACCACGATCATCAACTGTTTGATCGTCTGGGTATTAACAGCGAGAAACTACCGACCCAACAGCGTGAAGAAGATTTGGCTGCCTCGTTAGAGCAGACGGTCAACGATGTCGCGATGGATAAGGTTTTCTACGACGCCGCCAGCGCTTAGGAGGTGTCGTGTCTGCATCCCTAGAGCAAACTCTCGCCAAAGGACTCGCAGAGCGTCAACAACAACAGCTATACCGTCAACGCCGCACTGTCGCCTCTGCCCAGGGGGCGGAGATTGTGGTCGACGGTCAGCGCTGTTTGAATTTCTGCAGTAACGATTATCTTGGCCTGGCCAATCACCCTAAATTGATCGAAGCGGCGCGACTGGCCGCCGACAGCTATGGCGTTGGCAGCGGTGCCTCGCACTTAGTCTGTGGCCATTCGACCGAGCATCATGCACTGGAAGAAGAGCTGGCCGAACTCACCGGTCGCTCGCGGGCGCTGTTGTTTTCCACCGGTTATATGGCCAACCTCGGCGCGATAACGGCGCTGGTCGGCAAGGGCGACTTTGTCTTCGAAGACAAGCTTAACCATGCCTCGTTAATCGATGGCGGCCTGTTGAGCGGTGCCCGTTTTCAGCGCTTTCTCCACAATGATGTCGATGCGCTCGACAAGCGGCTAAGCCGCTGCGCCGATGAGGGCCGAAAGTTGGTCGTCGTCGATGGCGTATTCAGTATGGATGGCGATATCGCGCCATTGCCAGAGCTGGCGGCAACCTGCGCCAAACACGATGCCTGGTTAATGGTCGACGATGCCCACGGTCTCGGCGTGCTGGGCGGCAGCGGTGCCGGTTGTGCCGACCAATACCATCTCGATCAACAGCAGTTGCCGATATTGATGGCGACGTTGGGTAAGGGGCTGGGCAGCAGCGGTGCCTTTATTGCCGGCAGCGACGAATTGATCGAGACGCTGATTCAGTTCTCACGCAGCTATATCTATACCACGGCAATGCCACCCATGGTCGCCGCGGCGACGCGCGCCAGTATCAAATTGTTGTCGACGGAGAGTTGGCGACGTGGCTACTTAGCCGATTTAATCGCTTTTTTTCGCCGCGGTGCCGAACAGTTAGGCCTCGATATCATGCCGTCCTCGACGGCGATTCAGCCGCTGTTAATCGGTGATGCGGGTAAGGCGATGGCCTATAGTCGAGCCCTGCAGCAGCGCGGTTTTTGGGTTGGCGCTATTCGCCCACCCACTGTCGCCGCTGGCAGTGCCCGGCTGCGTATAACGCTGACTGCGGCGCACAGTGAGGAGCAGGTCGAACAGCTGCTATTGGCACTGGCCGAGGTGGCCGCCGCCGACGGCCGTGGGGAACTCGATCATGCATGAGACGGTGAAGACAGCGGCCATCATCGAGCCGGTCATCGATGTTTTTGGCGCCGAGCACCGGCCCAAATTAGTGTTGATTCCCGGTTGGGCAAGCCTAAAGCAATCATTGCAGGGCTTGGCCGAGCAGCTGTCGCAGCATTACTGCGTTTACCTTTTCGATCTGCCGGGCTACGGCAGCAACCGACACTGGCATAACGATTATCAGGACCAACAGCAGTTGGCGGAGCAGCTATTGGCACAGCTGCCCGATCAGGCGGTGTATATCGGTTGGTCGCTGGGGGGCAATATCGCCCTGTCACTGGCCGAACACAGCCCCGAGCGTGTGTTGGCGGTGGCCACTGTTGCCACCAATCTGCGCTTTGTTGCCAGCGACGACTACCCGGCGGCGATGGCGGCAGACACCTATCAACAATTCAGCCAGTCGTTGCAGGCTAACCCTGCGTCCACGCTGACGTTGTTTCAGTCGCTGCAGCTAAAGGGATCGCCGAACGAGCGGCAGTGGCGCAGGGCTGACCGCGGGCATACTCAGCCGCCGGCGGATCAACAGACGCTGCAAAACAGCCTGGCCATGCTGGGTCGAGTCGATCAGCGCCACTGTTATCAGCAATTATTAATGCCGAAGCTGTCGATATTTGCCGATGCCGATAACCTGGTGCCGGCGGCGGCTGCCGAGCGACTTACAGACAGTGTGGTGCTGCCAGGCTGTCATCAACTATTCCGCGACAGTGACGAGGTGCTGTGTCAGCAGTTGGAGCGTTTTATCCAATCGCTGGCCTGTTGCCGCAGCAAGCAATTAATGGCGCAATCGTTTAGTCGCGCCGCCGATAGCTATGATGCCTCGGCGCAGTTACAGCGAGATATCGCCGATCATTTATTTTCCGCCATCGATGGAGGCTTGAGTCTGGGTGCAGAGGCTGTCGTCGTCGACCTAGGCTGCGGCACGGGCTATATCAGCCAGCGGCTATCGACTACTTATCCACAGGCGCGATTTATCGGTGTCGACATCGCCGAGGGGATGCTCGATTATGCCCGTCAGCACAGCGGTGTTGGCGAGGCGGGGCAATGGTTGGCCGCCGATGCCGAGGCGCTGCCCTTTGCCGATAACAGTGTCGATGTGATGTATTCCAGTCTGGCGATTCAGTGGTGCCAGCATTTGCCGAGGCTGTTCAGCGAGATTCGTCGGGTGTTAAAGCCCGGTGGTCGCTGTTATTTTTCGACGCTGCTCGACGGCACGCTGACGGAATTAAAACAGGCCTGGGCGGCGGTGGATGATTATGTTCACGTCAATCAATTCGATAGTAACCAGCACTGGCTCGACTGTGTCGAGCAGGCGGAGCTGTCTGCGACACACTGGCAGCAGCAGACGATTACGCTGCAGTACCAGCAGCTGAAACAGCTCACCGGCGAGCTGAAGGCGATTGGCGCCCACAATGTAAACAGCGGCAGGCCTGATGGCTTGACGGGGCGTCAACGGGTCAAAGCGCTGCGAGCCCGCTACGAGTGTTTCCGCAATCAGCAAGGCTTGCTGCCGGCGACTTATCGGGTGTTATACGCCGAGTTATTAAACCGTCATTAACAGAGAAACAGTGATGAGTAAGTATTTTGTAACCGGCACCGATACCGATGCCGGTAAAACAGTGGTCAGTGCCGGCTTGTTGGCCGCCGCTAATAAGGCGGGTAAGCGCAGCATTGGTTTGAAGCCGATAGCGGCGGGTTGCCAACAGACAGACGAAGGTTTACGCAATGATGACGCGCAGATCTTGCAGGCGGCGGCCAGTGTCGAACTCGACTACGACGTGGTCAACCCGATTGCGTTAGAGCCTGCCATTGCGCCCCATATTGTGCTGATGCAGCAGAATCGTCGGGTGACCAACAGTCAGTTAGCCGGTTATATCCGCGGTGCTTTTTTTACCCCCAATGACTTTGCCATCGTCGAGGGTGCTGGCGGCTGGCGGGTGCCGCTCAATCGGACAGAAACCCTGGCAGGACTGGCGAAAGAGCTGGATGTTGAGGTGATTCTGGTGGTCGGCGTTAAATTAGGCTGTATTAACCACGCACTGTTGACCGCCGAGGCGATTGCCAGTGACGGCATTAAGATTGCTGGCTGGGTGGCCAATATCATCGAGCCCAGTACCGCTAATATCGACGAAAACCTGATGACGTTGCGGGCATTGATAGCTGCCCCTTGTCTTGGTGTGGTGCCGTTTTTAGAGGATTGCAGCCCGACCGCCGTGGCGGAATACTTGACCCTGCCACCGGCTTAATCGTGTGGTATTGGCATGACGTAAAGGGTGTCGCTTTGCTATGGTTTAATAAACGAAATAACGACAAGAGTGGATTGAATGTCTAGCCAGACCAAGGTGTTAATGATTTATACCGGTGGCACCATCGGAATGAAAAAGACCGATAAGGGCTATGCTCCGGCCTCGGGGTATCTGCAGCAGCTGATGGCAGGGCAGCCGGCGCTGCAGGGCGAGGGGCTGCCGGCCGTCGATATCATTGAGCTGGCGCCGCTGCTCGACAGCTCCAATATGACCCCCAGTGACTGGCTAAAAATTGCCGACAGTGTGTTTCAGCACCGTGATCAATACGATGGCTTTGTCATTGTTCATGGCACCGATACCATGACGTATAGCAGTTCGGCGCTCTCCTTTATGCTGCGCGGCTTAAACAAACCGGTGATATTTACAGGCTCGCAGATTCCGATGCAAGAGCAGCGTAACGATGCCGTCGACAATGTCCTCACGACGTTGATGCTCATCGAGCAATACCGGGCTGAACTCAGCGGCGTATCGCTGTGTTTTGGCGGCGTGTTGCTGCAGGGTAACCGTGCCACTAAAGTCAGCGCCACCACCTATCAGGGGTTTGCCAGCCCCGCTGTGGCGCCATTGGCCATTGCCGGTATTGAGCTGCGGTTAAAAAGCCATCAGGCTGTTAGTACAGCGGCGCTGGCCGAATTGCCAGCAAAGGCTGCGGATGTGGGCGTGTTCAAACTCTATCCGGGGCTGAAACCGGCAGTATTGCGGGCGATATTGGCGCCGCCGCTGCAGGGTTTGGTCTTGGAGTGCTACGGTGCCGGCAATGGCCCCGACGGCAATGCGGCATTAATGGCAGAATTAAAAGCAGCCAGCGACCGAGGCGTGGTGATCGTGGCGGTGACGCAGCCGCCAGAGGGCAGCGTTAATCTGTCGCTATACGCGGCGGGGGTGGCGCTGGCCGATGTTGGTGTTGTCTCGGGTTTCGATATGACTACCGAGGCGGCATTCACCAAGCTATTTTACCTGCTGTCGAGCGAGACTTGTCGCGACGATGTGCTGGAAAAATTGGTCATCGACCTCGCCGGTGAGTTAAGCTAATAAAAAATAATAGTAAGGATTGTCACTGTGATTGTTGGAAAATTACTACTCTTGGCCCTGTGGGCGACACTGGGCTTGAACTGGATTGCGCTACAGCTATCTCCTGAATTTGCATACATCACTCTGCACTATATTGGCTTGGTGCTGATAGCGGCACATATTTTCGAGTTTTTCTATTTCTTCCCCAAGATATGGGCAACAGATAAGCCATTGAAAAACGGCGTAATGGTGCTCATATTCGGCGTGTTACAGGTAATGGGTCTAAAGCAGAAGTCGTCTGCGGGGCAGTAATTCAGCGCTCAAACTGTTGGTTTTATCAGGCAGGGATGCCGTAAGGTGTTGTAAGTCACTGTATTAAATTAATATTTATCCTATTTCGAACGACCTTACCTAAAAGGTAATTGCGGCTTCTTTCCTTTTTACCTAATGTTAGCACCAACAACACTACATCAAACAGCGCTGCTATTTGTTTAAATTGCAGCAGCGAAAAAGATTGTCAGCTACATTCTGCCGACAACAAAATCTGAGGATGACCAACAATGCCAGACTATAAAGCTCCCTTAAAAGAGATCAACTTCGTACTGAATGAAGTACTCGACGTTAATGCGCATTATGAATCACTGGAAGGTGCAGAAGACTTAACACCTGATCTGTTAAGCGCCATCATCGAAGGTGGTGCACAGTTTGCGGAAGGTGTTGCTGCTCCTTGTAACCGTGACGGCGATGAGATTGGCTGTACTTGGTCTCCCGAGGGTGTGACCACACCGCCTGGCTACAAAGAAGCTTATCAGCAGTTTGTTGAGGGCGGCTGGCCATCATTGTCAGGTGATCCAGAGTTCGGTGGCCAGGGTCTTCCTAGCTCGATTGCTGTTTTCATCAACGAAATGACCGGTTCTGCTAACTGGGCCTGGTCAATGTATCCTGGCCTAAGCCACGGCGCTGTTGCCACCGTCGATGAGCATGGTAGCCCAGCACAGAAAGCGGCTTACCTGCCAAAACTACTTGAAGGTACCTGGACTGGTACCATGTGTCTGACTGAACCACACTGCGGTTCTGACCTAGGCATGCTACGTACCAAGGCTGTTAAAAACGCCGATGGCACCTATGCCATCACCGGTACTAAGATCTTTATCTCCAGTGGTGAGCACGATATGGCCGAGAACATCGTCCATATGGTTATCGCCCGTGTAGAAGGCGCTCCAGAGGGTACCAAGGGTATCTCTCTCTTCATCGTGCCAAAGGTTAATGTCGATGCCGAAGGCAACTTGCTCGATCGTAACGGCGTCAGCTGTGGCTCTATCGAACACAAGATGGGTATTCACGGTAACTCTACCTGCGTGATGAACTTCGACAGCGCCAAGGGCGTGTTGGTTGGCGAAGGCGCGGAAAACATCGGTCTGCGTCAGATGTTCACCTTTATGAACGCTGCTCGTTTGGGTACTGCAACTCAGGGCTTGTCACACGGTGAAGCGGCTTTCCAGGGTGGCTTGGCTTACGCCAAAGAACGTCTACAGATGCGTTCATTAACCGGCCCTAAAAATCCGGACGGCCCAGCCGATCCAATCATTGTTCATCCCGATGTTCGTCGCATGCTGTTGACCCAGAAGTCTTTGGTTGAAGCCTCTCGCGTATTGGTTTACTGGTGTGCCACGTTGGTTGATAAGACCGAGCTTGGCAAGACAGAAGAAGAGCGCAAAGAAGCCGATGGTATGTTGGCCTTCCTAACGCCTATCGCCAAGGCATTTATCACGGAGACCGGCTTCGAAAACGCCAACATCGGTGTTCAGCTACTCGGTGGCCACGGCTTTATCCGTGAGCACGGCATGGAGCAAATCGTTCGTGATGCACGCATCTCGATGTTGTATGAAGGTACTACCGGCATTCAGGCCCTCGACCTCATCGGTCGTAAGGTCTTGGGTACAGGCGGCACAGCACTGATGAACTTCACCAAGGTTGTTCATGAGTTCGCCAAGGCCAACGATACCGAAGCAATGGCTCCTTACCTGACACCGTTGAAGGCAATCAATAAGCAGTGGGGCGAGTTGACCATGCAGATTGGTGCTGCTGCCGGTGAAAACCCAGATGAAGCAGGTTCTGCCTCTGTCGACTATCTGATGTACTCAGGCTATGCCGTATTTGCCTATATTTGGGCCAAGATGGCTAAGGTTGCTCAGGATAAGCTAGAAGCCGGTGAAGGCGATGCCGCATATTATGAGGCTAAGCTAAAGACAGCCAACTTCTACTTTAGCCGCATTCTGCCACGTACCGAATCATTGGCAACCACCATGGTTTCAGGTGCAGATGTATTAATGGCAATGGACGAGGAAGAATTTTACTTCTAAACCCCAGGTCATAATCCCGCTGCCTAGCAGCGGGTTTGCTTGCTAAGCGGCAGTTCCTCACTCTTTCGGACTGTCGCTTTTTTATTGCCGTAAAAAAGTAATCAGGCTAGGATGAATAAAAACAACAAAGCGTGAGTTCGATGGAAGAGAATAAGTTAAACGAGGAAGATCAACAGCGGGTCGATGAGTATTGTCGCTCGGGTTTTAATAAAACAGAAAGGCCACCCTTTAAACCGATGCGTTTACTGCTGGGCTTATTGGCGATTGTTGGTTTATTAAGTGTTTGCAGTATTTTTTTGGCACGAATGAACGGTATTTATTAGGCGATTAAAACTGCCATTTCATTTCTATTTCGAGGCCTTCTTCATGGGCTTCAATCTCGACATCATCGGGCGTACTAGAACGCCACTTCTCACCGTTATAGGGTAGATTCTTCAGCTTATAAAACAGCGGCATCAAGTCGATGGCGGCCGGCTCTTGTTGCTCAATACGTTGGTCGCGATGCTGATCGAATAGTAGGTAATTGAAGGTGTCGGCAATGTTAAAACGGGATTTGCTCGACTCAACCTGCGGCGCTGGAAAGGCCTGTTCGGCAAAACTGCCACCACTGAAAATCAGCGTCACAATAGCGCAACACATAGCGTAGTGCCGTGCCTTATATCGCCAATAACGTTGAGCTGGAACAGTGATGAACATGGGAAGACATCTGCCTGATTATTATTCTAACGACTTTATGATGGCTGATTGTAAGGGAAAATATCGTCGAGTAAATATACGCTTTCGGAATCTGTGCATTGTTTAACATATAATCAACTTTTTCGGCGCGCAGTGAATTAGGCAGGGCGCAATCTACTGAGATTTAATAATGATTAATGAGCCAATTTTCTACTTGTATGCAATCCCTGCTGTGCTGATTTTTGGCATGGCCAAGGGTGGCTTTGGCGGCGGTATTTCAGTGATATCTGTACCGCTATTGGCCATGGTGTCGGACCCCGTTACGGCTGCAGCTATTATGTTGCCTTTGTTGGTGGCAATGGACCTGGTGGCGCTGTGGAGCTTTCGCGGGCAATACAGCAAACAGCAGCTGGCGATACTCCTGCCGGGAGCGGTGTTGGGGGTGATTATTGGCAGCTTTGGTTTTCGCTATTTATCAGAGGATGCCATTCGGCTGTTGATCGGCGTTATATCGTTGGCATTCTGCGCCAATTATTACCTGGCCAGGCCCCGTGTAGAGGCTGGTTCAACCAGCAGGGCTAAGGGTGGCTTTTGGGGCTTGGTCGCCGGTTTTACCAGCTTTGGTATTCATGCCGGTGCGCCCCCGGTGAATATATATTTACTGCCGCTCAAGCTGGATAAAAAAGTGTTAATGGGGACGATGGCTGTATTTTTTGCCGTTATCAATATCGTCAAACTGATCCCCTATGCCTGGCTGGGTCAGCTCAATAGCGCCAATCTTTGGACCTCACTGATATTGCTGCCACTGGCGCCGATAGGTGTCCGCCTCGGCTACTATCTACTGCACCGGGTTGATGAGGTCTGGGTATACCGGCTGTGTTATTTCTTTTTGATGGTGGCCGGTGGCCGTCTACTGTATCAGGGAGTCGTTGGCCTGATAGGCTGAAGAAAAAGCAAAAGTGTAAATTTTTTCTACTTAAGTTGAGCTGTGGCGCAAATTTTATAACAATCGACTCAGACAGTAAAAATAACAACAAAAAATAGGGTGTTTATCGTGACTAGCCAAGCAAATATTGACGGACCAAAACAGTTGGGTACAGTACTGGTGACCGGCGGTGCGGGTTTTGTTGGTCAGAATCTTGCCAATACGTTGTTGAATTTAGGGTGTCAGGTGAGAGTGCTTGATTTAGCTTGCTGCCCGATTGAACATGCTAACCTTGAGAAGATTCAGGGTAATATCTGTGACCGTGACTTAGTGATCGAGGCCTGTAAAGGTATCGATACGGTGTTTCATACCGCTGCTATTATTGAAATTCGTGCATCGAATAGTGTCTCAGAAAGTGTCCGGAAATTGTCCTACGATATCAATTTAGGTGGTACTCAAAATATTGTTGCCGGCTGCCTTAAGCACGGTGTTAAACGCTTGGTGTATACCAGCTCAAACAGTGTTGTAATCGACGGTCAGCCGATTAGCAGCGGCAACGAAACATTGAGTTATGTGGAACGCTATCGCGACTTATACACCGAGACAAAAACCAAGGCTGAGCGCTATGTGCTGGCAAATAACGGTAAGGATGGTCTGTATACCTGTGCTATTCGTCCCAGCGGTATCTGGGGGCCCGGTGATCAAACCATGTTTAAACGGTTGATAGAGCAGCTGATTAAAGGGGTGTTAAAGTTCAGGGTCGGCGATGGCAGTGCCAGGTTAGATAACTCCTATGTACACAATCTTATTCACGGAAAACTGTTGGCGGCGTCGCAGTTGAATCACGCGGGTAACTCCCCCGGCGAGGCTTATTTTATTAACGACAATGAGCCGGTCAATATGATGGAGTTTTCTCGCCCCGTCATCGAGGCGCTGGGCTATCCATACCCTAAGCGCTCAATATCCTACGGCATGGTCAAAGGAGTGCTGACGGTGTGGCAGAAAGCCCATGAATGGCTGCGGTTGCCTGAGCCTCCACAGCCGCCATTGGCTGTTGAGCGTATCTGTATCGACAACTATTTTAGTATTGAAAAAGCACAACAGCACCTGGGTTATCAGCCGATATATACAACCGCCGAGGGGATGCAACAGTGTCTGCCTTATTATAAAGCATTGTATCAGGATATGCTGAAGGCAATGGGAAAATAAAAAAAGGGAAACCCCTTTTTTTATTTCTTAAATGTTCATGCTGCGAAGCTGGTTTGTGCTTTTGTCGCGGGGAAGATGTGGCGCTCTAGCTGACATATTAGCAGTTGTGTTTCGTTTGACATGGTAGCGGTTTGCTTGCCAATAACGCCGTAGGCAAGTAATTGCTCGTCAATATTGCCATGAATGCTCTCGATGTCTTTTAGCGATTTTACCCGGTAAAAATCCTGCCCTAAAATATTTTTTATTCTCATGATGATAATCATCGAATCGGATAAGGCGTGATTGGTTTTCATTAGTTCAATATCGTCAAATTTTGACTTTAACTGTTGTAGTTGTAAATACAGCGCCAAGGTGTCGGCTTGCAGGCGGCGGTTGGCGGCGATCAATAGCTTGTCAACAAGCTTGATTTTCATGGCGCTGTTGGCATTTTTTAGTATATTTTGTGTTGTTTTCATCGTTGCCTACCTTGTTCGAAGAATGAATATATTTGCTGTGAATCTCTTGTCTATAAAGATAGTTTGTTAGCAAAATGCCGCTATAGGGACATACCCTTAACAATGACAGTTTTATTCACAGTTTTATTTCGCTTTTTTTTCATCCATACTGTCGCACCGAAACAAACCATCGATTTGAGTGAAAAATGCAGTCAACTTTATTTTATGTTCACGACCCTATGTGCTCTTGGTGTTGGGGCTATAACCCCGTTTGGCAACAGCTTAAGCAGCAGCTGCCTGAAGGTGTCGCAATAGAATACATCGTCGGTGGCTTGGCACCTGATACTGATGAACCTATGCCAGCGGAGCAGCGTCAGCAGATCGAAGGGTATTGGCGTGAAATTCAAGATCAGTTAGGTTCTGAATTCAACTTTGACTTTTGGCAAGAAAACACGCCGCGTCGCGCTACCTACGAGTCTTGCCGCGCTGTTATTGCCGCCGATAAGCAGGGTGAACAGGAAACCATGATCGAAGCCATTCAGCAGGCTTATTATCTGCGGGCGAAAAACCCTTCCGATCGGAGTGTGCTGGTTGAATTAGCGACAGAGATCGGTTTGGATACGGCGACATTTTTGGCCGATCTAGATGAGGCTGATACTGAAATCAGGTTGTTAGATGATATCGCCATGGCCAGACGCTGGAAGGTGCCAGGCTTTCCAGCGTTGGTGTTGCTGGCCGGTGATCAGCTGAAGCATATTGAGGTGGATTATAAAAATCCTGAGACCTCGCTGCAGCAAATCAAGCAGTGCATAAAGCAGGCGACTCAGTAGCCGCTGCGGCCTATCGGCGCCTAAGCGGCGTCGAAGGTAATGTTCATCTGTTTCATCGCATTGACGAAGTATGAACGCACAAACAAAGGCTTATCCTTGAATTTTGGCCTGTGAAGACGAGTAATAACCTCCTCGAACATCACCCGTAACTCGAGTCTCGCCAAGTGTGAACCAATGCAGAAGTGCTGGCCAATGCCAAAGGCCCGGTGCTGATTATAGAGATCGGGCATTCGCTCTGGTCGGGTGACATCAAACACACTGGCATCTTCACCGAAGATGCTCTCGTCGTGATTGGCGCAGTGGTAGTGCAGCACCACCTTGTCGCCCTTGGCAATATCTTGGTTACCTATTTTAGTGTCCTCCATGGCGGTGCGTCGCATGGTGGTAAAGGCGGTGTTGTAGCGCAGAATTTCCTCGGTAGCAGAGGCAATTTTATCGGGATTATCGACCAAGTACTGCAGCTGATCTGGGTGCTCCATCAGTAGTCGCATGCCCTGTGCAGTGACGGTGCGGGTTGATTCATTGCCGCCGACCAATAGCAGTACAAAGAACCAGCAGAATTCCTCCTGGGTCAGGGCCTCACCAGCCACGGCGCCGTCGAGCAGGGCGCCGACCAAATCATTCTGTGGGTTTGCCTTATGCTGTTCGGCGAGGTTGTTGGCGTATTGAATCACCTCAAAGGCAGCCATCTGACCCTCTTCTTCCGAGGTCGACATATCCGGGTCATCGGCGAAGATCATGGTATTGGTCCAGTTGAAGAACTGCTTGCGATCGTCGGCCGGTACACCGAGCAGATCGAGAATAGCAATCAACGGTAGTTCGGCGGCAATGTCTTCGACAAATTCGCACTCGCCCTTATCGATGACGGCATCGACAATGCGCTTGGCGTGCGCGCGAAAGGCTGGCTCATAAGATTCTACTGAGGCCGGTGTAAAAGCGCGCCGGATAATCTTGCGGTATTTTTGGTGAATCGGAGGGTCCATATTAATGATTTGCTGTTGCAGGATCGGCCGCATCTCATCAGGAATCTCCATCGGGAAAGCAAGCCTTTCGTGCGAGGAGAAAATTTTAGGATTCTTAGACACATAATCGAGTTCTTCGCGCTGAGTGACCAACCAATAGGGGATGTTGGTAATGGGGTCTGCCATGCGTATAACCGGACCGGCGTTACGCAGCTCTTTGAGTTCCTGATAGGGCATACCCTCAGCGTAGGTTTCTGGGTCGAGCATATTTGAAAAAGGGCATTTACCCATGGTGGCACTCCTGATTTGCAGTCTTAAAATTAGCGTTATCAATACGAATAACTAAAGGCTAATAGTCGTTAGTTGGAAATACCAGATAAAAAGTGTGGTTATAGATTACCGCTTGTTCATTTAAGTGGTGACATATTGCGCGCTGGTGGCGAAAACCTTGGCATTATTGTGTGCCAGAGCTCGGTTCGGCTTTGGTAGTTATCACCGGCTTTGATACTATAGCCTGCTACCAATAATAATTTCAGGCCTATTTATGTTTGAGTTTTCGCTGGCAATAACAGCCGTGGTCGCCGCACTGGTACTGGATTACCTCTTCGGTGAGCCGCGTCGCTATCATCCGCTGGTTGGCCTGGGCAAAATTATTGGCAAGATAGAGCGGCTCTGTTATCCCCAACAGGTGCAGCAGTCGACGGAGGACAGCGACTGCTTCGAGGCACCCTCACCCCGGCGCCAGCGTTGGAGAGGCGTATCGGCGGTGTTATTGGTGTTATCCGCGCCCTTATTATTGGCGCTTCTATTGCAGTTGCTGTTGCCGCCAGGGCACTTTATGAGCTTTTTACTCAGTGCGGTGGTGGTCTATTTCTGTATTGGCTGTCGTTCGCTGGGTGAGCATGCCGAGGCCATTGCCAAACCGCTGTTGGCCGGTGATATCGATGGCGCACGCGCCGGCTTGTCGATGATCGTCAGTCGAGATACCTCCGAGTGCCAAGAGCAGGAAATTGCAGCGGGCACTATTGAGTCGGTGCTCGAAAACGGCAGTGATGCGGTGATTGCGCCACTGTTTTGGTTTTTAGTCTTAGGCTTACCCGGCATCGTAGCCTATCGGGTTATTAACACCCTCGATGCGATGTGGGGTTATAAAAATGACCAGTACTTATATTTCGGCTGGGCGGCGGCGAAGCTGGATGATGTGGTGAATTACCTACCGGCGAGATTTTGCGCTTTAGGTTACGCGGTCTGCGGTCAGACGCGTGTTGCTCTACGCTGCTGGCGCCAGCAGGCGAAGGCTTATAAAAGCCCGAATGGCGGGCCGGTTATGGCCGCCGGCGCTGGCGCGATTGGCGTGGTTGTCGGTGGCGATGCTGTCTACTTTGGTCAGTCGTTGGCCCGTACCGAACTCGGTGAGGGGCGCCCGCCGATCGCCGCCGATATCGATGCCAGCTTCCAATTATTACTGCGCACTATCGGCGTTAGTTTATTACTATTGCTGCCCTTTACTCTTTGATAAACATGCTAATGAAGAAGTTAAATCACGGCGGTAACATCCGTTATTGGGCCGAAAAAACCAAGACAGCGACGGCGCAGTGGTTGGATTTATCCACCGGAGTCAGCCCCGATGGTTACCCTGTCGAAGGCATTCCCGCGGCAGCCTTTCAGTATTTACCTGATCGTAGCGAGTCGTTGATGAGGGCCGCGAGGGAATATTATCAGAGCCACAATATTGTTGCGGTTAATGGTTCGCAGCAGGCTATCGAGATGCTACCCAGATTGATTGCGCCGCTGAGGGTGGCGCTGCCCGATGTGGGATACCAAGAGCATGCGCATTGCTGGCAGCGCGCCGGCCATACTGCAATATGGTATGACGGATTTAACCCCGAGCAGTTGCAGGCCTTGATTGACATGGAAAAGATTGATGCGGCGGTATTGATCAACCCCAACAACCCGACTGGCGCCAGAGTTGGGATAGAGCTTATTGCGTCGTGGGCAGCGGCGTTTGCGCGGCGCGGTGGTGTCTTGATTGTCGATGAGGCGTTTATAGATCTAACGCCCGAGCAGAGTGTCTCTGGCTTAACCGGTCGTCCGGGGCTTGTGGTATTACGCTCGGTGGGTAAGTTTTTTGGTTTGGCGGGTCTGAGGGTTGGCTTTGTCATGGCGGAGTCATCACTGTTAAGCCGTATTGAGGCAGAGCTGTCTCCGTGGCAAATAAATGGCCCCGCAGAGTTTTTGCTGATCAAGGCATTGGCTGATAGTTCATGGCAGCATCAGCAGCGAAACAGAACTCAGGCCTCATCGATGGCAATGGCCGGCATACTGCAGTTACATCTGCCGCATGTTTTTTGCAATAATGGCTTGTTTCTTACCGCAGTAATAGCTAACGCCGAGGCGGAGGCGTTATTCGCCCACCTTCTCAATAGACAGATTCTGATCCGTATTGGAGCGGTTGATAAACAGCGAAGCTTTGTTCGATTTGGCCTGATTGAAAACGCTGCCGTAGAGACGTTTGCCGCCCTTGAGCAGGCGCTATCAGATTTTATGACGCCCCGCTCTTGTTCTGAAGCCGTTTGTGAAATAGCGAACTAAAAGCGAAAAAAATAAATTTTTTTTTTGGTTATATCATCGCATCAGAAAAAAACACACTCTAAGTTTGTGAGTACTTGCATACGTTAAATGTAAGCAATAGTAGTAATTAATAAGGTAGGCGACATATAAAAATAGCTTCCCCCCCGCCGTGAATGATGACATTTGTATAAAAGTACGACAGTTGTCACGGCGGCTCTGTTCAAGGAATATAAAATCATTATCGCTATGATGGCGTTTGGGCGAGCAGTATTTATGCCCCAATAATAATGAGGTCGATATAGCCGGCCAACTGACCAGAGAATAATAATATGAAGTCAATAAAGAATATTGCTGCGGCCCTGAGTGTGGCAGCGAGTTGCGTCTTCAGCGTGGCAGCCTTTGCCGGTGGTGGTGGACCGCCAGCCCCGACTGTTGATGCCGAGCGTGTCCGTATCACTTTCACAGCAGACACTGACCCTGCTAAGTTGATGCCTATCCGTCTGTTGGAAGGTATTGAGATATGGCCTGCCGCCGATGAAACCAATGTGACTCACTACAATGTATATTGGGGTGACAGCGAGAAGAACAAATTGGGTATAGCCTTAGCCCCCAAGCTTGCTCATATACCAGCGACCGGTGATGGCCAGGTTATTCGCTATGATTTCCCGCCAAATCTTAAGATGGAAGCAGGTGCGATCTGGGTATTGGTTTGTACCGAGAATGACGGCTCCGAGCACTGTGGCAAAAACGGTAATATGGAAAAGGTTACCGACGATTTGATCGGTACACTGAACACCTTAAACGCGATTAAGGACTTGATTAAATCGAACGATGAGCAGTCCTGTTCCGGTTTAAAAGTGATGGAAACCTGTGGCGACCTAGTCTGTAACGGCATTGAGACCGAAACCAGCTGCCCATCTGATTGCAGTAACTATGGCCTGGCATCGTTTAATTACCAGACCCTGTGTGATGAAGTACAAAATGTTTATCACCCAACCTCTATTGCAGAGCTGCAGAGCATTATTGCTAACGCCTCCGCCAATGGCCAGCGCGTGAAGGTTAATGGTGGTGCTGGATATAAGGGGACTACCGGCTCGGCCAGTAATATTGTTTGCTCCGATGGCATCGTTATCAGTATGGATCAAATTGACGACAATAACCCTAACTTCTCTATGGCGTTAGAGACCTTTGAGGGCCAGGAAGTTGTGAACATCCCTGCGGGTACCAACCTGCACGAGGTGGGTGAATGGCTTTATGAACGCGGCCGCTCTATTGGCTTTACTCACCTGGGTTGGAGACACCCATCGATTGCGGGTGCCGTTGGCACCTCTGCGCATGGTAGCTCTCCTAAGCACAACGGTGTTGTTGCCCACCGCGTGGTGGCGATGGACATTATCAATCCAGCGGGTGAGCTTGCCACCTACTCGGCAGCAACCACCGGTGTGAGCAATCCTGATCTGTGGAAGGCGATGAAAACGCACATGGGTTATTTCGGTGTGGTTACCGGTGTCCGGGTTGCGGTAGAAGACGCTCAGAATATACAGGTAAAGGTTACGTTCCATAAGCAGAGCGAATTATTCTCAAATAATAAGACCGGCAGTGTCTTTAATGATATTAAAGACTGTGATTATGGTACTTATAACTGGTTCCCAAGTATTAATCGATACATGAAAACCTGTGGTCGTATCACCGATCAGCCTGCTGAAGAGGGGGCTAACAATCGCCTGTTATTTCCCTATATCGACTTGAGCCAATTGTCGGCGCAACAAACTATGCAGATTTATCAGCTAGGTGCTTGTCAGCCAGAAAGCGGTGCTCATCAGCTGATGACCCAGATGCGCTATAACGGCTGGCATTTAACGCCACCGTTAGTTAAGACGATTAATGGCAAGACGCGTTATACCACCGATGCTATCGGTCCAGTTCACCGAATGATTTCGAGCAAATTGATTGATATTGTGCCGCGTGAAGTGTTCCAGATGGACTGGGAAGTTTCTGTTCCTGCGCAAAATCTTCAGGCAGCAATGGAATATTTAAAAGATGCAACCAACGGTGCCAACGCATCTGGTCGGGAGCTGCCGGTTTCTCTTATCGGTATGTTTATTCGCTTTTCTAAGAGTGAAGACACAACACTGATGGCGTACACAGGTACTGGTGGGCCATTCGAGGACGGTACAACGACAGCGCATATTGAAACGCCGATTTTTGTTCCGGTAAATTTGTCTGAGGCTGAATTTGATAACTACATGGCGCCTTATGAAGAGATTATGGATACCCTGGTTAGTCAGTACGGTGCTCGTGGTCACTGGGGTAAGAATATGCATTCGATGGATCCTTGGTTGTTCGAACTGCAAAAAACTGTTGGTTCATATGATTACGATTCACGCTTCCAGCGCTTTAACGAGCAGGTTGGTCAGTTTGACCCCAATGGTATGTTTGCCAACCGAGCGGCAAAAACTCTGGGTATTGAATATCCCAATTTTAGCTACCCAGCCAGTTGGTAATACTTAGCCAAGACAGGAGATAGAATAAAAGAGCCAGCTTTAAGCTGGCCTTTTATTTTCTAAAATAAATAAGGGTCTGATTTTTATGATGTCGTTTAATCGTTTTGTCACTGTTCTTATGTTGTTAACAGCCAGTCTATTTTGTCAGGCTGGGGTAGTTGATGTAGAAAAAAAAGATATCGACAATGTCGTCACAGATAATGGCTCTGCTCAATTAGAAAGTTTCATCAAGGCAGTAAAAATGATGGACTCAGCCTTAGTAACGCAATATATCGCTGCCGGCATCGATGTGAACAGTAAAGGTAGCAGCCCCTATCCTGCTGTGTTCTACGCCAGCGCAAAAAATTACGATGACATTTTACAGCAGTTATTAGATGCCGGATCGGATGTCAATCAGTCAGGTCGGGGCGGCTGGACACCGTTGATGGTGGCCTCATTGCACGGTCATCAAGATATTGTCGCAGCACTGCTGGAAGCGAAAGCCGAGCAGGAATTGAAAAGTGCCGATGGTATGACGGCGTTGATGTATGCAGTGGCAGAAAAAAACCAAACAGCGGCAGCCTTGTTAATCGAAGCTGGGGCCAACCCCAATGCCATTATTGGTGATGAAAAAAGTGCCAACAAATCTGTTTTGAGTTTGGCCGTTGAAGGGGGAGACACTGCCATTATCGACACCTTGATTAACATGGGTGCAAAGGTTGATGGTGGAAAAGATCGTTATCAGCCGCTGTATTATGCGTTGCAAAAGAATAATATTTTAATGACCGACAGATTGGTCGAGGCCGGAGCCAGCCTGCAGTGGCAGGACCGAGAGGGTAATAACTACTTGCATTTAAACGCGGCAAAAGCTGACCGTCAAACAGTACAATATTTAATAGAGCACCGTGTTAATTATGGTGCTGTTAATAGAGCGGGAAAGTTGCCGCTGGATATTGCCGCAGAGCGAGGGAATGTTGAAAATATGTCGGTGCTGATAAAAGTAAGCGATAAGTTGGACAGGGTAGGTGCTTACTTTAATTCGGTGACAGCTGGTGTACAAAGTTCAACAGCCATATTGTTAGAGAGCGGTATTAAGATTAATAGTCGGGATAGACAGGGAAGAACAGGGTTGATGATTGCCGCTGAATACCGTCATCATCACCTGGTGGATTTTTTGCTGGCACAGGGCGTCGATGTCAAATATCGAGATAAACAGGGGCGTACGGCTCTGATGTACGGTGTTACCGCCAACCCCTCGAAGATTCGAATCGTCAATTCATTATTGGCGGCGGGCAGTGACAGTGAACAGGAGGATAACAAGGGGCACTCGGCGCTGATGATGGCGGTGATGGCGGCGGATTCAGTTGACCCTGCTGTGGTTGAATTATTGATTGCTAATGGTGCCAGCAGCACGATGGCAGCGGAAAGAATTAGTCAGCAAATTACTGTGGCGGAGCAGGAAAATAATTCGACGCGGTTACAAAAGCTAGCGTTGCTGGCCGAGATTATTGATCAGCCTGTTGTCGCCACCGCGCAATAGTGAGGGCGGCGATTAAAACGAGGGCCATAAAGGCGGTAAGATAGCGTCCTATGCCGCTGTAAGGGCTGGTGGCATGATGACTGTGAAGCGTCACAACAGCACTGTCTTGCACGCCGGTGGCCAGTTGAGATGATGGGATTATTTTGCCGCTGGCCTTGGTGGCGACGCTGATGCCGCTGTTGGAAACACGCAGCCAGGGCCGGCGGTATTCTACTGAGCGAAACAACCCCAGCGCTAAATGACTGACCGAGCCGCGACTGTCGTGGGCAAACCAACCGTCGTTGCTTTGGTTGATAATACTATCAAAATCATTTTTTTGAAAAAAATAATCAAACAGTATCTCGTAACAAATAGGCGTTGCCAGCGAGAAGTTGTCGTTCAGTATCACCGAGCTATTTTCTGGCCCGGGCCGGTAATCCAGCGCCTGTGGAAACCATCTGCGCAAAGGTTTTAACTGTTGCTCAAACGGCAGGTATTCAAAAAAGGGCACCAATATCTGCTTGTGATAATTGGCCAGTAATTTGCCATCACGGCCAATCAATTGATTGCTGTTGTAATAGCCCCGTTTGCCATCGTCATTGCGGGGGGCATAAACATAACCAGAGTTTAACAGCAGCGGCGTTTTCACCGTTGTCATCAGCCTGGTAACCATGGCGCGGTCGGCGATGTTTTCCTGCCATGAGAAGGCTGCAGGAAACTCTGGCCAAACTAACAGCTCAATTGTGGGGTGCTGTTGATAAAGTGCACCACTGAGCTCGGCCAAGCGATGGGTATCGCTGCTGCGCTGTAAGTTAGGTTGTATATAACCCACGGTGAGCGATTGATCAGCCTTGCTGTCATCAAACTGATGTAGTCGAAAGTAGCCGTAGCCGACAATAATCAAAATGCTGAGGGCGAGATTGGTTATCGCCTGTTGGCGCTGTTGCCCTTGCCAATTTGGCTTGATCAGAGCCGGCCACTGCAGGTTGATGAAGACGACAAAGAATGCCATTAGCGCGGGGCCAGCAATATCGGCTAACTGAATTACTAATGGGTATAAATACTGGCTATGGGCCACGGTACCCGGTATTAACGGCGTCAGTAGATCAACACTGACGGCGAATAGCGCTGCCGCCGCCAATTGATTGAGACGGGGAGAATGAAAGCATTGTGCTGCGTGCCAGAAATACCCAATCAGCGCATAGGGCAGTGCCTGTATGAATGAAAGCGACAGCCACAGAGTGATGGCGACAAACAGCGAACTGCCGGTAAAGGCCATAATGGAGGGGATTAACCAGTGGATGGACCAGGACCACCAGAGTCCGCCAAACAGAAAAAAGCTGATTGCCGTCCGCCCGCGGTTCATCGATTGGCAGGCAACAAACAGCGGTGCCAGGGCAAACCACGACAGCCAGGGCAGCGGCATGCCGGGATTACTCAGGCACAGCATGAAAACTGAGGCGGCAATCAGCGCCAGCTTAGCCTTTGTGGAGAGAGCAAACACCTGTTTTACCAGGCTGAGCCGGCGGTAATATAGTAGGCGGTTTCCTCGGGGCCTCGGGCGATATCGACGCCGGCTCTAAAGCCATAGCGCCGTGCAATCAAATAGCGAAAACCCAGCCCTTTGGCGACTTGTGAGCTGCTGTCGCCGATGTCGCTATAGCTTGACGCTGTTCTGCCGGCGCCAATAAAGCCGGTCAGTGTCCAGCGGAAATTGAGCAGATAACGGCCTTCTATTTCTGCCATGGTGGCGACATCGCCCTGATAGCGCATGGCCGGTATACCGCGCATATCTATATAGGGGTAGGAGTTGAGCGGGACGTTTTCTCCGTCGACGCTGTTGCTTTCGAGCCGCGCTCCCAGCCCCCATTTTTTACTCAGCGGCCAATAGTTGAGGCCTTTGAATTCGACGCTGGTAAAGTCGGCGTCACTGCCAAAGAGTTCATCGTAGCGGGTGACGCGAACCTCATAGTTATAGCCCTTCTGTGGTGAGAAGACGTTGTCGCGGTTGTCGTAGAGAGCCAGCACACCGACCCCCGATAACGTAGTCTCTACGGATACGTCGTTAACTCGATTCAAAATCTGGTCGCAGGCAGGTTGGGCGAGACCGCAGTCGGCGGCCAGTTTTTTGTTGAGGCCAATCTCGGTAGTGGTGAACTGCTGTCGTACGCCGAGGAATACCTTGCTATCGGGCAGGCGAAATTTCAAATTTTGAATTACCCCGTAGCCGCTGGTCTTAAAATTGAATTCGCGCTCGCCGATGCTATCGCCAAGAATGCTGCCGTCACTAAAATCGTTGTAGTAGTCAAGGTTGAAGTCGCCGTAGCCAAAAAAGCCCTCGTAGCGCACTGTGTCTTGCTTCCAAAAGCCGAAGTGGCCACCGCCGATAAACCATGAATCGTTGGCGGTATAGGCGCCGGCAATGGCGCTGACGCTGGGTGGCAATAAATAGCGTTGGGCGTTTTCGGCGCCCTTGGCGGCTTCTACCCGTTGCTCTCGCTCCTCATCGGTCTCATGGAAGAACAGGCCAATCATGCCGAGGCCACCGCCACCGAGTGCGGGGTCGGTGATAATAATCGGCACCGGAAGAAAGCCATAGGCGTTTTCTGACAGATAGTTACTGGCGTCAAACTTGCCGTCGTAGGCGTCGGTAAACATGTCTGTCATCATATCAGCGACGGCACCAGAGCTGAGTAGAACACTGCTGGCAGCAAGGGTGGCTGATGTGAGTAAGCGACGATGATTGAGGCGCATAGGTCGATCCATGGATTATTCTTAATTTTTAATCAGTATGCCATGAAACAACGGGAAATCGAGTAAAAACGGCGGTTGCGCTCCGGTTGCTGATTAAACAACACAATGTTCACTATTTTGTGTGTTGTGCTGGGCTAAAATCGCCCTATGATGGATGGCTATTGAATCTTTCATGCCAGCACAATAACAACGAGACCGCCATGCAAAACAATATCGGATCACTGCTCAGCAAAAGAGCGCAGATCAGCGCCACGGTAGAAGCCTTTGTAGAGGTTGAGCGCAATCAACGTGTTACTTTTAGCGAGCTTAATGCACGTAGCAATCAAATTGCCAATGTACTCCTTCAGCGCGGAGTCAAACCGGGTGACAGAGTGGCAACACTGCTAAAAAATGGTGTTGAATTTATTGAAAATTATTTCGCTGTGGCCAAAATAGGGGCGGTACTGGTACCGATTAACTGGCGGTTGGTGGCCCCCGAAATTGGCTATATTCTCAGCGACAGTGGTGCTGAAACCGTGCTTTACGATGCCGAGTTTGACACTGTCGTCGGTCAGTTAGCGGGTGATAGCAGCGACTCATCGAACATCACGAGCTGGTTGCGGGTTAACGTGCCGGGTGTTGAGTCGCCATTAGCTGTTGCCCTCGATTATGCGGCGCTGACCGCCGAGGCACCCGACACAGAGCCGGCAATTGGCGCCGGTGATGACGACTTACTGTTTATTATGTATACCTCAGGTACCACCGGGCATCCTAAAGGCGTGATGCACAGCCATAACAACATGCTGTGGGCGCAATTGACCAGTCTGACCACTGCCGATATGCGCGGCGGTGACCGCTTCCTGCTGCCGCTGCCGATGTTTCACGTCGGTTGCTTGGTGCCGGTCTCACAACTGGTACATCGCGCCGGCACCGGTATCATTATGCGCGACGTCGATATGGCCGTGATGTTCAAGGCTATTGAGCAGGAAAAGGTGACCATCTTTATGTCGGTGCCGGCACTGCTGCAGTTTATGTTGGTGACGCCAGAGCGTGAGCAATACAGCATGGAGACGGTGCGCTGGATTGCCACCGGCGCGGCGCCGGTGCCGGTATCGATGATAGAACAATGGAAAGCGTTAGGTATTGTGATCTATCAGGCCTATGGTCTGACGGAGTCCTGCGGCCCCGGTACTTTATTAAGCCCGGAAGATGCGGTGGAAAAAGTCGGCTCCTGTGGTCAACCGCAGATGCATACTGAGCTGAAGGTGATCGATGATCAGGGTAATACTATTGAGCATGGTAGCGACCAGGTTGGTGAATTGTGTTTGGCTGGCGATCACATGATGTTGGGCTATTGGAATAAACCCGAGGCCACGGCAGAGGCCTTAATCGACGGCTGGCTGCATACCGGCGACCTGTGCACCATCGATAAAGACGGCTGCGTCTTCATCTGTGACCGTAAGAAAGACATGGTGATTTCCGGCGGTGAAAACGTCTATCCGGCGGAGTTGGAAAACGTGTTAACCGGACACCCCGATGTTCAAGAGGTTGCCGTTATCGGTATCCCATCGAAAAAATGGGGGGAGACGCCATTGGCAATAGTGGTGGCCGTCGCGGGGAAAAACCCTTCAATTGATGATTTAAAAGCCTACTGCAAGGAAAATCTTGCCGCCTATAAGGTGCCGCAGTGTTATGAGTTTGTCGCCGCACTGCCGCGCAACGCCTCGGGCAAGTTATTAAAACAGGAGCTGCGCAAACAGTTTAATCAGCCCGCGCCGTTTTAGATTTTAAAAAAATAGTAAAGAAAAAAGGCCGCTTATCAGCGGCCTTTTTTATGAGGGTATTGATCGGGGAAATCCGGCGATGGATCTGGCGCCTTAGTCAATACACGGAGTGGTTTTATTAAAAATTGTGAGGCCGTGTTTGAGCGCAGCGAGTTGCCGATCAATATTTTAATGAAAGCCGCGCAGTGTGTCGAGGCTGCCGCCCCGACCTTTAACTGGCTGACACTAGCCCTCTGTTCTGCTCTCCTGCATCCGCTTCATACGCAGATAAGTATCGCGATTGATACTGATAAAAATCCCCTCGCAGCTGGCAGTTAACTCGCCATTGGCCCAGATCTCGGCGCCGAGGGTATTCTTGCGGCCATCGACCTTGATCACCTTGCCGGTAAATGTCAGCTCGGTGTTGAGTGGTGTTGGCTTGTGGTATTTCACCGTCAGCGTGCCTGTCATGCCGGGTTGCCCGGTTATTTTTTGGCCTACACCAAGGAATTGATCGAACAGCGCGGCGACAAAACCACCGTGAACGCTGTTTGGTGGCCCCTCATACTGCCAGCCCATGGTGACGCTGCCATAAACACCGTTATCATCCATCCACACCATAATAGGGGCGGCGAGGGGGTTGGATTTGCCATCCAGCGGGTTGAGTTCATAGGCAATCGCGCCCATGTCACCATGGCCGCCGGCGGCTTCAAAGCTGGTGCGGCTATAGAGCCGTGGCAGTGCTGCCAGTTGTGCGGCCTGGCCTTCAATAGCCTCAGCAATAGCGTTGAGCTCAGCGGTGCCGCCAGTACAGGTGACGGAGGCATTGATCAGCTGGCGAGTGGCGTCGGCCAGTCGGCGTTTCGCTGCCCAGTGGTCATCGATCGGGGGGCGGAGATCTTCGTGGTCAAAGGGATAGTACTTCTCATTCATAGGTCAGAGGCCAAATTAAGTGTTGGGCGATGAGTTTTAGTATTGGTTAACAGCGACAGAAAGTAACCATCTCTTAGGGTGGTGGCAAGGTTATATCAGTTTCGCTTATGGCATTATCAATAAGTTGAATTAGTCAAAATTAGTTGAGCGCAGTACCTTAGATAACAAGTCAGCCGAAACGCAGCCTGGCAAGCTCACTACAGAGCACTATTCGATAAAGCGATACGCTTGGGAGTACATAATGAAACTAATTATCAACAAGACTGCCAATGGCACTGTTAATTCTGCAACCAGCCAATGTGGCCGTTACGCCTGGCACTGTAAGCAGCCTGTTGCCAAGAAAAGCACCATTAAATCGAATATGAATCACGCGGCAGTCGTCAATAAATAAGCCCGAGTAACACAACACAACACGAAGGCAGTACTGTGAATAGCAGTGCTGCCTTTTTTCGTTTATTACTGTGGTTTTTAGGTTTGTAAGATGGCGTTATCTTGATGGGTAAAGGTAATGGCCGGGGAAATAAATAAACGCGATACCGAGCAGGTAAATTATTCAGTCGATGAGTACCTCTCCGTTTTTGATGCCATGGTTTTCAAGGGTGATAGGCTTGTCGAATTGAGAGCTTAGGCCGAGCTTCAGCCATTTGATAGCAGCGATTGAACTCGATCGCTTTACTTAATTTTACCTTTTTTGATTCGCTCCGAGTGGTGTCTGGTGGCAGTCTAACGCTGCGTAATCAGAGCGGCCGCCGGCAAGACGAACGAGGAGAATTGAGTGATGAAAGAGCGTCTAAAGATGCAGGAAATGGAGCAATTCCCCGCAGCAGCGATTCCCTACAGCAATGATGTTATCATTGTTACAGCAAATATTATTACCGTGAACCCACAGCAGCCACGAGTGGAGGCGATGGCTTATTGCAGTGGCAGAATCCTGGCCCTTGGCAGCTTGACGGAGGTCACTGCACAACTCGCAGGGCGTGACTACAGTGTCGATAACCGTTTCATCGGCAAGACTATTGTACCGGGGTTTATAGAGGCCCATATGCACCCGATATTGGCATCGGTGCTGACTTCGAAATTTCACTATGCCGGGCCGTTCGACCGGGTCGGTAATGGCGGTAAAATCCTGCAGGGTAGCCCGACGCTGGCAACATTGACGGCACGGCTCACCGGGGTTCGTGATCAGCATAATGCCGCAGGAAAAAAGGGACAATGGATTAATATATGGGGGCTGGAGCCATTATTAATCGGCGCTGAAGCGATGATTAACCGTGATTTTATCGATGCTATTATCGATGATTCGCCAGTCTGTATTCTGCACTCCAGTTGCCATTTGTTGTCGATGAATAGCCTGGCCTTGGCGAAGACCGGCTTTTGCTCAGACGGCAATGCCGACGTGGTCTTCCGACAGCAGCAACGCCTGACTGGTGTGGCGGCTGAACTAGCAAATATTTATCAGGTGATAGAGGCCGGCGGCCTTGACTACGGTAAGAGCTCACAGGAGATTGCGCTCTGCTTGATCGACTACAGTCAGGTGCTGCATCGATTTGGCGTCACCACCGCCGCCGACTGCGGTATGGGCATGCCATTCGACCCCTATCCGCTGTATCAGGTGCTGGCCAAGAATCGGGCATTTAAGCTACGGCTCGCCGCCTATCCACTGGCCGAGTATTTTACTGTCGACGATGTTGAAGCGATGGCGGCTAACAATCATGACCGCTTGGCAGTGAATAAAATTAAGTTTGCCAGAACCGACGGCTCTATCCAGGTGGCGACTGCCTGCCTGCTCGACGAACACTACTATAACGGTCGTCCTAACAAGGCAATGGTTAACTCTGGGGAACAGATTTTTCAACAGTGCATCGTGTTTCACCGGGCCGGTTACAACCTTTCTTTTCACTGTAACGGTAGCGGCGCGACGGAGCAGTTACTTGATGTCATCGCACGCATGCAGCGGCATTATCCTCGCTCAGGGGCCAGGCACTGCCTCGAACACAATCAGATGGTGACGCCGGAGCAGTTAGTAAGAATGAAGCAACTGGGGGTGGTGCACAACCTCTGTGCCAATCAGTTGGCGGTGTGGGGTGATTTTCATGCCAGCACGTCGCTGGGGCCGGAACGGGTGGCGACACTCAACCCCTTTCAGAGCTCAGTTGAGCACGGTGTCAGATTCGCCATCCACAGCGATGATGTGGCCACCCAGGCACAGCCACTGCTGATGATGTCAAATGCGATGAGTCGCCAGAGTAATATCAGCGGCAATGTGTACGGCAAAAACCAGTGTTTAACCGCCTCTCAGGCGCTACATGCCGTGACATTAGGGCCGGCATTCTTGCTTGGGCAGGAGCACTGCAAGGGGTCAATTGAAATAGGTAAATTAGCCGATTTTGTGGTGCTTGAGCAAAACCCGCTGGTAGTCGACGAGCAACGTGTGAAAGATATTGTCGTCTATGCCACTAGCTTGGGCGGCGAGATCAGCGTGCATCGATAGCCGGTCGCCGCGACGGCTAATGTATGCGGCGTATTATTAATACTATCGGGATCTGCTCTTCAGTGTGAGCCGCTGACAGCAGTAAGGTGTTGTCATCGATCGCCCAAAGCTGAAAACTAATCAGTGAGTTGAGTGAATGAAAGTGCCCGCCTACCGCTCGATCGATACCTTGCTTGCCATGTATTTCGCGGTTGCTTAACCTCAGGTCGAAGCGATTCTGAGTTAGTTTTAATATCTCGGCATCACTGTCAAGGGTGAGGTTGCCAGCCTCGGGATAGTCTGGGAGGCTATTGTTGAGGCTGAATTTAATATTGTCCTTGCTTACATGAAGGCTGAGAACACTGATAACTTCTTGTTGGCTGAATCGGTTGATCGTGGTCCCCTGCCAATAGCCTAAGTGTCGATCGGGTGAGAGGTATTTTTGCTGGCCATACAGATAACCGCAGAGGCTCCC
The DNA here is from genome assembly GCF_923077115.1 of Sinobacterium norvegicum. NCBI lineage: Bacteria > Pseudomonadati > Pseudomonadota > Gammaproteobacteria > Cellvibrionales > Spongiibacteraceae > Sinobacterium > Sinobacterium norvegicum. The sequence continues at coordinate 252,166 of NZ_CAKLPX010000002.1, forward strand.
GAGTGACAAGCTGAGCGTCAGGCAGAGAATCATTATTCGACGTGACATGTCATACCCCGGCTGTCTTCTTGGCAGATGGTGAGCGGCGCATCATCGACAAAATAGCGGACGATACCGTCTTCTTCAATGGGGAGTAATGCTTGCTCTGCGGCGTTGGTAGGGAAAACAAGCCAGTCATCGCCGACCTGATAGATGGTTTTTTCTGGGTAGAATAGCGGTGACAAGCTGTGGCTGACAAAAAAACCGACGACAAATAATACGACAGCGGCCAATACAATCTTAGCCGTGACAGCCCGCTTGTGGTTGAACGCTTTTTGCTCGCTGGCAGGGGGTGGCGTTGCTGCTGGTATGTCGTTGTCCTTAGTCGCAGCCGGTTCGCTTTGAAATACTGCCGCAGGGGGAATGTCGATGGGTGGTACTGGTTCGATATCGAAGATCAGCGGTTCTATCGATAGCCGATAACCCTGTTTGGGGATGGTGCGGATAATCGTGCGATTATCATCGAGGAGCGAGCGGCGCAGGCCTTTTATCGTCTGGTTGATGGTGGCATTGGTCACATAGGACTCTTTCCACACGGATTCATCGAGCTGGTCACGGCTGACAATCTCCGGGTAGGACTCTATTAGCAGCTGTAGCAAGGCAGCTTCGCGAGCCCGTAATTGACTGTATTTACCGTCAACTCTCAAAACCCCGGAAGCGGTCGAGTAGAAGAAATTTTCAATTTGGTAGCAGGGTGGCTGAAGCCTGAGTTCGCTCATGGTTTTGTTGGTCATCATAGAGTTAGCTTACATTATATCTGTAATTTCACCGGCGAGGGAGTGTAATTAAACGCTTAATTGATTGAGCTGTGTAATTCTGGAACGCCACGCGCTGCAATTCTCACCCTCGTCGCGGGAAATCTGCAGAATTAAACTGAGAAAAAGTAATATCTCATTTTATTTTTTTCATAAATATCTGATTTATATTGTATTTTCTGTTTTCTTAAATGTTGTTTTTCTTAACTCTCTTCTCATGGCTAGGGCGGGTAAAGTGGCGCCCATCGAGTCCTGCTAACAGTACGGCGGACCACAGATTTTATTTAGTTACTATGAAAAGGGTATGACCATGAAAAAAACGATTATAGCTTTATGTGTTGCCGCTACCATGCCGTTGGCCTACGCCGAGACAGTGAGCGTGGATCTTGATCTTGAGGAAGTCTCAGAGCTTAATGATGCCCCCGATCCAGGTGATCACACCAAGGTATCTACCATGGTAGGGGCCACTTATGGTGTGCAGGGTGCCGGTGAAGGAAACAACCAGATGGTTGAATTTGTCGGCCAGATGTCCGGCGCCAAGGACAGCGGCAATCTCTTTCTTGCACTGGGTCAGGTCACCGGCCGGGAAGGCGCCTCGGGTGAGGACAGCAGTTTTGAGCTATCTAAACTGCGCGGTCGTTATTTCGAGGTGACCCAAACTGGCTCTGAGTTATTCCCGATGGCTGGTATCTCTTTGGATTATATCGAAACAGGGATGACCGATGGCTTGACTGAGCGCCTGGTCGCCGTTGGTGGTGTGGTACGAGCGACGACGCCAGCTGATAACTGGTTAGCCTTCCCAATCGTTGCCGCTGTCTACGCCCAAAACGATGACAGTCTCAGTGGCTTACCCAAGGGTTATGTCGACTCGAATGCCTGGGGGATGCAGGTCAATTTAATGAATAGCATCTATCTGCACGAGAACGGTACGCATATTCAAATCAACCCCCAGTACACCTCTCTCGATATGGGCGGCCAGCTAGGTACAGTGAATACCCTGCAACTTGATATGGCGTTGCAGGCTCCGTTGAGCAAGGACCGTAAACATTGGGGCAAGATTACCTATACCGAATTTTTCGATGATGCGGCGAGAAACAGCATCCACCACAACGACCAGGTTCGTGAGATCAAATTTACTTATAACTACTTCATGTAAAGAACATTTCTGATCAATTGGGCGGTAGGCTGGCACAAGGCTGCACCGCCAAAGGAGGTTTCAATGAGCACTCAAACGCTTAACACAGCACAGCAAAACAGCACCGGTAAGTGGATTCCACTACTGATCTTACTGGCGGCACAGTTCGCCACGATGGCCGATAACTCCGGCTTGATGGTTTCTACCGATGCCCTGATCGCGCTGCATGGCGCATCAATGCCCGACATTCAAATGGCCAATGCCATGTACCCGCTGATTGCCGGTGCCGGTATGGTTGCAGGTGGTTTGATTGGTTTAATTATTGGTTGGCGGATACAGATGGTTCTCGGTGCCGGTCTATTAGCCGTGGCATCTTTTACCAGTGCCTTCGCGCCGAATATGGATGTACTTAACTACGGTGGACGAGTGTTGGCTGGCTTGGGTGCCTGTTTATTGGTACCGGCGGTATTAGCTAATGTAGCCGGTATTTATAAAGGCAAAGATCAGGCTATTGCCTTTGCTGCTATTGCCGCCTTGGTCGGCTTAGCCAGTGCGGTAACGCCGATATTGTTTGGTTTTATCCTCGATAATGCCAGCTTTTCCTCTGCCTTTGCCGGCCTGGGTGTCTACTGTATGCTGGTCTCTGTTGCCAGCTTTAAGTTGCCGACGTTAGACTTGGCTGCCTTCAAGGGTAAGTTCGACTTCGTCGGTGTTGCCTTGGCGGGTGGTGGCCTGCTGCTGCTGGTAACCGGCTTATTGAAAATTTCTGAGTGGGGCTTGATTGCACCCTTAACCGACACGGCTGTGATGGGCCTTTCTCCCGCACTGCCAATGGTTGCCCTCGGTTTGATCGTATTGAAGCTGTTAATGTCTTGGGAAGGTAAGTTCGAGCAGGGTGGCAATACTCCGCTGCTGCCAAAGAGCTATGCACAAAATCCGCAAGTGGTTCTCGGTCTGATTCTGTGTGGCGCTGTCTTCTTAATGTTTGGCGCAACCGGTTTTATCAATGTTTCGTATATGCAGCTGGTTGCCGGCATGAGTGCTCTATCTTCTGGCCTGGCTCTCTGTGCCTTCGCCTTTGGTATGCTACTCGGCTCACTGGGTGCCCCGGCTAAGTTGTCTCACCTCAGCTGTCGCATGATTTGCCAGCTAGGTTTCGGTATTGCGATTGCCGGTACAGCGATGATGTTCCTAGGGTTTACCGCTGAAGGTATTACCGTTTGGCAGTATGTGTCACTACTAACCTTTGGTATTGGTGCAGGCTTGGTGGCCTCTCAGGCCTCAATTGTTGTGACCTCGGCACTCTCTGATCGTGAGGCTCAGCAGTCCGGTGGTATCCAGGCGACATCACGTAACGTTGGTCAGGCTATCGGTGTGGCTATACTCGGATCGATTATGTTGTTCTCGCTAACCGGCAACATTCACAGTGCTGTCGAAGAGCACAAAGACCTGAGTGCTGAGAGTAAGCAGTTGATTCTATCGATTCCTTCGCTACCATTTGTCTCCAATGCCATGGCGCTGGATATGATGACCGATGTGATTGTTGAGGAAGAGCAACAGATGGTTGTTCAAATCATGGCGGAGTCTCGCTTGTCTGCAGCGCAGAATGCATTGATTGGACTCATCGTCCTCATGGGAGCGTTCTTGCTAGCTTGTAGCAAACTCCCCGCTGTGTCGCTGATGGGCAACAAGGATGAGTCGCCAGCCGCGGAGGCTGACAAGGCGCTTAAGTCAAGTTGATTGGCCGTAGGGTAACCTCGGCTCTGTAAGCAAACGTCTGGCAGCGATGCCAGGCGTTTTTTTTGTCCTGCCGCCGGGGTAAGAATCACCGTTGAACAAGGCGGTTTATGTACTGCCAAGGCAATGAATAAACATTGTTTTGTCGGGTTGTTTGGCCTCCAACGCAGAGTTGTTATGTTTCATAAATTCACTTCATTTCATTTCACTTTATTTGGTTCGATAAAACCGTGCCGCGGGGATACTTTAGTGCGCAGAAACAAAGACGACAGAATTTATGCACATTGAAACTTAAGCTAAGGAGTCAACTATGAGACGTTCACAATATGCAAAACCAGGTCTGCCCTATAGCGATGACACTGTTTTATTTATCGGTGATTTTATCACCGTTAACCAAGAGCTGCCTCGCGCGGAAGCCGTTGCCGTTAAAGCAGGCGTATTCATTGCTGTAGGTACTCGTGCTGAGGTAGAGCTGCAGCTGCAGGGCAAGGCCATAACTTATACCGTCAACGAAGACTTTGCCGGTAAGACTATTACACCGGGTTTTATCGAAGCCCATATGCACTTTCCTGTAGCGGCTATCTTCACTCTCAGTTTTAACTACGGCGGCCAGTTCGACCGGGTTGGTCTCGGTGGCGAAGTGATCAAAGGTCACAGTACTAAAGAGTCGCTGCAGGCGCATATTCGTCAATTAGTGGCAGAGCACAATGCCGCTGGCAAACAGGGGGAGTGGATCAACCTGTGGGGCTTGGACCCGCTATTAATGACTGACGACACGATTATTGATCGCGACTTCCTCGACGCATTGTGTGACGACTCGCCATTCTTCTACCTTCATGCCTCATGTCACCTGAGCACAATGAACAGCCGTGCACTGGCGATGGTTGGCTATAGTCTGGATGACAACCCTGAGTTTATCATTCGTAAGAATGGCCGTTTGACTGGCGATATTGCTGAATTGGTCGATATGTATCGTGCCTTTGGCAAGGGTGCACTGGCGATGCCGTCACCGGCAGACAGCGTTAAATGCATGGCGCAATATTCTGATGTGGCCAGCCGCCTGGGTCTGACCACGGTTTCCGACTGCGGCATGGGCGTGCCTTCAGATACCTACCCAGCCTTCCAAGCGGTATCTCAGATGGAATCCTGTAAGGTACGTTTCGCTTGCTACCCAGCCATTGGTCACTATGACTTCGATGCCATCGAGTCGATGGCGGCGGCGACTAATGATCGGCTGATGATTAACAAGGTGAAATACCTCAACACCGACGGTTCTATCCAGGGCTTTACCGCATTATTAGAGGAGGGTGATAACTACTACAACGGCAATAAAAATGGTGCCACAGAGCGTCCCTTTGAGCAAATGTATGAAGAGATGCTGCCTTATCACAAGGCTGGATACAGCATCTCAGTTCACTGCAACGGCCAAGGGATGACGACGGCACTGTTGGATATCTTCGAGCGTATGCAGTGTGAGTTCCCTCGCCCAGAGCTTCGCCACTGCCTGGAGCACAACCAGATGGTGACTCCGGCGCAGATGGACCGTATGGTCGACCTCGGTGTTATTCACAACCTGTTCGGCACCCACATTGCGGTCTGGGGGGATGTACACGCTAAGCAGACGGTTGGGCCGGATCGTGTTAAGACGCTGAACCCGTTCCAGACTTCGGTACAGAAGGGTATCCCCTTCGCTATCCACTGTGATGATGCAGTAACGCAGATCAACCCGTTGTTTATGATGTGGGCATCGATGACACGACAAAATATCTTCTCTGGCGAGGTGCTGGGTGAGGAGGAATGTCTGACGGCAGAGCAAGCGTTGCATGCGGTGACTATGGGGCCAGCCTACTTGATGGAGAAGGATCAGCAGATCGGCTCTATTGAGGTGGGTAAGCTGGCCGACTTCGCGGTACTGGGTAGCAACCCGTTGACTGTCGACAAGCAGCAGGTGAAAGACATCAAGGTCTTTGCCACAGTGACCGGCGGCAAGGTATGCATCCACTCCTAGTCAGCAAGCCTGGCGATATCTAAGCTCCGATATAAAACCACTACCGGCTGACGCCGCTGGTGGTTTTTTCGTTAAGTCGGCGGCATCAACAGCGGTGGCCATGTTCCCTAGGTTATATCAGTTTGGCTTATGGCATTATCAATAAGTTGAATTAGTCAAAAATAGTTGAGAGTAGTAATTTAGTTAGCAAGCCAACCGGTGAACGGTTACACGGCTAACCCAATTGACTCATTACCCACCATGTTCGGGAGTACATTATGAAACTAATTATCAACAAGACTGCTAACGGCACGGTGAATACTGCAACCAGTCAATGTGGTCGCTACGCTTGGCACTGTAAAGCGCCAGTAGCTAAAAAGAACAATATTAAATCGAATATGAATCACGCCACCGCGGTGACTAAATAGTCACAGCGCTGCGGCCAAGGTGATAACACCTCGGCGATAGTCCACGCAGAAGACAACAAAAAAGGCCGCACTATTGCTAGTGCGGCCTTTTTTATTCACCGCCAACCGAGGTTGGCGGTTACTGTTTAGGGCGATTAATCGAGCTTGCCCAAAATCGCGCCACCGGTTGGAATACCGACACCAGAGGTCACAAGCACGTTGTTGACGACCTTCTTTGGTTGGTTGACCGAGGTACCGCGTACCAGGCGAGTCGCTTCAACAATACCGTTAACACCGTGGATGTAGGCTTCGGAAAGCTGACCGCCGTGGGTGTTGGTCGGCAGGCGACCGTCTAGACGCAGGGCGCCGCTGTTAACGAAGTCGGCTGCGCCGCCCTTCGGTGCAAAGCCCCAGCTCTCGAGTTGCCACAGTACGATCGGGCTGAAGGCATCGTAGATAACCGCCGCGTCGATGTCATCGGCGGTTAAACCAGACTGCTTATAAGCTTCCTGCGCAGCGATGTCCATTGATGGAATAGCGGCGATCTCATCGCGATAGAACGAGGTCATCGATTCCATGTTGGCGGCAGCTGCCTGACCAACACCACGGATTGCCACGCCGCCCTGCTTGCAGTCTTTGGCCTTGTCAGCGCGGGTAATAATGACCGCTGAGGCGCCGTCAGATTCCAAACAGCAATCATACAGCTTCAGCTCGCCTACAATCTTCTTCTGAGCCTCATACTCTTCGCGATCGAAGGGGGTATCATGGAACATGGCAGCCGGGTTGGTTGCCGCGTGCTGACGGGTGGTATAGGCCACTTCAAACAACGCATCCTTAACCTTTTGCTCGCCCACCTGATCCATGTAACGACAGTTGAACATCGATACCCAAGAGGCGGGAGTCATCAGACCTGAAGGCATATACCAGCCCCAGTGCATGGCATCGGGGGTGATAATGTCGCCAGAAACACCCTGCGAGAAACGGTGGCCTGAGCGACCGTTAAGGCCGCGGTAGCAGACCACGGTCTCACACATGCCAGAGGCAATCGCCATGACGGCCTGGTGGATCAGACCGGTGCCGGCGCCACCGCCGTGAGGGACGCGGCTGTAGAAAGTAATGTCGCCGATGCCGACGGCACGGGCGAGTTCAATCTCGTCGGTGCTGTCCATGGTAAAGGTAGTCATACCATCGACGTCAGCCGGTGTTAGGCCAGCATCCTCGAGGGCTAACTTAACCGCTTCACAGGTCAGTTGTAGCTCAGAGCGACCGGAGTTCTTGGAGAATTCAGTATTGCCGATACCGACAATCGCAGCTTTATCTTTAATCATCTTCAGCGATCCTATTGCGGTAGTTGAATTTTGACGGTGCCTGCCATGTGCATGCCCCATACGTTATTTTCGCCGGTGACTTCGATATCAACCGTTCCGCTGGCGTCGTCTTTGGCCTTGATCTCGCCAACCAGTGTCATGATGAAGCCCGGTAGATTGGGTGCGCCCAACTTAAGATCAATTTTCTTGACGGTGGCGTCTGGGCCGGCCCAGTTCGTCACGTAAGAACCCATCAAACCGTTAGAGGTCAGAATGTTCATAAAAATGTCTGGCAGGCCGGCAGCCTGAGCGACTTTCTTGTCGTGGTGAACCGCGGTGAAATCGCGGGATGCCACAGCACCACCGACGATCAGGCCCGAGGTGATCGGCACTTCTTGGCTGGCCAGCTTGTCGCCAACCTGTACGTCTGCAAATTTAGTCATTGTCGCTTCCCCTTAAACTACGCGGAACACAGGCAGCATGGTCTTCTCGTCGACCTGCTCAACCGTGCCTTTCACTTTCATGCCAATCTTGACCTTCTCGTAGTCGATATCGACGATATTGGCCACCAGGCGAGTGCCCTCAGACAGGCTGATAACGCCTACGGTATTGGGGTAGTCGTAGCCTGGAATTTTGGGATAGTGCAGCGTGGTAAAGCTGAATATCTCGCCGTCGAGCGTCGATTCGATCGAATCCCATTCAATCGACTGACACTCGCCACACATAGGGCGAGGTGGGTGGCGTAGGGTGTCGCAAGACTGGCAGCGTTGAATCAGTACCTTGCCCTCGTCACAAGCCTTCCACCACCAGCCGTTATCGTGGCCGCGAGGGGAGGGGATGCGAGTAGGTGCTGCTGGCGTATTGTCGGCGGCATCAGCGCCGGCTGAGTCATTGGCGCCATCGGCGGGGATGAACTTCAATACGCGGAACACCTGACGACCAACGTCTTCACCGTTTTGGTCGGTAAAGCTGGTCACTGTTTCGATGAAATACCCGATACCACGAGCAGTGGCTTTCTGCTCACTGATGGTGTCGATAATGGTGTGTGCGGTTACCTGATCGCCCGGACGTAAATCGCGGAAGAATTCAGTAGATGTGTTGGTGCCTAACACGCCGGTATAGCCGTGGGCGTCAAAGACATTGTGCAGCTGACGCTGGATGTCCTGTGCCGGGTTGGCGGCCATGGGGTAGCCTTCCATGCTCCATGCCTGCAGCATAGCCGGTGGCGCAATAATGCCTTCCTTGCTGGTTGCTGCTGCCGCTTCTGCATTAGTATAGGTGGTTAATTCATCACCCATCACTTCTGCCCAGTGGCGAATCATCGATTCATTAACGTCGTCGTTACCGCGCTTTGGTGGGCCGTTTTCTAGGCCGACATAGGCGCGTATTTTTTCTTCAAACGCTTTTGTTTCTTCAGGAGTCATGACTCACTTCCTACGTTTATTATAAAACTAACAGCCTAGGTAGGCTGCATTTAAAAAGACTTGCCCGGCCAAACCAGGCGAGATGAAATTAACGGTGGCGAGGCATACCCAGACCGAAGTTGGCAACCAGACCGCGTTGGATCTCGTTAACACCACCGCCGTAGGTGTTGATCTGACAGCGACGATATTCGTGCTCGAGATCACCCAGCAGTTGCGTGGTCGAGGAGCCTGCGCGAACCAGCGAGTTGGCACCGATGATGTCCATCAGCGAGCGACAGACCTCAATCACATACTCGGTCGAGTAAACCTTAACCGCTGAGGCGAGTGCCGGGTGTAGGCGGTTTTCGCTCAAATCCCACGACATACGAGAGTTCAGCAGACGCATTGCCTCAAGGCGGCTATACACCTCGGCCAGGCTGTTCTGTACCGCCACATCGTCGATAACACGTTGACCGTTGTGCTCTTCGCGGGCCCAGTCGAGGGTGCGCTGATAGAGCTTCCAGCCGTTGATGCCCCAGGCAGCCAAGCCGATACGCTCGTGGTTTAGCTGCGCGGTAATTAGCTTCCAGCCCTGGTTAAGCTCACCGACCACCATTGACTCGTGAACGCGAACGTTCTCGTAATAGGTCATATTAGTGCGGAAACCGCCAACGGTATGAATAGGGGCATAGCTAAAGCCTTCACTCTTGGTATCAAGAATGAACATGGTGATGCCTTTGTGCTTGGGTGCATCGTGATCGGTACGCGCAGCCAGCCACACGTAGTCCGCACCTTCGGCGCCAGAAGTAAATACCTTGGTGCCGTTGATTACCCAGTACTCGCCATCTTTAACGGCGCTGGTGCCCAGTGTCGCCAAATCGGTACCGGCACTTGGCTCGGTATAACCGATGGCGAAGTGAGCAGTACCGTTGGCAATACCCGGTAGGAATTTCTCTTTGTGGGCATCGCTGCCGTAATCCATTAACGCTGGGCCAACGGTGTTGAGGGTGACAAACGGGATCGGTGCACCGGCCAGAATCGCCTCTTCGAAGAAGGTCAGTTGATCGGCGGCAGAGCGGCCTTGGCCGCCGTACTGTTTGGGCCAACCGATGGCTAACCAACCATCCTTACCCATGGTTGAGATCAGGCGGTCATAAAGCTCGCCGCTCTCTTTGCCGCGGATCTCATTGCGCACTTCCGGGGTGATTAGCTTGGCAAAGTATTCGCGTAGCTCTTTGCGTAATGCTTTTTGGTCTTCGCTGTAATCGACAAACATAGCGTTATCCGTTTTTTAAATCGTCATGATGATATGGCTTACCGCACACTACTTCTTCATAAGCGGGGGTGGCCTCGTATCGTAAGAGAGTGGAAGCGAGTTACCCCAAGCTATGGTTACTAATATTATTGAATTTGGTTTCAATTTCAAGTTTTTCTGTGTATATTTATTGTCATTGAATCAAAATATATGAGAAATTAGCGCCAAAACTCAGCTATAGCAGGCCTTATGACTAAAATCACCAACTCCATACCCGCAGCCAAAGCGGTCAAGGCGAAGACCGCCAAGGGCGCAAAAGCGATAGAAAAGCTGAAGCTGGCTGCCATGGTCGTGCTTGAGCGAGACGGTTTTCATAAGATGCGGATCGGCGATGTGACCAAGGAGGCCGGTGTAGCCGCTGGACTGTTTTATCACTATTTCAGCGATTTGAAGACGCTGACCTTGGAAGTGCTGAACGATTTCCTGGTTCGCTTCCAAGATTTAGAGACCATTGAAAAAGATGTGCCCAAGGGTGATTGGTATGCCCGCATGTATGCCCATCACCTGTTATCGGTGAGAAGCCATGCCGAGCATCCGGGTATTATGCGCTGTATGGAGCAGATGGCCGATGAAGACGAGGCCTTTGCGGGGCGATGGCGGTCATCGAAGCGTCAGCAATTACAATGGCTGGCGGCCTTAATGCCCAAGTTGTTTCCCGAGGCCGGCTTCAGTGAGCACCAGGCGCTGATGGTGGTCTACACCCTGGGGGGGACCGGTGAAGGCATATTGCGCGATTATTATATCAACGATGATGTCGAGCTGAAAAAACAGCAGCTGAGCATCGAAGAGATGGCAGAATTATTAACAGTGACGTTTTATCGTGGCCTGTTTCTAGAGAACCCACCGGCTGACAAGCTCGCTTATACCGCGAACTTACAGGCGATGGTTAGAAAAGAGTATTGAGCAAGGCGGTACTGGGTAATACCAGCGGTACAAGATTGTCAGTGTGAAGGTAAGAGAGCGCACTTTAAATTGAAGCGAGTTTAAGCAAGCAAGCAATGGCCGGTTATTCAGTTAGCGGCCAAAACCATAACAATGCTGCGGGCACTATCGCCCAACAGCTAATTAGCTTGAACACAGCAAGCCATGAGGACGAAACAATGGAATTCTCATTCAGTGAAGACCAGAAAGCGATTCAAGATTTAGCGCATCAGATTTTTACCGACCAGGTGACCGATGAGTACCTGCTTGAGTATGACCGTGCTAATAATGACTACGATAAAAACCTTTGGGCACTACTTGCCGAACAGGGGTTGTTGGGTTTGGCCGTGCCGGAAAGCTGCGGCGGTTCCGGGCTAGGATTTATGGAGCTGGCGTTGGTATTGCAAGAAGCCGGTCGTCGTGTGGCACCGGTCCCGATGTTGAGCAATCTCGTATTGGCCGGTCTGCCGATTGTTGAATTTGGCACTGATGCGCAGCAAGAAAAGTACTTGGCGCCCTTGGCCAGTGGTGAGACACAGCTTTCTGCCGCACTTGCCGAACTGGGTATGAACCAAGCCGTTGCCGGTGTTGTCACCGCCACCAAGAGCGGCGATAACTTTAGTCTGAGCGGAAGCAAACAAGCCGTTCCGTTCGGCGCTCAGGCTAATAGCGTGCTGGTGCCTGCTGTCGATGGCAACGGTGTTGCCAGTGTCTTTATTGTTGACACCGCCGCCACCGGCGTGACCCTTAATGGCCAGCAGACCTCATTTGGTAACACCTTGGCCGAGCTGGTCTTGGATGGCGCGAATGCAGAATTGTTAGGCGCCGAAGGTCAGGGCGAAGCCATTGTCGAATGGATAGAGCAGCACGCCAATACCTGTATTGCCGCGCTTCAGCTCGGTATCTGTGATGAGGCGTTGCGTCGTACCGCCGAGTTCACCGGCGAACGTAAGCAGTTTGGCGCGCCGATTGGTAGTTTCCAAGCCGTGGCGATGCGTGCCGCCGATGCCTATATTGACATCGAAGCGATGCGCTCAACCTTTTGGCAAGCCGCATGGCGTCTGTCTGAAAAACTCGATGGTGCTGCTGAGGTTCGCGCGGCGAAGTACTGGGCTTGTAGCGGTGCTCACCGCGTCGTTCACGCCTGTCAGCACCTGCACGGTGGCATGGGTTCGGATGTTGAATTCCCGATCCACCGTTATTTCCTCCACGCCAAGAATAATGAATTTATTCTCGGTGGTGCGCAGGCGCAGCTGTCGGCGTTGGGTAAACACCTGGCCAATAACGATGATGCTGGCGCAGTCTGGTTAGCCGTTTAACACGCACGGTTAATTACATTGTCGAAAGAACCGCTGTCTGGGCTATGTCTGCAGCGGTTTTTTTCTGTTATTTTTTAACCTCATGGCTAATAATTCGGCCTAACGATAATTTATGTTAGTAATTCACTAGGCGACTAAGGGGAAGATTATGAGAAGGCCAGCGGTTGTTTTGAGATCCGTTGCGGCGACTGCGGCACTGGTGTTGCTGTCAGCATGCAGCCAAAACCCAGCGCAAGAAAATAACTACCCGGTTGAGGGGGAGGAGCCGGCGCTGACCTTTGTTTATCAGTGCGGTGATCAGATCAGCTTTACTGCCCATGGTAATGACGAGTCAAAATGGCTTTTTCTTCCGGGTAAAACCGTGGAGCTGCCGAAGGTCGCCGCCGCCTCTGGTGAGAAATACAGCGATGGCGAAACCACCTATTGGAGCCACGGCGAAGAAACCATGTTAGAAACTGCTGGTCAACGTTACAGTGACTGCCTGATCGACCGACGCGCCTCGATTTGGGAGAGTGCCAAACTGCAAGGAGTTGATTTTAGAGCGGTCGGCAACGAGCCGGGCTGGGTGTTGGAGCTGGGCCCCGATGAGCAGATGACATTGGTCACCAATTACGGCGAAGAGCATATCGTCTTCGACCTGCCGCAGCCAGAGGTTAACAAAGCTAACAAAACCAGTTACTACAGCGCCGAAAACGACAACTATACCATCGACGTGACGATTACCGGCAGTGCCTGTAATGATGATATGAGCGGCGATGCGTTTGAGGCCACGGTTGAGGTTAATCTCAATTATCAAAACCTGCGTGGTTGCGGCAAGGCGTTACACTAAATCTCAGTAATAAAGTGGTATGAAAATGAATAACAGATTGATGGCGCAGGTTTTAAATACTCTGCCGGTATCCGGCCAGGAGTCGGCGATAGCGCGACCCAGCGACCCGCTGTACTATCGCGCCGATCACAGTCAGTATTTCTAATCTACATTTTGCGAAAAGCCAGTGTCAAATTGATAAGAAAGCCGGCGTCAGCCGGTTTTTTTTGTGGTGATCGATGTTGGGAGCTTCGGTTTCAGCCTGGCGGCATACTGGCAAATAACAGTGTTATTCAGCGGAGCTGCCCAGCAGCAGTGTTAGATAGTTCGATGCAGGACTTTTTTTTGCTTAAACGATTGCCTTGGGTCAAGAAATGAACATTTATTACAATGATGTCATATATGGTTTTGTTAATAAACAATAGCTTACGGTATTGTTCGACCAGTTAAGGATTCTCCACCAGGTGACAAATATTGTCAGTTTGTTAGAATAATGGGTACTAATACCTACTAACAGTAATGCCGATTGGCGATAATTATTGCGACGTTGGTATTTTTTTACCCTGAAATACGCAGTGTGAACCAGTTCACAAAAAAGCTGGCATTAACATTGCAGGCATACACAGTGTGACCGATTTAAAGACCACCGATCTAACAAAAACGATAGTTTGGTGAGTTGTTAAGCAAAATAAAACACTAAGTTGTGGAGTTGGATATGAAAAACAAAATGAATGTATTGCGTGCCGCTGTTGTTGCGGGTTCTGTATTGGTGGCGGGTTCGGCCATAGCCGCCGATGGTAGTATTGGTACCAGCAGCGAGGGAGATGTACTTCTAACTGCAGTTATACCAACACTATTTAAGGTAAATATTGAAAACGATGATCTTAATTTTGGCACTCTTGCTGATACCACTGTCGGTTCACGGACTATGGAAACCGGCTTTTGTGTGCAGTCAACCGGTGGTGCGGATTTTAAATTATCATTGAGTGCGGTGACTGGAGCGGCTACCGATATCACTGCCTTCACTTTACTTGGTCAGGGCCTAACTCCGGACTCAATCGGCTTCAGTGCTGAGTATTTGGCGACATCTGGCGCAGCAGCAGGATCAGGCAGCGATTTGGCTCCTGGCCAGACAATTAATTTGTCGACCGCTGAAAACTTCCTCGGTTGTGCCAATAACAACGAGTCAGGTTATATCTCTTACGTGATTAATGAAACCTCGCTGTTGGCTGCCAAAGCAGACACCTATGTTGCCACCTCTTACGTGACAGTGACGGCACAGTAAGCTTGACGCTGAATGTGACTGAGGGATTTAGTGGTGGAGCTTCGAGTCAGGTATGCGGCAGCGATTATAGCGCTGCTGTTCACCTCGCTATTGGCGGAGGAGTTTTTTTGGAACAATTCCGTCGAAGCCAGTCGCGCTTATCCGCCCTCATCCAAGGAAAGCTCACCGGGATTAGTCGCTAATGCCGGTGTTGTCCTGCCCGCTCAAAAAGAATTTTCAAATACCGCCCCTATCAATACCGAATTCACGGCCTCTGCTGATACTGCTTTATCGCAGCCGCTAACCAGCACAGATTCCTCGTTAGCTCCCAAGCCGCCGCAACAACAGCAACCCAAACGCCTGTTAGAGTTGACCGAAAATGGCTGGGTGTTTAATCGTTCGGCCAAAACAAAAAACAAGAAAGCAAAATCTACTGTCCCCGCTGGCTTCGAGCACCTCACCGGTGAACAGCTGGTGCTGGCTGATGTGTATTACGGCGGTCGCTATCTGACCCAGACCCTGGTTACCCACACGCCGACCCATGTCCGTATCGAAGACCCGGCTGCCGTGGTCGGGCTCTTACCTGAGGTGAAGAACCCCGGCGAGATCGAGACGGCGCTGTCGGCGCTGATGAGCAACAATACCGACAGCCGCTGCTTTAATCAGCAGCAGCGGGACTGTGGCATACTCGAACCTGCCGTTGCGGATGTTATTTTTAACCCAGACAGTTTCAAGCTCGAGTTATTTGTTAACCCTAACTACCTGGCTGTGCAGCCGATCGATGAACTCAAGTATTTACCGCCGTCGAGTTCGGATAACGCCACCTTTGTGCAGCAGTTAGCCCTGGGCTATTCAGGCAGCGATGATGGTGACGACCGCTACAATTTAAGCGGCAGTAGCGTGTTGGGCTATCGCGAGCAATCGATCCGCAGTAATTGGAATATCACCGACACCGAAGACTTTACCGTCGATACCCTCTATTGGGAGCGGGATAAGAACGGCAAGGTGGGGCGGGCGGGCTTCCTGCGCGGTGCTAACAACGGCCTGACGTTCAGCGCCAGCCCGCAACTGCTGGGTGGACACTTTGGCAGCTCAAGGCAGACCCGCATCGACTACGAGACCCAGGGCAGTAACGATATACAGATCTATATGCCGATCCGCGGCCGGGTAGAGGTTTACCGCGATGCCAAGCTGATCGCCACCGAGATCTTAGAGATCGGCAACCATATGCTCGATACCCGCAATTATCCCAGCGGTGGCTACAATATTGATATTGTGATCAAAGACGGCGGCAATGTGATTAACCGCGAGCGAAGGTATTTCGTTAAGGATAATCGCCTGCCCAACAAGGACGCGCCGGAATACTATGTTGAATTCGGTCAGGTGGTCGATAACCGGGAAGAGGGCAGCACGCTGCCGACCTCCTCCGGCGATACCTGGCAGTTGCGCAGCGGCTATAACTACCGCGTCGCCGATTCGTTAGGCATGGGCATGGGCGTGGCCGCCGATAACAATAATGCCTTAATCGAACCGAATATGATTTGGATTGCCCGCGGCCTGCGTTTGACCGGCTCGCTGCTGGCCAGCACCGAGAATGACTACGGCTATGCCGCCGATGCTCAGTGGACCTATTATGGTTTCAATGCCAGCGGTAATATGCGCCGCCTCTATGCCGATGAGGAGCGAGTCGATGAGCAGATCAATACGAACGACCCGTTTTCAGCACAGCCGTTATTAGGTACCTCGTATAATCAATACGGCCTCAACCTCAATTACCAGATTCCGTTTGGCAGTGTGTCCTATAACGGTAGCTACTCCGACCGGCAGGGCTTTACCAGCAAAATCAACAGCGTCGCCCTTAATGCCACTCTGTTTAACTATGGCCGCACCAGTCTCAGCAGCACCTTCAGTGTCACCAAAGAAAACGAAAATTACTCGGCGCTGTTGAGTTTTACCTATCAGTTCAATACCGACCACTGGTCGAACAGCGCTCGCCCCAGTATCGAACATCGCGAATACGATACCTCTGATGGCGGCCGCAGCACTGACTACCAAGAGCGTTTAGCCCTACAGGCCAACTGGTATGACCGCGATCTATTGCCCGGTGATTTGAATATCAATAACCAATTAGAGGTTGGCACGGGCAGCGACAGCCTGCTCAACAGCGTGCAGTACCAGCAGCGCCTGATCGACATCGACGCCCAACTGCTTAACGACAAGCCCAGCGATGGCGAACTGCGCACCAGCTACAGCGCCACCCTGCGCAGCGGTTTTGTTATCGGCGGCGATTATCAGCCCAGCCTCGGCGGCACCGACAGCCGCGAGGCGGCCATTGTCATCGATGTCGAGGGTGATGACAGCGGCGACAGCTATTTCGATATATTGATCAACGGTCAGCAGCGCGGCTACGCCAAGGTCGGCCAGCGCTCGGTGATTACCGTGACGCCTTACGATACCTATAATGTACGCTTGGTTGCCCGCGGCGCCAACCCGCTGAACTACCGGGACCGAGTCGATACTGTCACCGTCTACCCTGGTAATGTGGTCAAGCTTGAGTGGCAGGCGGAGTCGGTTAATATTGTCTTTGGCCGGGTAGTCGATGCCAACGGTGAGGCCGTGGCTAACGCGGTGATTAAGGGGGCCGCCAGCATGGCGGTCAGTGATAGTTTTGGTTTATTTCAGGCCGAGCTGGCCAGTGGTGAGCAGCGGCTAATATTAAAATCGGCGACAGGGGTGTGTATGGTAACGGTGCCCGGTGACTATGAAACCAATAATGGCGTCGGTTTCGTTGGCGATTTAACGTGTTTGCAACAGGGTGGCGCCCTATGATGAAAATAATTATGATTCACTTATGCTCATTGCTAAGCGCTATTTTATTATGCTTTAGCGTCCCCGCAAATGCAGCTGGCACACTCACTGTCGGTAGCCTGCCAAGTGTTCTCGAATTTGATTTTTCAGCTGGTGACGAAAGTTCAACGACGGTTTTTTCTACCATTGATTTTTGTATCAGATCGACATCTATTGGTGGCTTCTTTTCTGGTAATGGTGACTATGCTGTGAAGGCAGCATCTGTCGCATCAGTTTTTGAATTAACTAAAGACGGTACAACTATCCCCTATACTGTCGATTTTACTAAAGGTAATGCTGCATTTACGAGCCTGGTTTACGATACGTATAGCAGTCGTTATTCTCCGCTGGTTGAGGCTGATTGTGAGCCGGTTTCATTGAGGGTGTCGATATTATTAAGTGATATAAAAATTGCACCGTCGGGTACTTATATTGATACCCTAACCTTTGATGCTGTTAACTACAGCTCTTTTTTTGGCTCTGGATTTTTTGAAACAATACGAGATCAAGAAATATTAACGATTGCCTTCACCATCCCAAAACAAGTAAAAATCAGTGGCCTCGAAGACCTGACCCTAACCGGTGATGACACGCTGCTGTCTGCCGAAGACTCCGATGGCTTTTGTGTTTTTGCCACCTGGGGTAGTTTATATTCGATCACGGCGACCAGCCTCGAAGGCAGCTTTGAGCTGCGCGATGGCGCTAAAACGCCGACACTACCCTACGATGTGTTGATAAAAAATAGCGCTAGCTCAGCCTGGTCGAGCGCGCTTGATTATGGTGTTCAAGCCCCTGGGGACCGATACGGCGACGCCGATCAAGGCTGTAGTGCGGGTAACAATATGGATTTACGAATAGAGGCTGATCCCTCAGGCGTTAATGCTGGTACCTATATCGGCACATTATACCTTACTGTTAGGCCAATATAAGTCATGGCCAGAGGCTATGATGGCGCTAAAAAAACGGCATATATATTATTTCTTTTTTCATTGACAGTTCCTCGTTACTGTCCCAGTGGCGTCAGCGCAGGCGCTTATACCGGCACGCTGTTGCTAACGGTTAGGCTCAATTAAACGCTTAAATCGCCTTTTTATTTTTATTCTTATTCTTGTCATCAAATGGCAAGAATAAAATAATCTCCCCCCTATTTCCTGCTAATTGAAATCTTGTCACCAAATGGCAAGGCTCACTTCTGTTGGCGTCATATTATCCCTCTCAGAATCACTGCGACTGACTCGCGGATTGAGAGAGGATAAATGAGTAAACAATCGAAACTAGCCCTGTGTATAGCGGCAACCATGCTACCGGTTACTGCGACTTTCGCCGACATGGGCGCGCTCAATGATAAGAGTGAGGCGCGGGTTGAAATTACTGCCGAGGTCGGCGCGATGATCCGTTTAGAGCTATCGTCAGAGACAATCAACTTCGGTGTCTTTACCGGTGAGGATGCCGTCCAGCAGTTGACCTACTGTGTCGCCTATAACGGTGGCACCGAGTATGAGATGGCGCTGGAAGGCGAACACGGTGGGTTTAAACTTAAGAAGGATAAAAAAGCGAATAAGGCAGCCCCCCCAGGCGACGACGAGATGGCTTATACGGTCACCAAGATTGCCAAAAACGGCGAGCTTACCGAACTAGAGCACAAGAAAAAGAAAAGGTTTTCAGATGCCGCAACGCTTAACGATTGCGAATCTCAAACCCATACCCTGGAATACAAAATCCTTGCGTCGGAGTATGAAGGGGTCAAAGACGGCACCTACTCCGGCCATACCGACATCACCATTACTGCTAAATAACAACATACTTTAACTCTAAGAGAGGTTTACTATGAACGCGAAACTAACACTTGCAGCATTGGCTGCGACCAGTCTTATTGCCCTGCCTGCCCTGGCTAACGACAACTCTACGGCTAAGGGTCAGGTGGATATCAACGCCACTATTTCACCGATGATCAGTATTACAATAGATCAGGATACGATTGATTTATCGCCCAGCGGTATCGATGGTGACGTTGTTCAGTCGACATCTTTTTGTGTGGCGACCAACAATGCCGGACAATATAAGATGGCGATCAGCGATGACACGAATGGGGCCACCGATTTTGCATTGTTCAATAGTGAGAAAGGCGAAAACTTGAGCTACAGCGTTGGAGTTATAGACGGTGCTGCTGCCACTGATCCCACCGATGTGACAAAAGGTGTCGACACCGTGATGACTGGCGGTAATACTCTGGGTAATTGTGACGGTGGTGAGACAACCGGTACAATTAGCTATACTCTGGCTTCTGACGCTTATAACAGTGCGTCAATTGGCGAGTATACTGCAACGTCAATTGTGACAGTAACTGCAGAGTAAGAAGATGGCCGGGGCAAGGGACACCGCCCCGGTTTTTAATTTTAAAAAAAGGGTTTTATTGTTGAATACCGGGTGGGTGAAACGCAATCTAGCAGGGTTGATTATGCTTATGATGGCATTCAAACCTACGCTGTCGCCAGAGATTACTCGCCAACCGGAGCCGCAGAAGAAGGCGGCGAAAACAACGGTTGTTGCCGCTCCTGTGGTTGTTGAGACACCACCGCCTGCGGCCAAACCTGTTGAAAAGAAAAAACCTATGATTGCGCGGCAATTGCCAGCCCCATTACCCGCGGTTAAAACCTCGCCCGCTCGCAGCGGTGTGCCCGCCGGCTTTGAGCACTTGATGGCCGAGCAGACCATACTGACAGACGTTTACTATGGCGGCCGTTATATTACCCAGACCCTGATTACTTATACCCCGACCCATATGCGCTTTGAAGATCCCGAGGGGGTGGCGGTGGTGTTGCCTGCGTTGCGGCAAAAACAGGCGGTGGTGACGGCATTATCGGGCCAGCTCAGTAACAACCTCAGTCTAATCTGTCGCGAGCCTGGTCAGCAGGATTGTGGGGTGTTGCGTCCTGAGGTTGCTGGGGTGATATTTAATCCCGATAGCTTCCGTCTAGAGGTCTTTGTCAATCAGCAGTATTTGACGGTTGCCCCGGTAGATCAACTCAAATACCTGCCCTCTTCGACGTCTAACGAATTGACTTTTATTCAGCAGTTGGGGGTGGAATACTCCGGCAGTGATGAGGGTGACGATGTGTATAATATTCGCGGCAGCAGCTTGTTGGCGCTGCGTGAACACGCCTTGCGTAGCGAGTGGAACGTTACCGACGACAGAGGCTTCGAAGTCGACACGCTGTACTGGCAGTATGACAAAAATGGTCAGACCTCCAGCGCCGGCTATCTGCGGGGTAGCAATAATAATCTAACATTCAGTTCCAGCAGTCAGCTGTTGGGTGGCCATTGGGGGTCGTCGAATCTGACTCGGATCGACAACGACGTACAGTCGAGCAATGACATTTTGATTTTTATGCCAGTGCGTGGCCGGGTAGAGGTTTATCGAGAGGGGCGGCTGATTTCATCGCAGATTCTCGATGTGGGTAATCATATGCTGGATACAGGTAACTTCCCCTCTGGTGGTTACAATATTGATATTGTTATTAAAGATGGCAGTAATGAGGTGAGTCGTGAGACCCGTTATTTCGTCAAGGATAACCGGCTGCCTCCCAAAGACTCCCCCGAGTACTATATTGAGGTAGGGCAGTTGGTCAGCCACGATTATCAATACGAAGAGTCCTCAGCAAACGCGTCGATTAACACCAATGGCGAGGTCGATGGGCAGAACTCTGACGCGTTGCCGACCACTACTGATGGCGGCTGGCAGCTGCGCAGCGGTTATAATTACCGCCTCGCCGACCAGCTCGGTGTCGGTGTCGGCTTTGCCGCCGATGAGAGTAATATGCTGGTCGAACCGAGTTTTTTGTGGGTCGGACCCAATACCCGAGTATCAGCCTCTGTCATGGCCAGCCAGGAACAGGACTATGGCTACGCCGTCGATGTGCAATGGAGTTATGATAAGTTCACTCTTAGCGCCAATAGCCGCGAACTCGATGCCAACCAGCAGCGGGTTGACGACGAACTGAATAACACCGACCCCAATGCGGCGCAGCCGCTGCTGGGTAATTCTTATGTTCAACACGGTATGAATATAAACTATTTATTGCCGTTGGGCAGTGTCTCCTATAATTCCAGTTACTCTAAGCGCGAAGGCGATGTCAGTCGGATCAAGAGTCTGTCTTGGGGGGGAACATTGATAAATTCTGGCCGTAATAATCTTAGCGGTAGCGTTAGTCTCAGCCGTGAGAACGACGACTATGCGCTGCTGTTTAGCCTTACCTACCAAATGAACAGCGAGCATTGGTCCAACAGTATACGCCCCAATGTGGAGGCGACGCGCACGGAGCAGCCCGACGGTAGTATCGAGGAGGATCGTACTGAGCGGGTGACGTTGCAGTCACAGTGGTATGACCGGGATATACTACCCGGCGATCTCGATGTCGATAATCAGCTCGATATCGGCAGTGGCGGTGACAGTATTCAGTCGGCGGTTAACTACCAGCATCGCTTAGTGGACATGCGGGGCCAGGTATTACACAGCCGGGAATCTTCAGGTCGCAACGTTACCAGCTATTCGGCCGGTGTCGATACTGGCTTTGTACTGGGGGGGGATGCCAAGCCCAGTGTCGGTGGTAACAGCGGCAGAGAGGCGGCTATTGTGGTTGAGATCGACGGTAAAGCAAGCAGTAAAAGTTATTTCGATGTTGAAGTTAATGGTCAGCAGCGCGGCTATGTCGGTGTTGGCGAACGTACGGTCATCTCGGTCATGCCCTATGAAACCTACGATGTTCGCATCGTGCCGCGCGGTGAAAACCAGCTGGGCTACCGCGATAAAATAGAGACGGTGACGGTTTACCCCGGTAATGTGGTCGGCTTGGAGTGGCAGGCGGAGTCGCTGACCATTGTCTTTGGTCGGTTGATAGATGCCGACGGCGAGCCCTTGGCCAATGCCATTTTGCGTGAGGGAATGACAACGGCAAACAGCGATGCCTTTGGTTTGTTTCAACTGGAGGTGGCAGGTGATCAGCGGCAGTTATTGTTCGAGCATAAGCAGGGGTACTGTCAGGTGATCTTAAACAGCAATTACAGTGTGCAAAACGGCGTTGGTTTTTTAGGTGATGTCGCCTGTATGCCAATTGCGAAACAAGTCGGTGAGGCGATGGAGTCGGCAAATGAGTAAGGTGAAAAACGCAGTGTGGGCAGCCATTATGTTACTTAGCGTGCCAGCAATGGCGGAGGTTGCCATTGTAAATCCTCCGTCCACAATGGTGTTAAAGGGTTGGTCTGGCATTAGCGCCAGCAGCGATATTATCGCCGATGCTGATTTTTGTATTATTTCTACCGGCGAAGAATCGGGTGCTTTTAACGGTGATTATAGGGTCAAAGCCTTTCTTGCCAGCGAGCCAGGTGCGAGAGATTTCTATTTGCGTGCCGAGGGCGCCAACATCTTTAAGTTACCCTTTAGTGTCTACTTTAAGCAGGGTGGTGGCTACGATGAGCTTTCCTACGATGATCGCTGGTCTGATCTTTATAATGAGGCCGATGGCTGTGGTAATGGCGGCGTCAGTCTGCGTTTGGCGGTGAGCCAGTCGGCTATCAAAGATGCACTGCCGGGTAACTATCGAGGCAACCTGATACTGGAGGCGAGGAACTTCAAATTTTTAGTGTTACCTGGCGAAAAAGAGTCGATTAATATTGCGCTGAATATCCCGCGACTGGTGCAGATCAGCGATGTCAAAGACATGCGGTTAACCCCCGTGAACAATTCGATGACATTGCGTGACAGGCAAAACTTCTGTGTTTACAGCACCGGCGGCCATGACTTTTCAATCACAGCTTCCAGTTTACAGAACGGTTTTCAATTACAGCAACAAGGCAGCAGTAGTTGCAGCGGTAATCAGTGCATGGATTATCAGGTACAGGTCGATTATGTTGGTGATCAACAGGCCGACCCTGGTGAGCAGCTGCAGAATAATGTTGTCTCCAGCCACCGTTGGCCTGGGGCTAAGACAAAATATTGCCGTGACAAGGGTAATAATATGGCACTGACAATCAGTGCGGATCAAGCCAACGCGGCGCCGGGGGTTTACCGCGATACTTTAACCTTAACCGTCAGGCCGGATTAACCACCGGGGGTGACTAGCGTAAACTTTTGCCTTGCCGCTTTTGGGGATCGACCTGCTGGTAAAAAATTTCGCCGCCGACCGGGCTGACAACCTGCCATTGGTTGCCAACGTATAAGCGCTGGGCACCGAGCTTGGTGCAGTCTTCGGCCTTAATGCTCTGGCCATCGGCGCAGTGCTGCACATCTTCTATTTTAACCGCGCTATTGCCGGTGTTGCTAAAGCTGACTGTATCGCCTTGGCGGCTGACCTCTATCTGATAGTTTGGCTTGCTGGGACGCCTTAGAATCAAGGTCTCGTAAGCCACCATAATCTTCACTCCGGTGCTCTGCGACTCGCTCTCACCGGCCACAGGCTTGAAGGTGGCACGGTAGATACGATCGCTGTCGCCGGGACCTTTGATGTCGACGATGCGTACCTGTTTGCGGCTGCCGGGGGGGATAACAAACTTATTGGGGCTGATCAGCAGGCTGACGTCCTTGGGGTTTTCGACATAATTGCGCTGCTCGTCGGGCATGCCGGCACGGATGACTTCGTACAAGTCGACAGCGACATAGGCGTTTTCCGCCTTGTCATCATTGAGTACGATAATATCAGTATACGGCTTTGCAGTAGGGTCTAAGTCAATGATAATACTGCTAAGGGCGATGCCGGCCATGGTGGTATGACTGATCAGGGCCGCAGCTGTTGCGATCAGGCAGGTGTGAATAAATGTGCGCATAGAATAACAACCTTGATTCATTTTTTATTATTGTACCTTCTTTTTTATCGGCGCGACTACCGCTAAGATATCTGACAGATGGCATCAAGAGTGGTGCCGCAACCAGAAAAATAATAGCAGCCCAGCGGCAGAGAAGGGATCCTATTGGATAGCGACGAGTTAGAAAAAAAAATAGTACCATTGGCCCGGGCCGATATTGCGCTGGATATTATTACCATACTGCGGCAAATGGGTGAGGATGTTTATGGCATGGTCGAAGAGGCGGAATTTCCCCTCAGCGTCCTGGAAAGACAGCACACGGTTATTTCAGAGGAGGCCTGGCATCTGCTGCTGGCAGTGATCGGCCGCCGCATTGGCATATCTGGCTTCTCTACCTTGAGTAAAATATTCTGCAATGAAGTCTATATCCCGCGCTTTATCGATGGCGGCCAGGGCTGTTTGACTCAGGTGCTGGAAGAGGTGCTAGACATATCAAATTCACTCTCCGTCTATCAACGCGTAAAGCTGCGGCAGCTGGCGGGACATGTTTGGTTAGTGCAGGAAAAAAAGTACGTCAATAGCGAGACGCAGGTGTATGCGGAGCAGTTGGTGGTGACGTTCTTGATCGAGCTTATCCGTATCTTGTCGGATAATAACCGCTGGAATCCCGGTGCTATATCGATGCAATGCAGTGACGTATCCGACAGTTTTTCTTCCTTTTTTTCCGGCAGTAAAATTTTCTGCAGTCGTTCTGTGACAGCGATACAGATACCAACAGACCTTGTCATGGCCAATGTCACGCTGCTGGGAAGCCGAGAATGGTTGATCGATCGCGCCCGCATTCGCACCGAAGGCTTTGTTGCTAATTTTCGTTTGGCGCTGAAGCCCTTTGTTGGCGCCGGACGGTTCTCGATTAAGCAGGCGGCACCATTGGTCGGCCTCAGTGTGCGCTCACTGCAGCGTAAGCTTGATGCTGAGGGCGTCAGTTACAGCACTATTGTCGAAGAGCTCTTGAGGGAGCAAATGAAAATGCAGGTCGGAGAAACCGAGAGAACCTTTACCGAAATATCGATGTTGATGGGTTATTCCGATGGCGCCCACTTCAGCCGAGCCTTTAAAAAACTGATGGGTTTAACGCCTAAGCAATACCGAGCACAACAGCACTAAATCCTAGCGATTGGCAGAAAGTGGCAAGGATAGTCAGTGAGTTAGGTTGGGGCAGGCCACCGTCGATAATTGCAAGCTATTGAACGTTAATGTTTTTGTTCGGTGTGTTAGCGCAGGTTTTTGGTCGTAGTAATGTCCGCCGGCGGTTTTAAACACGGCAAGAAGGCTTTGCCGGATAAGCTTTAATCGACTAATATCTTTACTGAAATCAAATGAATAGCCTGCGTGCATGCAGTATATTGAATGGTGAGTTTAAACGGAATAGGTAGAGCATCATGAAAAAAATAATATCCGCGCTGTCAATCGCTACAGCCGCTTTCAGCATCAATGCACAGGCACAAGATGCTGCGGGTGCTCAGTTCTCATTTTTGAACGGCTATAACGCCCCCAATACCACGACGGTCAAAGGTATTCGTCTTTCTATCTTTCACGGCAAATCCGGTGATGTCAGTGGCGCCGATTTCTCATTACTGGGTATGTCTGAGGTCGATAATCTGAACGGGGTTCATATCCCGTTATTTATTGGTGCTAACCGAGTACACAATAGTATGACCGGTGCGGCCTTCGGACTTTTTAACTGGCACGAAGGCCAGGACGTCGGTGCTAATATTGCCTTCGTTAACATGACGAATAATGTCAAGGGCGCCAACCTCGGTGCGGTTAACATTGCCAAAGGTAATACCATGGCTGATATCAGTGTGGTTAACCTGTCGGCCTCGTCTAACTTCCAACTCGGTATCTTCAATAAGACCGATGCCATTAAGGGTGTGCAGATCGGTTTGATCAACTGCGCCGATAACGGCTTCCTGCCGTGTTTCCCCTTTGTAAACTTCGCTAAGTAATTCTTCTGCCCGCCACCGACCTACATTTATGTAGGTCGAGTGTCTAAACTTGACCCATTACCACGCCATAATAATCGGTTGATTGAAAGGACTCCATATGCAAAAAATACTAACCCTGCTGTCGTTGTTTGTCTGGTTGGCAGCACTGCCAATGGTAAGCCAAGCCAACGAGCCGTTAACCTCTGAACAGCTGATTCAAAAAATTGAAAAAACCCAGCGAAAAATTGACCGCTATAAGGCCGCCTATAAAACGGCCAGTGAGGAAGATAAGCAGTTATTAATTTTGCAGTTTCTAAAGCGCGAACAACAGTTGCGGGAAAATCTCGGCCTGTTGGTTGGCAAGGTCATCGCCGGAGACAGTGATTATAAGAAGCAGGCACTGGCCATTGTCACGGAGCAGTCAGAGGTTATCGCAGAAGAAATCCTGGTGATTGACTCAGCAGTGGGTAAGGCGACAGAGAAGCAGGCGGCAGCCGAAACGGTAATCGATATCATGGCGGTGAATCAGAAAATCGACCAAACCAACGTATTACTCGATGACTATCTCAACGCTTTCTATGTCAATACACAACAGCTGGAACAGCTGGGTGCGACGGCAGAATCGCAAATCCAGTCAAAGAAACTCGATAAATTATTAAACCATTATGCACACAAGGCTGAGGGGCAGTTAGAGCTGGCGAAGATGTCGCTGGATAATGTCTCAGATTTATTACTCTATGCGCCGGATGATACTAAGGCTGAACTGGTGTCGAAGAAAAATATTCTGGCCCATAAAACGAAAAATATAGCGGCCTCAATGTCACGGCGCATTGCCTTAATGGATGTTCGAGGCTTGGACACCGCCAGTTTCCACGTTATTTTACTCGGTGTCACCGGCCAGGTCTCGGGTGATATTTTTAACGGTGAGGTGTTTATGGATATTGCCTCTAGAGCGACTGAGGCTTTGAATAATTGGTTTATGCACAATGGCATTGATCTAACCTGGAAACTGCTGTTATTTGTCGCCATTATCGCGGCTTTTAAGGCGCTGTCGAAGGTTGCCGTCAGAGTGGTTGAAACGGCATTGATGAAGTCGAAGTTGAATATATCGGCGCTGCTGCGTGATTTCTTTGTCTCGATGACCTCCAAGGTGGTGATGGTGATCGGTGTGTTAATCGCCTTCTCGCAGCTTGGCATTCAGATCACACCGCTGTTGGCGGGTTTGGGTATGGCCGGTGTCGTCATCGGCTTTGCCCTGCAGGACACGCTGTCGAATTTTGCCTCTGGCATGATGATATTGCTCTATCGCCCATTCGATGTTGGTGATTTGATCGAGGCCGCGGGGGTAACGGGTTTGGTATCTAACCTGACCCTGGTGTCGACGACTGTTCTTACCCTCGACAACCAGAGTTTGGTGGTGCCGAACTCAAAAATATGGGGCGATGTTATTCGCAATGTTACGGATCAAAAGCAACGCCGGGTCGATATGGTCTTCGGTATTGGTTACAGCGACGATATTCCCAAGGCTGAACAGGTGTTGATGGAAATACTAACCTCCCACAAAATGGTCTTACCTGAGCCTGAGCCTAACGTGAAGCTCCACACCTTGAACGAGTCATCGGTCGATTTTATTGTTCGCCCCTGGGTGAAGACTGAGGATTACTGGGATGTGTACTGGGATGTTACCCGCGAGGTGAAGCAACGCTTCGATGCCGAGAATATTTCGATTCCGTTCCCGCAGCGCGATGTGCATTTTTATAAAACCGAATAATCCACTGGCTTACACACAAAAAAGGCGGATATTATATCCGCCTTTTTTATTGCCTGAGATTCAGTGTCTGAACTGTTCTATCAATGTTATCGGTTGATAAGCTCGCCGGCGTAGCTCAGTTCAACGTTTATCGATTGATAAACTCCCCGGCGTACCACTGCAGCATGGCGATTTTTTCCTCGAGGGATTTGTCGGCCTCCATTTCGTAGACGTTGCGAAAACCGATGACCACATCGGTGACGCCAATCGACTCTAATTTGGCAATGCCCTCTTTGGTAAAGGCGTCTTTGCCGGTAGTCCATATCTGGAAGGGCTTGTTATCGGTGCCGTATTCCTTGCGCAGCTCGTTGATCTTGGCAATATGGTCGGCTAATTCTTCGAGGTCGGCACCGGCGCACATCCAGCCGTCGCCAATGCGGGCGGCACGCTTGAGGGCGGGTACCGAATGGCCGCCAATAAGAATAGGCGTTGGCTTGGCCGGGACGGGTGACATCTTGTTCGCCGGCATGGTGTGGCAGTCGCCATCGAAGCCAAAGTATTCGCCGGTTTCTAAGCCACGCAATATGGCTACCTGTTCATCCAGGCGCTTGCCGCGTTTCTCCCAGGGCACGCCAGTCACGGCGAAATCTTCTTCCCAGGGGCTGATGCCGACGCCAAAATGAAAACGGTTGCCATTGAGCGCCTGTAAACTTTGCACCTGTTTAGCAACGATAGGCGCCTGTCGCACAGCGAGTTTATAGACAAAGGTGGCAAACTCGATGGTCTGGGTAACGGCTGCCATATGGGTGACCGCGACGAGCGACTCGATAAACGGCACCGACTCTAAAAACTCGCGGCTACCATCGCCGTTATAAGGATATTTTGAACTGGCCTCTTCGGGGTAGCAAATACTGTCGGGTACGGTGATGCTGTCAAAACCTGCCGCCTCTGCGGCTTGCGCCATCGGGGTGTAGTGGCTGGGTTCGCACATACTGATTTGTAAGCTGAATCGCATGATAACCTCTATTATTATTGATGTTGGTTGTTTAAATCACTGCCGATTTTTGTCGAGCTTGGCTGTGGTCGTCATCTAGTGGCGCTGTAGGATTTCGACTAAGTAGCCGTCTGGGTCTTTAACAAAGCCCATGGTGACCTTCCACTCGTCGAGCACAATCGGCGTTTGCACCGACTCACAGCCGTAGTCGACGGCTTTCTGGTACAGCGCCGCACAATCATCGGTAAACATATACAGCTTCCAAAAGGCATTGCTGTGCTCGATAGGGCCAGTCTGTTCGAGTTGTTTAGAGATCTGGATCTTGGCGATACCGTCGTCGCCGACTAATACCGCCTCGTCGACGCCGGGAATTTGAATACGGTGCTCGACCGTTAGGCCGAGGATGTCCGAGTAGAACTCAATTGATTTCTCCAGATCGCTGACATTTATACAAAATTGACCGACACTTACCATGATTGTTACCTTATTATTGTTATTCAATGACGCTATAAATTATCGTCTACCAAATTATTTGCAGGGTCAACAAACCGTTTTGTCATGTAGTGTGCACCTGCGCGGCAGGCTAATTGGTTTGTTCGATAAAAAATGGAAACCGATGAAGATATTGAACCATTCGTTCGCGCTCATACTGTTGAGCTTTAGCCTGTTAAGCAGCGGTTGTGCCAGCCTGCCCAGTAATATTCAGCCGCCATCGCGAGTGGTTGATTATCACGTAGACGGTGGCGTTGAACAGCGCATCGAGGAACAGCGCTTGCAGGACGGCGGTGGCGTGAGCGAGTCGGGTGTACACCTATTAGACAGCGGTATGGACGCCTTTGTGGCGCGCATAGTCCTAGCCAAAATGGCAGAGCAGAGCTTGGATGTTCAGTACTATCTTTATCATAGCGATCTGAGCGGTGGGCTGCTAACTGTCGCTCTTTGGCAGGCCGCCGAGCGCGGTGTTCGCGTGCGGATACTGCTCGATGATATGGATATGAGCGGTAAGGATCGCAACCTGGCAATATTGACCTTACACCCCAATATCGAAATACGATTATTTAACCCTTTCATGCGAGGGAAGTCGCGTACCGGTCAACTAGTCACCGGCTTCGGCAGCGTCACTCGAAGAATGCACAACAAGGCGATGATTGCCGATAATAAATTGGCGATCATCGGTGGTCGCAATGTTGGCGATGAGTATTTTCAAGCCGACCCCAACCTTGAATTTGGTGATTTAGATATCGCCATTACCGAGCCTGCGGCACTGTCGGTGGCGGAATCGTTTCAGCTTTACTGGCAGAGTGATTTATCCTACCCAGCAGAATTGCTGGCCAATGTCAGTGTCGATGATAGCGATTTAAAGCGGGCAGAGCTTGAAATAGAGGCCTTTGCCGCGAAGAATATCGACTCGGCATATGTGCAGGCATCGATGAATAGTGACATTTTAGTCCAGGCTAAATTGGGTAAGATGCGGTGGTATTGGTCGCAGGTTGATATTCTCTATGATGCACCGGAGAAGATTCAGCTCAGCCGCGATAAGACCGAGTTTCATCTATCGACACAATTGGCTCCGGTTATCGAAGCCGTCGACGATGAGATGGTGGTGATCTCGCCGTATTTTGTGCCGGGAAAAAGCGGTGTGGCATTTTTTCAGCAGTTACGCGACAGAGGCGTGACGGTGAAAATTTTAACTAACTCGCTGGCTTCCAATGATGTCTCTATCGTCCACTCTGGCTATTCGCGCTACCGTAAAGACCTATTGAAAATGGGCGTCGAACTCTACGAGATAGAGGTCAACGCGATAGCCAATGTTGAAAAGAAAAAAAAGAAAGAAAAAAAAGAAAAGAAAAGCAGGATGTTCTCTGGTTCGAAAAGCAGCTTGCATGCCAAGTTTTTTATTATTGATCGCGAGACCAGCTTTATCGGTTCACTGAATTTAGACCCACGCTCGGTGGTTGAAAACACCGAAATCGGCGCGGTGATCGAATCCAAACCGATGGCCGAAGAGCTGGTATCTGAATTCAATAGAAACATTAATACCATCGCCTATAAACTGGTTTTAGTGGATGGCGATATACAGTGGCAGCAACATAATGACGGTGATGTCGTCACCTTTGATCAGGAACCCGACACCAGCTGGTGGCAGCGTTTCTCGGTGGGTTTTATGCGCGTGTTGCCGGTTGAATCACAGCTTTAACCGCAGCGATGTGAACTTGTCACCGGCCGTCTGTTAACGATAGTTTAGCCTACCTAATAGAGCCTCTTTGTTGTGATACATTGTCTGCTGCATGATGCTGAGCATGAATAATAATAGGAATAAAAATGACCAAAGCACCGAATAGTGATCAGACGAACGAATCGATAAAACCGTGGAGCGCCGGGCAAGAGCGTTTTGGTAAGTGGTTTATTAAGCGTATCGGCAAGTGGCAGACTTTTGTGTACGAGTTAACCGGTGGCAGACTATGGAGTCGTTTCCTCGGTGTAGAATGCGCTATTTTAACCACAACCGGACGAAAATCTGGTGCTGCCAGGAAGACGCCGCTGTTGTATCTGGCCCAGGGTGATGAGGTGGTGATGGTGGCCTCCCAGGGTGGCATGAGCTCGATGCCGCTGTGGTATCGCAACCTGCAGGCCACGCCGGAGGCGGTGGTACAGGTTGGTCGTGATCAGCGTCAGATGACAGCCCGCGATGCAAATGAGCAGGAGCGAGCAGCGCTTTGGCCGCAGTTGGATGCGCTGTACCCGGGTTACCAGGAGTATCGCGCGCGTACCGACGGGGTGCGAGAAATCCCCATTGTAATATTCACCCCAAGAGTATAACCACAGTCGATTACCCGTATAGAGGCGGTACCATGACAGCTGAAAACAGCGCCGAACAGATTGAATATTTCCACGCGATTGCACTCGACCGGGTACACCGTACCCGTGACTTCACCCTGACCGAAGACGATATTATCAGTTACGCCAGTGAGTGGAACCCCGAGCCCTATCACATCGATGTCGAGGCGGCGAAACAGTCGCGGATAGGACGTGTCTTTGCTGCCGGACCGCATTTGATTGCCATCAGCGTTAAGCTCACCAATGAGCGTCGGCCTCGCCCGGCCAGTGTTGCCGGCCTCGGTTGGGACGAGTTACGTTTTAAAGTCCCCGCCTTTCCCGATGACCAATTATACGTTGAAACCTTTGCCGCCGAAAAACGGCTGTCCCAGTCAAAACCGGATACCGGTATTGTTCGCTATGTGGTTAATCTGAAAAATCAACGGGATGAAGTTGTTCTCAGCTACAGTGTTTCTACCCTGGTAGAAGTTGGGCCGGCTTAGAATGTGCGGGCTAATTGATAACGATTATTAGTTAGCCATCGAATCGCTATAACCCTACTCTTTGGCGGGATATGTGACGATTGAGCACGGCGCTATAAATTGTTAATATTCGTGCTCGAGAAAAATCATATAACTATTTACCTGTTTTAGTAAGGATAAAGAGCGATGCCTAAGATCAATCGTTACGTTGATATCAACGAAGTAGAACGCGAAGCTAAAAAAGACTATATCGACCGTCACTCAGCCTTCGTACACTGCGAATCAACTGCCACTGCTGGCGAGACTTTCGCTGTCACCGTTAAGGTGGGTGAAGAATACGCACACCCAGACGACACCGACCACTACATCTCAACTGTTAGCCTATACAACAAAGATTCTAAGCTTGCTGAAGCTACTTTCTTTGCGGGTAGTCTTGGTGGTCAAGACAAGAAGGGTAACACCACTGTTACTTTCAACGTTGTTCTTGATAAAGATGCTGAGTTTGTTGCTCACGCTTTCTGCACCAAGCACGGCCTATGGGAAAGCGACGCTGTTGCCGTTAAAGTAGCTTAAGTCTACTTTCGCTACGATCAGCCCTGATCGTAGCGCCCTTTTCTCTCCCCCCCCTCTCTTCTTTGATTAATTGACTGCTATCTAATCCCTTTAGATAACATCCTCTCGACCTTGTTAATCTTTCACTTAACCTGTTGGCCACTTTTGGTTAGTGTTAGGTGCCAAGTTTTATTGACCTATTTGCGACAAAAAATATCAGCACAATAATAATTCGATCGAGGGAATAATAATGACCACGGTGACTCGCGAGCAGACGCAGCAAAAACTCAATAAACTATCGGCGGCGACCATGGCGCATACGCCATTGCAACGCTATACCGTGGCCGATCGATTAGAGCAGCAGGCCGTCACCTTTGCCGATAGACCCTTTCTTATCGAGGGTAATGTTTGCCTCACATATGCTGAGGTCAATGCTCGGGTTAACCAGCTGGCGAATGCGGCACAGCAGTGTGGTTTGATCGCCGGCGATGTTGCCGCAGTGATGATGGATAACCGAATTGAGTTCTTTTTGGTCTGGCTGGGCTTGGCCAAGCTAGGTGTTACCGCCGCATTGCTGAACACCAATGTCACAGGCAAGGCGTTAGCCCATGCCTTTGAGGCCACGGATGCAAAAGCACTGTTTATCGGTGATGAATGTCTGGCAGCGTTATCCAGTGTTGAGCTGCAACCAGGGCAGCTCAGTCTCCACCGCATAGCGGCAAAGCCTGTGCAGACGCTGGCGAAAGACCACGAATTGACAGACTTTTTAGCGCTTGCCGACAGCGCCTGCCGTGATAATCTACCGGCCTTGCTGCGCCAGTCGATCGTGGGTGAGACCAGTGTTTTTTATGTTTTTACCTCCGGCACCACCGGTTTGCCGAAGGCGGCCAAGGTCAGCCATATGAAATGGCTGGGTGTCGGTGATGGTATGCGGGATATGCTGGAATACGATAGCAACGATGTTTTCTACTGTGTGTTGCCGCTGTACCACGGCGCTGCCGGCATGTCTCTGACCTCAACAGCGCTGGCCAGTGGTTCGTCGATTGTGGTGCGTCGTCGTTTCAGTGTTAGTCAGTTCTGGCCAGAGGTAAGAAAGTACAATGTTACGGTCTGCCAGTATATCGGTGAGATCTGTCGTTATCTGATCAACCAAGCGCCGAGTGAGGATGACAAACATCACAACCTGCGAAAGATGATGGGGGCCGGGCTCGGCGCCGACATGTGGCAGGCTTTTACCGAGCGCTTTGGCATCGAGCATATTTATGAGGGCTGGAGTGCCACCGAGGCCAATACCTCGCTGATTAATGTCGATAATAAAATTGGCTCCTGTGGTCGTCTGCCCTTTGCCGATAAAACCAATGCGCAGCTGGTGAAGTACGATGTCGAGGCAGATGATTACTGTCGTGACAGCAACGGTTTTATGATTCCCTGTCAGCCCGGTGAGACCGGTGAGATGATTGGCATGATTCTCGATATCCCCAATGTCGGTGCCGGCCGTTTTGAGGGCTATACCAGTGCCGAGGCAACCAACAAGAAAATCCTGCGTGGCGTTTTTTCCGAGGGTGACAGCTGGTGGTCCAGCGGTGATTTATTGCGTCGTGATGCCGATGGTTATTACTATTTTATTGACCGTATTGGCGACACCTATCGCTGGAAAAGCGAGAACGTTTCAACCCAGGAGGTGTCGCAGGCGCTGGCTGATTTTAGCGGCTTAGAAATGCTGAACATCTACGGTGTAAGGGTTCCCGGGCAAGAAGGGCGGGCCGGTATGGCGGCGGTGGTGATGCAGCCGGGTGTTGACTTTGAACCACGGCGTTTCTATCAGTTAACCGAACAACGCCTGCCGCGTTATGCCGCGCCCCTGTTTGTCAGGCTCAGCCAGCAGGCCGATATGACAGCCACCTTTAAACTACGTAAGGTCGATTTACAAAGGCAGGGCTACAGCGCCGAGTCGATCGACGAGCCACTATTTGTGCGCGATGATCACAGTGCCACCTACCAGCCATTAACCACTGCGGTGTTGGAACAGCTGCAGATAGCAGTGTTCGAGGCATAAGAAAACGCCAAGTTACACTGTGATTTTCGGTGTCATCAAATGGCAAGAACGCCTTTGTCGATTCTTTATCCTTGTCCGCATCACGTGATACACATCGCGTTGCGGACAGCCTGTTGGGCTGACCTCGACAGAACCGACTATAGTTGTATGCAGCAGCGTAACGCGCTAACGTATTAAAACTATAAAGGATTATAAGGGACGCTATTGATGAAACGATCAAATTCGATATTTAAAACCAGCCTGCGTCAGTTGGCGGTTGCAGTGACCATGTCAGCCTCGCTGTTGTCGACGGCCTGTAGTGCCGACAATGCAAACACCACCGCTAAGGCGGCGACGCCAGCCGACGCGCCAGTGGTAGAAGCCAATGGCGGCACCCTGTTTAATAATGTGAATATCTTTAACGGTGTCGATAACAAGCTGTATAACGGCAGTAATGTGTTGGTACAAAACGGCCTTATCGTCAAAATTTCTACTTCACCGATAGCGGCCCCTGTTGATGCTCAGGTTATCGACGGTAACGGCAAGACGCTGATGCCGGGTATGATTGATGGCCATGTTCATCTGATGATCAGCAATAACTATTCCGATATTATCCCCAACGAAGATCCTTACGACCTGGGTATTCGTTCGGTGCTGGTGGCCGAGCACTTTCTGATGGATGGCTTTACCTCGGTCCGCGACATGGGTGGTCCGGCCTTCGCCCTGGCGCGTCAAATCAATAAGGGGGTTATTCCTGGACCGCGGGTTTATCCCTCGGGTACGTTTATTTCGCAAACCTCAGGTCACGGTGATTTTCGCGGCCGGTTTGATTTAGGTTGGTCGCCTCGCGGCGGTTCTGATGTCGGGGTGTGGGAAAAATTAGGCTTTGGTGCTGTTGCCGATGGCGTACCTGAGGTCTTAAAGGCGACCCGTATCAACCTGCGACACGGCGCTACTCAGATTAAAATCATGGCCGGTGGTGGTGGCTCATCGAAGTATGACCCGATTGACACCACCCAGTATTCAAAGGAAGAAACCTGCGCCATAGTGCAGGCCGCCGCCGATTGGGGTACCTATGTCGGCGCCCATATCTTCACCGATCGGGCGATGAATCGTGGCCTCGACTGCGGTGTGAAGACTTTTGAACACGCTTTCTTTGCCACCGAGGAAACCTATGCGCGTATCGGCCGTGAAGGCGGCTATGTGGTGCCACAGATGTGGGGCTTGTCGCCTGAACTGCTGAACAACCCCAATATGCCCAAGGCTAAGCTGCCGATGGTCGCGGGCTTGATCGAGCAGTATAAGGACACCGGCCGTACCATGCTTGATTCCGGTGTACCGATCGTCTTTATGTCGGACTGGGTGGGCACCATGGAAGATGCTCACAAGGCGCGTCGCTTCGAAATTTGGTGGCGTACACAGATGTTCTCTGGTGGTAAGAAAAACTATGACGGCAACTATGAAGTCCTCAAGCAGCTGACTTCTATCGCCGGTGAAATGTTGGCAATGTCTGGGCCGCGTAACCCCGCGCCAGCGAAGCTGGGGGTGGTTGAGGTTGGCGCCACAGCCGACTTGTTGCTGATCGACGGTAACCCGCTGAAGGATATTGGCGTATTAAACGGCGGTTATACCGAGTGGTATAGCCAGCCCAACCCTCTGACCACACCGATCGACACTATCGAAGTGGTTATGAAGGAAGGGGTTATCTACAAGGACTTGCTCAATTAGCCTTGCCAGCTTGCGCTGTTGTAAAGGGGCCGGTTAAGCCGGCCTTTTTTTCGCCTAATGATTTGCGAGAGTAGTAATGAACGTGTCTATCTATCGTTGTTTTATGGTTTTTTGTTTGTTGGTTACGCCGCTGCAGGCGGCGGAATTGAAGCCGCTCAATTGGTCGCAGTTGCTACCCACACTGGCTCCGGTTGACGACCCCTTTGAGCGACTGAGTCAGTCACAGTTGGATGATCTGGGTTATTACGCCGGCCTCAAAAATGATATACAGATAACCCGTGCTGCAGAGTCTGACCATCACAGTCTTGCCGAACGCGAGGCTGAGCTGCAGGGGCTGGCGGCGGCACTGGCGCAACAGGGTGTCGATGTGGAGGCGATACTTCGTCAGCGCCAGCCTATTATCGAATATCGAATGGCCAAGGCTATCCAGCCATCCCAACAACACCTGGGTGAGCCTGTGCAGTTGAGCGGTTATATTGTGCCGCTGAAATATTCCTCAGAGCAGCAGGGGGTGACACGATTGTTTTTGCTGCCGGTCAACCCCCTGGCCAGTATCGGCCACGACCACTCGGTGCCGCAGCCAAACCAGGTGGTGATGATCGAACTGGAGCAGGGAGCCTCTGCGATAGACTTCCAGCGTCGATATAGCGTCAGCGGCGTCTTGCAGGCACAGTTTTATCGTCAGCAGGTGACGATGCCCGACGGTCATAAGCAGCTGATAGAAAGTAGTTATCGGTTGCAACCGGCAGCCTCGCAGCAACTGGTGATAACACGGCTCGACTGACTCTGCTCCCTCGGGATAGGTAGTGTCACCGAGGTGAAATTCCACTGGCGATATCGTATGATCGGCTTATTTTTGTTGAGAGGTGACCCATGAGGTCTATTTTCGTGCTGGCCGTTTTATTGTCAGGCTGTACTACCAACACCGAGTTGGCTGCCATCGAGGCTAAAAAGCAGGAAATCGGCCAGATGTCGAACGCCGCTCTCTGTGTCAGTTATAACGCCTCGGTGGTCTCCGATGATAAGCAGTGGTTGGATTTTTACGAGGTGGCGATGACGGAGCGTTTTCGTGGCGAGCGCGAGGCCAAGGCATACTGTCTGGCTAATGCTGAAACCAATTACGCCCGCGAACAGCGTGACGATCGGGTGCGCTGGAGTACCGAGGGCGAAGAGGTTATCCGCAACCAGAACTCGGGCTATGTTGAGCCGGGGAAATACTAGTCAGTTAGCCGTTTACTTAGCCGCCGTCTGCGGCTCGTCGTCCATCACATCATCCCAGACCCTGGCAGTGCCCTTGCTGACGGCCTTGGCGGCATCGCGGCTGGCGTGACCAATCTCTCTGGCGGCATCGCGGGTGCCATGGCCGATATCATGTCCTGCCTGTTTAAACTCGGCGCAGCCGCCTACCAATAGCAGCAGCAAGGCTGCTGTTAACGTCTTACTTGTCATGGGGATAACCTAAAATCGTCTCAGTGGCCTGAGGTTACTTTTAGGCTATGTTAACGCGGCCTATAGTCGATTGCGAATAGCGGCGCGTGCACTGTGATGCAGTCGTGGTTTATCGCAGATCGACGCTGTTGAGATCCAGTGGCGATTTTTAACCGTATAGAACAGCGAGGTTGACTTAATAAGGGAGTATTTTTATGAAAGTTTTAACGCTTAAACTATATGATTATTATAAATATATCTTCGATTCAAAGAAAAACCCACTCAGGCATATACCTGACCCAGTCAGTAGATTTTACGTGATGACGATATTGGCCGGCATGTGGAGTTTTGCTTTTTCTATTTATCTAGGCAGCATCATCTACTTCGGCATCAGCCTAGCAGCCCACGCCATACTTTTACTGATGTTCTTTTTTACCATGGCGGTCTTTTATGATGCCGAAAAGAATGCATCTTCATGGTTGCTTAAGCTACGCAAGGATAACGGTTAATGCTCCGGATTGGCGGCATAGACCATACAGGTATCATCCGTCGGCGCCCAGGAGCGAGCACTGCTGCCCCAAAAGCTGGAGGTCAGGGTCAGCCAATCTGAGTCATCCAGGCTGCCAGCCTTTATCAGCACCAGTCCATCCAGCAGCGAAGATTGGCTGTACAGCGGTGAACCGCAGTCGCCACAGAAGCTGCGCGTGATCGTCGCACCGCTGGTGCCGGGGCTCTGATATTGTTTGGGTGTGCCGCCGGTAAGGATAAAGTCATGACTTGTCAGCAGGGCAATAGTAGCAAAACCACTGCCCGAGGCACGCTGGCAATCACGGCAATGGCAGTGATGCACCGACAGAACGGCAGCGGGGTTTATTTGGTAGTGCACCTGGCCACACAAGCAGCGGCCCTTTTCAATCTGTGACGACATTATGATTACCCCAGTTTTTATTATTTTATCAAAGCCTTAAGAGGCAGGGCTCATCGTAATATTTCTTGTCGGTAAAATACAGGGCTTAGTCTGGTTGGTTTGCTGCGTAGTGGTGATAATAGAGCGGGTCGGCTTGCTTCGGTGATGGGAATGAGGGCGCGGGAGTGTCTGCCGACACCCGCGCAGATGACGCCGCTCAGCGTCAGCATTCCTGCTGAGCTGATATCCCCAGCCGTTAGGCAACGCTATTGGAGGCTTATAAGATAGTGGGGTTAGTTTTTACTCTGACCCTAAATATCTGCCGCGTTGTTGCGAAGCAACGCTTTTAGCGGTCGCATTGCCACACTTGTTATGCATTATTAAGCCGCTACTTCCCCAGCTTGTCCAATCCAGTAGTATCTGCACCTTTGATGCCGTCTTGTGCGGCTTTATCAATATCAGTAGCCTTTTTGGATTCTTTATAAATTTGTGAACTAGAGTAGGCTCCTGCCGCTGCATTGCCAATTGAGGAAGCTTGATCCTGCAAAGTTTTACCTTCTCTTTCTCCAGCTAACCATCCTTTTTTATACTCAGCATCATTTCCAAATCTAACTTCATCCTTAATATAATGCTCATAATGATTCCCTTCTTCTTTCATGCCGCTATGTCTGCCATCATGGAAGCCAAGAATATATGATTCACTTTTGCCTTGTTCTCTGAGTGCTCCATCGGTAGTGCCGCAAGCGGATAAAATCAGAGAGGTGATTACAATAAATAGGCTTACCAAATATTTCATGATTTAGACTCCTACCAGAAAGTGAGAAGGTGCATAACGCCGCGAACATGGGTGACCAATGTGGAGCACGAAGTGCGGAGCATTGGGCATCCTATGCTTTGCCTTGTTAAAAGACATTATTTGGCAAACTTTAGCATGTTTGATGCTAGAGTTTTTGCTTTTAAAATTAGTCCTATCGAGATCACTAGCTCAAGCGCTGTAGCTACCATATTGGCTTTATTATCCTCGGTTAAAGATAGAGGCGCCATTGAGTATTGACTGTGCGATTCCATATTCCATAACACTGCCCAATATACCAAATCAACAAATGCGTAATAGAATACATATAACCCTATAGCAAGAACAAAAACTGTGAGAATTGTTGTTGAATTAATGGGTTCTATTGGTAGGTCAATTTCTGGTTTTAGAATTGATTTAGAAACACTTAATGGAAAAAACCACAGCAACAACGAAACAATAAGTGGTATTAATACTGTTCCAGCAATAAATAGAGTTGATACTGGCATTCCATTGATAGAGTCGCTTAAAAAAACTTCAACTAATGACGTTGACTGCCGTAATGAAAATATAAATAACACTATTGCAAACAACTTAACAGCAATAGCTAAATAGTGACTAGATTTCATTCATATTACCTTTTAACGCTTATTCTACTGACTAGTCGGTAATAACGAAAAACCTAGGAAGCGTCGGTATAACACCCTCATTCCCCCATAAAGCGGAACGTTCCGCCTATCACCCTTTTCAGTATTGCCGAATCACGCCAGTAAGTAGTTAATATTTATTGTTTATTAGCGAAGCAACTTATTCGACCAAAAATGAGCGGAATCAACTATTATTAATACCCTCCGCTGCAGTCGGTATAATCTGCCATTTTTATACATTCGTTTATGCCCTTATCTCACTGTAATTACAAGGTATTCTGAAATAACTTATAGTATTCTCGGCGTTATGCGGAAAAGAGGGGCAATATTACTCTTCTTTACTGTAATTATATACAGTGTTTCTCGATCCGACGAAACCGCCAAATCATACGATATGCCGCCTTACCCCGGCCGCGCAGTCAGTCATTCCCCGCGACTTCAAAAAGCGCAGCGACAGGAGCGGGGTGTGACTGACGGAGTGGCGTTCGGAGTGATGGCCTAGCTGCCGGGGTGGAGGGTTTTGCAAAGCTGCTGAATAGCGCAGCCCGATCATGATGGCGGGGTGTGACTGACGGAGCGGCGTGCGAAGTGCCAACCCCGCCCCCAAACACCCGCCCACAAAAAAGGCCGCGCTGTTACCAGTGCGGCCTTCAATCAGTCACTGCTCGACGTTAAGGGGGTAGCCGAGCAGCCACCACTAACAGTCTATCTGTGTTGCATTACTGCGGTGGTACAGAGAAACCGTCAAGAACCGGGGTGTGGTCGGCGGTGAAGTAATCGCCTAGGCTGTTGTGCAAGCCTTCGACGGTCCACTTCTGCTGGC
The DNA here is from genome assembly GCF_923077115.1 of Sinobacterium norvegicum. NCBI lineage: Bacteria > Pseudomonadati > Pseudomonadota > Gammaproteobacteria > Cellvibrionales > Spongiibacteraceae > Sinobacterium > Sinobacterium norvegicum. The sequence goes on from NZ_CAKLPX010000002.1 coordinate 293,152, forward strand.
CTTCTGGGTTGTCGTAGAACACGTCCAGGCTTGGGCGCTGAACGATGTTGACGCGAGTCCCCCAAACAACAAAGACTTCACCCATGACCATCTGCGACTCAGGCGAGGCGAGGTAGCCGACCAGTGGTGCAACGTTGGCGGGGTCGAAAACGTCGAAACCGTCTTCTGGCTTTTTGAAGATCTCGGCGGTAATGCCCTGATCGGTCATCGCGGTACGGCCACGTGGCATGATGACGTTACAGCAGATGCCGTACTTGGCCATTAACTGAGCGGCGCCCATGGTCATCGCAGTGATACCGGCTTTAGCAGCGGCATAGTTAGGCTGGCCGGCAGAACCGAATAGCATAGCCTCAGAAGAGGTGCTGATCAGACGACCGTAAACACCACCGTCGGCCTTGGCCTTGCCACGCCAGTAGGCGGTGGCGTTGCGGATGTTAACGAAGTGGCCGCGTAGGTGAACACGAACCACCGAGTCGAACTCGTCATCGCTCATCGAGAAGATGGTCTTGTCACGGCAGAAACCGGCGTTGTTAACCATGATGTTCATGTCGCCGTAAGTCTCGATGGTCTTGGCCATCAAGTTTTCAGCGTCTTTGCTGTCGGCGCAATCGCCCAGTACCACGGTGGCTTCGCCGCCGAAGGCTTTGATGTCTTCAACGGTTTGGTAGGCCGCTTCTTTGGCATCGGGTAAATCGATGTCGCTGATGATAACGCGAGCGCCTTGACGGGCCAGCTGCATCGCTTCTTCGCGACCTAAACCACGGCCTGCGCCGGTGACGATGGCAACTTTGCCTTCAATATTCTTGGTAGTCATATTCAAACCCTTACATAAAGTTGTCGCTGCCGCGCCGCAAGCGGCACAGCCTGTGAATCGTTTGGAGCTTAGATGCGCTCGATCATAGGTGGACCGGTCATCCGGTACACCATGGGATCATGATTAGATACGCTCGATGATGGTACCGGTACCGATCGAAGAACCACAACACATGGAGATCAGAGCAGTGCTCTTATCCTGGCGCTCCAGCTCGTGCAGCGCGGTGGTGATCAAACGGGCGCCGGTTGAACCAACGGGGTGGCCCAGTGCGATGGCACCGCCGTTGACGTTCACCTTGCTCATGTCGGCGTTGTAAACCTGTGCCCATGATAGAACAACAGCGGCGAAGGCTTCGTTGATTTCGAACAAGTCGATATCGCCCATGTTCATGCCGCTCTTCTTGAACAACTGCTCGGTGGCGTTGACGGGGCCGTCTAACAGATACTTGGGGTCGGCACCGGCAACAACGCCAGAGATGATACGGGCGCGTGGCTTAAGGCCGCGAGCCTTGGCTTCTTCTGCGCTCATCATCAACACGGCGGCGGCGCCGTCGGAGATTTGTGAGGCGTTACCGGCGGTGTGTACACCGCCTTCTTTAATCGCGCGTAAACCGCTGAGTGATTCGATGGTGGTATCACGCAGGCCTTGATCGCGGGTAACAATGCGGGTCTCGCCGTTTGGCTGACCGTCTTCACCCAGTACAGGCGCGGTTACTGGAATGATTTGGCTGTCGAAACGGCCCTCTTGCCAGGCGACCTTGGCGCGACGCTGTGATTCACAGGCGAAGGCATCGACGTCGGCGCGGGTGAGGCCGCGGTTTTTTACAATACGTTCAATCATCTCGAACTGATCGGGAATACTATCCCAAGGCCAGTCGGCGGTCTGGAAGAAACCGGGGCCATTATAAGCGTTGGCGCCGAGGCCAACACGGCTCATCGCCTCAACACCCGAGCCGATACCGATATCGATCTGGCCGGCTTTGATCAGCGCGTCGATGATGTGGGTAGAGGTCTGTGCTGAGCCACACTGAGTGTCGACAGTCGAACAGGCGGTGGTCCAGTTTTTACCGATCGATAACCAGGCGTTACGGGCCAGGTTATTGGACTGTTCACCGGCCTGGGTAACGCAGCCGGCGTAAACCTGGCCAACGTCTTCCAGTGCCACGCCAGCACTCTCCAATACGCCCTGATAGGCGGTGGCTAGGAGGGCGGCGGGGTGCATGCCGCTTAGCTCACCAACAATAGGCTTGCCCCGAGAGATAGGGGTACGTAGTGCTTCGACAATGACTGCTTCTGCCATGGCTGAGTTCCTCAGATTAAATTTTTATCGTGGTTCAGTAGATAGGCGCTACTGTAATGGGGCTAGAGGATACCGTAAAGCGCGATAAGAACAATGTTCAATCTGTTCATGTTAACGGGTGAAATCCGCTCACCCCCAGCACGATTGAGCTGAGGCGTAAGGCAGAGCTTTGGAAACGCTGTGTTGAGTAAAAACAGCGACGCGGTTAATGACAAAAACCTCACCATAATGGGTTGGAGAAGCCGTTTCAATTTGGCTAGAATGGCTCCAACTTTAAGGTTATAGCCTTGGGATGATTGAGTAGAGGCTGTGTTTCAGCGGCCGTATTTGGAGAGAGATAATGAAACAATATCAATATAACGATATCGACACGCTACAGGAAATCGTATCGGAAGAGTTTGGCGAGTGGAGCCAAGAACTTGAAATTACCCAGGGCATGATCGATCAATTTGCCGAGCTAACCGGCGATGATTACTGGCTACATACCGACCCCGATCGTTGTAAAGGGCAGAGCCCCTTCGGCTGCACCATCGCCCATGGCTTTCTAACACTGGTATTGTTGCCCAAGCTGACTGTGGCGCAAACCCACGAAGTGGTTGGTTTTAACAACATGTTGAACTACGGCTCAAACAAGCTGCGTTTCACTGGTACTGTGATGGTCAACAACAAGATTCACGCCCGTAGCCGTGTCAAAGAAGTAATTCAGACCCCCAAAGGCCAGACTATTGTCACCATGGAACAGCACGTTAATGTCGTCGGTCAAGACCGCCCTGCGGTGATCTACGAGTTAATGTTTATGTACATGTAATACTGTTTTTACAGTATAAAAAAGGCGCCTAGCTCATTGCTGAAATGAGTTCGGCGCCTTTTTTTTTACTTTTTCTAGGCTGGCTTAGGCCCAATCGGGACCGCCGATCCAGGCGACCAAACTGTAGCGGCGGCCCTTAGTGACCGGGGTGACGCGATGCTGCTCGTAGCTGGGAAAGCAAACAGCATGGCCTTTGATTTGGTTGACCGTCATCGGCTCGCCACCGTTACCCAGCATAAACTGCAAGTCGCCACCTTCAAACTCCAGCGTGCTACTCAGGGGTACCGAGATGCTGATTTTGCGGCTCATCCAGGCAACAGAGGTGTCCTTGTGCCAGCAATAAAATCCTTGCTCGTCCTCGTCGTAGCGCGCCAGCTGTATGGTTTCCTTAATGCCGGTGAGGTTGAATTTATACAGTTTATTGAGTTCCTTGGCGGCGCTCCATAATCTGTCGTAAACCCATTTGTATTCCTGCTCGGGGACAAAGCGTACCTTGGAGCGACGAATCTCACTGTTGAGTTCCTTGCCAGTGGTGATTTGGCCTATTTGAGCCTGCTGATATTCGCTGTCGAGTAGGTCGCGCAGTTGTTGTATTTCTTCGTCGCTGAAGATGCGCTTGAAGGACAGCACATGGTGTTTGCCAATGGCGGTAAGGCGTTGCTTTTCTAATTCTGAATTAACGATATTGCTGCGTTTGTTTTTTTTATTTTTCATCGAAAAAGCCTAAGAGCCGTAAAGAGTGTTAGTTATACCATGGTAAAAACAAGTCTTTTAATGGTGACATCTGTGCTAAGGCGATGGCTTTTTTGCGGGCAAAAAAATACCGCTAATCAGCGGCATTTTTTATTATTTACATAACAGGGCTGTTTTTATTCGAACAGCTCGGCACCAAAGGCGATGGCCTCAGCCGGAGGCTCTGGCATATCTTTCACATGGGCCTTGCCGTTGATTTTTTGCTGCTGCGATGGCACGTTGTCGATCTCTAGGTGGAACTGGCGATACCAGTCTCGGCCGCGGTTAAACGGACCATCGGTTGGCAGTTGAATAATGCGGGTGGCTGAACGCTTGTTGGCCCAGACGCTGAAGTCGGCGGCGAAGGCGGCGAGGGCGCCGACCTGAACTTCCTTGGCAATGGCGCGGTCTTCATCGGTGGCCACCGGGTTGGCTGACTTGTGCAGCGCGCCGTGCCATACCTTGATTTTGCCGTCGTCAACCGGGGTGTTGGCAATCAACTCATAGATCTCTTGGCCGCCGAACTCCTGCTTCGACAACAGAATACCGGGGCCGGTATACCAGGTAGTGCTCTGTAGCATGCAGCCATAAGAGGCGAGCACGCCACCCTGACGCTGGATGATGATGTGATCCTTGTACTCGTTCTCGAAGTACTCACACGGGGCACCGTGTGTGGGACCTAGGTGTCGGGCATCGGCCATATTGTCGATCACTTCGATCGGGTGCATATCGATTTCACCGAGGTGGTCGAGATCCCAATTTACCCAGGCCTCGTCGTTCCATTCCGCCAGCATGGGCGGCTCGAACTGTGGCTCCAGACCATCGGGGTCGAACCACATCATAATACAGCCCATGATTTCGCGGGTGGGGTAGGCGGTAATGGCGGAGCTGCGTGGGCAGGGACCGTCGTAGTATGGGATGTCGTTCACCTTACCGTCTGGGCCGTAACGCCAGCCGTGATAGGGGCAGCGAATATTGTCCCCTTCGATGTGGCTGTTGTCGGTGGCAATGGCGGCACTGGTGCTGGCGGTGAGGTGAGTACCCATGTGGCCACAATAGGCGTCAAGCAATACAGGCTGGCCGCTGTCTTTGCCGCGATAGAGTGCTAAGTCGCGTTCGAAGAAACGCAGTGCCAGCGGGTCTTCGCCTAGCTCGCTGCTTTCGGCAATCACAAACCATCCGCGGGGGAAGGTATTGGGGCCTAATTTGTATTCTGTTGCTTTAGCCATGGGTGTCTACCTGTGAGAGATATTATCGTTAGAGCTTGTGCTGTTCTGTTAGCGCTTATTGGTTGCGCCTGCAGAGATAGCTGCCCTTTATAATTTAAAATCAGCTTGAGAGCATATTAAATTTTGGTAGCACTAGACTCGTCCGTTCGGACGACCCCGGGTGAAAGAAATGCCTAAAATGGTACAAAAGAGACGGTATTGCTGCTTAACCGCCGCCGGCCAGCATTATTGTCAGCCCCTTGGTGATGTCGTTAACCCCGGCCTGGGGCAGTGTCGTGCCGCCGTCGATGGCCAGCGTTTGCCCCGTCATATAGCTGGATTGCTCGCTGGCTAAAAAGGCAGCGGCCTGAGCCAGCTCTATCATGGTACCGACGCGGGCTGACGGCGCGGATTGCAGCAACGGTTTGATCAGGTCTGAGTTAACAATGCCCTCGGTCATCGGTGAGTTGATGAAGCCGGGTGAAATTGCGTTGCAGCGGATGGCGGGGCCGTACTCCAGCGCCGTCGACTTAGTCAGCGCCGTGACGCCGGCTTTGGCGGCGCAGTAGGGGGCTTCGCCGAAGGTGGGTCGCTCACCGGCCTGGGAGGTGATGTTGATAATACTGCTGCAGAGGGTTTCTGTGGCGCTGCTTTGCAGCAGCTTGATTGCCGCCTTGGTGGCAAAGAAGGTGCCGTGTAGATTGACCCGGATAATATGATCAAACTGCTCGCCGCTGTATTGGTCCAGTGGTGCGAGCGCACCGGTGCCGGCATTGTTAATCAGGCAGTCCAGGCCGCCAAGGTCGGCGGCTGCCTGCTCAATCGCTAGGCTGATCTGCTCTTCGTCGGCGACGTCAGCAACATAGCCGGCGCACTTTAGTGCGCTCTTACTCTCAGCCAGCAGCGTCTCGTCAACATCAATAATAGCGACCTTGGCGCCGAGCTCGATAAAGTGCTGGGCAATGGTATAGCCGATACCGCGACCGGCACCGGTAATGATAACGCGTTTATTCTTCAACATTGGATGGCCATCTGATCAGTTTTTATTGTCGCTTCATTAAACACCAAGGCAGTATCTTTCAGCAATGACCCAGCTGGGTGACCGGCGGCAATATTAGCCTGCCACAATTGATCATTATTGCCCGTTGATTGGCCATCTTTGTCGCCTATTGCTGCCCCAATTCGCTGTTGTAATAGCCCCAAGCCTAAGCAATCAGGCATTAATTTCTTCTCTAACATTTTATAATAGGGCGCTATGATGAAAAACAAAAAAACAATCGGTGTAATCCTTCTCGCTTCTTCTTTATTGGTTGGTCAGGCACAGGCGGCATCCAATACCACGGCGCTGAAGCAGGGCAGTGTGTTCTTCGGCGCTGCCGCTGTCGGTGCGGTTGCCGGTGGTCCTGTTGGTTTTATTATCGGCGCCATTGCTGGCGGCTATTTAGGTGAGCAGATTAAAACCGCCGACGAGTTGCCGGCTGTCAACAATGCCCTGGCTGAAACACAGCATGAGCTGATGTGGACAGAACAGGCCTTGGTGGACTCACAGCAACAATTATCAAGCGAGGTGGCGCGTAATAATGAGTTGGCAGAAACCGCCCTCGATCAATTACAGCTCGCCTTATTGTTTACCACCGGCGGCAGTTTGCTCAGCGAACAGGATATCGACAGGTTGGAGCAGCTGTCGGTGTTTTTGACCGAGCATCCACAGCTGTCTGTTCGTCTCGATGGCTATGCCGACCCGCGTGGTTCGGCCGAGTTTAATCAGCAGCTATCCGAGCAGCGGGTCGCATCGGTGCAGGCTTTGTTGACGGCTTTCAAAATAGAGTCCAACCGTATCGAGACCGTTAGCCATGGGGATTCGCAGGCCGAGTTAAGCGATAATAGCGATAACTACGCCATGGATCGTTTGGTCACCGTGAGATTGCACCGGGTGCCGATGGCGGATGTGGTGGCACAGATCAACCCGTAAATCTCTTCTCCGTTTGCGCCGTCAGCCTCTGCTCGACGGTTTTTTTGTGTCTAAAGAGATGGTCACTATTTTGTCTTGTTGCAACTAATCAGTGACTTGTTAAGCTGTGTCCTCTTAAAAATAACAACGATAGGTCGCGTCATGACACGAAAAATATTCAACGTAGACAATATACATCCCGCCATTGCACAGCAAATAGGCGGTGGCTTCGAGCAGACGATTGCAGAGGTTGAGGCCGCTGTTGAGCAGCATAAGATTGTGGTTGTTGGCATGGCCGGCAACCCTTATTGCAAGGGGGCAAAAAAACTATTGGATCAAGCCGGTTTAAGCTATCACTATCTAGAATATGGCAGTTATTTTAAGCAGTGGAGAAAACGCAGTGCGTTAAAAATGTGGCTGGGCTGGCAGAGCCTGCCGATGGTGTTTGTTGACCAGCAGTTTGTTGGCGGCAAAGAGGACTTAGAAGCATTGTTAGCCTCGGGGGCTGTCAAGGCATAGCGCCACATCAGAGCGTAAGACCGACAAGGAATCTGGTCGCTCTTGGGTCTGGATATTCAGCGAAGAATATATCATCTAAAAAGCTTCCCTTGTCGGCGGTGATGAACATTCAGAGACAAAAAAACCCGCCGCAGCGGGTTTTTTATTGAGCCGTAAATTTATATTTCGACTGGAGTAACACCGGCCTCAATCAAATCGATGATCTGGTCGGCGGCTTGCTTGTTGAACAGCGTCTCGCCCTCACTGATATCGGTGCCGGCCATACCCATATTACCCTTGCGTACCACGCCATCAAGCTCAGTATAGATTAGTACTGCCTCATCGGCGTCTAGATCTGCCTCATCCATGACGGCTTCGGGAATAGACAGCACAAGAATATCCGCTGGCGCGCCAGCAGGTTTTTCAGTGCCCCAGGTTGCCGAGGCAATCTTGGCGCTAAACTGATTCGCCTGCCAATCGAAGTAGTAGTAGTGGACGTCCTTGGCCTCATTATCGATCAACTCGGCAATATAAATACCATTGTCGACGTTGCTGACCACCAAACCGCTGATATTGGGGATATCGGCAGCACTCTCGCTGAACAGGTTGTCGAGGCTGTCGGTGCCTTGAACGTATTGTCCGGCATCAAACAGATCGGCCACTTCACAGTTGTCGCCGGCCAGTGGTGAGGCTTCGCCGCCCCAGCAATAACCGTCTTCTGCATACTCATACCACAGGGCATAGTTATCGTTGAGAACCACCTGCTTCAGTGCATAGCTCTTGGCGCCAGCAGAGAAGACGGCATCGTTATCGATAAGATCTTTGATGGGGGCATGGTTTTCAAAGCCGAGTTGGTCGGCAATGTTTAAGCCCTCTAAATCAACAATCTGAGTGGACGTTAGGCTGGTTTGCATGGTGTCGACAAGTTTGTCGGTGAGTGTGACGCTGCCATCAGCATTGCCGCTGGTGTTGTTCCAATCAGCACTTTGCACCCAGCCTTCTGAGGTTAAGAAAATTCCGCCATCGGCATTGTCGGTGTCAAAAGTTATCGCAGTACTCCATTCGCCGTCTTGCCAAATCTGCAGCTCGTCTTGTTCTGGGGCGTTTAATACACCGCGTTCCAGCTCAGCTTCACCGTCATATTCTTCCGACCAGAACCAATGGATACCGCCAGCGCCATCGGCGACCAGCTCGGCCAGGTTACCCTCGGTAGCGTTCTGTGCCTTGACCACTTCGACGGCGATGATCTCTTCGACTTCTTCATCCACGGCTTCTAATAGTTCGTCGATAGAATCGTAATCTTCAGGGTCCAAACCATCGTCTAGCAATGATTGATAGACATCTTGAATCTTCGTCACCATGTTCTCGACGGCGGCGACATCGGCGGCATCGTTAACATCGAAGCCGAGGGCTTCGAAGGTCGAGGCATCGTCCAAGCTTTCAATAAAGTTGCTGTAGGCTGAGGTGGAGGCGATGTCGACCTTGATATTTTCGGAGGTGGTCGGCGCGAAAATGGTATCGTCGGGGAGTGGCGAGCCAACGGTGAGTTCGAGGGGGCCGTTGATATCGGCGACAATAATACAATCTAAACGAGGATTGCCGGGTACGCTGATTTCCCAGGTGCCATCAGGGTTCTGGCTGATGTTGTCTTCAGTCAACTCGACAATCTCGACCACATTACCGGCGGTGTCGACCACGGTGACGGCGAAGTTGCCGGCGTCTAAATCACTGCCATCGACGGCGTAGGCGGGGGCGATGAAGAAGTTTTTAAGCTGTTGCGGTAGTGTTAGGGCGGCAACTGTCTGCAGTGAGTCAGGCGCTTGTACATCGACGGTAAAAGCGGTTGTGGCAGGTGCATCGCCGGGAGTGCCGCCATCGTCGCCGCTGGCAAGGGACGGAGAAGATGAGCCGCTATCGCTACAACCAGCAGCGAAGACGGCGGCGCTGAGTACAGCTACCGACAATATTTTTTTATTAAACATAGTGTTATAGAATTCCGTTTATAGTTATATGGACGAGCAGGGGGCTAAACATTCCAATAGCCCAAATAAAATATAATAATATGACCTTCGTCACACTCCCGCGATTAAGGGGTTTTGTCGTCAGCAGGCGTTTTTTTTACGATATGGGTGTTTTTTGATCAATAATAAGCTGTGGTTTGTGCTGGGTCTGCTATTTCCTCCCCTGTTTTTTCTGCGCGCTGCCCAGGCCTCGCTGGCGTGGTTTTATTGTGCGCTGTGGATGTCTGTCCCGCTATTGCAGTGGCTGTTGTATCGCCAATCGCTGCCGCTGATCAGCTATTTTTATTATTACCCTGCCCTGATGGCTGTGGCTCTAACGCATCGGTTATTGAGCAAGAGTCAGGTTGGTAGAGCGGCGGCATTTGGCCTGCCACTGGTGTTGATGGTGGTCGCCTTGGTGGTGAGCAACGCCTTGGTGCATCGTTATGTAGGCCAACTCTACCAGGTGCAGTCGCTGTCGATGGCGCCGGGCATTGGTCGAAACGATGTGGTCAGAGTCGAAAATTTGTCGCCACTGTGGCGTTTTATTCGCGCTCAGCCCAGTCGAGGGCAACTCCCTGTCGCCAGCAAGGTGCTGTTCTATTCGCCGCCGCATCACCGTTTTATAATCAAAAGAGTTGTTGCCGTTGCCGGTGATAAAGTGGCGTTTTCAGAAAATGAACTATGGGTGAATAATGTCAAAGTCGAGGCGGTGTTCAGCCAGAAAAATAAAGCCAGTACGGTTTATCGGCAGCGATTGTTTGATGTAACCTTCTCTATTATTGAGAAAGACAGCGGCAGTGGATTACGAGGCGGCGAAGTGGTGCCCGCGGGGCATTATTTTGTTATCGGCGACAACCGCGATAACTCTGTCGATAGCCGCGAATTTGGCAGTATCGACCAACAATATATCGTGGGAATTATTCGCTGAAATGAAAATTTATCCCGGTGATGTCAATGTGTTATACAAACAAGGGTGAGTCTATAAGGCATTGTTTAATAAAATTTATAATAACTAATAGTTTAATATCAAGGTCGATAGAATACGTCGATTTGTCGATAAAAACGGTGTGTGCCCCTGTGGCATGAAACCGGGAAAATAAAATCTAAGGGTGTGTTATGTCAGCGAAGAAAAAGTTTGGTGTTGTTGTCTACGGTGCCACCGGTTATACCGGCCGCTTGGTTTGTGAGTATTTAAATAAGCAGTACGGTGTGAATGGTGAAGTAACGTGGGCGATGGCGGGTCGCAGCCAAGAAAAGCTGGTGCAAGTCCGTGATGCAATGGGTATTCCGAATGATGTGCCCTTGGTCATCGCCGATGCTGATCAGCCTGCGACGGTTCAGGCCATGATAGAAAGCACGCAGGTGGTGCTTACCACCGTTGGCCCCTATCAAAAATATGGCTCCGATTTGGTGCGACTATGCAGTGAACTGGGGACAGATTATGTCGACTTATGCGGTGAACCTGCCTGGATGCATGACATGATAGCGGCCCATGCAGAGACAGCAAAAGCCAGTGGTGCACGGATTGTTTTTTCATGTGGTTTCGATTCTATACCCTTTGACTTAGGGGTTCATTTTTTACAGCAGGCCGCGGTCGAAAAATACTCCCAGCCATTCTCACGGGTTAAAGGGCGTGTGCGTTCGATGAACGGTACTTTTTCGGGCGGCACATTGGAGAGCTTTCGTTTGACGATAAAGGCGGCGGCGAAAAATCCAGAACTCATTAAAGTATTGACCAACCCCTTTGCATTAACCGGTTCATTTTCTGGTCCGGTACAGCCCTCGGGTATGGCCCCGGTCTTTGATCAAGAGCTTAATAGCTGGTCAGCTCCGTTTGTGATGGCGACAATCAATACTAAAAACATACACCGCAGCAACGTACTGTTAGCGCATCAATACGGTGAGGATTTTGTCTATGACGAGATGCTGTTGACTGGCCCCGGCGAGAAAGGTGAGGCAATGGCCAATATGGTTGCGCAAGATAAATCCATGGCAAATGACCCGATGAAACCAGGTGAAGGCCCTTCAAAAGAGTCACGCGAAGCTGGGTTTTATGATGTTTTATTTGTCGGCTCAAACGACAACGGTGATACATTGATGGCCAGTGTCAAAGGCGACAAAGACCCCGGCTATGGCTCAACCTGTAAGATGATCAGCGAAAGTGCAATTTGTTTACTAAAGCGCTTAGATATCGCCGGCGGCGGTATCTGGACACCCGCTTCGGCGATGGGTTCGTTACTGATTGATCGCCTGCAAGATAACGCCGGTTTGACCTTTCAGCTAGAGCGCTAAGCTTTAAACATTGCCTTGATTGCTTGTAGGGTATGCTGCCAACCCGTACAGCATATACCAAACGTTAGTGCTCATCATCGACGGGCAGACGAATATCAAAGCATACGCCGGTTTGATCATCTAGGTTGTAGCCCTTGATCGAACCGCGATGAAACTCGACGATTAATTTAACGATATGGAGCCCGAGGCCAAGGTGGCCATCGTCGCCCTTGTTTTCCCGCATCGATACCATATTGTCAAATAACTGGTGCTGCAGTTTTTGTGGTAACAGCGGCCCCTCGTTAGTCACGGTGATAATGCGAGCGTGGGAAGAGAGGGTGTAATCGATGCTGATAACGCCGCCGTCTGGGCAGAAATCAGCGGCGTTATCGACCAGCTTGTCGAGCATTTGCACGATCAACTCTGGCACCATTACTGCGCTGTCATCGGCGGTTTTTCTTTCGCTTGTTGTTGAAGAACTAATGCGCTGCTGTGGGTAAATGTCTTGATAGCTGAGGACGACATGCTCGATGAGTTTGGCGAGGTTAACAGTTTCAAATTCAGCCTGTTTAATGCTGTCTTCGACACGGCTGGCCTCGCTCATGGCAGTGATGATTTTGCTCAGTCGCAGGGCGCCATCCTTTGCCCGCTGTCGGTAAACATCACCTTGTTCTGAAGTCTCGAGGTTATCGAGAGAGGAGTGAATAATCGCCAGCGGTGTGCGCAGCTCGTGTGAGAGCTTGCTCGACAGTGTGCGTAAGTAGTCGGTGTATTCCTGCAGCCGATTAAACAGGGTTTGATAGCTGCGAGCCAAATCGCCAATTTCATCACGGCTATGACTGTTGGGCAGCTGCCGCTGTTCAATACCCTGTTGAAAACTACCGTCTTCATCGAGCAAGCGTTCGGCGCTGATGCTGAGTGTGCGGATACGCCAGCTGAGCCAGCCGGAAAAACCGATCAGGGCGAAGAGCAATACGGCGATGGCCAGTGTGCTGTAACCAAGCAGCTTGCTGAAGGCGCCATCGGTAAGCGATAGAAAGCGCTCGCTGCTTTGCTGGCCAATCAGCGAGCCGATGACATCGCCATTGTGGATAATCGGTACCGCCGTACTGAGCAGCTTTTGATTGCCGGTGGCCAGATTATACCAGCGCGAACTTGGTTGGCCGATGAGGGCGCTGATGTTTTCCGGGCTGCTGATCTTGCCGGTATGAAGATTATCTTCATTGTGCTGTTTAAGCTGACTTAGAATCGAACGATAGAGTTTTCTAATTAACCAGTAGGCGTCACTGTCGCCGCTATTGTCGGTATCATAATCGCCATCATGACCGACAATCCACTGTTGTTTATTGGTGACGATTAAGCGAACACCGTGACTGTTAAACACAGCCAGCCTGTTATTCAGTGATTGCCGCGGATAGTAAATTGTATCAGCTGTTTTATTACCAAGGCTTAAATGACTGCTGCCATCGACAATGAGAAAGCTGAGTTTGTCGCCAGCAAGCGCCAAGGGCAGAGTGAACTCTATGTTGTAGCCCTGATCGCTGTCGAGCCATTGGCCGTAAATATTGTGTTGTTCTCTGACTTTTCCTCGGTAGAGATAGCGGGCATACACATTGCCAGGTGTTGAGCTGTTGATAACATAACGACGGCCGCTTTCGGTAATCAGTACAATACGATCGCCATTATTGAGTGGTGAGACTGAGGGGTTATAGAATTGGTGCTGGTTGCTTTTTACGCTGATATAAAAAAATAAATTTTTATTGTAAATGGCTGTGCGATAACTGGCGGAGAACTCCGCTTGCTGTGGATGCGAAAGGGAATGGTTTAAGGGGTGTTGCCAGTCATCGTCATAGCCGTCGAGAATAATATTATTGTCGCTGCGGTCAAAATAAAGCGTCTCTTGGCTGGCCACATCATGGCTGTTTAGCAGTAACAGTTCATCGTCGCTGATAGCGGCGGCAATAGTACGCAGAGAGGCGTTCAGGCTTTGTTGCTGGCCCTGTTGCAGGGCCAGCTCAAGCTCGCGAATAAACTGAGTTGCCGCCAGCGGTAATAGCAGAACCAATAGGCTGGTCAACAATAATTGCTGTCTAAGTTTCATGGCAAGGCTCTGATCTGTTGATCGTAGTCTTCAGCATTATGGACGCCAACGGTAGCCCATGCCATAGGCGGATTCGATGGAGCAAAAATCGGCATCGGTGGCTTGGAATTTTTTTCGAATTCGCTTTACGTGGCTGGTTATGGTGTTGTCATCGAGCACCACATTGGCGGCGTCCATCAATTGGCTGCGGCTTTTAACATGGCCTGGGTGTTGCGCCAGAGCATGACAAATCCAAAACTCGGTGACGGTTAAATCGATGCTGGCTGACTGCCAGCTCACCGTCATCCGCTGCTTGTTAATAGTCAACGGGCCCTGTTGAATAATATCCTCGATCACCGCCGGTTGTTTCAAGGCCTCGATACGGCGAAGCAGGGCGACAATGCGTGCCAGCATCTGCGCCAGGCTGATGTCCTTGCTCAAATACTCATCGGCGCCGAGGCGCAGGCCAGAGATCACATCGATCTCGCTGTCGCGGGCGGTAAGAAAAATAATCGGCAGGGTGGCCGATTGGTTTCTTAGCTCTCGGCATAGTTCAAAGCCGCCCTCGATATCATCGCCGAGGCCGACATCAATCACCGCTAAATCGGGCAGTTGCTGCTCAAACGAGGCCATGGCGCTGCTGCGATCGGCGAATAGGCTGACCCGATAGCCCTGTTTCTCGAAGGCGTCTCGGTAGTTTTGGGCGATAACAATTTCGTCTTCAACAATGGCAATGTGCTTGGGCATGGTGTCTTCGTCGTCGTGGCTAACGGAGTTGCTGTGTATGAATAGGCTTACAGTGTGTTTCAGAGTAGCCAAGTTAAGCAGCATTGTAACGCAAAAAGCATCGCCAACAGCGCCCTGCCATTATTCGCCACAATTGATCACTGCTTTGTCATAACCCGGTCCTGTTGCAGCCATATTGAACGGCTTTAATCACTGCATCAACCGTGAGGAATATGACGATGAAGCAGAACACTCAGCCACTATATTTCAGTCCCAAACTGGGAGGGCGACCCCGTGTCAAAAGGCGGTGGCGGGGTTGGCGTGGGGCAAATAAGTCAATGATTATTGTCGATGACTATGACGCTATCCGGCCGCGACGCAGCAACCGCTTCTTATTCTGGTTAAGCTTGGCGGTATTAACCTTGATCGGTATTAGCCTGGCTTTGCCGGCAACGGCCTCAGAGCCCTATGAAAAAAAGCCAGCGCTGGAGCATGATATATCTGCCGGTCACTTATTGTTGCGCACCGAGGTCGATCAGGTCTATAGGCAAAGCCCGCAGCTGAGCAGCCGAGTTCACTTTGATATTAATGGCATGGTTGCAGCGGTTGAACTAACACAGCAGTTTAGTAACCCCGGCAATGAGTGGGCGGAGGCTGTATACAGGTTTCCGTTACCCGCTGAGGCGGCGGTGAACTATCTGAAAGTGACGGTTGGTCAGCGGGTGATTATTGGCAAGATTGATGAGACTCAAAAGGCCGAGGCCAGCTATCAACAGGCAAAGAAGCAGGGGCAGGTGGCGGCCTTAACCCGTCAGCACCGAAGTAATCTGTTCAGTACCAGCGTCGCCAATATCGCCCCCGGGGAAAAAATCTCAGTGACTATTCGCTATCTTCAACCCGTCGATTACCGCTTTGGCCGATTCTCGTTAAACTTCCCGATGACATTGATGCCGCGCTATATACCGCAACAAACAGCGGTGCTGGCAGGGAGAGATGATAAGGCTGACTTATCCTCCGGTTGGTTGTTGGCAGCCAATAAGGTGGATGATGCAGCTGCTGTCAGCCCATCAATGACCACCGGCGGCTCGACGTTAATCAACCCTATTACCATTACCGCAACCATCAACAGCGGCCTGCCGCTGAGCAAGGTCGATAGTGCCTATCACAGCATCGTCTTGTCACGACAACAGCAGGTTTACTCTCTGAGCTTGGCGGCAGCCGAAGTAGAAATGGATCGAGATTTCGAACTCAGCTGGCAGCCAACAATGGCGGCAGCGCCGAAGGCGGCGATCTTCCACCAAGAGGTGGAGCAGCAGCTTTATTATTCGCTGATGGTGTTGCCGCCATTATTATCAGGGCAGCAGTTACCTGCTCAGGCCAAGGAAACAATTTTTGTGATTGATACCTCGGGGTCGATGGGGGGTAGCTCTATCCGCCAAGCCAAGCGGAGTTTATTGCTGGCAGTCGATCGCTTAAAGAGCAACGATGTATTCAATATTGTTGAGTTTAATTCGGTTACCAAGCCTCTGTTTAACCGCTCTGTCAGCGCCGATCAAGCGGCTATCACGCGGGCCAAGGCCTGGATTGAAAAATTACAGGCAGGTGGGGGGACAGAAATGGCCCCGGCACTGCAGTATGCGTTGCAGCAGCCAGACAGGGATGATTATTTGCAGCGAGTGGTGTTTATCACCGATGGCGCGGTGGCCAATGAAGAGGGGTTATTTAAGCTGATCAACCGTGAACTGGGCGATAAACGGTTGTTTACTGTGGCCATCGGCAGCGCGCCTAACCACTATTTTATGCGGCGCAGTGCCGAATACGGTCGTGGCAGTTTTACCCATATTGGAGATGTCGAGCAGTTGGATAAGAAAATGGATGACTTATTTCATCAGCTTGAATCACCACTACTAACCGATATATCGATCACTTGGCCGGCGGGCTTTGAGGCTGAAAGTTATCCTGCAAAAATACCCGATCTCTATGTCGGTCAACCCCTGTTAATTAAAACCAAGCTTGTTGAAAGTAATGCTGAGCGGCAGTCGGGGGAGAGCCCCGGCGAAGTGGAGGTGCGGGGCACGTTGGCTGGTCAGCCCTGGCGCCAGCGGTTAGTGCTGGGAGGACCGAGTTCTAGCGCCATTGCCAGCCTATGGGCCGAGGATAAGATTCAGCATCTCATGGGCCAGAAATACCGGGGCGTCGACCCTCAGTGGGTCAGAGAGCAGGTGTTAGCGGTTGCCTTGGGTCACCAGTTGGTCAGCGATTACACCAGTTTGATAGCGGTTGAGCAAAAAATAAGCCGCCCCAGCGACCAACTCTTGGCGACCAGCGATATTGCCAACCTGCTGCCGCAGGGCAGTACGCTATCGGTGAGTTACCCAAAAACGGCGACCAAAGCACAGCTTAAAATGCTATTTGGCGGCCTGCTGATTGCCGTCACATTGTTTCTTTATTGTGTGCTATTTGGTCGTCAGCGTCGTGCCAAGGCCATGCCTAATGTTACCGAATAGATCGACTAACAGGCCCGTCATCGTTGCGGGTCTAACGCTATTGTTTGTTATTGGAGTATTACAAATGGGACAAGGGGTTTGGATCTACACCAAGGCTGAACTGGCGCAACATTTAATCGCTGGCAGTTGGCAGCAGAGTCTACATAAACAACCCGCGGGCGGTGGCGTCAAGCAAGGTATTAAACCTTGGCCGTGGGCGGATACTTGGCCAGTGGCAAGATTACAACTTAGCAACTACGGTATAGATATGTTTGTGTTGGCTGGTGGCACAGGTAATACTCTCGCCTTCGGCCCTGGACACCTGACAGCGAGTAGTGATTTTGATCAACAAGGTGCGAAAATTATTGCCGGACATCGCGATACGCATTTTAATTTTTTGAAGAATATCGTAGTTGGTGATAAGTTGGTGATTACCGATTTAACTGCGCGTAGGGTTGAATATAAAGTAGAGTCGTTAGAAGTGGTCGATAGTCGTCAATCGAGACTGAATGTCCTGCAAGATGTCGACCAGTTAGTATTGGTGACTTGTTTTCCGTTTGACGCTATCGAGCCGACAACGTTAAGGTATAAGGTGATTGCTAAGCCGGTAGTTAATCAGACTTTTTTTGAGGGTAGGAAATTATGAACGTCAATACCAGAATGCTCAGCCACAGCCCTCGTGTAAAACTGTTTAAACCTGTTACTCCTATCCAATTAGAAAAAATATTGGCCAATAATTGTGAAGGCTTCGGCTGCAGCTTCGAAGGTGAGCGTTATTTTTACCCCAAACTACACCATAACTATGCTGAGCAAATAGCTCGAAATAGTTATGGCTCTCGTTTTGGTGCGGGCTATGTTGTTGAATTTGAAGTCGATGCCGATTACATCTCTCGCTTCCCGATCCAGTCTATTGGCTACGATGAGCAGCGGGAGTACTGTGTCGACATCAATCGCCTGCCTGAGTTAAATCAGCATATCTGCGGTAAAATAGAAATTACTACCTGCAATACGCCGCAGAGCCCTGCCATCACAATGGTCAGCTAAACGCGCCGATCCATTGTGCTGTTTCAATCAATATTTATTCTCTAACGCTTGGAATCAACCTGTTGGCGTAGGCCGGTAATAACTGAAGTCACCGGCTGTATTGCTGTCATTATGCCAGGGCAGCCCTCGTCTCAACAAAGCGGGGCGGCTCGGCCAAGGTGGTAGAGCCGAAACCAGCGCTTAGGTGTTGATGACCACACGCATCGCTTGCATTTCGATGGTGGCCATATCGATGAGCTCGCAGCCTACATCGAGCTGATGACGGAGGAAGTCGATCTCGCCATTGCGGATACCGCTGTTAAGCTGCTGCAGCGCAACTAGGCGATCGATCTCGCTGGTCAGCTGTGCCCGCAGCTGTTGCTTACCCTTGCTCAATAACTCAGGCAGCTGTGCCCTGGCATTTTGGCTGCTGATTTTAATCATGCCTTCAACGCTTGGCTGCACCTGTTTAATCACCGCATGGGCTGTAGTCTTGGGGATTTTCTTGCACAGTTTGTTGAGGCCGTCGAGGGTGATCACCTGACTGAGCTCTTTGCCGCTGACATCGACTAACACTCGAATAGGTGTTTGCGGCAGAAAACGCTCCAGTTGCAGTGATTTTGGTGCCACTGTGTTAACGGTAAAAATTGTCTCTAACAGAATAGTGGCTGGTGGTAAGCCATTAACGCTCATCGTGGCAATGGTGGCATTACCAAACTCAGAGCTGATAATCATGTCCATGACTTCGACGACCATTGGGTGCTCCCAGGTCAGGAAGTCAAATTCTTCACGGCTGAGGGCGACATCGCGGTCAAAGGTAATGGTATTACCGTCCTCATTTAAGCCGGGGAACTGGGCGGTATACATATGTTCGCCGGCGTGGATTACCTGTACCTCTGGGCTGTGATAATCATACTCAACACCATATTGATCGAACACATCCTGCATATAATTTTGCAGGGAAAAACTGTCGTCAAACTCGAAAATTTCATCGATGATAGCGGCGGCTTTCTGGTGATTGCAGGAGTTTATTTCGAGTAATCTATCCCGACCTTGCTGAAGTTTTTGCTTGGTTTGTTCCGTGGCTGCTCGGGTCTCACTGAGTAACTGTGAGAAGTTTTCACAAGGGCTGTTGAGCTGGGCCTGCAGCTCTGTCTCGAACTGCTCGAACAGGGCAAAGCCAGCCGAGAAGCTTTGTTGGAACAAATTCAAACCATCGTGATACCAGTTAAATAGGACTTCTTGGGCACTGTCTTGTAAGTAGGGCGTATGGATTTGAATCGTATGCTGCTGGCCAATACGGTCGAGACGACCGATACGCTGTTCCAGTAGATCAGGGTTGAGGGGGAGGTCGAACAGCACCAGGTGTCTGGCAAACTGAAAGTTACGTCCCTCGCTACCAATTTCAGAGCAGACCAGAGTCTGGGCACCACTCTCGGCTTCGGCAAAATAGGCTGCGGCGCGATCTCGCTCAATAATCGATAGGCCTTCGAAGAAGGCGGCGCTTCGGATGCCGGCACGTAATTGCAGATGGTGCTCTAGGTCGAGGGCGGTTTGCGCATGGGCGCATATCACCAAGACTTTCTCTTGTTTGTTCTGTTTGTAGAAATCGATCAGCCACTGTACTCGTGGGTCGAATTCGATCCATTCATCGGCGTCGTGCTGGGTTTCGGGGTAGAGCCCGCTTTCCCCCCACTGGCTTTGCTCGGCGATGTACAGGTCTGGGCAGGGCAGTGGATAACTATTGAGTTGGCGCTCTGGGAAACCTTTGATGGCGGAACGGGTGTTGCGAAACTGAACGCGTCCGGTGCCGTGACGATCGAGTAGTTTGGCGATCAGAAGGTCAACCAAAGCCTTATCATCGAGTGCTTGGTGGCTGGTTAATAGCTGAGTCAGTTCACCGTCACCAAAGTAGTCGGCAATAGTTGCCTGTTGTTCAGCCTGATGTATTGTCTCTGGTTGATCGAGCAGCGGTTGTACTAACTGGTTGAGCTGGAGATAACCCGCCTCCTGCTGTTCAAATTCGGCAAGGTCATGAAACTTGGCGGGGTCGAGCAGACGTAAGCGAGCAAAATGGCTCTCGATACCGACTTGCTCGGGGGTGGCGGTAAGCAGTAACAGACCGTGACTGACCTCGGCCAGCTGTTCAACAGTGGCATAGTCCTCGCCAGCTTGGCCGTCGTGCCAGTGAAGGTGATGTGCCTCATCGACTACCAGCATATCCCAGCCGGCATCGATGGCGTGTTGCTGTGCGCGGTCGTTGTCGATGAGAAAGTCGAGGCTGCAGAGAATCAACTGCTCGGTCTCGAACGGGTTGTCTTCGCCAGCTTCTAGCAGTGCATTGTAGCGCTCACCATTAAAAATAGAGAAGCGCAGATTGAAGCGGCGTAGCATTTCTACCAACCACTGATGGACCAGTGTATCTGGAACCGTAATCAATACTCGCGACGACAGCCCGGTGTGCAGTTGATGATGGATAATCATACCGGCTTCGATAGTTTTGCCGAGGCCTACCTCGTCGGCCAGTAATACCCTGGGGGCATAGCGGCTGGCAACTTCGCTGGCAATATAGAGCTGGTGAGGCAGCGAGTTGGTTCGGCTGCCAAGCAAGCCCTGCACCGGCGACTGCTGTAATTTGGCGTTATGCTGTAGGGTTTCTGCCCGTAGCTTAAAGGCACCCAGTCGATCAAATTGGCCGCTGAAAAGACGCTGTTGCGGTGAGGTAAAGGCGATGAAGCAGCTCAGTTCTAACTCGTCAATGGTATGAACCTCGCCGAGGTCATCGACGGCTTGATAGCTGATCAGCCCGCGGTTTTCTTCGACCTCTAAAACGGTGAACTGCTCTTCGTCGAGGTTGCAAATGGTGTCGTTGATCTTGTAGCAAATCCGGCTGAGTGGTGCGCTGTTGGCGGCGTAGATGCGCTCCTCTCCGGCGGCAGGGAAGCTGACAATAAGCTGGCGATTTTCGATTTCTTTGATTAAACCGAGACCAAGCTTGGCTTCAGAATGGCTGATCCAGCGTTGACCAATAACAAATTCCATCATTAACACTCTCTTTGGTAGCGCGGGGCGCTATTACTACAATTCGACCAGTGACTAAAATACCGTCAGCCGGTTTAGCAATGCCAATAATGGCAGTGCGAAGTGGCTTGTCCAGCACCAGCAGTAAAGACAGATGGGCTGTTGCATGGCGGCGCGATATTTTACATGAATCTAAAGGATAGTGTGGGGTTGGACTGAGGTTTGTGGCAAATAGCTTAGCAGAATTCGTGATAGAGGCGATGTATTGCGCGGCGTTAGCCCGCCGCGCTGATATTATTGGGCTGATTGTTGTTCTTCTGATGCTGCTCAAACAAGCTGGCTCGCAGTGTTGGTAACTGGCGATAGAGCACTTCTAACAGGTAGCCTTGGCTCTGCTTGTCGTTTTCGAGGTCTTTTATCACGCGGCCAAGCAACTCGTCGAGGTCGATGGTCATGCCGCCTTCGAAATGAATCACACCGTCGTTAGTAATTGTTGTAGCTTTCATAGTTATTATCTGCTGAGTCGATATCACACAGTGATTATAGACAGAGTCAAACCAAGGGTTACACCTAGTTTTAGGGGGGGGTGCCGTTAATGTGATACCCCTCACAAAAAAGTGGCTGCCGTTGTCTCAATTTGGCAATAAGCTGATGAAAAACCGAACTTTAAGAGATAAAAACCGCATTGTTTAGAACGACTGTTCTTGAATTTATTGGCTGTCAGGCAGAGCCTGGCGCAGTAAATCTGGCAGAATGTTTTCGGTGACTTTGTGGTCGTCGTTATAGTCGCCAACATAAAGGCCAAAGCGATTACTTTTTAAGTCGCGATAGTAGTCGCGTACGTAGGGCTCGACAACGCCAAAGGCCAAGTCTTGCCAAGGGACTTCGTCCTCGCTGAACAGCGCTACTTCCTGTGATTCGGCACCGGCGCAAAACTCGGGGCTGGCCATTTCTGCCCGAAAAGCGACATAGACTTCACTGGTGTATGTGATCGAACCGATGGCATACAGGGTGAGCTTGTCAGGGGCAATATCGACACCGGTCTCTTCGCGCAGCTCGCGCACAGCGGCTTCGGCAAGGCTTTCACCGCACTCCATAAAGCCAGCAGGCATGCCCCAGTAGCCTCGACGAGGCTCGCAGTCTCGGCGCATCCAGAGCAGTTTGTCGCCATGGTTCATCATGACCGAAACCAGCACATTGGGGTTTTGATAAGCCACATAGCCACAGTCGGGGCAGAGTTGGCGCTCGACATCATCCCCTTCGGGGATGGCGCGAATAAGTTCACTGGCGCACTGACAGCAGTATTTCACAGAGTTCAGCCTTGTCGCGGGTTAATCTAAAAGAAAGAGTGCTGGGCTTACCAGAAGAAACTGCTGACACCGCCTTCGGCAATGGCGGCACGTCCTTCTTCGAGAGCTGCCTCTTTGCTATCGAAGCTGTCTTCGTAATTGGTAATATTCCCTTTGTCGCTGACGATCTCCAGCGTCCAGCCTTGGTCATTCTGTTCAACGTTCAGCGTGACTTGCTGGCTGCCTTCGGTAATGGTTTCGGCGTGGATAGTGCTCATGAGTAAATCGCTCTTGTGTATCGAATGGGACAATCAAGGGTTGCAGGCTATGACGTAGTATAGCGTGTAGGGGGGATATTCTACGTGCCTCGAAAGTAAATACCTACTAAAAGCTGACCCCAGTTGGGTTATTTATTGTTAAATAATACCGACTAAGTCACTGCCGGGGGACACTCTTTGTTGCAATATCAAAGGGGTGCTGGGCGATGTCGAAAATCTTTACTGGATAGATTGTGGCCTCGGTCAGTATTCCCTTGGATTCGGTCTGTTAAGGCCTTATAGTGGATTGTCGATAACGGGATATTAATAAGGGTTATCGGTATAAAAAGCAGCCGGCTGGTGTGTAGTGCTTGTAACCTGGGCCGAGCATTAAATAGTTTTACCGACTTGAGTAGATTAAACGCCGTAATGAATCACCACGAAGAGCTTATAAAGCAGCGGTTGATTCAAGGAAGAGAAACAATATCTGCAACGGAAAGCAGTGAATCAGCGATACAATTTGATGGGCTGCGCTACTTTTCTCGGTTGAGGGATTTAACGGTATCCAGTCGATACCAGCCTATAGTGAGTATTCCTCATCGTCGTGTCGTTGGTTATGAGGCGCTACTCAGTGCGCATATCATGAGCGAATTAGTCTCGCCGGTAACCGCTTTTAATTACATTGCCTCGATTGATCATAGCTTGTTGAGTGTCGATCGACTAAGTCGTTACATCCACTTGTTAAATTATCCTTTCAAGACAGCCGATGAGTGGCTGTTCCTCAATATTGGTAACGAATCGATCAATAACTTTAAAGAGTCGAACAATGTTATCGATGACGTGATCAACACTGATATTGTGCCAGCTGATAATCTGGTGTTTGAAATTCTTGAAGATCAAAACCAGGACATGGGCTGTCTGCAGGAGTTTGTTCAGACCTGTAAGCGTAAGAATATTTTAGTTGCCGTCGATGATTTTGGTGCAGGCCATTCTAACTTTGATCGTATCTGGTCGTTGGCACCGGATATCGTCAAGTTGGACAGCAGTAATATCTGGTCGGCGCAAAAAGATCCAAAGGTAAGGCGGTTGCTGCCGCGTATGATTTCACTGCTGCGAGAGGCGGGCGCCGTGGTGCTGATCGAGGGGGTTGAGACCTATGAACAGGCTCAGATTGCCCTCGATACCGAGGCCGACTTGCTACAGGGCTTTTATTTTGCCAAACCCCAAATCGATATATCGACGGTGGATCAACAGGGCAGTATTGGCGAGTTGATTGCAGCCGCCGATAATGGGGTGTTAAGTACGTCTCAGGCCGATACGGATAAACAATTGAGTCATCAGTTTGCCAGGGCTGCGGCTCAGGTGATCGGGGGGCAAACGCTGCCTCAGGCCTTTGCCGGTTTGGTTGATGAACAGTATTATCGGGCCTATGTGTTGAATCAGGAGGGGAAGCAGGTTGACAGTTACACCTTGCTCGATGATCAGCGTATCCGTTTCAAATCGATGCGCCGCTGCGAGGGCGTCAATTGGCTGAAACGACCATACTTTGCCAATGCGATGGATAGCCCCGGCCATATTCAAATATGCAGCCCCTATATGTCCTTGCCCGAGGGGCGGTTAACCAAGACGGTATCGATGGCGATTCATCTTCGAGGGCAGCGCTTTGTTCTTTGCTTGGATGTCGCCGACCAATAACGCCCTAATACAGCCAGTTAATCATGATGATGGCGGTGCTGATGTATATCAGCGACAAACCGGCCCCGACTTTGATAAACACCTTCGATGCGTATCCCCCCGGCCCTTGAATAATGGCCGACACCTGATTGGTGGGCAGCAAGAAAGCATTCGATACGCAAACACCGACCAATAAAATCAGTGGCCGAGGATCAAAGCCGGCATCCATTGCCAGGCTGGTGATCAGCGGTATCAGAACGATACAGGCGCCAATATTGGAGATAATAAGGCTTAGGGCCGTCGCCAGTAAGGCGCAGAGTATTTGCAACACGATCAGGCTGGTCTCGCCACCCAGTAAGACCAGCACATGCTCTGCCAGCCAACGAGATGTCCCCGAGTTGGCCATTGCCGTTCCCAGGGGGATTAAGCCCGCTAGCAGCATGACTGTTTTCCAGCTGACCGCCTGATAGGCTTCATCCATGGTTAATACGCCACCGAATAGAATAATGCAGGCACCGGCGAGCAGTGAGATCGACAGTGGCAGCGGGCTAAAAATGGTGAGTAATAAGGCAATGGCAAAGCCGGCGCTCGCCAGCAACAGTTTGTCTGGCGAGCTGGGGTTAGGGGCCTTGTGCTGGTCTACAAGGGTGAAGTCTTTGTTGTTGGCGATTTCGCTGAGGTCGTTCCAGCTGATATAACTGAGCAGGCTGTCACCGGCCTGTAGTTCGACATCTCTGAGATGAAGTTGTTGGCTGTTGTTTTCTCTGTAGATCGCCAATGGCGTGATGCCGTAGCTGCGTCGGATGCGAATATCACGAATCTTCTGTTGGCACAGAGCGGAACCCGGTGGAATAATGATTTCAGTCACACCGGCATTGCCGGTGGAGGCGGCATCGATTAATTGGTTGCAGGTGTGGTTTTCGCTAACATCCGCCAGTGCGGCCAGAGCCTCCAGTGGGGCTTTTTGAGCAATAATGCCAATGTCGCTGTTGCCGGGGATGACAATGCCACGATGCGGAGACAGCTGTAGCTGTTGATGGCCAACTGCGACGATGTTGAGGTTATATTGCGATTCAATATCGCCGGCCTTCATTCCCGCTAATACGGCGTCTTGGCCAATGTGAAAGAAGTGAACCTGACAGTTGATGCCATACAGTTGCTCATAGTGTTGGCGTTGCTCCAACTGTTGTGGGTTCTCGGCTTTGGGCAAGTAGAAGTGGCCCCAAAAATGAAAATACAGGCAGCCGCTGAGTAGAATCGCGATGCCGATGGGGGTGACTTCAAACAATTCGAAGGGCGATACCCCCGCCGGTAATAAATCATTGAGTACAATTAATGGGCCGTTACCAAGCATGGTAATGCAGCCGCCAAGAATGACGGCAAAGCCCATCGGCATCATCAGAAATCCCGTATTAATATTGGTGCGCAGGGCGACATAGCGAACAACCGGAATAAACAGTGCGCAGGCACCGATATTTTGCATAAAGCCAGACAGTGTTCCGACGGTAAGCATTAATATATTGCGCAGTCGCGAGGCTTTGGCGGCGCTCGATTTTATCAGCCAGCTGGCGATAATTCGGCTGCCACCAGCGCGTTCAATGCCGGCGGAAATAATCATCACTGCAATAATTGACACCACGGCATTACTGGAAAAGCCTGCCAGCAATTGTTGATGACTGATAAAAGGGGTAATGAAGGGGAGTGATTGACTTAGGGCAATGACGACCAGTGTGGCTATTGCCACCAAATCGATACGATAACGATTGCTTGTCAGTAGGGCTAATACCAGGGCGAGGATGAAAAGTGTCGTCGTTATCTCGGCAGAAATAGGCATTAGTATTTTGCTATCAAGTAGTTAGTAAGATGGTTGCAGTATAGTTGACCGTAGGCAGTGGTGGTAGTGTTAGGCGCGCAGTTGGTTGTTAATTAACGGTGATAGCTTTTGACTGCTAGCATTGAATCTATGTTATTATCATGCCGCCAAAATCTTAGGTATTCTTCTTAGTACATGCCGTCAACTACGGTGTTGTATTGAGGCCTTATTTAGCTGCGTTTCGCAGCACTGTTGTGTGATTATCGAACCAATGAAAAAAATTGTAGCAATACGCCTGCGCCGTCGCGAAGATGGCGTGATCGCGTTTAAAGAAACCCAGCATGCCGAGATCATTTTTAGTTCTTATGATAAGCGTGATAATGCGGTTAAAAATCTGCAGGAAGAACTTTGCTATCGTCGCGGTATGGCGTTCAGTGTCGATGGTTGTGACTTGTTTTGGTTTGTTATCGACGACCAACGTAGTGTCGAATATTATTTAGCGTTTAACGAGGTGGAGTGTGTCTTGTCTGGCGAGTGGTTGGAGTCGGCCAAGGCGAAGATTGCCGGCTATAGTGGTTTCCGCTATTACGACGCCTGCGCAGCATGGGCGGATGATATTACGCTGAAGGATCAGCAGCGAAAAATTGATTATAACCTTTCAAAATATACGAGAATCTAAGGCTGGCACTGCAGTTCAGTCAATAAAATAGGCGGTGTTAGTGGGTAAGATTTCAAACCAAATTTTTGTAGCGGTTGCCTTTTTGACGCGTCTGCCTGTGCCTGAAAATATTGATTATTCTGACGATATTCAGCGACGATCTCAGCGCTTTTATCCCCTGGTTGGTTTGATTCTGGCGTTGATCAGTTTGCTGTTCTATTTTTTATTCGCGACTTTTTTACCGGTTAAATCTGCTGTTTTGTTGTTGTTGGTCACCACGATGTTGGCTACTGGCGGCCTTCATGAGGATGGCTTCGCCGATTGCTGTGATGGTTTTGGTGGCGGTTACGGCGATAAAGAAAAAATACTGAATATTATGAAAGACTCCCGGTTAGGGACTTTTGGTGTTGCGGGTTTGGTGTTTCTTGTTTTATTAAAATGGCAGCTGTTGGTTATTATTGCACTGCACTCGCCACTGTTTTTATGTTTAGCCGTCGTGTTCTGTTACAGCGCCAGTCGTTGGCAGCCACTGTTGGTGATGTCAAAAATGCAGTATGTCCAGCACCGTGGTAGTAAGACTGAGCAGCTTGAAAATAAATTGAGCGGCAAGGAGCTTTCTTTGTCTGCGGTGGTGAGCCTGCTGACAGCGGTGTTAATGATTCTATGCGGTGCTGCGGGTTTATTGCCGGCGATGGTGGTAATGCTCATTGTTGTTTTAACGGTATTCTTATTCAGCCAATACTTTTGCCGTTTTTTACAGCGTCGCCTCGAAGGCTACACCGGCGATTGCCTGGGTGCTGGCCAACAAATAACTGAGATTATTATCTACCTCTGTTTGGCGGCGGCGGTCAGTCAGCACTGGCTATAGTTACTGCTTCTTATTATTTGTTATTTTATCGTTGATAAAATGCAAAAAGCCAATCTCTCTCTGTCCCAGGGTGGCTACCTTTTCTTTTGCCCACACAAAAACCTTGTCATTAGAGCTGATACCGATGTCTTCGGCCTGTACTGCTAGTTTGCGCTGCAGGCTTTTTAACTGACCGTCGGTGGTGGTGGGGCTGTACTGATTGTTATCCACCGCTGGCAAGGGCATGGTGGATAGCTCATAGGCGTATAGCATAACGGCTTGGCTGAGGTTGAGAGAGGGGTAGCTGGTGGCCAGAGGGATGGATGTTAAGATATCGCAGCACTCAAGCTCACTGTTGCTGAGCCCGTGTTTCTCGCTGCCAAAGACGATGGCCACACGCTGCAACTGCTGGCTCTGGATCAACTCTTTCAGCTGTGTCGGGGGGTAGAGAGTCTCACGGTGATGACGGGGCTTGGCGCTGGTGCCGATGACCAGGTCACAGTCGGCGGTTGCGGAGCCAAGATCATCGAACAATAGCGCGTTGCGCAATAGCTCGGTCGAGCCATGGGCGAGAATCCGCGCCTGCTTGTCGGTATGCGCGGTGGTGTTAATCAGTCGCAGCTGCGAAAAGCCCATGGTCTTGAGCGCACGGGCGCTGGCGCCAATGTTTTCTGGCACCGCGGGCTGACTGAGGATAAAAACAATCTCCATGATTCGATATTCAGCCGTCTTTAGTGTTGGTGGCCACCGATGCCATGGGCGTGACCGTGGGCAATTTCTTCTTCGCTGGCGTCGCGAATACCCTCAACTTTCACCGAGAAGCGCAGCGTGAGACCAGCCAGAGGATGGTTGCCGTCGACGGTGGCTTGAAACTTACCCGCCTTTACCACGGTGGCGAGGCGGTCACCGTCCTTGGTGGTGACATAGACTTGAGAGCCTGCTTTTAAGCGTTTGCCTTTACCACCGCGAATTGACTTCACCGGGATGCGGCTGATCATAGCTTCGTCTCGGACGCCGTAGCCATCGATGGGGTCGAGTTCTATGGTCAGCTCGTCGCCAACCTTGTGGCCCGCCAAGGCGGCTTCCAGCTTGGGGAGTATGTTGCCGCAGCCATGCAGGTAGGCCATCGGTTCCTTGTCGCTGGCATCGAGCTGTTGATCATCGATGTCGGTCAATTGATAGTGAAAGCTGATAACTTTGTTGTTCTCGATAATCATGGGGATTCCTAACGAAATAGACGGCGGCAAAAAACGCAATCATAGCTCGATAGTGAATGGGGGAGAAGTAAAATATCTGCCCAGTAGTAGCCGTCAGCCTCTAAGCATGGCAACGACGTGACGGTGACTAATAGTTCTGGGCTATGTGCTGGCTTTGATTGTTATAGCTGACACTGCCCATGTTATCTTCAGCGGGCTCGGGGCGGGTCATTTTATTGTGATCGTATTGCAATACTTCGGTTGAATGTAGTTTCTTGATCAGCTTTTGCGGTGTTGAGCCGGTCAGGGCCTTGCACTCGCGAGTCAGGTGAGCCTGGTCGCTGTATTGGGCCTTGGCTGTTAACTCCAGCAAATTAGGCTTCGGCGAGTTGCGCAAATCCATACACAGCTGTCGAATGCGTGTAATGCGGCCAAATTGTTTGGGCGTTAAACCTATTTGGGCGCGGAACTTACGTTCGAGTTGGCGCCGGCTGATGCTGACCCGGTCGGCGACATCTTGAATGCGGACAGTACCGGCGGATTCTCTGATTATATTGATGGCCTGTTGCAAGACATCGGCCTGCTTGAAACGGGGTTGAAAATGCCTGAGGAAGAACGACTCGATGGCATAAAGCTGCTGTTCATGACCGCTGATTGCCAGCAACGGTTCGAGTAAGTTGACGGCAATATTAGGCCAGATCAGCGCGGCGGGAATGACGTTATCGAGCAGTTGCGTGCCATTAAGCTGCTGTTGAAAAACATTAATAGCGCCAGGCCAGAAGCGAACACCGATGAAGTAGCGTTGATTAGACTGTCGTTTTGCCGCCATCGGCTGGCTGCGCGGGCCAAATAATACGGCTTGATAGTCTAGATTACCGTGCAGACTGGTAATCGCTATCGAGAGGTCACAGCCGGCATCGGCGGCAAGGTTTTCAGGCAGGTGATGAAATTGATTGTCATAGTACCAAAAGCACTGGATATACTCTGCCAGTTTGTCGCAGGGTTGGAATTCAATGACCTGTTTTGTCAAGGGCGTCGACATCGTATTCATAGTACTGTCTCTGTTTCTTAGTCGGCTGAATCTTTTGCTGCGAACAGCGTCCACTATAGGAATAGCAAGAGTAGCGACGGCTAGTTTTTTATTATTTTTAGTGATGTTGCGATTTATCAGAAATACTAAATTCACCCTAACATAAAAAAATTGACATAATGACCGGTGACATGGTCGATTTGCGAAAAATAGTGAATTTTTTTAATCAATGAGCCAGCAGGGGGTAATACTGCAGGTGTTTGGCTTACAGTCTTGTCGTTGTCTCGTCAGCACCAAAGATACGGCTGATATGTTGCTCGAGGATGTCGTAGGTAAACGGCTTTTGCACAAACCCGAGTAAGCCTAGCTCAAACACATCCTGTAACTCTTGCTCGGCACTGTAGCCAGTAGAGAGCAGTGCTTTTATATTTGGATTGATTATTCTTAAATGGTTAAACAGTTGTTTGCCATCCATTTCTGGCATCACCATGTCCAGAATAACCAAGTCGAAGCTGTTGAAGCTGCTGCGGTAAAGCTCAATGGCTGTGGTCGGGTTGGCGACTGTTTCTACTCGATGCCCATAATGCTCAAAGAGTGTTTTTGAGTAATCGCGTACCACTTCTTCATCGTCAATCAGAAGGATGCGAATAGTGGGGGCGGTGGCTGCGATTGTGTGCTGAGGGTTGATGATGTTTTTTTCGAGCACAGGCAGAAGGATTTCGAAGGCTGTTCCTATATTGGCTTGGCTGGTGCAAAAGATGACGCCACTGTGTAGATGGACAGTGCCATACACCGATGCTAACCCCATTCCCGATCCCTTACCAAATTTTTTGGTGGTGAAGAAAGGCTCAAAAATATGCTGCTGAACCTCGTTTGTCATGCCGCTGCCGGTATCACTGACAGTGATTGATAAATAGTTTCCACCTTTGAGATTAAAGTCATTGACCGTTGAGGCCTCCAGTTGTTTGTTGCAGCTAGCGATCGTGATTTGCCCGCCCGAGGGCATTGCGTCCTTGGCATTGAGGCAGATGTTCAACAGAGCACTCTTTATCAGCGAGTCATCACCGTGAACGCAGTAGTGTGGGGCCTCCAATTGGTGTTGAAGACTGATATTCCGGTCGATGGTGCAGCCCAGGATGGATAGCACGTCGTCAATAATCGCATGTACGGAGAAGTCTTTTTGTTGGTACTTACCTTTGCGGGCAAAGGTCAGTAATTCCGCTGTTAAGGTGGCGGCAGTCTGTGCTGTTTGCTCAATATGCCTGGCGTATTGGCCGATATCGTCTTGTGTCGTTTTTTGCTGAATGATTTCAGAAAAACCGAGTATACCCTGTATCAAATTATTAAAGTCATGGGCGATTCCCCCAGCTAACTGCCCAATTGCCTGCATTTTATGCGCGTGGCGCAAGGCCTCTTCTAGCTCTCGCTGCTTGGTAATGTCGCTGCCGATACTAAAGGCGCCGACCGGGTTTCCGGCTTTGTCGACAATGACTTTGTTTGTCCACGAAACCCAAACACGATCGCCGTTTTTCTTGATGTTCTCATTGATATTGAGTTCATATTTTGTCGGATTTTGGCAGATATCATTCATCAGCGGCCGCAGATCGCGACCAGTGGACTCATTGCTGGGCACAATGGTATCCATTACATGCTGACCGATTATTTCCGCCTCACTATAACCGAAAAAGCGCTGAGCAAACTCGTTGAAATATGTGATTAACCCGGCGGTATTCCACCGCAAAATAATCGAGTTGGCATGCTCAACGACTTCCTTGAAGCGGTCTTGATTATTACTGAAGTCGGTGAGAATACTGTCTTCAGAGATCTCTTTATGTTGGCTGGTATCGGAGGCGTTTGTCATGATCGGCTAGTGGCTACCGCTGTTATTTTAATGTGTAATTAGCAGAGTAGTTTTTTCTTGCCGCTATTACCATTATAAAAATAGGTCAAATAGTTCTAAGCTGGCTGCGTTATTTGCATTGTTGAGGTTGCTGGGCTGGGTTAAGCTGAATGATTGTCGTTATTAATAGGGCGCTGCCGTGACCTCGGTCAGGGCTTGTACCTCAGCATGAATATAGTTATAAGTGAGAGGCAGGGATAAGAACCTGAACAATGCAGGACTTGTTGTAATGATTTATCTGTAACGATTAAGGAATACGACGATGGATGCTTTAACAGTGCAAGAATATATGGAATTTCAGCCGGTTGCTATCAGCAGTCAGGCAGTGTTGACGGATGTCATTCAGCTCTTATCGAAAAAAAGAGTATCGGGTGCGCCGGTAGTCGATGAGACCGGTGCGGTGATTGGTTTCGTGTCAGAGCAAGATTGTCTGCGCAGCCTGTTGATGAGCGGTTATCACTGCGATAATGCCGAGACCGTCGACAACGTGATGAGTAAGGAGGTGCTGATGGTGGCGCCGGAGGACAGTGTGGTCGAATTAGCCCGTAAGATGACCGACAGTAAGCCCAAACTTTACCCGGTGGTTGAAAATAACAAGTTGGTGGGCTGTATAGACCGCCGCCAGGTCTTGTTGGCTATTGCGGAGAGTCAGATAGAAGGCTGCAAGGTCTGGTAAGCCATCGCTTGCAGCGGTGTTAAAAGAATATCCCCAGTGTTGGTGCGGTAATGACATTCCAGTCGATTATGACGTCCCTTGCCGCAATCTTTAATTCCCCATCGACTCTTCTTAGTGTATCTCTGCGCTGGGCGCTAAACAGATAATTATCCTGTTGATGTCTGCTGTAATTAATCATTATATTGCTGTAGCACCGAAGGCAATCAACCTGTTCCGTGGCCAGCACCTCAACATTGCTAACAAATCGACGGGTACGGGCTGGTGGATTGTCGGTCCAAGAGTTCTGTTTGAAGGCGCGCATAACTCGTACCGATAAAATGAAGTAATTCTCATCGCGCAGTGGTGGCTCGGTGCCATGACTGAGTTCTCGCTCGACACTGAGGTATTCCTCATTGCCGCGTTGTTTAGGGTCGACCTGGGGAATGTGTCTATTGGGCATACGGTAGATGACATCCTCGGTTACTAGAGCCAGCCATTGGCGATATTGGCGCTCGTCGAGCATTCGTGCCTCTCGATAGTAAAACTGTTCTACCTCGCTGATTAAGCTGCGGTCGGTCTTAGTCATTGTCTTGCTCCCCTTGCAGGCCTTTAATCAGTTGTTGTTGCCAGTGGCGATAGAAATCGCGGGCGTAATGTTCATCGAAGCAGCTACCAACCATGCCGGGCAGCTCTGGGTGTTCTTCGGCCTCGCCCATACCGAGGCCATAGTAAAAACGCTTGTTATCGGCATAATCGATATTGCTGCCACTGTATTGCTGTGACCACGCTTCGGAGTCCTCGCCTTCGAGCAGGCCGCCGGGACCAAACATCATGGTGTAGTTGACCCGTAGCTTTTGCTTGATGTGCTCCGGGGCGTTTTTTTCAACCACAAACCAAGACCAATATTCGACCTGGCCGGGTCCCTTGGGATGGCTGGTTCGCAGTGTCATATTTGGCCATAGGAAGGACAGGTTAGGATAGACGCTATAGCACAGTGGTTTCAGTCGAGAGCGCACTTCCCCTAAACGTTCAGCGACCTTTTGATGGCACTGTTTAAGGTAATCTGCCACCTCCGGATCGAAGGCGGCAATACCATCCATGCCGAACAGACGCTGCTCCTCGTGGCTGTCCTCAGGCATTAACCGGACCGCAACCCCATGACCGGGTTTGGGGACAACATTATGGCCGTATTCTTCCAGCTCCGTGACGGCCGGGCTGCCCTGTTCCAGCAGTGAACCGTGTAAATAGGGGCCGTGGCCAACATCGCCAAGTTGATTTTCTACTGGCAGCTTCCAGTTGGCGTTGATCAGCCATTTATGAGGTGGCCCAATGACTTCGATACCGCCGTCGAAGCGGTCAAACATGCAATCGAGATACCAGGCCATATCGCCAAGGTGCTCCAGCAGTGGCTCAACACCGGCATCCATACAGGCAAAAATTAAGCCGCGGTAGCTGTCGACACGGGGTACTTTTTGTAGACCAAGCTCCTCCTTGTTTGGTTTGTTGCAGACCTTGCGCTCTTGGGGAATGGCTGCTAATTCACCTTCGACGGTAAATGACCAGTTGTGATAAGGGCATACAAAGCGCTTGGTATTGCCCTGGTCGGCACGGCAGACGGGTACGCCACGGTGACTGCAACTGTTGATATTGACGTGAACCTCGCCATCGTTACCGCGGGCGACAATGACCGGGGTTTCACCGATAAAGCTGGTGATGAAGTCGCCGTGCTTCTCCAGCTGTGATTCGTGGCCCATATACACCCAGTTGCGGCCAAAAATATGTTTTTTTTCCAGCTCATAGACGGCGGGGTCGGTAAACGTCCTGCGGTGTACGAAGTCGCCTTCTTCGCTGACCAACTCTGATAGCTCGGGTCCATCATACAGTTGTTTGGCCGCTATTCGGTTGCACGCTGCCATGGTTTTATCCTTATTGTTGATGCTTATTTAGATAAAAGTTATCACTTAATAACTTTATTGCAAGGTCGTTGTCTAAAAAAGTTAATAACTGATAACATAGCCCCATGAAAACGAATCAACAGATCACCTCATTGAATGAAGAGGCAAGGCTGACCAAGGGTGAGCGAACTGCGCAACGTATTTTAGACAGCGCCGAAAAATGCTTTGCCCAGTATGGCTATACCGGTACCAGTCTGCGTCAAGTAGCGGCAGAGGTCGGTATCAAAGAGCCTGGGCTTTATCGACACTTCGCCAATAAGGAAGCGCTTTATCGCCAGATGCTGGAGCGAGCTTTGCGCCCTATTGCCGACACCATGGAGGTGTTGTTAGATGAACAGGTTGGAATAGATGGCCTGCAGTTTTTACCCGAAAAAATGTTTATATTGCTCGGACAGTCGCCCCAAGTTGCTGTCTTGCTGCAGCAGGCTGTTGCCCACAGCCGTTCAATGCAGCAGCAGGATTCATTCATCGCCGCCTGGTTGGCTGAGTTAATTAGTCAGGGGCGACGGTTATTTATCCACAGCAGTGGTAAGGAAGTCGATGACGCCGATGTGGTATTAAAGATTATCAACCTGTTTAATCTTTGTACGGGTTTCTATGCTTCTGCGGCATTGATGATGGAATTGTTGCCTGAGGATGTTTCGACTGATGACCTGATGCAGCGTCAACGGCAAATACTGGGCCGCATGGCTGCGGCTCTATAATGTGGCTACATCATGTAGCGAGTTACCCCCAGATTCTGTGGGTAAGCCCGTGTATAACATGGTTTGATTAACAGCACTGGCGCGCCAGCGCTGGATTTAGGCATGACGGCTACTTTATAGTCAGTGCATCTTGCTGCTGTTATGCTGGTATACAGTTTTTGGCTAACATTGGCGTAAAGGGGTTGCCCATGATGAATAATGAATTAATTTTGATGCCGGTAATTGGCATGATGCTGCTGACAGCGGTCGTTTGGCTTTATATGTTGGCTTTGAGATTAAGCTATATTGCCCGCCACCACATTGATGGTAGTCAGGTGGCTAGCCCTGAACAGTTGAGAGAACAGTTGCCGGAGGTTGTTAATCAGCCTGCCAATAATTTTAAAAACCTGTGTGAATTGCCGATCATCTTTTACGCCATCAGTATTATGATCTACGCCAGCTATAGCGTGGATACATTTTACGTTAAAGCAGGGCTGATGTTTTTAGTGTTGAGAATCGGTCACAGCTTTGTTCATTGCACGTTTAACCATGTCGGTTTGCGTTTCGCTTTTTATCTCGGCTCATCGGTTGTGTTATGGGCGATGATTGCTCGTTTTTCGTTGCTACAGTTGTTTTAGCCCATCTGTGAACAGGGTTTGAAACTGTGGAATTGTGACAAGGAATAAACCATTGCGGGCGAATAGTTATTGCGGGCAGTTAATCACGCAGTTATTATCGCCACAAATGATACCCACCGTATGAATACGGCTTCGCTTGATGTTACTGAGAAAATATTATGATGCACTTGTTAGATGAGTTGGAAAAAGAGATTGTCTCGGCGAAAGAGACGATTGAGCTGTTGCAGATGGAAGCCGGAGAGCTGCGAGCCGAAAGTGCTCAGGTTAATGACTTGCAGCAAAAAAATAGCCAGTTGGCAGCGGAGAATCAACAGCTAAAAGAAAATCAGGCGAAATGGGAGCAACGTTTAGCCAGTTTGATGCGCCATTTCAAAGACGCCGAGCAGGTTGGCGCTTAACATATGCTTACTTGTCGCCAGTCTTTTTAGGCCTTTTTCTGCCCCCCGTGCCATAATTTACTAGGCAATGACTCTGTAACATCGTCCGGTGGATACAGTAACGCTATTGAGTGGATTGAAATTAGGTTAACTATGGCACGAAAATCAGCCGCTGAGGCAGCACGAACCAAGCAGAAAATCACCGACGCCATTATCCAGTTAACAATACACGAGGGATTTGAAGTTCTTTCGTATACACGGTTATCAAAAGAGACTGGGGTAAGCCGTTCGGGTATTGCCAATCACTTCCCCGATAAGCGCTCGATGGTCGAGGTTTTTCAAGGGCAAATCTTCACTATTTTTACCCGCTATTTGGATATGACAACAGTCGAAAGCTTTCAGCACAGCTGGATGAACTCACTGGCGAGCGATGAATTTAGAAACATAATTTTGTTGGTTTTTGTCCATATGGGGACATCGGCCAACCCGGCGATGAATGTTAAGGCGGTGATGGGAGTCAACCGTTTGACAGGCTTTGTTGAGGGCAGCTTGGGGCAACCGGGTGTTGCTGAGTTGGAATCGTTGTTAGGAAGAACCCTGTTAAGCGTCATCATGCGTAACAAGAGCAACGAGCTTGCCTGATCCGCTGCCCTTGTCGCAACAGCATGATTAAGCCGCGCTGTGAGCGTACTGTCGCTGGGGTGCTCTGAGCTTGTTTAGCATGCCGTCAACCAGCTGCTTTGCGCGTTCGATAGGAAAGCTCGACTGCTCCAAAATTGAAGCATTGCTGAGGCCATCTACCATGGAGACCAAGGTGTCTGCCTCGTTGTCTATATCGATGGTCTCGGCTAAATCGCCAAGCTGGATCGCTTCGCTGATATTATTCCTAACGATATGGCGCCAGCGCTGATAATTGAGTCGTTGCTGGTCTCGAAGGTTGATATTGCTATTCGCCTGCCCCCAAAAACTTAAGGCGCCAGCGCCCTCTAATTCCGCCTCTTGATCAGCCAGCAAGCCAACGAGTGAGTATCTCAGCCTGGCCAGCCCTGGCGATTTTTCGGCGATTTGCAGCTCGATTTGATCGAGCGTTTTGTTGGCCACCCATTCGAAGACAAAGCGAATGAGTTGCTCCTTGTCTTTAAAATAGTGCGGTACGACACCCCGGCTAAACCCCCCCTCCTCAGCGATGGAGCGGAAGGTTGCACCGTCGACACCAGAGCGCTGGATTACACGCAGAGTCACCTCTGCAATTTCATTTCTTCGTTGATCGTGATCGACTATTTTAGGCATGGCTTGTTGCTCGGTTAGCTATTATTTTTCAGCGTATAACAATGTTGGCTGGATATCTCCTAGTCCTTAGGAGGGATAAAACTATTTCTGCTTGTTTGAATATATTATATTTGGAAATTTAAGAGTGCTATACTGTCAGATAGTTCAGGTCTCTATCTTGTTGATAAATATCATTTTAAATCGTACGAGCGTACCACTATGAAAAACTGTGAGCCAGTTCCGTCGATTTTTATTTTCAGGCGTCCGACTTAATTATTTTTTAATCGGTACAATACAGTGATTGGCAGTAGGCTATTATTTCAAGGAGGGGTAATGAAAATATATAAAGTCTTGATGGTTGTATTGGTGTTGGCGATTGGGCCGTTATTCTATGTAAAATTACCCAACGGTCAGCCTCTGTTGTCATCGGCAAAGATTGGCAGTGACATAACGTTTTTTTTGAGTGAGGCGTTCGACAGCGCAGAGACATGGGCAGAACGCGTTATATCGCTATTGCCGGATAAAGAAGGGGGCGCACAACAAGGCGATGCTATCGAACAATGGTTGGTGGCTGGCGATCAACCATTGCCGAACCAAGCTGAAAGTGATCAGATCTTTTACCGCTGGACAGACGGCAGCGGTGTTGAGCACCTGTCCTCTGAACCGAGTTCACAATATCCCTACCGCGAGGTGGGCATTGCAGCGAATACAAATGTGCTCAGCTTTGGCCCAGCAATACCTGAAAGGAAGGAGCCGGCGCCGAAATCTGGCCCAGGTTTGACCTCATTGACTGAGAAAGGCGGAGAAGAAGCAGAGCAGGCCAGCTTGGCTGACCTGCTCGACAATGTTGACGAGCTGAAAGAACAGTTAGAAAACCGCAATGATTTGCTCGACGAGTTATAGCTTATGGGCGGTGAGGTAGTCGTCCATGCGTCGGTTGAAGTCTGCCTTGATGTCATCGCTAACAAAACTGGCGGCAAAGCTGTTGCGGGCTAACTGCACAGCCTGTTCGCTGGTCATATCGAGGCTGTCGACCAGGGCGGTATAGTTTTTGTTCAGGTAGCCACCAAAATATGCCGGGTCATCAGAGTTGGTGGTCACCAGTACGCCTCTGTCCATTAGCTGCAGTATATTGTGTTGTGACATAGCATCGACCACGCAGAGTTTAAGGTTGGATTGCGGGCAGACTGTCAGGGGAATTTGCTCGTCGATTAACCGTTGCACCAGGGTTTCGTCTTCGATACAGCGGACGCCATGATCGATTCGGCTGACTTTTAGTAGGTCGAGGGCCTGCCAGATATAGTCGGCGGGGCCTTCCTCGCCAGCGTGGGCAACAGTTAGCAAACCCTCTGCCAGCGCGCGCTCAAATACCGCGGTAAATTTCTCGGGCGGGTGACCCAGCTCAGAGCTATCGAGCCCGACCCCGATGAGCTTATCTTTATAGGGCAGGGCCTGCTCCAGTGTATCCATAGCAGCGTCGGCCGATAAATGGCGTAGGAAGCACAGAATCAGCCCGCTGCTCATACCCCATTGTGTCTTTGCGTCTTGCAAAGCACGATCGATGCCACTGATAACCGTGCCGATCTCTATGCCGCGGTCGGTATGGGTTTGGGGGTCGAAAAACAGCTCGCTGTGGATAACGCTTTCTTCTTTGCAGCGTAACAGATACGCCATGGTCATGTCGTAGAAGTCCTGCTCGTGTTGCAGGACGTTGGCGCCCTGATAATAGATGTCGAGAAATGTTTGGAGGTTACTGAAATTATAAGCAGAACGAATTTCTTCGACAGAGTTAAAGGGGAGCTCTATTTGGTTACGTTGAGCCAGCTGAAACATCAGTTCAGGCTCCAGCGAGCCCTCAATATGGATATGTAGCTCTGCCTTGGGCAGGTTATTGATGAATGAATGCATGGGTGTGCCGCCTCTAAACAAAATGTAATGTCGTAATTATAATAGATAACATCTGAAAATGATTGATGTGGGGCACTTTTACCTGTTAGTGGATATAAATGGATGTCGCCACTAGGTACATTATGTCGTTTTTGCTATGCTGCAAGGCCATTTTCGCGCTGAAGACAGAATAATTAGGAGCAGTGGATTGGTCATGAATGTTAAAAAAGCGATCTTCCCTGTGGCTGGTATGGGCACGCGTTTTCTCCCCGCCACCAAGGCCTGTCCCAAGGAAATGTTGCCGGTAGTCGATAAGCCACTGATACAGTATGCCGTTGAAGAGGCTGTTGCAGCCGGCATTACAGACTTAGTATTTGTCACCTCATCGACAAAGCGGGCAATTGAAGACCACTTCGACAAGAATTTCGAGCTTGAGCATAAGTTGGGCGAGGCCGGTAAGGATGAGCTGTTAGAAACAGTTAGGTCGATTATCCCCCCTCACGTAAACTGCTATTATGTGCGCCAACCAGAAGCTCTAGGCTTGGGGCATGCCGTACTCTGCGCCAAAGATATTATCGGCGCTGAGCCCGTTGCCATCTTGTTGGCCGATGACATGATCTACAGCCCGAATGTCCCTGCATTAAATACCATGGTTGCCAAGGCTGAACAGGGTTGTTCTGTCGTCGCCATCGAAGAGGTACCGCGGGAGCAAGTGTATAAATACGGTGTCATCGCCCCGGCGGAACAGCACGGTGACATGTATAAGTTAGGCGGCATCGTTGAGAAACCGTCGGTAGAAGAGGCGCCTTCGAATTTAAGTGTGGTCGGCCGCTATGTATTACAGCCCCGTATATTTGAATTGTTAGCGACGACAGAGCGCGGTGCTGGCGGTGAAATACAATTAACTGATGCTATCGCAGAGCTGTTAAAAGAGGAACAAGTCTACGGCTTTAAGTTCGATGGTATTCGGTATGACTGTGGCAGTAAACTTGGCCATATGAAAGCCAATGTGGAGTATGGCTTAAGGCATGAAGAACTAGAGAGTAAGTTTAAAGAGTATCTTGTTGATTTATTGGCTGACAGCTGAGGTATGAAAGCCTACTTGGCTAGGTAGGCTTGGAATGACTGTTCTCGTTAATTATCGTTTGGTAAAGCTGGTAATAACTACCCCCAACAACTTTGCCCGTGAATTTTTCGAGATAGCGCTGGCGCGCCATCTGCCCCATTTTTTTTGTTTCTTCAGGGTTGTTATATAGTCTATCCATGGCGCGACGAAGCAAACTTGGATTGTTTGGCGCGACCACCAGCCCCGTCGTTTCATTTAAGTTCACAAAGCTGGTGCCTGTGCCAACTTCTGTTGAAATCATAGGCTTGCCCATCATTGCGGCTTCCAGCAATGTGATACCAAAGGCTTCTGATCGAAGGTGAGAGGGAAATACAACAGCTTTAGATAGGGTTAAAAGGGCAACTTTTTTTTCATCGGAAACAAAGCCGGGGAAGTGAACATTATTCAGCCCTAGTACTTTTGCTTGCTCCTTTAACGCTTCCTCTTCATGTCCGGCTCCAGCGATTACAACCTGGTAAGCGGCGTCCTTGATGGCATTAAGTAGTATGTGAAGGCCCTTATAGTAGCGAAATACGCCCACAAAAAAATAAAAGTCGGAGCCATATTCTTGACGAGTAGTTTCAAGGAGTGAGGTGCTGGCATCAGGGTATGAAGCCTGGTCAATACCAAGAGGGATGACCGCAACTGTTTTTGCATAATTTGCAAGAATGCTACTCGACTGACAATAGTTATCGGAAGTAGCAATAATTCTCGCGGCTCCCTTCAAAAAATTATTCATCAAGGGACTGTAAATTAGACCCAGTTTTTTCTGCCTAACAATGTCTGAGTGATAGGTGATGATGTAGGGTTTGTTGCCACCTACCGCCGCTTCGAGTAAGTCGGCAAATGGCCAAGGAAAGTGGTAGTGAACAACATCACACCATCGATAGAGCTCTTTAAAGAGGGGCGCGGCCTTGAAACCAATATCACATGACTTGATGCTTAAATGGCGATGAGAGCGATAAACGGTAGCCTCTGGGTAATCAATTACCGCATCGCCTGGTTTTCTTTGTAGAGAAAATATTCGATTATCAGCTCCCAGTGCGGATGTGCCTCTTGCGATTTGACGAATCGCTTCTTCAAGGCCGCCTTGGCTATCGGGGTAATAAGTTCTATAAACCTGTAGTACTTTCATTAATTAATTGCTTTATAAAGTCGCGAGTAGGGTCGAAGAGGACGCGGTATATATTAACGGCGCGAGCGCCAGTCATTAAGTAGCGACATGAGAGTATTGTCTATTGTGTGGAGCGGCTTCCAGCCGGTAACCCTTTCAATCTCTCGGCAATCTCCTGCGGCAATTGGGATGTCAGAGGGGCGGAGTCGGCTGGGGTCTTGCTCAATAGTGATTTTGGCAGAGCTATGGCTTAGCAGAGTTGATAAAACATCGGCAATTTTGACTGGTTTCCCCGATGCAATATTAAAAACTTTTTGATGCTCGATCTTTTTACAGTGCTTTAGTAAGGCGATATAGGCATGGCAAACATCTCTAACATCCAAGAAGTCACGGTAAGCATCAAGGTTACCAACCTTAATGGTAGTCTCTTGAGTATTGTGTTCAATATTGGCTATTTGCTTGGCAAATGAACCGGTGACAAAATCTGCCGATTGGCCTGGGCCAATATGGTTAAACGGACGTGCAATGGCGCCACAGTGGCCTTGCTTGAAAAACTGATGCATCAGCAGTTCAGCGGCTAGTTTACTTGCGGCGTATGGATTCATCGGTTGGCAGCGAGCATTTTCCTGCAGCGGGTCTCCAGATTTGAAGCTCGCGCCGTAGACTTCAGATGAACTGACGAACAACACAAAGGCATTGGGGGCGCTGGATTTAACCGCCTCCAGAAGGTTCAGCGTACCCATAACATTGGTTTGCCAGGTACGCTGAGGGTCATCGAAGCTGGTTGGAACATGAGTGACAGCAGCTAAATGGACAACATGAGTCGGCTTGCATTGTTGAACAGCGGCAGATACATCATGGCTGTTACGGATATCGAGCTGTATCAAGTCAGTCTCATGCTCTGATGGAGGTAGATGGGTCGTTCCGGTGACCTTAAACCCAGCCTCAATGAGGTAACGCTTTAATACCTTACCAACAAAGCCGCCGGCGCCGGTTAATAATACATGTTTCACCTTATCTACCTCCTACAGCATCAGATTTAGAACGAAAAGCCTTCTGTATTACGACGGAGGTCTGCTTCAACCATCATGCTACAAAGCTGTTCCAACGTAGTTTTTGGCTCCCAGCCTAAGTCATCTTTTGCCTTCTGGGGATTACCAATCAATAGATCTACTTCTGCTGGGCGGTAGAATTTAGGGTTGACCTTGACCATCACTTTGCCACTGTCGGTATCAATGCCAACCTCAGCCTCGGCGCTGCCTTCGAAGCGAAGCGTAATGCCGGCGGCCTTAAAGGCCATCGTGACAAAGTCACGAACTGTTTCGGTGCGATTGGTTGCGAGGACATAGGTGTCAGGTTTATCGGCTTGTAGCATTAGATACATGCCTTCAATGTAGTCTTTGGCAAAGCCCCAGTCGCGCTTGGCATCCATGTTGCCAAGCTCTAATACATCAAGTAAACCAAGCTTGATTTTTGCGGCGGAGTCAGTGATCTTGCGGGTAACAAACTCTTGCCCTCTAAGCGGTGACTCATGATTGAATAAAATACCGCTGGCACCAAAAATACCATAGCTTTCACGGTAGTTGATCGTCATCCAGTGGGCATACAACTTGGCTACGCCGTAGGGGCTGCGTGGGTAAAAAGGCGTTGTTTCAAGCTGAGGAACAGCCTGAACCTCACCAAACATTTCCGACGTCGATGCTTGGTAGAACTTAATATTAGTATCGACTATGCGAATAGCCTCTAATAGATTAAGCGGACCTAAACCGGTGATTTGAGCGGTTGTATGAGGTTGTTCGAAAGAAACGCCAACAAAACTTTGAGCAGCTAGGTTATAAACCTCATCTGGCTTGGCCATTTCCATCAAGCGTATGCTGGCACCTAGATCGGTTAAATCATACTCAACTAAGTGTAAATTGGGATTATCTTGAATTCCTAGCTCTTCGATGCGCCAAAAGTTAACCGAGCTGGTGCGTCGATAGGTGCCATAAACAACGTAGTTCTTATCTAAAAGAAGTTCGGCTAAATAGGCTGCATCTTGGCCGGTGATACCGGTGATAATGGCTGTTTTCATAGTTTCTCTTTGTAACCTCCTAAATAAAAATTTTGTTTAATGCCGCTTGTTTCAGGCGGTCATGCATGAAGTGGAAAGTAGTACCTTCCTCTTCGTCTTGTTTGATGCAGCTTAATTCGTCAAGACCAACGCTTGCATTTATCAATACATCTCTTAGTACGTATGAGCGAACCCAAGGATCGATGAACGAATAAATCGCACGGTAACCATCGAGCATCTCTGTATCTCTCGGGACCGCTGAGAGGTCAATTTTTGGCAGCCAACAAGGCGTAATGATATCACCTGTATCTATTCCGGGCGCCATGTAAAAGCAGCTAGCCGAGAAGTAGCCTGCACTGAGTGTTGACCACAGGGCGCAATCTGCGCCACGTATATCAGGCAAAAATCCAGGGTGAATATGCAAGAATTTGAGATG
This sequence comes from Sinobacterium norvegicum, assembly GCF_923077115.1. Lineage (NCBI taxonomy): Bacteria > Pseudomonadati > Pseudomonadota > Gammaproteobacteria > Cellvibrionales > Spongiibacteraceae > Sinobacterium > Sinobacterium norvegicum. Next base: position 336,908 of record NZ_CAKLPX010000002.1, read on the forward strand.
TGATAATGAAAGTAATGTACTTGGCATAATACCACCGCCGGTGAATAATATAGCACCTTTAGCTTCGTTGGTTAAATGCTGGTGGAGTGCTTGATCAGCCAAATTCTCAATCAGAATGGGCTCTATATTATCGCTGTAGTGACTGAGTGGCAATAAGGCGTTGGCTGACTCGATAGCGGAAGCTGAAAAAGAGAGCTTGCGCTCAATTTCTGTCGTCATCGGATGAGTGAGTGCAGAATAGGATTTTTTAAGTTTCTTAGGCCAAAAGTGGATTTTACTGCTCTGAATATTGGCAGAATAAGCGATTCTTAAGCTTTTTGGCAGCCACCGTCCAATCGGTTTCTTAGTTGCGATGTCATTACGAGGAACTAGCTGGATGATTTTTTCAGGCTTAAGATTTAAGCTGGCGAGAGTTTCTAGATAGGCTCTGGCGATAGGCCCCTCATAGAATAGCACGGTAAGCGGGAGGCAGGTTTTGCTCGTTGTTGGATTATGATGATCGTAATAAGTAATATTAACTTGGCTAAATTCGCTTTTTAATTCAGCCTGTAGTGCTGACCAACTTTGCTCAATAGCGTCAGAAACAGGCTCAGTGAGCCAAGGGCTTGGTTGTAGGTCCATTGCCTTAAACAGCGTATTAAACTGTTTAAGGTGTAGCGCGGGTAGCGAGCATTCTTTGACTTTCAATACGGCTTTAACAAAGATTGCCTGAGCCAAGCTGAGCCAATCACGATCGGTCAGAAGTAAATCGGTACTTTTGCGTCCGTTCGAGCGATAACTGAGGAAAAATTTACCGCTGATATCGAGTCGTTTAGAGAGAAAGGCTAATATGTTGGTCTCATCGACGCCCCAGACTTTGTGGCTGGCAAGCTGATAAAGCATCTGGCAGCTGGACAGGCCATCGCTGGCGTTACTAGGCTCGCTCAGAGTGAGGCTTAACTGATCAATAATGTCATCGACAACGTTTAAAATATCCATTTTATATCTTAATAATCTGCTGTTGAATAGTTTGAAGTATGTTTGCCATGACCCAGTATAAAACCATCGCTGCTGGGAATGGATAAAACAGAATAAAGAACGCTGCGGCCATTAGATAGAGGTTGCGTTTTTGCTTTGCCATTTCACCGCTGGAGGCGTGTGTATTCTGGAATATGACGGTAGAAAACAAAGTCACGACCGTCATGATAACAGGAAGTATGCTGATAGTTGAGCCGAAAAGCGGTAGTGTAAATGGCAACTCACCAATAGTATCAGGCAGAGATAGATCCGTAATCCAAAAAAACGACTGGCTAGCAAACTGAGGCATCTCGCCGAGTGCGTTGAAAGTAGCGATGAGTATAGGGATTTGTATAAACATCCCAATCATTGGTTTTAGAGTATAGAAGGGGCTTACACCTAGCTGCTTGTGAGCGGCCATTATGCGGTTGTGAGCCTCTTCGCCATCGTACTGACTTTTTATCTCATTAAGCTTGGGCTCTAGCGCTGACTGCACCTGACTAACTCGACGTTGAAATCGGGTGGTCATGATACCGACAGGGATGAGTAACACTTTTAGCAGCAGAGCGAAGAGGATAATAGCCAGCCCCCAATTGCCAACCAGCGATTGAATAATGACCAGAGAAAACTCGACAGCTCTCGATATTTGGGCAAGACCAATCCATAAGTGGTTATAGCGAATCTGGTCAAGCTCAGGGGCAACCGACGACAGTTTGTCTTTGTTGGCAACCTGTACAATAGCATGAGGGGAGTCAAGAGAGGTGACACTGGTCAGCAAAAGCTCATCGTCGCTCAAGCTGAAGTTGAGGCCGTCAGCTTGGATGACTAAGGTGTCTAAGCGTTTAACTGCAGCAAGCCACCGATTGCTATTGAGGGTGTAGTTCTCACCGGGTATTAAGCGCTCAATTTGGTCGGCGCTAACGAGAAAATAATTAATATTGTTATAGTAGCTCGCCAAACCATAAAAGGTTGGCTCTGCATCATTTTGGAGAAAAGAATGCACGGTAGAGGTGGCGGTTGGCTGTTCGGCTGTCACCGTGCTTTTATCAACGGAGGCGAATAGTGGGCTAATTAACAAAAACTGTAGCAATATCGAGAGAGTAATATAACGCATAATTATTAATTATCCAGCTTCTTAAATTCTAAAGATATGACGGAAAAATCTCCCTGACCTAAGTAGTACATTCTAGCCTCTATATTGGTGCGGGCGTTTTTACCCATAGCTCCAGGCGGAATAATAAACTCACCTTCTGTACTGGCGGTCTCATTATTGCTGCCGTATATGACGAGTTCCTTTAAAGCATTGTCTTGCGTATTGGTTGTGCGAACATCAAACTTCGCGGCACTTTCTGTCTGTGGTAGAGATGAGGAAAACATCATGGAGTATGAATACCTTCCTGGTTTGAGTTGTATGTAAGGGCCATAAGTAATGTAACTAGGTGGTGATTTCTTATTGTATATAACTCGTGAAGAGCCAACAACTTCACCGGACTGAGAGGGAAGGTCAGAACCTTTATAGGAGTATTTAACGTCAATATCACGTTGAGTTGTTTTATCAAGGTCGAAGCTAGGTTTACCATTAATGAATATCAAGGGTATTTTTTCAATGCTTTGTTTCTCATTCTTCCCAGGAGGGAAGTAAAAGAAGTTTTGATTGGAGCCGGGGGCTGGTGCGCATGATGCCTTTAAACAAAGTGTTAAATCATAGCCTTCTGCGTTTGGCGGAGCGCTAAGGTTCAACATTGACGCAATGGTAGGATATATGTCCAGCAACGTTGTTTTTCGTTGATTTAGAAAAAAAGGAGACGTTGATTTTTTGTTCGCCTTGATCATCAATAGGGTAAATGCTCTAGACTCGAGTTGTTTTTGAGACCATGGGTGGATTTCACTGCGATAAGACTTTTGCGGTTCTTTGGACCTATTTTTTTCTGTAAAACCTGCCCAGCCGGACCCGTGATCACCATGAATAATAAAAATTGAATTCTCATATCTACCTAGTCGCTTGAGTTCATCAATGAATTCAGCAACTAATTTGTTCGCACACGAAACTTGTAAAGAATAACGCTGAGGAAATGTCCCCTTGGTGATACCATAATTGCAATTATCGTCTACGAAGTATGGCCCATGAGGCAAAACGGGTTGAATCAAAAGGTATTCCCCCGAGTTTTTCCGTTGGTGTTCTGTTGCTATTGCATGCTTTAAAATCAATGTTCCGGTATAAGGTTCAATGCCATCTGCGATTGTCTTGGGTTGAGGTAGGTCAGAGCGTTGAGGGTAAAGGTTGCCGATTTTTTTTCCATAGGAAAGTGCTCTGTTAGTGATTGCGTTTGGTAAAATTCTACCGGCCAACAAAGAAGAAAATTGACTTAGCATCGGGTGTTTAATGTTTGTAGCGGCTTTGTATATATCTTGCCCGCTCTCAAAGTTATCAATCAATGGGGAGTAAAGTAAGGGTCTTTTTCCGAATACATTAAGGTTGTAGCCGGCTGTCGAAAGCATTGTGTAAAGGCCTTGGTCGGCATTGTTGATCCAGTCAATATAATGCTCGCCGCTAAACGTTGTACTGGTTAGATAGCTAGCGATTGATGGCAGGGAGTAAGGGTAGTTTGCAATGTTTTTTTCAAATAATGTAAAGCCATCAAATGCCTCGGTGTTTGACTGTTCGATGTCCTCAAGAAAGAAATCGGTCTGCATTGCGTCGAGATGAAAGTGATAGATGTTGGGCAGGTGGTCGTTGTTAGTGCTAACCGAAGTTTTATTGTCGGTTTGAACATTTAGTGCGGTAGATAAATAAATATTGGCTGATAAGTATAAGAAAGAGAAGGCGATAAAAAATAATGACACCATGCCGCATGTTTCAAAATATTTTTTTCCCTTGAAGTAGAATGCGAAAACAGAGGCGATTATGCACAGCTCTATCAAAGTGATAGACAATGGCTGGCTACTTCTTATATTGCTGCCATCGAGTTGGCTAAGCTGTATTGGTGCAAGAGTATCACAAAATAGTGCAATAATACCTAAATTAAATAATAGCCACGCGGGCTTTACTAAGTCAGCCAATGCCGGTTTAATTTTCTTTATAGTTAAGTATATTGCAATAATTGTTGCCAACAGAAATATTGAAATAATGGCAGGCAAGCCGATTAAAAATATGTCTCCTCCCCATTCCTCCATATTGTAATAAAAAAGCTCAGAGGGAATGAATACGAGGCAGACAGCTAGTGGGAAATATATCATCCCTAGGATGTATGTTTGCTTGTAAGACGGCATTGGTTTAATCCAGTGGGGCATTAGTTGGCGATATATAAGGTGGTTTAGAATGCTTTACAGAGAGCGATTTAATAGATATCTCACCAGTGGCATTGTCATAAACTCTGAATTCGACATTGTAGTGAACCTTTTTAATTACAATCTCCTTGGTAAGTGCTTTGGTAAGGTTGTTTGTCGTAGCTATATCACCCTTGGCAAGGGTTGTCTTTCCTCCATCGGAGGTGATATCCCAGCTGCCTGTGTGTAATTCTTTCGATGCAGAGCTGTATTTAAGCTGAAATGTGTAATGGCCTGGCGGTACTGTCAAATAAGGGCCATAGCTCAAAAAACCACTTTTTCTGGAGCCAGGTTTATTGTTTAAATATTGCCCCGTTACGACGCCTACTTGAGTCGCTAGTTGCTTACCATGAAGGAATACTTCAATAAAGTCGATGTTTTCAAGGTGCCATGAAGATGGAACCTTTGAATTGTTGGTTATGCTGTAAGATATAAGGGGAGGTAGAGTGCTCCTTTTAATATCGCCTGCTGACCATTTATAGTGGTGGTAAACACGGTCTCTATCCTGTTCTCGATGCTCAGATAGCAGGTCGACACCTGTGCCAATGAAGGTAGCACCTGTGGCATGAGTAATAACCGCTGGTATATCTATTAACGAACTTGGGTAATGGTCAAACTCTAGTGGTTGATTGCCACTGCTGAAAGGTTTAATTAAAAGTGTCGAGGATGCTTGAGGGTATGGTATTTTTCTACTCTTGAATTTTTTTCCCGATGATGGTGGGAGATAGTTCGAACCGTGATCAGATGAAATGATAATCATCGATTGATCATAAATGCCAAGTGTTTTGATCTTAGTTAATAGTTTCTCGACAGATTGAAAGGCGCATTTTGCTTCTTCGACTTTGTTCTCTAGTGTGTTTTTTGCGGGTTTGGCTAACTCATTGCAGTCGGCGTCAAGCCAGATAGGTGAGTGAGTGATCGTGGAGTGGAAAACCTTGTAGCTTGGCTTGCTGTCAATCTCAACATATAATCTTTTGGTGAAATCATTCATCAATAAGTGAGCCAAACCTACAAAGGATGATTTTGTGTATACCTCGTTGCTAAATAACCGTTGTATTAACCAGCTTTCGTCATTGTATATATAGGGTTTTAGCAGGTCGGGCGAAGCCTTGAATAAGCTAATATCTAATAGTTGTAAGTAATCGAGTGGTATTGCTCGGGTGTTTAGTAGTGCATATTCAGAGTTAACGGAGCAAGAGGTAAATATATTATCATTCTGGCAGCCGCCGTGCATTGCTACTCTGAACCCTACGTTTTCAAGCGCAAGAGGCAAGGTTTTACCTTTAGCGATGAGTGCGTTAATAAAATCTTCTTTAGATGTCTCGTTACGATACACCTCGCCGGTGAACATCGATGGTAGAGACATGATGGTAGTTGGGTATATTGACGTTGTGTCGGGGTAAAATGTAAAGCCTTTCAGTGGTGCGCTGAACTTTTTTGACTTCAGAACTTCCTCTGTGACGTCGGATTGTAATTCGTCTAGTATAATGTGGATGACATTTTTCTCTTGCGAAAACGCAAGGATTTCTTTGCCGAATCCCTGTGTTCTCTGAGATGATAGACTGCCGCCATCCTTAATAAAAAAACCAATGTTGGTCAGTGCTGTAATGGTTGAGATAGAGAAAAACACCAGTGCAAATATCTTTGCTTGATCTAAATTCCTTGCCCGAAAAAAGTAAGTGAGGATGATTGCCGCCACTATTATTTGCAGTATGCTGACCATGCTTAGCGATTCTATTTCTAACCCTCTGCCGTCGATGACTCCGTAATAGCCGCTTAGAAAAGTTGAGTTCAGAAAAAAAATAAAATAGAGTGCGCCAATAATTGGGGTGATAAATTTTAATCTTTTCGTTTTTATGAGGCGCGGAATTAATAACAAAACAATAGTGGTCGGAGCGATAAATAGTATGGCGGAATAGAATAGGGTGGCTATGTCAATAGAGCTGGATTTGTTGGTGATGTAAATGTCTATGGGTGAAAAAATAAAAAGCTGGAGTAATAGAAGTATAGAAAATAGTATTGATGGCTTGATTCTTTTAAGCATTTTTCATTCCAATATAACTCTCTATCCATAATGCGCCTACTTGGGCGGATTTTTTTCGATTAAAGACATAGTTGTCAGCGTTGAACTCCGTTGGTATGTTTTGGCTGTTGATCGAAGAAAAATCATCGTCGATTGTAGCGATACGTCCAATAATATTTCTTATGCTCGATTCGAAAGGCTCGATGTCTAAATCGATATAGTCAGGGTTGTTAATTTTTTTGGGAACATCGACGAAGATTACTGGCTTTGCGAGCCCAAAGGCGTAATCAAGCGCGGCGCCAGACCAATCGCTGATCATATAGTCAGAGTCATGTAGAGACTGCTGGCCTGCAACGTTGTCCTCGAATGAAAATAACGGGTTTAAGCTGTGTTTACGGGTGATTGCTTCGACCTGTTTTTGTGCAAATTTAATCGTTTGCGGATGTGGGCGAAGTGTTACGCGCACGCCATTGTTTAGTAGTTTATCAACAACTTTAGCTGCTACGCCTGACTCAATAGTACAGGCTTCACCCCAGGTTGGCGCGATTAGGGCATGTTGGGTACTGCCTTTGCTTATCGTTGGCTTTTGTTCTTTTTGCATCAGGATTGCGTCTAGTCTCGCATAGCCGTGCTCGACTAAATTCTTTCGGGTTAGGCTGTACTTTTTTTCCATCGCTCTAATTTCTTTTACATGGTGGGGGCCTGCACAGAAGATGGTGTCGAAGTGATCAAAGGCTCCCGGTCTATAAACCATATGTAGACTAACCAGAGAGTGCTGTACATACACGTAATGAGCATTGTGCTTGGATCGCTTGATCTGATATTGGTGCAGATCCGGCATGGTCATAATCATGAGCTCGGTGTCGATGTTTTCAAATACCCAATTACGGATATATCCCTCATCGATGAAGAAGGTATTTAATCTATCGTGAACGACATTCAGCCCTGGGTCATCAATACCCGAAGATATATAGTTTACTGTGAGTTCAGAGTTACTAAGAAGCTCTGTTATTAGCCCCTCTAGATGCGGATAATAATTTTTCCCTTCAGAGTAAAAGGTAACACGGCGTTGTTCTTTCGGTAGACTGAAAAAACGCATAGTGTCACGAATTTGGCGGATTAATTTCATTATTATGCCCTGTAGAACAATGCCAGCGTTCCGTCACTGGCCATATTTTCATATTGGGCTAAATCATCGGTAGAGTCTATTTCTAGCCAGCCATTGTTAACGATGGCAGCTTTCACCTGCCAACTGTTGTCAATAAGGCCCTGTATGAAGCTGGTCATATACATATTGTCAAAGTCATTACCATCATACTGGCCAGCACGATCGAGCTTGTTATAGTGTTCGATGAAGGCTGGAATCTTGTCGCTTCTAAGCTTGATTAAGCCAGTGTATTGACCATGAATACGATCGTAGTTTTCAGGTTTTTTACCCAATTCTATAACATTGCTATGTTCATCCAGTACTAGAGTTTCAGCGTCTTCAAGTGGGTTTTCCAGCCTTAAAGACCAAAGGTCACGCCACCTCTTATCAATCATCAATGCTACTTCAGCATCGGAGGCCAGCAGTGCTTGTAGATTTTCAGGGTTGTAGACGATATCACCATACGCGATGATGAGGTCGCCTTCTTGCTGGATAAAATCTTTGGCGCAAAATAGAGTCTCGACCATATTGGTCTCAGCAAAGCGTGGGTTTTTAGTCGTATTAAAACCAAGCGCCTCAATTTGGTCGCAGCGATAGCCGGTGGCGATATGAATATTATCGATACCCGCTTGCCTAAGTGTATCTACTTGCCTGGCCAGTAATGTCTTACCGAGTAGAGGCACGAGGCATTTTGGTTTGTCATTGGTCAAAGGTCGTAAACGGGTGCCTTGCCCGGCAGCTAAGATGAGTGCTCTGGTCATAGTAATATACTTTTAATGAGTTGGATATCGATGTCGCAGAATGGAACTTCCCTTTCAGGATGCCACATAAGGCCTAATATTTTATGTTTTTGATGTCGGTAGGCTTCGATATTGCCTGCTTTATCGGTGCCAAGGGGGCTCAATGATGTGGCGAGTCCGTTGCTGGGAATGCACCAATTGTGATAGCTATTTACTGTTGTTGGCAGTGTGACTGTGTGATCAACAGGGATGATTGTATGTGGGGTGCCAACGTGTTTTTCTATGGCTGTTAAGTTGCCACCGAGCAGTAGATTGATATGCTGCATTCCACGACAAACGGCCAGTGTAGGTATGTTTTTTTCGAGGCAAGCAGAGAACAGGCTTTCTTCAAAAGCATCTCGTTGTATTGAGGCGTCGCTGTCATCCGGTGCCACAGTCGTTAAAGAATTGCCACCACTGAAAATAACTGCATCCAACTCCAGTTCATCTATCAGGCCTATTGAGTGAGGTGAGGAAATATTTGGCAGTGGAATAGGCAGAAAGCCGAGTGTCAAAGCCAGATCGCTCCAGCGCTGATCCAAGCAATCTCTGCTCTCCCCGTAGCTTGGGATAATTTCAACGCGCTGTGTGATGCCAATACGCCTCATATCACCTTCCGGATTGTTTGGCCGCTACAATCAATTTCTATACGCTGCATCGTTGAAATTTTATCAAAGAGCTTGTCGCCAACACCAATAGCTGCGGGTAGGCCAATTTCTGCTGCGCGAATTGCCATGTGTGAATTGGCGCCACCATACTGCGTAATAAGACCGGCAATACCGTGACCAAATAGCCAGTCATATCCCGGATCGGCCTGGGTAATCATGACAATTTTGCCGTTTAGATCTTGCTCAACTGTTGCTGAGTAACAAATTACCTCAGCGACAGCCTTTTCTGTGGTGATATAGTTCGGTAGTGAAGAAAATCGCTCGAAGCAATAGAAGTCACTGACGCTTTGGATGAAGCTGGGCAGCTCTACCGACGAAGTAATAGCGTATTCAGCCTTTCGTTGGGCAATAATGGCGGGAATACTGCGCCATTGTAAGGTGTTTAGCTTTAAAGATTCTATGTCGTTAAAATCAAAGAAAGAAAGGTCTGTCCTGCTGATTCCTGCCTCAGCCCCTGCGCTAACGATGTAATCGAGGGCCAAACTCAGACTTTTAGAAAAATCAAATTTAACCGATTCTCTTGATTGAATGGCGCTGATCAAATAGGCAATAAGCTGCTCGACTGAGATAGCGCTACCGAGCTTATCTAAAAACCCTTTTAACGAACATAGTTCGTCTTGCCGAAATAGAAAGTTAGCACTGTCATGAGTTGATGTATTATGAGCGCTGTATAAATATCGTTCGGGGTCTTCCCAATACGCCTGTGTTGATATTTCATAGGTTCCAGGGCGAAGGTGGCCATATGTGCTGATTAATTCAGGGAGATTGATCTTGCCAGAAGCAAGTGCAGATTTAGCCAGCTCAAAATCACCCGCAACAGTGTTAAAGCTTTTCAGAAACTCTGAGCGTCTCTGTTCACTGAGCGCCCCAGTTGCTACAAAACTATTCAGCAGCGTGGTGGCCACAAAGCCTGCTCTTGCCGCATGAGAGAAAGCGAGTGTGCCATATTCCCTGCAAACCTCCAGCAGAGCATAGCCCTTATTGAGGGCGGACTGATTACCTGAACAAATATCTTTGTTTTGCTGCCTCAGCGTCGCGATGGAAGCTGTGTCGTTATCGAGTCGCGCTAAAGCCTTGCGGGTGATATCTTTCAAGCCGAGTTCAAGCTCGCTAATCATCGCAGGGGTTACTTTATAGGGCGTGAGGCGTGCGCTTGCGTTGTCTGAAAAGTCGGGGGTCCAAACAGTAAAGGCAACATCAAACTCAATCTTGTCATGGAAATGAGGGTTTTCAGACAAAATATTTAAGTAGGCATTTGTAATACAGTTGGCGCTATCATGGCTTAAAGATGCAGGAATAAAAGAGTTCAAGCTGGCTCTGGCATCGACATAGGGCTGGCCAGCAAAGGCATTAATGAGGGGGGCTGGCCTTACATCGCGATAACCAAATTCCGCTCGTTGCATGGCCCATACATCATTGGTAATCAGCTGACGATAGAGGCTAAATGCCAAAGTTTTTGGCTTGGTACCAATAATCTCAGCAGGATTCCAATCCGGCATATTAGCGTAAATGGCCTTATCACCCAATATATTGTGCTGCGGTAAGTTGTGGTCAGTGAAATAAGCTTCACAGGCAGCTCTTTGATAAGATATTTCGTTACTGTCTAAATCATAGGCAGAGTGATCGATAGTCACCGGCCTGACTTGAAAGATATGCACCAGCCCACGAGTATCTATGGCGAACTCGATATCAAGCTTGTCGTAGCCAAGCAGCAATTCAAGCTCTTTGATTGCACTCAGGACTGGAGAAAGCGCCGGCTCAACTGTGTAAAGGTGTTGTTCATGGCCTCGGCTGAGGATGACCGTACGTAAATCTCCTGAGCCACCTGAGGTCACCGATTCAGTCGACTGAGTTTTGTCATCAAAATTGAAACGATAATAAGGCGCACCGGTTTCTAAGTTGCAGGTGAAGACGACACCAGAAGCGCTGACCTCGGTCAATTGCTGCTGAATTAAAACTTGGTCATTATTGCAGCTGCCTTCGCCGTATGAGGCGATGACTTCGTCGACGGCAGCGGTGACTGTTTCTCTGCAGTTGGAGTCAACATTTAGTATGCTTTCGAAGCCACCGGCATTAGAGGCATACCAGTTGTCCTCGCCTTTCGAACTGCTACGAATGACGAGTTGAGTGTTGCCAAACAGAGATTGCACAGAGGTTAATATGCTGGCCTTATCGTCATACCATTGCGACGTGGTAAAGCTAACTTGCTTGCCAATGTGGCTTTTTTGCACCAGCGGTTCAAGTCTTGCCAATGTTTCAGCCTTGGTGCCCAGTATGAAATGAGCAATATCGCGTGGCGAATTAAATTCAGCCCACTCACCTTTGACGTCGAAGTAGGCAACACTGTAGCCAAGTGACTCTAGCTGGCGGATAAGCGACATCAAATCATTGCCGGCTTCGGCTTCATCAAGCTGACTCAGCCGCTGGGCAACGCTTTGCTTAAAGTGCACTAAGCCGGTGAACTCGACTGTTTCTAAACCTGCTTGATTGGCGAGGGGGATGTCGAGCGTTTCGGCGCCATCGATGTCTAACTGGGTTCTATCCGCGTAACGACTTCGCCAAATACTATCGATACCAACCACGATGTCGGCTTCAACCGTCGTAATGTCTTTGATGACCTCTTTGCGAAAAACTGTATCTGAATAGCAGGTGATAATGGGTTTACAGCCAAATGGCGCCGATAAAAAGGTATGTAAAAGTGATTTTTTTTGCCAGTCAGCCACGACAGTAAAATTAAGAAAGGGGTAGCTCTCAATGACCTTATCAATATGGTAGCCACCCAAGAAGTGGATGTTGTTCGGTGTCGTCACAGTATCAAAGCTGTGAATTTGCCAGTCCATAGCCCTGCTATTAAGCGCTATGTTTTTAAGTGCAGCCGGTTTTGTGCCATAGGCTGGACGGCCTGCACCTAAAATAAATACATCCATTTCGTCAGCCCTACTTCATTGCTTCGTCGTTAGACTCAGCGTCGTTATCTTGTGTCTTCTTGCTGGTAAATATGCCCTTAATCTTGTACCAATAGGTTTTAAGCGCAATGCCTGCGGCGACAAAAAAGCCAATGATGGCCGACATAATGGCGCTGCCTGAGCCCGGATCAATATAGGCCATTACTGGCGTTACCCAAGACAGGGATAGGAGTACCGTAAGAGTAATTAAGCGTGTAAATGTAGACATTATATTTCCTTTGTGTGGATACGTTGAATGATTTTCGAGCTATATCTCTGGGGGGGGGCATCAAGCGAAAGCTGACTGATTTTGTCCGTCAGAGGGGTGTCCGCAGCGATTTCATCGATGTAGTCAGAATCACTGTGGGATAATAATTGAATGTTATCTGCCAGTGCTAATATTGGCAACCATTGCGCTACATTATTGACGCTATTCTTTATAGGGCTGCTATCACTTGTATTGGGCGCGAGGTCATAACAAAAGAAGGTTTGTATGACGCCTGCAGACCGAGTCGCTTGATAGAACGCGGTGCTTAATCTTGGCGAATAACGTGATGACGTTAAGGTAACTAATTCATCGCCCTGAAAATATTCGACTGGACTGTCTTTTAGCGCATCGGTAGGACAATTGATAAGCTCGAGAGTAAAAGCCCTTGCGTAGTAAAGACAGTTGTTTTTTTCATAAACCGGTTCAATACGATAGTGATTCGAGTGTGTGAGTACCCATTGTTTTAAGAGTTGCTGGAACTGGTTTTCGGTCTCGACATCTGTGTGTTGACTATCAATAATTGCGCTGATGTCAATCAAGCACTGTCGAGGCTTGATTCTTGGTGGAAAACTCTTGTTGATTGCAATGGCGACTTCTGTAGTTACATCTTTGTTCGTGTTGTTTGCGAGCTCTTTTGCTATGGCTTTAATCACGGGGGCGCTATGTTGGGGAGGTTTATGGTAAATACCCTCAATAACATGATGATATTTATTGCCGCAGACCACTGGGCTGTGCTTTTCTAGTAGTAAACCCCTGCCGGCTTGGCCAAGGCGCTCCCTAAGATCAGGGTTGTGGTAGAGCTTGTCTAATGCTGCTGCTAACTGCGCTTGAGTGAAGTCATCGGGGATTTTAAATATGGCCTCATCATCTATCTCATCCATGCTGCCATTTCTGTTGACCAGTGTTGCCTTGCCGTGGCTTAGGCAGTCCAATACTGCGGCAGAGGTTTCACCTCTGGAGGTTCTGCGTAATTGTATACATAGGTCGGTTGCAGCCAAATAGTGCTGGTATTCCTCTTTTTCTGTCCAGCCTGTAATAGTTATATTATGCTGGCCACTTTGCTCCAGGAGGAGGTGCAGTTCGTCCTTATAGTTGTTATTTGGCAGGTCGCCTACAAAGATCAATCTGCACTTTTCGGACTTGGCTATCGAGCTGTCGAGCCAAGATGAAACTAGTTCTTTATTGAGTTTGTTGCGGTGAAGCATCCCAAAAGTGCACACAATGAATTCATCGTTCTCAATGCCCAGTGCCTTGCGCGCGGCATTCTTGCACTGGTCGATTGGATTTCTTAGCAGAGGCAGTACATGCCAGCCTTTCACTGCTGAATCGCCATACCAGTCCGTGGCAAGGTTGCGAGAGTATTCAGAGTGAGAGATAACCCCAAGGGCATTATTTAATACAGTTAGATTGCAGGGGTATGCATCCATTACCGCGTGATTATATTTATCACTGGGGTCTTTGTAACGATCGTAAACTGCGGTGTACCCTGCTGACCTGTATAGCTCTGGTGTAAATCTTAATCCGGGGTTGGGTCTGGTGTCGATATAATTAACGGCTCCGGAAAGATAAAAATCATGCAGGACGACGACTCCCGGTATGCGCTGTATCAAGTGAAACATATGCTTGTGGAATGAAGAGTTGCCGAAGTGATAGATAACTCGGTCGTAGTCGTCGGCATGTTTGATCAGCCAGTCGGTAGATCTGATAAGGCATTGCTGTGGCAGGCAGTTGGTGTCGACATTTTCTTGATCGATGATTAAGTCAATCGTGTAAAAATCGAGCAGCGTCGGTAGTAAGTCGGCGCTATAATCACTGATGCCGCTTCTGGCAGGAGGAAGCGGTGAGACAAAAGCAAGTCGGGGCTTTAGTTTTTGTTTCTGCGGTGTAGTTAGTCTTTTACTCTCGACGCTAGCTTCAAGGACGGAAACAGCCTCTTTGGCGGTTTGCTGCCAACTAAACTTCTGAGCTTGAACCAGGGCATGTTGTTCTAGCTCTAGTTTAAATTGTTCGTTGAGCAATACCTCTTCTAGTTTGCTCGTGATAGCTTGGTCGTTGTTTGCCTCAAAGAGCGCATCGGCTCTACCAATAACCTCGGGTATACTCGATACATTGCTGCCGATAACCGCCTTGCCGCAGGCCATCGCTTCAAGAGCAGGGAGGCCGAAGCCTTCGTGCCAGGACGGGAAAATAAAAACCTCGCAACTGCGATATAGGCGCAGCAAATCATCGTCGTGCACAAAGCCAGTAAAGATTAGGTCGTCTAAATGCAAACCATTGTCTCGGCCTAGCTGTAGTAATTTATCTTCAATGAAGTCATGTACGGAACAAACGATAACAAGCTGGTATTTCTGACGAACGCATTCCTGTAGTTGTGAATACCCTCGAATCAGTCCCTCGATGTTTTTCCGGTGATCGATGCCACCGGTATACATAATAAATGGACGGGAGATATTAAAGTGCTGTTTAAGCCGCTCGCTATCAACGGCTGAAGGTAGGGCAGGGCTAAAGTTGGGCTCTATTGCTGTTGATATGTTGGACACAGACGACGGCTCAAAGCCGAGAAAGTTAATTGCCTCTTGCCGTGATGACTCGGAAATAGTGAGTAGCAAATCCGACTGCCTGATATGTTTTATTTTTGAATGATACCACGCGGCAATGGCCGGGTTAACTAGATAGATGTCAGGGTAAATATAGGGTATGAGGTCGTAAAGTATCGTCGCTACTAGGGCGTCGGGATTGAAGCGTTTAATGCTGGTTACTGCATCGTCACCAGAGCCCTCGAAAAGACTAGTGATAAGGATGATGTTAGGCTCGAGAGAGCAAAGAAAGGCCTCGTAAATGAGCTCGGCTGACTTTCTTCTGCTGGCATTTATCTCGGTCAAAAAATCAACATTATCGGGTGGAGTCCAAGTGACGATGTTGTCATTTTCTATCAACCCGTCAAATTGTTGTCGAATGTTGTCAATATGCTCTGAGAAACGGCCATTGAGGGCGATGATTAGTTCATGGTCTTTGTGATTTTTGGCCAGTGCTTGGACAAAGGATTGAGTATATCTTCCGATACCTCGATCTCTAGAGCCAGAAGATTGCGCCCCTTGATAGTCGATGACAATACGCATTACTTATTTCCTTTGTTCTTTTTTATTTCGGCATTAAGAAAGTTAAGTGCAGAGGATGCGTTTTCTGAGATGTGCTTGTGCTGTCTCAATGTTGAGGTTTTTTTGTCTTTTGTGCTCGGTCGGTTGAAGCGCGTCTTTAGGGTCGGGGAGAAATACAGTAAGCCATTGACCATTCTTTTGAAGAGCGGCTTTCTTCTTGCGGTTCGTATTGCCTTTTTTCGGAGTCTGCTGGTTTTTTCTTTGGTTTTTCGACGTAAAACTGAGATTGATTTGACTGTTTTTCTCAGCGGCTGAGTGAGTCGCCAAGAGCGGCTATTGGTTAGTAAGTTGATTTTTTTTGTGAGATTCTTGTGGTTTTTTTCAGATTTGTTGAGTCGTGACTTTAGGCTGAGTGTTTCTTTTTTAAGTTCTTCATTTATATCTTCATGAGATAATTTTAATGCAATTATTTTTTCTCTTGTCGATTTTCTTATTTTGAAATTTTCACTCTCAATCTGATGTATTTTTCTTTCAAGTTCGGTGGTGTACTCTTTTTGTTCCGCTAAAGTTGTTTCTGCCTTGTTGCTGACAGTGGTGCACCATAGGTTATTAGACAATCCTGACAGAGAGGCGCCATCGAATACATTAGGTGGGGTGCTAAAATGATGGTCAAGATCCTTGTGTTCGTCAGCAACGTAATACCTATTGAGGCCGTCAAAATAGATGAAATGATAATCCTTGCTTAGGATGATCGGTTCCCAATCTTGATGGTCCTGATTCTGGCTACCGGGTAATGTTGCTTCTACGACAAGTATCCAAGGCCTGATCAAGCGTAGGTCGATACCTTCAAGGACAGACTTCTCTGCTGTTTCCACATCGATCTTTAGGAAATGAATATCATTTACGTTGTTCTCACGGCAAATGGTCGTCAGGGTCTTCAGAGGTACTACTGTTTCTGTAACTGAAATACTATATTCTTCTTCATGCTCTTTGGCAATTTCTTTGTTACTTGTTGATAATCCGGTGCCAGGGAGCACAAATAGTTTTAGGCTGCCCTCGCTTGACCCCGCAGCGCATTGTATATTGTTGTCGCGGGTGCGTTGTGCGGCCAGTTTGTCGAACCATTCTTTCTCGGGCTCGATGTTTATGCCTGACCAGCCCGCATCGTAAAATGCCTTGGTAACAGAATCTATGGTTGGGTCGTTGGCGCCAACATCAATATAAAAGCCATCGTTGATGTGCCCGAGAGCACGCCACAGCATAACGTCTTCAAAATTCTGTGCATAAGAAACTAATTTCATTTGCGGTTGGTCTCAATTATAGGGTCGATCCAGGCGCAGCCTGCAAACTCTTCTTTGTTGATATTTATGACGTTGAATAAATAAGCTAAATCCAGCCATTCATAATTGTTTTCTAAGTGTGATTCGCTGCTGACTAAGGCGGTTTGAATAGAGTAGCTACCAATCCCAAGGTTTATCGGGAAGCGAATGTTGTAAGTAATAACTTCCCCGGACGAAATATTTAGCAATGGTTGATTTTTCAAAGCGGTGTTTGTGCCGTAAATGGTTTGTCCGAGGCGGTCCTTGATGCTGTAGCCCAAAATTAGCGTCGGTATATCGGCGTGTGCCTTTACCGTTATTTTTAGGTTGACATCATCTCCAACGCTGACACTCTCTACCTCTTCTTGCATGTGGTTTAGAAGAGAAATTTTAGATACTTTTGCTTCTCCTGTGCCTGAGCTGGTTTGGGTCTTGCCATTGCTCAATGTCTTTGTTTCAACGGTGCTGTTTTCTTTTTCCGCGATAATAGCATTATAGAAATCAAAGACCGCTTCAGGATTTCCATCCTTAATAATATGGCCATCTTCAAGTAAGATGGCGCGATTGCACAGTGATTGAATGGCCCCGCGGTCGTGAGAGACAATGAGCAAGGTTGTGCCTTGTTCTTGGAACTCTCTTATTCGGTTGAAACTCTTGTGTTTGAAGTATTCGTCACCAACGGACAGGGCCTCATCAACAATTAATATCTCAGGTCGATAGGCCGTGGCGACGGCGAATGCGACCCTTACCCTCATGCCGCTCGAATAGGTGCGTACGGGTTGGTCGAAATATTCGCCTATTTCAGCAAACTCTTCCATTGACGCCATTGCGCGATCAATTTGCTGGCTGTTAAAACCCATTAATCCGGCAGAGTGGCGCACATTTTGTCTGCCAGTTAGCTCTGGATTAAACCCCATACCGAGCTCTAGTATGGCTGCAATCCTGCCATTAACTCTGACTTTTCCTTTGGTGGGTTGCAGGGTTCCTGTGATCATTTTAAGTAGGGTGCTCTTGCCTGCACCATTTTGTCCGATAATACCTATAGCCTCACCTTTGCAGATTTTGAAGCTTATATTTTTGAGTACCCATTTTTCTTCTTTCGCTTTAATTGGTATACCAAACCAGCTTGCAAAACGATGGAGCTCAGAACCGTATTTTCGAAATGCTTTCCCTAGGCCTTCAACGTTGAGCAAAATCATGAGATAGCGCCTGAGGTAACGGATACGGGGATTGACAAGAAGTGCACAACATTATCGTCCGTGGTTAATGTGATATCTAAGCTGGCGGGTTTGTTTTGTTTGATCGATGAAAACCTGAGTAGAAACCAGCGAGTGGACGATAATTCATTGAAGTCATAATTTCTATTTTGAATTCGTAGGTTTAGATTAAATGTCCGAAGTTCAACCTGCAGTACCAATTCACAGCGACTAGACTCCGGTCCGCTTATCTTGTCGCTATTGAATGCCAATCCTTGATTTGACAACGTAAGCACTGCTTTTTCTGGTCGGACGTGGGACTTGTAAACTTTTGCTGACTTGTAGTCATCGAGGTAGCGGTCAATTCTTGTGCCTGTCGGTAAACTGTAATTATTGTGTTCATAATAGTTTTCAAAAATAACATCATCCGAAATAGCGGTTGGAAGCCAAGAGGATATGTTTCCTGGCCAGCCTATAACTCGGTAGGGTCTGTCAGCAAAGTTGTTAGGATGTAGGTGCTTTGCAATATTAAAATACACGCTCCATTCATCAAGCCCCATACCTTCGGTTCGCACCAATATTTGCAAGGCAAGAGATTTGTTAATGATTTGCGGAGAGTGTGAGTTATATAATTTGTAGTCGTAACCGCAGCTTTTTAGAAAACGAACAGTTTTAAATAACCCTTCGTCAAAGCTTGTGGGTTTGGGGAATCCACCTAGCCAATCAGCGCCATTGGTGTAAAAATAGTATGATTGATGGACACCATCTTGGATAAAATCATCAGTATTTGAGGGGTTGATGACAATATAGTCATCATCAAATGCTATGAAATTGTCATTAATGATCTCTTCTGCATAGAGCTTTTTTCTAAGTAGTGTATTTCTAACTTGATGATCATGAGGTAATTGAGTTAAACCGACTTCAGACTCTTTGATAATAGTAATTTGGATCTCTAGCTTAGCAAGCTTGTCAGAAAGCTTGTTGTAAAAATTGTCTGCAGTTAAAACCACCACGCTATTTATATAGGGCATGTACTCTATAATGCTTGAGATGGAGCGATGTAAGGCATCTGGACGGATTGATATGTATACCGCTTGGCAGGGGAGAGAGGAAATACCTGGCGATGTGCGGGTGGCGCGCAAAGCGTTGTATATACCATCGGCGGCCTCGTCCCATGTTGGGGTGACAAACTCGGCTGCATCCAGCTTTAACTTGGCGTAGCGTTTTTCATTGCGTAGCTGCAGCACCGCATTCTTTACGGCGTTAATATTCAGCGCTGTTGTCACTGCAGCGCCTCTTGAAACCTCTTCCATTGCGCTGCCTTTGGTGCATATTGATATGCAATTTTGGCTGAGTGACTCGATGACTGGTAGACCATAGCCCTCGTAGTGAGACAAGTTGATTGAGGCCAGCGCCTTACCGTATAACCCGAGCACATCGGTATCAGAGGCGTTTTGAAGCCAAAATACACGTTGGCCATAGTCAGGGTGTTTTAATATTCGTTCTGAAACATCTTCAACATTCCAGCCTTGTTTACCGACGATTACCAGATTTAACTCCGGGTAGTCGTCTTTGCAGGCGTCAAATCCATCAAGTAAAAGCTGATGGTTTTTTCTTGGCTCTACAGTGCCTACAGAGAGTAAAAATGTGCCATAGCCAGATATTTTACTATTGGCTTGTATGTGCTTGCTGGTAGAGAAGTCGCCACCTAGCTGAACTTTATGTGCCGTTGGTCGGCCAAGGTTAATGCTTTTGCAGATACTATACAGGTCTTTTTTGACCGTATTAGAAATGCAGTACCAGTAATCGGAGTATTTTAAGCTAGCTGAGAAGTTTTCAGCGAAGCGAAATACCGTGTGAGCATGAGAGAATTCAGGGGTCAAAATTGGTACAGCATCAAAGTGAAGTTTTATGATGATGGCACCCTGCTCTTTTAGAGATGAGAATAGTTCATCGCAGTTGTAGCTATCGCCCCAAGAGGCGTCGATATCAAAGAATATATCGCCAGATTGAAAATCTCCAATGAGGACTTTTTCTTTCAGAGTCACCTCTTCTGCTTGAAGCATTGCGCTTAGTTCTGGGCCGCGCTTTATCTCGTAAAATGAAGCCCCGATGTTTGCGATAAATATTACCTCATGGTGCCTACTGAGTCTTTTTGCCAGCTCTCTAGTAACACGTTGTATCCCTGTTTTTCCTCGATTTACGAATGTGTTTGTCAGGTTAACGTAGATTCGATTATTCAACACGACGATAGCCTTTTTTCTTGAATTCTTGAGAGTTGAATATGGACGTAAAAACAGAGTTAAATTTTTTTTCCTTTTTCACATTTTTAGTGTGTTTGATAATGTCGGCTTGCAATGGATATCTTGTGAGTAGAGCAAGATAAATACAGCTTATTGTATGGATAATGCTTTTGGTTGATTCGTTATCATAGTTTGCAAATTGTTGTGCACGCAATTCATTAACATAGCTGTGATCAATGTTTAAGCCATATGCTGCGCTAACTTCTTCGGCTATTTTTAGCTCGTAATAACTGCTGTGGTAAGGCTTGTGCCCCCAGTCGTCTGTCTTCCTGACATCGCCACCAATGATGGCGTTGTTTGCAGCCCATTTTGAAATCAGCCATGCGTTTAGTCTACCAGGTATGGGAAGTCTGTTCTGAATGATATGTCTGAGCTTGGGTCTGGATATAACGAAGCTAATAGCCTTGAGCAAAATCCGTCTAGTTAATTTTTTTAAAATCAAATTATTGGCTCCGATGCCGATTCAATGTTAGCTGATGTTATTTACAGGACGTCCATCATTTCTGCACTCGCACGCCGGAACATAAATAAACTCAGCAATAAGGCAGCCAGAGAGACTGCTGCAACAAGAATAATGCTCTCCCCAAGTTGCGGCGCTGAGTTATATACTAAGATATCGTGATAGCCAGTGACGATTGGGTACATTGGATTTAATTCCATTAAGTGCATGTACTTTTCGGGTATTATTGATGCAGGGTAGACGATTGGGGTTAACCAGAACCACACTTGCAGAACTACTGGCACCAGTTGACCTATGTCTCTCAAAAAAACATTCATAACACCGAGGATGAGGCCGAGACTCGCAGCGAGTACGACCACTGATAACATTAGGGGGATTAAGTAGAGCATTGCAGAGCTGAATTGCTGGCCCAGAAGCGCAAAAATAATTAGCATGCAAAAGAACAGTAATAAATTGTTAAGCAGGCTGGATCCTACGGTGATAATGGGCAGGGTGATTTTTGGGAAGCTAACTTTTTTCATTAGCCCGCCCCTGGAGATAAATAAATTGAGGAAGTTGCCAATGATTTCGGAAAATAGATTCCAAGCTAATAAACCGGCCATCAAATATATGGCGTAGCCATATGTATTGGTTATTTCAGGTAGTTTCGCTGCCAGCACGTTTGATAAAATGAGAGCGTAGATTAACACTTGTGACAGAGGGTTTAAAACAATCCATAGGCCGCCGAGTTTGCTGGCGGCAAACTTCCCTTTGAGCTCGTTGCGGATGGAGCTAATAATAAATTGACGGTATCGCCAAAGATCTTTGAGCATGCCTGACATTTAACGCGCCTTAATTGTTATCTAAAAATGAGCGCTTAGGCTCAGAAAATGTTGGGTGTTAAGCGAAGCCGTTAGGCGAAATGACGCATTTAACTTACTCTGACTTTCAGATGCTTAGGCACAACGCTTTGAGCTGCAGAATAAGTGAATCGGCATTGTTGGGCCCGATTGGATTTGGAAGAAACCTTATCATAAGCGCCCAGTGTTTGTGAATATCTTACCTCTTGGCTGACATGGGTTTTCGTATTATGCATGCAGCGCCTCATGTCTTTGTTATTTTGTCTCCTTGTCCTTTGCCGTATATAGTCAACAATAGACAAGTAAGATAGTGTCTTGCTGTCACCTTGTTACCCAGTGCAGAGTCATACTTGGCTAGTTTCCTCGGCGTTGACATATCGACATTGTTGATCTGGCCTAGCCCGGTGATCCCAGGCCTCACCTCAAACACCCTTCTTTTCTCTCGCTCTTCAATCAGTTCGACTTGGTTGAACAGACAGGGCCTGGGGCCAACCAAACTCATCTGGCCAAATAAGACATTGATGAGCTGAGGTAACTCGTCAAGTTTAGTGCGCCGTAAAAAGCCGCCGAACTTGGTCACAGAGCTGGCGCAGGCTAGGTGAGTGGCAACAGATTTTGTCTCAACTGACATTGTTCGAAATTTAATCAAATTAAACGGCTTTTGATGACGGCCGACTCGGCTTTGAATGAATAACGGCGAGCCGGTGTCGAACAAGCCGACAACGAACAGTATGGTGAGCACCGGCAGTAGGCAGATAAGGCCGGTAAGGGATAATATGATATCGAATAGACGGATGTTGATCTGGCTCATGTTGATCTGGTTCATGTTGATATAAATCAATACGTTTTCGGCAGGAAATTCAAGTATGCCATGCTATCATAACAAGTGTTGTTTTTATTGCTTGTTTACTTGTGACTGGTTATTTTGGATTGTGACAATAATAAAAGCGTTTAACAGGCGTTATTTTTACCTATAAGGGATTTCATGCCGCAGCTTAACTTTTTATGGAATATGCCTCGTGTATACAAGAGGTTGTTGAGTGTTGTGATTGATTCGGCCTTTATCACTCTCGCCTTCTGGGGGGCTTATTGGGCGCGCTGGGGTTCATTTGAGGTGGTATATTCGTCTTTAAATTGGGCGGTTTTTTCTGTCAGCCTGATCGCCACCCTGGTCGCCTTTGCTAAATTGGGTTTATATCGAGCGATTCTTCGCTATCTCACCTTTCACGCGCTGTTTGTGGTCTTTGTTGGCGCCCTTATCTCTATACTCTCTGTCACCCTGACCTCCTTTTTTGCCGATGCCAATATTCCCCGTTCGGTGCCGATTATTTACGGCGCCTTTTTAATATTGCTCTGTGGCGGCTCCCGCTTGATTATGCGGGTATTAGTGGCGCAGAGTTTTGAGAAAGGTCATGAGCGTGTTGTCATTTATGGCGCCGGCAGCACCGGTCGCCTGCTGGCAATGGCGCTTAGGCACTCCGACACCTATAAGGTTAAGGCGTTTATCGATCATGACAAAACGCTCTCGGGCACTGTTATTCAGGGTGTGAGGGTCTGTTGGCTCAATGAGCTGGAAGATTTAATAGAAAAGAAATCGGTGCGAAAAGTGTTGTTGGCGCTGCCGAAGGCAACCCGGTCGGAGAAAAAAGCGATTATCGACAGCCTGGTGCATCTGCCGGTTGAGGTGCTCACTGTCCCTCGAATGACTGATATTGTCAGTGGTAAGGCTAAAATCGATGAGCTGCGTGATGTGCCAATTGAAGATTTGCTGGGGCGTGACCCTGTGGTGCCGCAGAAGTCTCTGATGCAAGCCGATATCAAGGACAAGGTGGTACTGATTACCGGTGCTGGCGGTTCTATCGGTTCGGAGCTGTGTCGACAGATTATTTGCCAGCAACCCAAGCAGTTAATCTTATTCGAGGTTTCAGAATTCGCACTGTATAACATCGACAAAGAGCTTAATAATATTAAGGCTGAAGAAGGGTTGATCGACTTAGAGATAATGCCGTTTTTAGGCTCAGTTCAGCGGCAAAACAGGCTGGTGGCAATTTTTGATACCTTTGGTGTTCAAACCGTATATCACGCGGCAGCGTATAAACATGTGCCAATGGTTGAAAATAACGTTGTTGAAGGTGTCCGTAACAACCTGTTTGGTACCTATTATGCGGCTAAGGCGGCGATAGAGGCCGGTGTTGAATCCTTTGTTTTAATCTCTACCGATAAGGCGGTGCGACCGACCAATGTAATGGGTGCCAGTAAGCGGATGGCCGAGATGGCGTTGCAGGCACTGGCCAGTGACTGTGATAAAACCCGTTTTACCATGGTTCGCTTCGGTAATGTCTTGGGCTCTTCTGGCTCGGTAATTCCGCTGTTTAAGAAACAGGTGGCCGAGGGTGGCCCAATTACCGTAACCCACCCCGATATTATTCGTTACTTTATGACAATACCCGAGGCCGCCCAGCTGGTAATACAAGCTGGGGCCATGGGGCGAGGGGGCGATGTCTTTGTGCTCGACATGGGGGAGCCAGTTAAGATTGTCGATTTGGCGAAGGATCTGGTGAGGTTGTCGGGGTTGGAGCTGAAGACGGAAGACAACCCCCACGGCGATATCGCCCTTAAGTTTACCGGTTTACGCGCCGGTGAAAAGTTGTTTGAAGAATTGCTGATTGGCGACGATGTCAGTGGCACAGCCCACGAGCGCATAATGACTACCTCAGAGGCCTTTTTGCCGCTGCCAGACTTCGAATCGATCATCAAGCAGTTGGATGTTGCCTGTCATAACTTCGATCATCAATCAATTCGCCGTATTTTGCTCGATACACCGACCGGTTTTGCCCCGACTCACGGTATTGGTGATTTGCTGTGGAGAGCGAAGCGTCAGCCCAGCGCCGTCGATGAGTTGCCGCCTATGCAGCCGTCTAAACCCTTAAAATTAGTGCAGCAGCCACAGACTAAGTAACGCCCTATATGAACGTCCTTCTTACCGGTGACACAGGCTTTGTTGGCTCGTCGCTGCTGCAATACGATCACGCAAATAGCTATATTTTGTTTTCAGAGCAGTCGATGATACTCGATGGTGTTGCTGGCAAGGCTAGAATCACTGCTGCTGCCGATTACGGTAATCTATTTGATGGTATTGAGGTCGTTGTTCACTGTGCCGCCAGGGTGCATGTGATGGATGATCAAAGCGCTGACCCCTTGGCGGCATTTCGCGCGGTGAATACACAGGGCACTGTGAATCTTGCCCGTCAAGCCGCCGCCGCTGGTGTAAAGCGCTTCATTTTTATCAGTACCATCAAGGTCAACGGTGAGTTTACCGAAGCCGATCAAGCGTTTCGCCACGACGATATCGCTCAACCTTGTGACCCTTATGGGCTCAGCAAGTGGGAGGCTGAGCAGAGCCTGATGCAGTTGTCGAACAACAGCGGTATGGAATTGGTTATCATCCGCCCGCCCCTGGTTTACGGCAAGGGTGTTAAGGGGAATTTCTGCGCACTAAGCCGGATTGCCTGTAGGGGGGTACCACTGCCCTTGGGTGGTATCAATAACCGTCGCAGCCTGGTCTTTGTCGATAACTTGGCCGATTTGATTGTCACTTGTTTAGCGCACTCTGAGGCGGCGGGCGAGACATTTTTAGTCAGTGATGGGATGGACCTATCGCTCAGCGATTTGCTGATCAATATTGCCGAGGCAAACCGACAGCATTTGCGTCTGCTGCCACTGCCTATATTTTGTCGGCGCTTGATGACACGAATAGCGCCCGGTATCGCTCAGCGACTGTTTACCAGTTTGGTCGTCGATATTAGTCATACCCAGAAGACGTTGGGCTGGCAGCCACCGTTTAGTGTCTCTTATGGATTGGCTAAAACAGTATAATCCGTGCTATTACTTAGAGCGTTGAAAGCCGTTTAATTAGCATTGTTTTATAATGGAATATCAAAAGGTTGGCTATGCAAATAATAATAATTCGGCAGACTTTTGCGCTGCTTTGGCTGCTGCTGTTATCGCAGCCAGTCTTTGCCGTAAGTGACTCCGAGCAACAGTACTCAAAACTGACGACGGATTGGCAGCAAACATACCAAGGGCTTGTTAAGCGGGGCTTCCCCCGTGCCGCCACGGATCAGTCGCTGTTTGAAATCTACCAAGACCTGGGCCAGCGCAGCGATAAAATAGAACAGCTGTTAGCGGATGAGACGAGCACCGGCGAGCAGCGATTTGAACTCTGGCAAGACACTCTGGCATTGCTGAAAGTCCGTACCCAATTAATCGATGCCGCCCCCAGCAGCATTGCCGGTAAGGTGGTCGGCTTTGGCCCGTCCGGGGTGCGCAATTTACAGTTAGAGTTGCGGCTTTATCGATTATCCGTGGCCATTAAACAGCAGCATATCTACAGCGGCTTTGGCAGCTTAGGCAATGATATGTTGTTGTCGCCGGTGCCACTGGTGATAGCAGTGATCGAGATTTTACTGGTCGTGGCCTTCTTCATCTATTGGCGCCGACGTGGCATTGCCGCAATACTCAAATTTAACCATGTCGAGGCAGGGGAAAAGCGCACGCTGCCCCAGTGGATTAGCTGGTGGTATCTGCGCCTGCGCAAGCCATTGGAGTGGTTTGTTTTACTAACCATGGTCTTTTCCATTGCCGCCGATTTGCTATTCTTTGTACGTTTTTATATTTTTCAAACAGTCATCGACTGGTTATTACTGGGTGCTGTGGCCATCTATTTTATTGATACCGCGATGGGGTATCGCAGTGGCTCGACCAATAACGAGATGGCGGAACGGCGTTTAAAATCACTGAAACTGATCGGTTATACCTTTATTTTCATCGGTTTGATTTCGTCGGGCCTGAAATCGTTGGAGTTGGCCTGGGGAACGATTGAACACTGGTTTGATACCGCCTATTGGTTGGTTATGCTCCCCGTCGGCTATACCCTGTTACGCTGGTGGCGGCCCTATGTTTTCGAGCGTTTGCGACAGCGGCGCTACCGTGATATCCCGGTGGTTAAGGTGTTGCTGGCAAAGCGGGAGGCGCCGCTCAGCATTGTGTATACCGTGGCCGGTATTTTGTTTTTAATGGTGTACCAGCTTTCCAGTTTTGTGTTGATCTCTGTCAGTGAGCAGGAGTTGGTGCGCAGTTGGATGGCCTATCTATTTCGCATCGAGGTGGCACGGCAGTCGGCGAAGGATGACAATTCTGAATACCAGCCTATCAGCAGTCAATTAGAGTCCTGCTTTGGCTTGCATACCCCGTCGAGTTATTACAATAGCGATGTTGCCGCGGCAGAGCGCCAACTCATTGCGGATAAGTGCATCGATGATCGGCCGACAATCGGGGTGGTCTATGCCGCACGTGGCATGGGGCGCAGTCATTTTCTTCGCTCTCTGGCGGATGAGCTCAGCGATCGTAAGCAGACGGTGGTTGTATCGACCCCTCTGGGTGATTTCTCTGACCTGCTGCCGGTGATAGGCAAGGCACTGGGGCTTGCGCTTGATGCGCCATCGCGAGACATCGTCAACCTGTTGAAAGAGGATGTTCCTCGAGTCATTTGTATCGATGATGTGCAGCGTATTATTACACCGACTATCAGCGGGTTGAAGGAGCTAGATCGACTGGTACGGCTGATGCGACGCAGCTCGTCGACGGTTTCCTGGGTGATGACTATTGAGACCTCGTGCTGGCGGTTTATTGAGCTGGCCAGAGGGGAGCGTTTTTTGTTCGATAGGGAGATTGCACTGCCGCCGTGGAGCGAGAAAAACATTGCCGGCCTGATATCGGCTAGAAATAAACAGGCTGATATCGAACCTAATTTTTCCACCCTGGTATTGCCGCGGCAGCTGGGTCGAGGTGATGAGCCAGAGGAGAAGGCGGCGATGAGCAGTTATGCCCGTATTCTCTGGGATTACAGCAAGGGCAACCCTGGTATTACGCTGTTTCTGTGGCAGCAGTCATTATTTGAGGGACGGCTCAATGAGTTTGGTGAGCTGGATCCCGAGGGTGAACCGCATATTATTGTGCGTTTATTTGATATACCCGACGCCGGCCACCTCGATACCATGCGGGTGACCTCACTGTTGGTATTGCGGGCGATAATGCAGTTGGAGCAGGGCACTAAGGATCAGATTGCCAATTGTATCAATCTCAGTAGTGAGGAGGTTGTCGATGCTTTACGACGTTTAACCAGCGCCGGTTATCTGATGTCATGCGATGGTTATTACCAGATTGTCTGGCCGTGGTATCACGCTATTGCGACCGTGTTGGTCCGCCAGCATTTACTGCGCCTATAGAGGGCTTAAGAATGAGAACAACAAAGAAACAGCACGCCCTATTCAGCCTGATGCTGTTTGTGGCGGCCCTGTTATTGCCTCAACTGGGGCTGGCTCAGGCCGAGTTGATGGCGAACGGCGGCGAGGCGCTGGGCCAGTTTGCTCAATTGATTCGTTGGAGTGGTGTTTTTACCTCGGTATTTGTGGTGTTTATCGCTTGGTTAATGCTGCGTGTGGTGCATCGTTTCGTCGAGCGTATCAGCAGTCAGTTTGTACAGCGTCGTTTAATGCTGCAAAAATCAGAGACTGTGTTTCAGTTTGTTATTTATATCTCGACAGCGCTGGCGGTGTTTAACCTCAGTCTACGGGTGGATGATCGGGTGCTGGCGCTGATTGGTGGTACGGTGGCGGTATCAGTCGGCTTTGCCTTGAAGGATTTAGTAGCATCATTTATTGCCGGTATTATGATTATGATCGATAGGCCTTTTCAGGTTGGCGATCGTGTGACGTTTGATGGCCAGTATGGCGATATCACATCGATCGGCCTGCGTTCGGTGCGGATGAATACCCTCAACGACGATGTGGTGACGATTCCCAATAACAAATTTCTCAGTGAGTCGACGGTCAGTGGCAACTTTGGTGAGTTATCGATGCATGTCGGCATCAATTTCTACATCGGTGTCGATCAGGACATTGAGCAAGCCGAGACGGTGATTCGTGAGGCGGCGGCGAGTAGTCGTTATGTCTATAGCTCGCAGCCGATTGTGGTATTGGTGTCGCAGCAGATTATCGAGGGTTATTTGATGGTTATGTTGAGGCTCAAGGCCTACGTGTTAGATACCCGCTATGAGAAGAAATTTGAAACCGACATCAATCTGCGGGTACTGAAGGAGTTTCAAAAGCTCGATATTAAGCCGCCGGCAGTATTGCATCGTAGCCTCGACGAGACCCCGCTGCCGAGTATCGTTGAAGAATAGCAGCGCTGTTTTCAGCCTTGACCAAACAGGGTAATGCTATCGCCGGTCTGCCAGGGGGGGTATTTCTGCATAATGTCGATAAAAGGCGGCTGTGTCATTAGTTGTTCCAGCCACCGTATTAATTGCGGGTAGGGTGACTGCAAAAACCAGCGTTTATCATTGTGGGCAAACTGGCGGATAAACGGCATGATGGCCATGTCAGCCCAGCTGATATCGTCATCAATGAGGTAGCGATGTTGCTCTAACCGTGTTTCTAAGCCGCTGAGTGTCTGCTCAGCCTGTTGGCGGTAATACAGTGGGTCATGTTCGGGGTAGCGGTCAGCGTACTTATAACGATCCAGCCAGTGCTTGAATATGATGTCGTTATCGCTGATCAGCTGTTGTATCTCGGCCTGCTTGGCAGTGTCTTCCCGTCGTTGCCAGTTATCCTCATCACGCCGATGCAACGCCCAGGCCATAATATCGATGCTTTCGTCGATGATGGCATCGCTTAGCACTAACACAGGCACTGTGGCCTTGGCTGAGGCGTCGATCAGAGTCTGAGGCTTGTTTTTTAATACCACCTCACGCAGTTCGACAGCCTGCTGGCTATAGGTAATCGCCAAGCGGGCGCGCATGGCGTAGGGGCAGCGACGAAAAGAATATAAAACGGCGTTATTGGGCACAGAGAACTCACGGATTAACAATAGGGCGCTGCCATTATGCCTCAGTGGCGGGGTTTATCAATTGTCGGTTAAGCGCTGTCGCCACTGTTGCTCGGTGACAATATTGCGGCTGTCGGTCCGATCGATAAAGACGGTGCCGTCTAGGTGGTCGATCTCATGCTGAATGATTCTGGCGACAAAGCCTTGGTATCGTTGCTGCTGTCGCTCCCCCTCGACATCGTAAAAGCTGACGTCGATTTCACTGCTGCGCTCGACTTGGGCTCGTATGCCGGGTATCGATAGGCAGCCCTCCCAGTCCCAGTTCTTGTCGCTGCTCCATTCATCGATTGTCGGGTTGATCATTACCATCGGTGTCATCAGTGGTGCTGTCGGATAGCGGCTATTGGGTTTTGATGAGATGACGATGACACGTTTGGCGATAAAAATCTGCGGCGCGGCCAGCCCCATTGCGCCGGTCTCTTCGGCGCGGGTAAGCATTTGCTTTATTAGAGCCTGGCAGGCCTGCGAACCAATGTCATCGACAGCCTCGGCAATGGTTCTCAATACTGGCTCGCCAAGTTGGGCGATATTTTGGGCTTGGCTGGGAACCGCGGCCATATTATCCTCGGTGATCAGTTGGTGGTGGCGACAATACCCCCTACAATAGCGCTTTTTCCTGCCCGAGACGAGACTATGCTAAACCGTTGCAGTGCCGGCACCGAAACGCAGCCTAAACTATTGATTATTGGTTATGTGTGGCCGGAACCCAACTCCTCTGCCGCCGGCAGGCGGATGATGACGTTTATCCAGCTATTTTTGGCCCAGGAGTGGCAGCTACGCTTTGCCAGTCCGGCGCAGAAAGGCGAGCATCATGTCGACCTCGAGGCGATGGGGGTGGCTGCCGACAGCATTGCCTTGAATTGCGCCAGCTTTGATGACTACGTCGCCGATTATCAGCCAGACATGGTGTTGTTTGACCGTTTTATGATGGAGGAGCAGTTTGGTTGGCGGGTGGAGCAGCAGTGTCCCGAGGCATTGAGGATACTCGATACTGAAGATTTGCATTTTCTGCGACATGCGCGCCATAACGCGGTAAAGCAGCAGCGTCAGGTGTGTTATCAAGATTATTGTACCGATATGGCCAAGCGGGAGGTCGCGGCGATTTATCGCAGTGATTTAACCCTGATGATATCGGAGTATGAGTGTCAGTTATTAAGAGAGCAGTTTGGTGTCCCTGCCAGCCTGCTGTGCCACAACCCATTCATGCTGCCTGAGGCAGCCCCATTAGATAGCCTGCCCAGCTTCGAGCAGCGCCAGCATTTTGTCTCTATCGGTAATTTCCGCCATGAGCCGAATTGGGATGCGGTGTTACAGTTGAAGCAGCTTTGGCCAAAAATTCGTCAGCGTCTACCGCAGGCTGAGTTGCATGTTTATGGCGCCTACCCACCGAAAAAAGCCACTCAATTACATCAAGCAAAGCAGGGCTTTATGGTTAAAGGCTGGGCCGATGATGCTCAGCAGGTCGTCGCTGGTGCGAAGGTGTTATTGGCGCCGCTGCGTTTTGGGGCTGGCCAAAAGGGCAAGTTGGTCGAGGCCATGCTGTGCGGCACCCCCAGTGTGACGACGCCGGTCGGCGCAGAGGCGATGGGTGATGGTGGCGAATGGCCGGGGCTGATCTGCAACAGTGATGAAGAGTTTATCGACGCTGCGGTCGGCCTTTATCAGGGCGCAGATTGGCTGGTTAAACAGCAGCATAGCCGCCGCTTGTTGGCGGCGAACTATGATTACTCCTCACTTTCAGCGCAGCTTTTAACTCGCATCGAGGTTGTCAAAGATAACCTGGCTCAGCTTAGGCTGGCTAATTTTACCGGCCAAATGTTGCGCCATCATCATCACAAAAGCACCCAGTATATGGCCCAGTGGATCGAGGAAAAAAACAAGCACTAGAGAATGCTTTGTCGAACAATTGGTCGATTCGCTGGTCTGCCGCATGGCTGAAGTGTTATATTCAGAGGCTGTGCGAAATTATAATAAATCCTAGCCTTGGTTGTGGAGAAAATAATGCGTTTAAGAACAAAAGCCCTGTCAGTCATGTTGGGCAGCCTGATGGCTGTTGCCGCCCACAGTGAGGGTGCGGAAAGAGTCCTGAATTTCTATAATTGGTCCGACTATGTGGCGGAGGATACCCTCGAAAAATTCACCGAGCAAACTGGTATTACGGTCAACCTGGTTGAGTTTGATGAGGAAGAAGAAGTCAACACCCTGCTGGACGATGGCAGCAGTGAGTATGACCTGGTGGTCACCTCGCTCGATTATATGGCACAGCGCCTGTTGATGCAGAAGACAGTATTCCAAAACCTCAATCAGGCCAAACTGGTCAACAAGGGTAACCTTGATGCCGAGGCGATGGCGTTCGTCGCTCAAAAAGATCCGTTTAACAACTATGGCGTGCCCTATCTATGGGGAACAGTGGGCATTGGTTATGATGTTGACGCTGTCGAAAAAGCCTTTAATGGCAATGCCCCCACCAACAGCTGGGATCTTCTATTAGACCCAAGAAACCTGAAAAAGCTACAACACTGTGGTGTTGCCTTTGTCGACACCCCCAACGAAGTGTTACCGATTATTATCAACTACCTCGGTGGCGACCCGAATACCATGGATAAGGATATTTACTATGGCATGGCGCAAAAACACCTGAAGAAACTTGCCCCCTATGTAACCTTTACTTCCGATATCTCTGAGGCAATGTCAGAGGGCGAGTTCTGCGCTGTATTGGGTTGGTCGGGTGATGTTCTCTATGGTGCTGATTTAGCAGAGGAAAACGAAACCGGTATAGAGCTAGCCTACTCAATACCACGCGAGGGAACCTCGGCCTGGTATGACATGTTGGTTATTCCTAAGCATGCGCAAAACGTCGATGAGGCCTATGAATTCTTAAACTTTTTGATGCAGCCTGAAATCATTGCCGATGTGACCAACTATGTGTGGTACCCCAATGTAAATAGTGCCTCCAATGAGTTTGTCGATGAGGAAATCTTGGGTGATGAGAACATTTATCCCACGCCAGCCATCCAACGCAAGCTCTACCTACTATCGGTGGCACCAAAGCGTTTGGCCAAGCATCAGCAGACTATCTGGGACAATGCCAGAGCGCAGTAAATTGTTGGTTGCTTAGCGGCACAAAAAAACCGTCATGGTGAAGCATCATGACGGTTTTTTTATGCCTGGCTGTTGCTGGCAGGTGGTGCTTGGAGTGATTGTCTCCCGGCTATGGACTGAGAGGGTTGCAGACATTGCCCAGCAGCGATAGCCGTTGACAGTCATAGACCAGGCGTCCGCGATCTCCCTGCTTTTGATCCAGCATGTACAGTATGGGTTTGTTGGGCGCCATCGAATGCGCCGGCTCTTCCTGTAATTCGTTCAGAGGTTGCGGGAAAGTAGACCAATCGAGTGGTGGATGCCAGCCCGGCGGCGCCGCGATACGTGCACGGGTACCGTTGATAGGATAATTGGCCCGCCATTGAGCAATAGCCTCGGTCATGCGCTTAACTTGCTCGGGATGTTTGTCGCTCAAGTCGTTCCACTCACCAATATCGTTACTCAGGTTGTAAAGCTCATTCTTGACGGTGATCTGATACAGATCTTGTTCTACCCATTGAACCAATTTCCAGTCGCCTTCGATGGCAGCGAAGTTGAACGAACCATAAAGAGGAATCTCGGAGCCAAAGATAACAATGTTGTCGCGTTCAACCGGCTGATCTTCGGTCAGCGTCTTGAGGGCGTTATAGCCATCAAAGGTCTTCTTGTTCTGGGCCTTTATACCGGTAGCAGCGGCGAGGGTAGGGAACACATCCATCACGGTAATCATTTCATCAATCTCGCTACCGGCTGCGATATGTTGCGGCCAGCGGGCTAATGCGGCGACGCGAATACCTCCCTCATAGCTCTCGGCCTTACCGCCACGTAGCGGTGCATTATCGCCGCCGCCGCGACCATCCACACGGGTGGCACCGTTATCGGAAAAGAACAATACAATGGTATTGTCGGCAATGTTTTCGCTGTCGAGGGTGTCTAACACCTGCCCAATGGATTGATCCATGGCGTCTACCACGGCGGCATAGAGTGGACGTCGTGAGGGCAGGATGTGACCAAAGGCTGACATATCACTCGAGGGGCTGCGGGCCGGCTCGCGCTGATCTTCTAAGTCTTTATACTTCTCGACGAACTCATCGGGTGCCTCCAGTGGCTCGTGGGGGGCGAGGAAGGGCAGGTACATAAAGAAGGGGCGGGTCTTATCGCGCTGCTCGATCCAGCGGCTGGCCTCATCGGCGAGCAGAAAGGTCTCGTAGCCCTGATCATCGATGGTTTTGCCGTTGCGCTGAAAATCGATGCCGCCGAGATTGGCGAACGGTGGGTAAAAACCAACCTCGGTATGCAGGTGACCATAGAAACTATCAAAGCCACGCTCGTTGGGGTGAAACACCTGTTGACTGTGGCCGAGGTGCCACTTGCCGACCATGGCTGTTTGGTAGCCCGCCTGTTGGAAACTCTCTGGCATAAAGTGCTCATCAGTATGCACGCCGCCGGTATCCCAGGGCAGGATGACGCTGTAGGCAACCCCGAGGGTGCCGGGGTCACGGCCGGTCATCAGTGCCGCGCGGGTAGGGGAGCATATTGGCGCGGTATAAAAGCGGTTGAGCACTGCGCCCTCACCGGCGAGTCGGTCGAGGTTGGGTGTTTGAATCTGCGATCCCTTAAACCCCATGTCGGCATAGCCCAAATCGTCGGCAACAAAAATCAATACGTTGGGTTTGGTGTCAGCGGCCTGAGCGGAGATGGCGGCAGATAAAATTATTGCCGAGAAAGCCGCGATAGCATTTTTTTCAAAAATCATTTTTCTCACTTTTTTAATTATTTTTTTAACAGTGTCTGCTCTATCTATGGTTGCCTAGCAAGAGGCTGGAGTAAACTAACAATTAGTTCATCGACATGTTTTCTGGCGCCAATTAAGTCTTCTGCTTCGGCAATATAAAGGCCGATTTCAGCAAAGCTGGCCATTACTACGCGGGTAATCAGTTCGAGCTTTTCAATTGGCCAGTGATCGGCAGATTGCTCGGCTGATTTGAGCAAATGTTGTTTGGCCTGTTGACTGACCTCGGTATTGAGCCAGCGCTTTCTACCGAGTACATTGGGGCTGTCGAGCAGCACGATTTGACGAAAGTCCGCTTGGCAGCAAAGGTCGAGAAAACCATCGAGGCTGGCCAGTACGGGGTTGGCCTGCGGTGTCTCTTTCGCCTCGCTGAAGGTCAGTAGTATGTTGGCCTCCATTGCCTCGGTAACCGCTTCAAATAATTTTAGCTTGTTGCCGAAATAGTGATAAATCGGACGTATGGTAACGCCACAATGATTGGCTATATCTTCCAGTGAGGTGTTGTGAAAACCCTGGCTACCAAATAATTCAATGGCGCTGTTGAGCACTGCCGATTGGGTGTGGGCGCGCCGCTCGGCCTGGCTTTTTCTTTGACTCATGGTGTTTTCTCGGCCAATAAGGCTTTTGTTGCGACTTGGTAACGTCGCTGTGGCGACAACTGTTTGACAAATGTAGTTAAGTTACATAACTTGTATGCTATCACTATACTGAATAATTACAAGGTTCGATTCGATGTCTCAATATTTGGAAAAATGCTTCTCCGGTGCAAAAATAAATAGCCTCGAGCTGCGTAACCGTATTATTAAGGCGGCGACATTCGAAGGCATGAGTGCCAACGGCGCACCCAAGCCCAGCCTCGGCGCCTTCCACAGCCGTCTGGCCGAGGGCGGTATCGGCATGACAACACTGGCTTACTGCGGTGCTGAGTCCAACGGCCGGGTGATGGATTCGATGCTCTATATGGATGAGCAGATCAAGCCGCAGTTGCAGCAAATTATCAGTGATGTTCACAGCCATGGTGCCAAGGTGTCGGGACAGCTCTCTCATTGTGGCAATTTTTCCAAGAACAAAGAATTTAAGGGGCGCCGCCCACTGGGCCCGTCATTTGGCATTAATTCGGTCGGCATTGCCTCGGGCATGCCCTTCGCCGGTGCGCTGACCATCCCTGAAATCAAAGAACGGGTCAAGACCTTCGCCCGTGCCGCGTTGTTCATGAAAAATACCGGTTTCGATGCGATCGAGATCCACTTTGGCCACGGCTACGGCATCAGCCAGTTTATCAGCCCGCGCACCAACAAGCGCAAGGATGAATACGGCGGCAGCTTGGAAAACCGCATGCGCTTTGCCCTTGAAGTATTGGCGGCGGTGCGCGCTGCGGTCGGCGACGACTTCCCGATTATTGGCAAGATCAGCATGATGGACGGTGTCGGTGATGGCATCAAAATAGATGATGCGGTCGAGATTGCCAAGATGCTGGATAAGGGCGGCATCGATGGCATTATTACCAGTGGCGGCACCAGCAGCATGAATCCAATGCTGATGTTCCGCGGCGATACGCTGCTTAACGGTATGATCGAGCAAGAAACAAACCCTATTATGAAGTTCGGTCTAAAACTGGTCGGGCCGAAACTATTCCGCCAATACCCCTACGAAGATACCTACTTTCTGCCGCAGGCTCAGCGTATTCGTGATGCGGTCGACTGCGCCGTAGTCTATATCGGTGGCTGTAGCAGCAATGCCGACATCGAGCGGGTAATGGGGGCGGGTTTCGACTTTATTCAACTCGGCCGCAGCCTGATTCACGACCCGGACTTCGTCAAGCATGCAATGGCCGACGCCAATTATAAAAACGGCTGCAGTCACTGTAATAAGTGTGCCACGTTGATTGAACATCCCGACGGCATTCGTTGCGTCGAAGTCGCTTAGTCTAGGCGTTAGGCTTAAAGTGTTAGTCGACGGGTAAGCATCTACTGTCTCGACCATTTTAACACCTTATATCTGCTGTTAGGTTGTAGTCCAAAAATAGGGGGGCAGGAGATTTACCGTTAATCATTGTTAAGTTTATCTTTTCTCTCTAATTTATGTCGATATAATACCGTCGATAATAAATTGAGTAGATAGAATCGCCATGATGTATTTTGAAGATTATCATGTGGGTTTGGTGATGAATTCGCCGGCCTATACGGTAACCCAGCAAGAGTTAGTTGAGTTTGCCAGCAAGTGGGATCCACAGCCGTTTCATATTGATGAGGCTGCGGGCAAGGCTGCTTTTGGTGGCCTGATCACCTGCTCGGCCCATACTTTTTCCATATTTTCTGCCCTCGGCAGCAGACTTGATATTGGCAGTAATGGCGCAATTATTGCCGGACTTGGGTTTAACCGCATGCAGATGATCAAGCCTATTTATGTTGATGACCGGGTTCGGCTGCGTGCCGAGGTGACCAAGTTGCGTCGCTCGCAGAGCAATCCGGCTCAGGGCATTATGACCACGATTAATCATCTATATAATCAGAAAGACGAGTTGGTGTTCAGTGTTGAAACGGCGACTTTGATCGGCGTTAAAGAGACCGTGCCAGCATAATGCGGCGGCTATTCTCTATTTTTATCCAGCGCTGAGACAAGAAAATCGATGACCAACCTCAGCCGGGTCGATAGGTGGCGGTTTTGTGGGTAGACCGCCCAAATGCCCTCATCCTCCCGCCGATATCCGCTCAAGACCTTAATCAATTTGCCCTGCGCCACTGGCTGTTCGGTGTAGTAGTCTGGCAGTTGAGCCAGGCCGATGCCATCCATTGCCGCGGTGGCAACGGCGATGCCGCTGTTGCAGCGCCAATTACCGGTGACACGATAATCCTTGTGGTGGCGCTGCTGCCTTGGCTGTGTGGCTGAATGTTGTTGGAACACCCAGTGTTCGCTCATTCCTCGCAGGCAATTGTGGCCTGCCAGCTCGTCAATCGTATGGGGTTGGCCGTGGCGGCCAAAATAGTCCGGCGAGCCGACCACATCGAAGCGCCGGCTGGCTATTTTTCTTGCCATTAAGCTGGAATCGGCAAGCTCGCCGAGACGAATCGCCAAATCAAAACCCTCGGCAATTAGGTCGACATTGTGATTGTTGAGTTGCAAGTCCAGTTCTATGTCGGGGTACTCGGATAGCAGTTGGCTAAACAGGGGGGCAATCACCTGCTCGCCATAGTAGATAGGGGCGGTGACTCTGATCAGGCCGCTGGGGGTGGTGTTGAGCTGAGTGGCGGTGCGGTTGGCCTCGAGCAGACCATCGACCAGTTGCCGGCACTGTTGGTAGTAAATCTGGCCGCTGGCCGTGGTATTCACCTGGCGGGTAGAGCGATGCAGCAGTTTGACCGCCAGCTTCTTTTCCAGGGCATGAATGCTGCGGCTGACGTGGGCGGTTGACACCTCGAGTTGCTTGGCGGCGGCGGTGAAGCTGCCGGCCTCGACCACGGCGACAAACTCGTCCAGGCCCTGCCAGTTGTTGATGGCCATGTTGATTCCCTGAAATCCGGCTTATTGTTACTGTACAGTAATAGTATATTGCAATGACAGGGTATTATCTTTTTTCGGGTAATGGTTAATAATCATCTTATCACTTAAGTCAGCAACTACACTGTATGGGCTGCTTTCAATTTGGCTACCCGCCTCAGATTGCCCGTCACCGAATACTGGAGAACACTATGTCGAAAGAGACAATGAAAACACGCGCCGCCGTTGCCTGGGGCCCCGGTCAGCCGCTGCAAATAGAAGAGCTGGATTTGGAGATGCCGAAGGCGGGCGAGGTCTTGGTACGTATTGTCGCCACGGGTGTCTGCCATACCGATGCGTTTACTCTGTCCGGTGATGATCCCGAGGGGATTTTCCCCGCTGTCTTGGGGCACGAGGGCGGTGGTATTGTTGAGCGCATCGGTGAGGGGGTGACCAGTGTGGCGGTTGGCGACCATGTGATTCCGCTGTATACCGCCGAGTGTGGTGAGTGCAAGTTCTGCAAATCGGGCAAGACCAACCTTTGCTCCGCGGTGCGTGAGACTCAGGGCAAGGGCTTGATGCCCGATGGCACCACCCGCTTCTCCAAAGATGGCAAGCCGGTTTATCACTATATGGGATGCTCGACATTCTCTGAGTACACTGTACTGCCTGAGGTATCGCTGGCCAACATCAACAAAGAGGCACCACTGGAGGAGGTCTGTTTACTCGGCTGTGGCGTCACCACCGGCATGGGTGCAGTGAGTAATACTGCCAATGTTCAACCCGGCGATACCGTCGCCGTCTTTGGTTTGGGCGGCATTGGTTTGTCGGCGATTATCGGTGCTCGCATGGCCAAGGCCAGCCGTATTATCGCCATCGATATCAACGAATCGAAGTTTGAGATTGCGCAGCAACTCGGTGCCACCGACGTGGTGAATCCGAAGAGCTTCGATCAGCCGATTCAGGAAGTGATAGTCGATATGACCGATGGCGGTGTTGATTACTCCTTCGAGTGTGTTGGCAATGTGCATTTGATGCGCTCGGCGCTGGAGTGCTGCCACAAGGGCTGGGGTGAGTCGATTATCATTGGTGTGGCCGGTGCCGGCCAGGAAATAGCCACCCGTCCATTCCAATTGGTGACCGGTCGAGTCTGGAAGGGGTCTGCCTTTGGTGGTGTGAAGGGACGTTCTCAGCTGCCCGATTACGTGCAGCGTTATATGGACGGTGAGTTCCAGCTCGACACCTTTATCACTCATACCATGGGCTTGAATGAGATCAATAATGCCTTCGATCTGATGCATGAGGGCAAATCGATACGCACCGTGATTCACTACGATAAGTAATCGATTTTTATCGCGAGCTGTTATCGCCGCTGCGCCCAAACCGCGGCGGCTTTTTGACTTCAGGAGTATCGGTTACATGTCTTCATCGTTAGAAATGATCTCAGCCAACCGCAGTTTCGGCGGTTGGCATAAAAAGTACCAGCATCGCTCGAGCAGCCTGAACTGTGAGATGACGTTTTCGATTTACCTGCCGCCGCAGGTCGACGACGGCGGTAAGGTGCCGGTGTTGTATTGGTTGTCGGGTTTAACCTGTACCGACGACAATTTTTCACATAAGGCTGGCGCGCAGCGCTATGCAGCAGCGCTAGGTGTCGCCTTGGTAATGGCCGATACCAGCCCCCGTGGCGACGGTGTTGCCGACGATGCCGATGGTGCCTATGACATGGGGTTGGGCGCGGGCTTTTATCTGAATGCCACCGAGGCGCCGTGGAATAGTCACTATAAAATGTACGACTATATCGTCGATGAATTGCCCGCGTTGGTCGAATCGGTGTTTCCGGTCACAACAAAAAAAGCTATCAGCGGTCACTCCATGGGTGGTCACGGTGCGCTGACTATCGCGCTAAAAAACAGCGGTGTTTATACCTCTGCCTCTGCCTTCTCACCGATTGTTAACCCGGTTAACAGCCCATGGGGCAAGAAGGCGTTTGCCGCTTACCTTGGTGATGATGTGGCGGCCTGGTCAGCGTACGACACCGTCGAGCTAATGAATCAGGGCGCGGGTAAGGCGTTGCCGATCTTGGTCGATCAGGGCTTGGATGATAGTTTTCTGGCGGAGCAATTGTTGACTGATAATTTGGTGCAGGCGGCGCAGGCGAATGGTGTTGACGCCAAGGTGCGATATCAGCCCGGCTATGACCACAGTTATTATTTTATCGCCTCGTTTATCGAGCAGCACTTGATATTTCACGCCAAGCATTTGGTCGGCTCAGCTTGATAAAGTACTAGATATCAGCAATAAAAAAGGCTTAACCCTTAGGTTAAGCCTTTTTTTATTTTCTGAAAAGCTTACAGGTTCCAGGGGTTGGGTTTTCCCGGTGCCGGTTTTTTAGGGTTGCCATTAGAGTTCAGGTTGCGCTTCTTGTTACCCTGCTTGGATGCGGTGTTCTTCTCACCCTGGCGGTGCGAGGACTGTGTGCGCTGTTGTGGTCGCCTGTTTTTAGGCACGTAGTT
The DNA here is from genome assembly GCF_923077115.1 of Sinobacterium norvegicum. Classification (NCBI taxonomy): domain Bacteria; kingdom Pseudomonadati; phylum Pseudomonadota; class Gammaproteobacteria; order Cellvibrionales; family Spongiibacteraceae; genus Sinobacterium; species Sinobacterium norvegicum. Next base: position 377,089 of record NZ_CAKLPX010000002.1, read on the forward strand.
AAGAATCGACACCGGCACCTCCTTATTGGGTGTAAAGCCCTCGACCACGCGGCGCTCTAACAGTTTATCCAAGCGGCTTTCAATGGCGCAGAGGCTTCTGAAATCGTCGCGGGAAACCAGCGAGATCGCCTCGCCTGCGGCGCCGGCGCGGCCGGTGCGGCCAATGCGGTGGATGTAGTCATCGGCCTCGTCGGGCAGGTCGTAGTTGATGACCCGGCTGAGTTCGTCGATATCGATACCGCGGGAGGCAACACCGGTGGCAACTAAAAACTGTAGTTTGCCAGATTTAAAATCATCCAATAAGTTGCTGCGTGAATCCTGGCTGCGGCCGCTGTGAAAGGCCTCGGCCTTGATGCCGCGTTTCTCTAACTGGCCGACTAATTTGGCGGCGCCGTGTTTAGTTTTAATAAAAATCAAGCCCTGTTGCCACTGCTGTTCATTGATCAGATGGCTGAGCAGGGCAGATTTCTTGTCTTTGTCGACGGTAATTGCCCACTGCTCGATCTGTGGTCGGTCTTTGTCGCTGGCGGCCAGTGAGATTTCTATCGGCCGGTGAATAGTGGTCTTGGCCAGCATCCGCACCTGATCGGATAAGGTGGCAGAAAACAGCAGGTTTTGGCGCTGCTCTGGGAGTCGCTCGATAATCTTATTGATATCGGCGATAAACCCCATGTCCAGCATGCGATCGGCCTCATCCAGCACCAACACCTTCAGCTCATCAAAGTACAGTGCGCGTTGAAACAGTAAGTCGAGTAGTCGGCCGGGGGTGGCAACAACAATATCCACGCCCTCAATCAGTTGCTGCTTTTGTGGTTCCTCATCGACACCGCCGTACATGGCCATCGAGGTGACGCCGGTATGTTTGCCATATTGGCGAATATTCTCTTCCACCTGCACGGCTAACTCCCGTGTTGGCGTTAAAATCAGCGAGCGGATACGCTTGCCGCGCACCTTGTTGCAGTTACTGAACTGCTGCAATAACGGCAGCACAAAGCTGGCGGTCTTACCGCTGCCCGTGGCCGCCGCGGCAATGACATCGTTGCCATTGAGTATCGCTGGAATCGCCTGGCGTTGAATAGGGCTGGGAGTCTGATAGCCTTTTTCGCTGAGGGCATTAACAATAGCGTCACTTAATCCAAGCGTGGAGAATGGCATGATGGGTCTCGGGTATAGGGAATAAACAGGCTGCGGCAGCAGGTGATGGCGGCAGTGTACGGCTGGTATTATAACAGCTCGCGGCCGTATTGGGGTAGTGGCCTTGCGGTATCGGGCCGCAGCGGGGTTAGGGGCGTTGTCGGTCCAGCTTGCTGAAATACTCTTTGAGATAGTCAATCAACAGCCGCAGTTTTTTAGAACCGGCGGCGCCGGGTGGAAAAACACCATAGATATCAATATCACCGGCTTGGTAGTCGTCGAGTATCGACTCCAGTGAGCCGGCATCGATTTTTGGCCTGGCATCGTACAGCGGGATTCTGCCGAGGCCATGGCCACCCTCAATAAAGGCGGTGCGAGCGGCGGCATTATTGGTGCTGATGCCGCCTTTGACCGCAATGCTGTATGAGCGCTGGCCCTTGCTGAGAGTAATTGTTGCGGCGCTTTGCTTATATACCACCCAGTCATGCTGTTCTAAATCGACGGGTCTGTGGGGTCTGCCGTGTTTTTTAAAATACTCCGGTGAGCCGCAGAGGCAGGTGGCCAGAGTGGATAACTTGCTGGCCTGTAGGCCAGAGTCGGGCAGTGGCGCGCCGCGAATCGCCAGGTCGATACCCTCCTGCATAATGTTCACCACCTCGTCGGTTAGCATCACATCGAGGTCAATTTTAGGGTAGAGGCGGCGAAATTCATTCAGCGCCGGCACTACTATTTGCAGGCCGACATTGACTGGACAGGTGATTTTAAGCAGCCCCTCGGGTTCATTTTTGAAGTGTTCAATGTGCAAATTGGCGTTGGCGGCTTGGTCGGCAATGATGCGGCAGGATTGGTAGTAGGCGCTGCCAGCATCGGTCAGGGTGACCGAGCGGGTCGACCGGTTAAGCAGTTTGACGCCCAGTTGAGATTCTAATTTTTTGATGTGGTAACTCACCACAGCGCGGGATAGGCCAATATGCTTGGCGGCGGCGGTAAGGTTGCCCTGCTCGACGACTTGGGCAAAGACGACCATACTTTTGAGCTGTTCAAAGGAGAGTTTCATTGTTGGATTGTATCAATTTGCTGAACAATGTGTTCGATTTTATTCGTATTGTTTGACCTGACTCATGGGTCTACACTGATCTCAATGGTTAAAGCAGCGATTGCCTAACAACCAATTTCCGACACACAGAGAGAGCGCAGCAATGAATACAGCAACCAACAAAAAAGTACTGATGGTTATTACTTCCCACGGAGAACTGGGTAATACCGGTGAAAAAACAGGATTTTGGGTCGAGGAATTCGCCGCCCCGTATTACGCACTTGTCGATGCCGGTGTTGACGTGGTGCTGGCCTCTCCAGCCGGTGGCCAGCCGCCGATAGACCCGAAGAGTGAAATGGCCGACTTTCAAACCGCCTCGACCCAGCGCTATGATCAAGATGCCGCTGCCCAGGCACTGGTGGCCACGACTCAGGTGTTGGCGAATGTACAGGCCGGTGATTACGACGGTGTGTTCTACCCCGGTGGCCACGGCCCGCTATGGGATTTGACCGATAACAGCGATTCAATCGCACTGATCGAAGCCTTTTTTGCCGCCAATAAACCAGTGGCGGTGGTCTGTCATGCGACGGCGGCGGTATTGAATGTGAAAACTCCCGCCGGTGATTTTGTTGTTAACAATAAGGTGGTCACCGGTTTCTCCAACACCGAAGAGGAGGCGGTGCAGCTTACCGACATCGTGCCTTTCTTGCTGGAAGACGAGTTGGTGAAGCGCGGTGGCGATTATCAAAAAGTTGCCGATTGGAATGCCTTTGCGGTGCAGGACGGCCTGCTAATCAGTGGTCAAAACCCCGGCAGCTCAGAGCTGGTGGCGGAGAAACTGTTGGCTGCCCTAGCCTAAGTCTTACCGCGTTATCAACAGCCTGGCCGAGCCCTTCGGTCAGGCTGTTGTCGTCTTGTTAGTGACGATTAGATCTAAAACCGATGGTGCTGCGTAAACTCAGGCGGTTTACCCGTTTATTCGTCGTTAATTCACTCCAGGAGTCACCATGTTAACCGTCCACCATTTGAATCAATCTCGTTCTAAGCGAGTACTGTGGCTGCTTGAAGAGCTTCAAACCCCCTACCAGCGGGTTGATCACCAGCGCGATGAGCAAACCCATTTAGCCCCCGCCAGTCTCGCTGCCGTACACCCACTGAGCAAGGCGCCGGTGATTGTCGATGGCGATATTACGCTGTGTGAATCCAGTACCGTGATGGAATACATTCTCGACCAATACGGCCGCGGGCGCTTAAGGCCTCCGGCGGCCAGTAGGGCGTATTATCAGTACTTGGAGTGGTCTCATTTTGCCGAGGGCTCATTGGCTTTGCCGGTGATGTGTCGACTGTTTATGGGGATGGAAACCCGTGCTGGCGATCAGCCGATGGATGGTTACATCGCCAAAGAGGTGGCGCTGGATTTTGCCTATATCGAATCGGCATTAAGTGATCGTGCATACTTTGCCGGCGACGACTTTAGCGCCGCCGATATTATGATGACGATTGTTTTGGAGTTCGCCGACGGCATCGGCTTGCTCGAGCAGCGGCCGAAGACCCGAGCCTATCTGGCAAAAATGCAGCAGCGTTCGGGCTATTTGGCGGCGGCCAGCCTGGGTTAAACCAGGCTAGGGCAGTGCTGTTAAGTTAAACCAGAGTGAGTACTTCACTCACCGGGCGGCGCTGCTTCTTCTGCCAGTTGCCGGCGACTTCACGTCCTACGGTGACCAGCATGACCGGTACTTCTTCGGCACTGAGATTAAACGTCTGCTGTATCGCCTCGGCATCGAAGCCAATCATCGGGCAAGAGCCATAACCCATCGATTCCGCCGCCATCATCAGCGTCATAGCGGCTAATGAGCCTGTCCGCATCGCCTCGTCACGCTGCATGGTGGGGTTGTCGCCGTACATACCATCGGCCATGCCCTGCCAGACATCGGCGACCTGCTGAGGCAGCGTGCCGTTGGCAATAGAGGGCTGCAGTGACTCGGCCAGGCTGCGGTGAATATCGAGACGACCGACGATGATAAAGCTGACCGAGGCCTCGCTGACCTTGGCCTGATCGAAGGCCATTTGCTGCAATGTCGCTTTTTGTGTGTCGCTGTGGACAGCAATAAAATGCCAGTTTTGGCCGTTAAACGCCGTTGGTGCCTGAGTGGCAAGCGCAACCAGACGGGCAATTTCCTGTTCACTCATGGTGTGGTCGGGGTCGAAATGATTCAGCGAGCGACGATTTTTGATCAACTCTATCATTGGGTTTGCTGGTGTTGCGGCGGTGTTAGTCTGTGTCTTGTTGTCGATGCTTGCGGCGCTGTCGATGGCTTTGTTCATAATCGTTTCTCTGCGATGGTGTCTGGTGGGTATCGGTGCTGATGTCACTGGGCCAGCCCGTTTGATGACGCCACTATAACGAGAGCGAGGTCTGTGGATAAGCCGGTGAAAGCAGGAATGACCTTTCCAAATATCGTGGTAATATTATATATGCCTCCTCACTACTGCTAAAAAAGGTGTTACATGGACCTGAATTCGCTGAATATCTTCGTCAATGTTGTGCAGCAGGGCAGTTTCTCCGCTGCCAGCCGTAAGACCGGTATTCCTGTGGCAACAGTCAGTCGCCGTGTCAGTGAGTTGGAGAGCGCGCTACAGCAACGCTTGCTGGAGCGTACCACGCGGTCGCTGATGTTGACTGACGCCGGCAATACGCTCTATCAACATGCGGTGCAGGGGCTTGAGGAGATATTCTTTGGCGAGCAAAAAATGCAGTCAAACGATCAGCAGTTACGCGGTTGTTTACGCATTTCTATTCCGCCGGCACTGGAGGCCCTGACGCCGCTGTTTAGTGAGTTCTACCGGGCTAATCCGGGCATACGCATAGAGCTATTAACCCAGTCTCGCAAGCTGAACTTTATCGACGACAGCATCGATATTATGCTGCGCATCGGCGACATTAATAATGAGTTGGCCATCGCTAAAAAGCTGGCGTCGATGCGCCATATGGTGGTCGCCACGCCGCAGTTTATCGACCAGCATGGCCGGCCAGAGACCATCGAACAGCTATTGGCGTTGCCGATTGCCACCTTCCTACCGACTAACGGTAAACCGCAGTGGCGTTTTGGCGAACAGCTGTTCACCCTGGAGTCAGCCTTTTGCTGCAACGAATACAGTCATGTTTTGAATGCGATTCGCAGCGGCCAGATGATCGGTGAACTGCCGCCGATGATAGCCATGGCGTCTATCCGCAGCGGCGAATTGGTCGAGGTGTTACAGCATCAGCCACTGCCGGTATTGGATATCAACCTGCTCTATGCCTCCAACCGTTTTACCTCGCAGTTGATCAAGACCTTCAACCGCTTTGCCGTCGATTACTTCCAGCGCAATCGTGGTGATATTACCAATATTGTTTGATTCACAGAGGCTGGGCTAAAAACCATTTGATAATGGTTATCATTTGCATTAACTTTGTGTGATTCCGTTAACTCATACAGGTATTTGTCGCTATGCAATTCTTATGTCCCACCCATCAGGACGAACTCGGTAAATTATCGGATGCCGACATGGTGTCGCTATGGTTTGATTGGATGAATCAAGCCGCGTTGTATTATGAGGAGGGTGACTGGCAGCAGTCGGTTGTCTACAGCGGCTGTTCGTTCGAGTTGAGTATTATTTATTTATCGCAGGCGGAAAAAAATATGCAGGCCAATGCCTGTAAAAATTTATCGCTGTCGGCGATGTACTGCATCAATGCCTTGATTCAAAATAATGAAAACCATAAGGCCAGCTATGTGTTTGCTGTGGTTGGTAAGCTGCTCGATAACTGCAGTGCCCGGCAGGAGAAGGTCAGCCCGATCAAAAGAATCACCAGTGCCTTTCGCAATATCGCCGGCCACGGTGAGTATTTTAACAACCACCTAAACTTCCCCTTCAACCGCCTCGACCCGCAACTGAATTTTGCCGTGCATTAGGGCGATGTTTTGTTAGCGGTCGGCGGGGTGGTGAACGCCATCGTGGGTGGGGATGTTGCTGAGCTTGAGCGGGTTGATACCCTCCAAGCAGGCGACATTGAAGCCATATTGACTCGGATTGGAGCGCCGTTGGTGGTGGGTGTAAATGCCGCAGTGGCGGCAAAAATAATGTTTGGCGGTGTGGGTGTTAAATTGGTAAAGGGTGAGATCCTCAGCCCCCTTGATAATGCTGATGCCGGCCAGCGGCACCGAGGCCACAATCGCCCCGCGGCGTCGACACATCGAGCAGTCGCAGCGCCTCAGTTCGCCCAAGCCCTGGCGTAGGTCTAGTACAATTGCCACCGCGCCACAGTGACAGCTGGCCTTGTGCTTGGTCTCAACGCTGACGCCATCTACCTCGGTTACATTCCCGGTCATCACAAACCCCTGTTGTTGTTTTTTTGATTGATCAGTATAGCGGCAGCCTCGACACACTGCGGGAATACCCGGACTAGAGTGCCATTAAAAGATTGATCGGCAACTCGCTGCGCTCAAACACGGCCTCGGTATTGTTGCTGTGACTGAATGAGGACTTTTGGGTGGTTTTTAAGGGATGCCATCTTAAGAGCCCGAATTTATTAAAACAGAGCTTGACCAGTTTTCCGGATCAGGTGACCAATATCGCTGTGTAGTCGTAAGAATATACTGCGAATGAATGAGGCAGTGAATTTCGTGGTGTCGGTGACAATAATGCCGAACATTTTCCCCAAACGTTTGATCAGGAGGATGACCCAGCGTGAGAGTTCCTTACTATAGTTGACAGCTTTTGACATCAAATAAGCCAGTCGATCAAGTATCGTAAAAGTTGTACTGAAGCCTGATACTAAAATTATTCCCAACCCGTTGGTTACTTTCTTTACTACATATAATAAGGCTGCCCCGACCAGTTCAATACTGTTAATCCCGAGGGCAACAAAGCTGTCGGATTTAAGCCAGCGTTCAATTGTGATATCCATATAAGATTTTGGTCGATGTGTCTTCAGAGTCATCCAGTCTTTCGATCGTGTGGACGTCATATAATTATCCATCTTATGGAACTCCCAAGGAAGTGGGCTGACTCGTGAGTTGAGCAAATAGTCGCTATCATTATTAGGTACATGTACAAACGGCCAAGTTGGCACCATTGGGACTGGGTCTGTTTTATGGTAAACCCGATGAATATTGCTACTTCCTAATCTGCTGGAGGCCTTCGCGGCAAAGAACTCTAGACCGGTACGTGGTGAGCCAAATGTGTAGAGTTTTACCGTGCAGGCTAGCTGTGTACTTAGCCAGTCTGCAGTTAATGTAGCAAGAGCACCGCCTAGGCTATGGCCTACGCAGTGAATAGTGTGGATACGCTGCCCACTACAGTCGCGGACAAAGGCCTGAAGGTCGGGCAGTATTGAGGCGAAGGTGTAATAAAACCCTTGATGTACATAGCCGCCATTATGACTGGGTTTGAGGCCTGCATTTAGATCGGTGAGTGCATCGAATAACCCCGCGGTACCTTTTAAAGCGACAAATGCCTGGCCCGAGTATTTATCTTTACCTAGGGCCGCAATTCCCATGACGTGTTGTTCTTTGATGAAGCAGCCAGTGCTGCCTGATAGACGCTTTGAACTCTTTTCAAAATTAACATCGAATTCATTTTCGTAGATGGCTAGAAAGACATCTCGAGAAAGTTCTGACTTGATGGCATAGATATCCGAAGCTAGCGTGGCCGCGTAATGAGGTGTAAGTGTCGACATATCGATTCCTTTCTAATGTGACGATTTCTTGCCTGTTTTTTGAGGATATTAATCATTCCAATTGCAATTGCTTCTGAGTAGTGAGGCACCGTGGCGAATTGTTTTTAATTCGTCGGTAAGTTCGCAGCTCAGCCTCAGTTCAGCACCGCCCAATTCGGCATTTTCTTCTGAAGAGCGCTTTACGCCAGACCATATTTTATACTCCTGACCCTCATACTCGACGACTAACGACTGACTCGCGACAAATTCGACAGGCATAAGGCTAGTGGCGGAGCGGTGATAGAGACCGGGCATTTGGAAGTAACCGTTTTCATCAGTGGTTGTTTCGTCAGTCTCAGTTTTTTGCCATTCCACCATGCGGGTGATTTTTGCATTGCTTATTGGTTGGCCGTTTAGCGTTAAAACACCGCTGGCAGGGGAAAACACACAGGATTTACCAATATCGAAAATAGACATAGCTGTAACCGTATTGCTGTGTATCAAAGTACACAAAATGATAGTGAAGAATATAAGCGTGTTTTTTTTAGCCATTATAGAGTCCATGTTTTGCCGGGCTAACAAGGCCGCAACATAAGCTTATGTTGATCATACACGAGATTTTTTCTTTAAATAATGGTTTTTTATACAATCTTTTGCAGACAGCGGGAATGTAAATATTGTGAATAGGTGTGAGTGTAAATCGTATGCGAAATAACAGTAATATCCTGTTGTTGTGAGTGTTTTCTATGGTTTTAAATTCGAAGTTGAAAATGTCAGAAGTCATAAAATAAAGCCTTATTTAATGCACTGTTGTCGCTTGCGTTCGAGGTTATATGACGTGCATGATGGGCGCTGAATTTCGATATTTTTCTACAAGGACGTAATCATGGCGACGACAAAACTGACTGAATTTGATCAATCCACCCATATTGTTGGCGGCGGCCCGGCGCAACATGGCATCTGTTATTATATTTGCGACTACGTGCAAAAACACAAGGACAGCCCCTGGTCCAAGGCCAACAGTTTTAATGAGGCCAAGGCAAATTCAACCCGGTTGAGAACAGTCCCTCTGGTGGCGGCGGGAAAGGCGGCCAATGCAAAGCATTTCAAGCCACAAAATGGTGGCTATGCCGATGCTGCACCGTTAAAGGATAATGCTATTTACCGTGTAGAGGTCGCTGTCGATACCAATGTTGGTGTCAATCACGAGACCATGATGATGACAGGCAATAATGAGATCATCCTGTTTGATCCCAACTTCGGTTTCTACCACATCGACACCGCCCCCGTCGGCCATGCTGCCAAGTTTGAGCAGGCGCTGACAGCGCTCTATGGCACGACCACGGTGACTAACTTCGGTTACAGTAAGGTGCAAAAAGCGTATTAGATTTATATAGAAGGGGTGTTGTTGATCCCAATTAGATCGGATGGAGGCCTCGATACACTGCGGGGCTTTCATGAAAATATTGATCGGCAACTCGCTGCGCTCAAACACGGCCTCACAATTTTTAATAAAACCCCTCCGTGTCTTTGCTGTGGAGCGGGGTTTGGAATTGCAGATGCTAGTCGTCAGGCCTTCTTAACAAACTTCGCCGTTACCATCATGTCGCTGGCGCCGGCCATTCTGCAATCGAGTTGATGATCCTTGCCCTCGACGATGCGTCTAACGACAGCCTTGGTGCCAATCTTCAACACCTGTGAACTGCCTTTTATCTTAAGGTCTTTAATCAGCGTCACCTTATCGCCCTCGGCCAGCACGGCGCCGTTAACATCTTTGACCTGCCGCGCCGCGGCTTCGGCAGCAGCCTCTGCCGCGTTCCATTCATGGGCACACTCCGGGCAGATCAGTTGATCCTGATCCTGGTAAACGAATTCAGAGTTGCAGTTGGGGCAGGGAGGCAGCGACATAGGTGGTTACTTTCTTGGATGTGTTAGATAGTTATATCGGCATGATAAGGGTTCTGTGCGGTCTTGGCGAGGGGGTGATCTAGGGTTGGCGTTTGGTTAGGTAAGGAGCTGCGTCTGGCAATACCGCCGCAGAGGACGCCGTGAATACCTCCCTGTAGGCTCAGCGTCAGCGTCCCTGCTGACGATGCCTCTGCGCCGATATTGCCAGCCACGTCGGGTTGAGTTTTTACTCTGACCCTAAATATGCTAGCAAAAGAAAAGGCCTAACTCTATCCCCATCTTTATGGCTGCCAATTTAGTGCTTATATAATTCATTAAGTCCTAGTGATAAAATATAGATAATAATAAGTAAGGGTAGGATGAATGGCAAAATTAGGGCATGGCTATGAGAGAGTTCATGGTGAGATTAGATATTCTGGCCGAGTGATAATGAAGGCTGATTCAGCATCATTTGAAGTCTTCAATAAACAGTGGGCCAAGGATAAATATCGCGCCTATCGCCATGGTGATCCTGTTAGAGGGGTGGATATCGACTCGTTTGTTATCCTAAATGAGATCTTCTCGAAAGATATAAGCCGAGTATATTTCAATATCGGCAACCTTAAAGATGTTGATGCAAAAACCTTCACAGTGCTGGATGTTGGCAAAAATTTCGCAGGCCGGGTGTCTGTTGATAACTATCTGTTGATTGATGAGACGGAGTATTGTGGGTATGCCAAAGACAAAGAGATGGTCTTCTTTCATACGTCATCGTATGGCAAGCCTAAGAAGATAAAATCCGCCAATGTTAATACATTTCAATCTATTGATTACGGCTACGGTAAAGATGACAAGCGTTGCTTCTATAAGGGGGTTATTGTCAAAGGTGCAGACCCGGATACCCTAGAAGTGATTGGCCAGTATCATGCCAAGGATGGAAAATCTGTATTTTATAGAGGTGAGAAAATAGTTGATGCTAACCCGGAGCATTTTGAAATGCTAGATCACCCATTTGTTGGAAACTGCCGTTGGGCTAAAGATGACCGGCATATTTATTGCCAAGAGAGAATTCATGCTGTTGTAGTGGCAAAGTGAATTTGGCCGCTACAGCCAACACCGCCCGTTGATATCACCACCGAGCCATCGCCAGCAGGTAAGCTGGCGATGAGCCTACAGGGACGTACTTGCGGCGTGCTCGGTGGTGGTGTCGGCGGGCGAGTCCGAAGTGAGGCCTAAACACTACCGTCCTTACCCCAATCCCTCAAAAAACCGAACAACCTCCTCAACCGCCGCATCCATATTCTGTTGTAGGGTAAAGCCAGACTTCACCCGCGGCTTAAACGAGTGGTCGCCATCGGGCAGTATCTGCACGCTAACGTTTTTCGATAGTGGGAAGCCTTTAATCGCTTCCTCGCCGCCGAAGGTGTCGCGCTGGCCCTGGATAATCAGTACCGGGGTGGCGATACTTTCGAGGTGCTGTCCGCGGAAGTTCTCTGGCTTGTTGGGTGGGGTGAAGGGAAAGCCGAGGCAGATGACGCCGGCGAGACTGAAGCGCTCGGCGCTGTCGGCGGCAATCATGCTGGCCAGCTTGCCGCCCATCGACTTACCGCCGATAAACCAGTGCTGGGTATCGGGGAACTGCTGTTGCACCTGCTCGATCACCGCCTCGAAGGCGGCGATGGCCTTGGGGGCGCGGTCGGGTGGGTATTTCAGGCCATCGAGGCGGCGTTTCTGCATATAGGGGAATTCGAAGCGAATAACGCGGATGCCGGCACTGGCGATGGCGGCTGCCATGGCCTGCATAAACTCATGCTCCATGCCGGCACCGGCACCGTGGGCGAGAATGAAGGTGGTGGTGGCATTATCGGGGCCGTCGATTAACAGCGGTGTGGTCATGATGTTCTCGCATTAACAGTATTCATCAGCGGCGGTTAAACGTCGGCGGCCAGTAGGAAGTCGGCGATCTGCTCGGCGTTGTTTAAGTCGAGTACCGGCACTGGGCAGTCGTCGATCGGCTGGTCGCTGGCGACGGCGATGACGTTGCTGATCTTGTGGGTCAGCAGCTCTTTTTCCATCTCGGGGCGATAGACCAAAATCTTAGGATGGTCGTGCAGCTTGTAGCCCTCAACCAATAACACGTCGACCGGCTGGACGCGGGCAATGACCTCGCTTAATTCCGGCTCGGTGGGTTGCTCATGAAAAATCATCCAGCCGTTGTGGGTGGCGAGGATGACCTCGTTGGCACCGGCCTTGCGGTGTTGGTAGCTATCCTTGCCGGGCTGGTCGATTTCAACGTCGTGGTGATGAGTGTGTTTGATGGTCGATACCGACAAACCTCGGTTTTTAATATTGCTGACCAGCTTGCACACCAGCGTCGTTTTACCGCTGTTTTTCCAGCCTATAATGCCGATAGTCTTCATGGTTACTCCGCAGGATTCTGCTTGTTTAATGGTGATTCAGATGGCGCGCCGGTAACGTTTTTTCCGTCGATGGTGGCGGCGGTCAGTTTAATGGTGTCGCAGTTACCCTCGTCACAGAAGACAAACTGGGCAATCAGATTGTGCCAGTCCTTGGCCAGCCAAACCGTGGTGCTGTGGCCGGGGTCGGTGACCTTGCTCTGCTCAAATTTTAACGTGTCGAGCTCGCCCAGTGGTGTTGTTAGGCGCTCTTCGCCACGGTAGTGGATAACAATATTATCGCGCAGCGATTTTCGGTCAACGACAGGGTAATAGGAGCCGGTGTAATTATCATCGTACTGTTGGCCGTTGATAATGCTGTCGGCCTCTAATCGAATGGCCAGCTGATAATTGAGTCGGTCGAAGCTGCGTGGGTAGATCTCAATGATGTAGTCTTGTTTTTTATAGCGGCTGGTCACCGTCAGTGTCGACCATTGCCATTGCTGGTTGAACGCTTTACTGGAGCCGAGGCCGCCGCGCTTGCGGCTAAACGTCTCGGTGTGCAGTTGGTTGTTGGTGTCGATACTGAAGATGCTGGTTTCGTTAATACTGGCCAGCGGCACCTTGGAGTGATTGTTGAGTTGATAGCGACGGTCGCCGTTGGTGGCGGGGGGGAGTTTGGTCAGGCTGCGCTCGGCGGTGGCCTCGATGCCGTAGACAGTGGTTTGATAACTGGCCCGGTATTCGGCCAGCGCGTCGTTAGGCTCGGCCACGGTGTTGGCGCCTAATATCAGCGCGGCAAGGGTGAAGATTAATCGCATAGAGAGTCCACTCAATCACTGGCTGCAAAAAATGGGCAGCGATGACAGTGTACTAGAAAACGTCGCACAAGGGGGTGATGTAAGTTGTGGGTTTGTTGTTGCGGAAGATGCTCGGCACGACAAAATCGTGCCGGGCTAATCAATCAGCGCTGGCTAAGGTTGTGGTTGAGGCCAGAGCTGGGCAGAGCCTTGCCGTCGAGCAGGCTGTTGTCGCCGTCTAGGCGTAATCGTCCCTCGGCAAACCAGGCGGCGGCCAGTGGGTAGATGACGTGTTCGCAGTGAAGAATCCGGCCGGCGAGGGCGCTGGCGGAGTCGTCGGCTTCGATGGCGACACTGGCCTGTAACACCGGTGGTCCCCCGTCGAGTTCTTCGGTGACGAAGTGAACCGTGCAGCCAGCCTTATCATCACCGGCGTCGATTGCCCGCTGATGGGTGTTGAGTCCGGGGTATTTCGGCAGCAGCGACGGGTGGATGTTGAGCAGGCGACCGAGATAGTGGCGGGTAAAGCCGCCGGTCAGAATACGCATAAAGCCGGCGAGGATGACCAGGTCGGGTTTGAACTGGTCGATCTGCGCCATTAATGCCGCATCAAAACTGTCGCGGCCGTCGAAGGCTTTGTGGTCGACTACGGCGGTGGCGATACCAGCTTTACGGGCACGCTCCAAGCCAAAGGCGTCGGCCTTGTTACTGATCACGGCACAGACTTCAAACGGGTGATCAGCATCACCCGCCTTATCGATAAAAGCCTGTAGGTTGGAGCCGCTACCAGAGATTAAAACCACTAATCGGCAGGGAGACGACATGGTTATGCTCCGACGAGTTCGACCGCTTCTTCACCGTCTGCAAGGGCGGCGATTTCACCGATCTTCCAGGCGTTCTCACCCTCGGCGGCGAGGAGTGCCAGCGCTTGCTCGGCCTCTTCGCTGGGCACGCAAATTACCATGCCAACACCGCAGTTAAAGGTGCGGTACATCTCGGTGGCGTCGACGTTGCCGTTGTGCTGTAGCCAGTTGAATAGCTCAGGCATCTGCCAGCTGTTCAGGTCGATTACCGCCTTGGCGTTGTCGGGCAGTACGCGGGGAATGTTCTCTAACAGACCACCACCGGTAATGTGTGACAGGGCGTGAACGTTCTGCGACTTGATCAGCTTTAACAGTGGCTTGACGTAAATACGGGTTGGTTCCATCAGCGCCGCTGACAGTGAGCGGCCATCGACTTGATGGGCGTCGAGGTCAACACCGCTGACGTCGATAATCTTACGGATCAGTGAGTAACCGTTAGAGTGAGCACCGGAGGAGGCGAGGGCAATCAGGGTATCGCCAACGGCGACCTTGGTGCCGTCGATGATTTCGTCTTTTTCGACCACGCCGACACAGAAACCGGCAAGATCATAGTCGTCGCCCTCATACATGCCGGGCATTTCAGCGGTCTCGCCGCCAACCAGTGAGCAGCCAGAGTATTCGCAGCCCTTGCCGATGCCTTCAACCACGCTGGTGGCAGTGTCGACATTGAGGGCGCCAGTGGCGTAGTAATCGAGGAAGAACAAGGGCTCGGCGCCGGCGACGATCAGGTCGTTAACACACATGGCCACTAAGTCAATGCCGATGCTGTCGTGAATGCCGGTGTTGAGGGCCAGGCGAAGCTTGGTGCCGACACCGTCGGTGCCAGAAACCAAAACCGGCTTCTTGTAGCCTTCGGGTAATTCGCAAAGAGCGCCAAAACCGCCGAGACCGGCCATCACTTCTGGTCGTCTGGTGCGTTTGGCAACGCCTTTAATCCGTTCTACTAAAGCGTTACCCGCATCGATATCGACGCCGGCGTCTTTGTAGCTTAAAGAAGGTGTGTTGTTTGACGGAGTATTGCTTGAACTCATTGGATTCGTACCCTATGCGAGTGCTCTAAAGAGGCGCGCTATTCTAGCAACAGATGCGGGGCAGGGATAGAATATTTTGTTGAAAAACGCTTAAAATTCAACAGCAAAAACTGTCTATTTGGTCAGGAGTTTTTTATTTATATGACAAATATCAGTATTTCTCGTCAAACCATTGTTGCCGGCAGTCGGCTTTGGAGGCTGGCGGTGACAGACGAGGGTTCAGGGGGCTGGGGAATTAGTCAAAGCGTGGGGTGTTTCTCGCTTAAACCGTGTCGATGCTGGCCATTAGTTGGACAGATTGTGCTAGTATCGCAGGTTGATTATTTCTCATCATTTAGGAGCCAACTTTGCCCTATACATATACTGTCGCGCGATTATCAAGAGCCCGAATTCAAACCGGCTTGGCGCTGATTTGCCTGTTGCTCGCGGTGGCACTGTTGTCGCCGCCGGCCGACGCTGTGGTGGTCGACAATTTATTTCGTGTTGAGACCGAGGTTGCCGATCAGAGTAATAGTGCTCGTTTAGAGGCGCAAAAGCTGGCCCTTGCGGAGGTGTTAGTCCGCTCGTCAGGTCGTGGCGATATCACCCAGCAGGCTGAGATCAAGTCGGTGTTAGCCAGGCCCGATCGCCTGGTCAACAGCTATCAATATCGCACCGTCAGTTTTACCGATGAGGAAACCGGTGAACAGGGGCGTCGGTTGATGCTGATTGTCGATTTTCAACCGAAAAAAATCACCGATATATTGCGCCAGTCGTCGCTGCCAATCTGGTCGAGTAATCGCGCCAGTATTACCACCTGGATAGCGGTTGATGATAGCAGCGGCCGTCAGGTCGTCAGTGCTACTAACCGGATACCTTTGGCAGAGGCATTGGCGGCCAATGCCAAGCGTCGTGGTCTGCCAATGCTGCTGCCGGTCTACGACATGACTGATATTATGGCGGTGAGCACCGATGATGTTTGGCAGATGCAGCAGCAATCATTATTTGCTGCCTCTGAACGCTATCAGGCCGATGCTATTCTGGTCGGCCGTATTGTTGCCACCGGCGAAAGCCAGTGGCGTGCAAGCTGGACCTTTAGCCATGCCGGAGAGCATTTCAGCTTCGACAGTCAGGGGCAGGATTTTAACGCGGTCTTGGCGCCGGTCATCGACAACGTCGCCGAGGCGCTGTCGCGTCGCTATGCGGTGATTGTCGGTGAAAACAGCGCCGAGCTACAGCTCAGCATCGACAGCATCGACAGCTTTGCCGATTACACCTCGGCGTTATTGTATCTGCGCGGTCTCGAGGCAGTACGCCAAGTCGGGCCGCTGTATATCGAGGGCGAGCAAGTAGTCTTTGCGCTGGAACTCGATGGCACCGAAGAGCAGGTGTGGCAGGCGATCTCGTTAAACCGTCGGCTAAAAGAAGCCACGGCAAAGTTGATTCAAACACCGCAGGCGGCTCAGCCGCCTGTGCTGACGCCGGCAGCGGTCAGTGATGACGAGGCGGTGAGTCGCGCCGAGGACAGCACTGAGGGCAGCGCCGAGGACAGCGTCGAGGTGGCGAATCCGGCGGAGGCCGAGGTGGCTCCGGTTATCGTCGATCAGCCTATAGCGCCGTTGCGATATTATCAGTGGCAGGGTTAAATGACTGCGACCGCGATGTTTAACCACAGGTAACCCATGGAACAGATGGCATTGGCGATGTCGTTAACCGACGAGCCAACACTCGACAATTTTATCACCGGTGCCGGTAATCGTTTGGCGCTTGCCGCCGTGACGCAGCAGGCATTGGAGAACGGTGAGTGGTACCTCTATTTATACGGCAACCAGGGCTGCGGTTGCAGTCATTTGTTGCAGGCCGCGGCGGCGGCGGTCAACGAACAGCAGGCCGGCAGCGCCGTCTATATCGCCCTCGATACTGTTGTTAATCGCCTGCCTGGCGAGGTGCTGGAAGGCTGCGATGAGATCTCGCTGGTGTGTTTGGATAACCTGCAGGCAGTGGCCGACAGAGCCGACTGGCAAGAGGCCTTGTTTCATTTTTATAATCGTTGTCGCGACGGTGGTGGTGCCAAATTGCTGTTGGCCGGCAATAGCACGCCGCAGCGTCTGGGGCTGAGTCTGGCCGATTTAGAGTCGCGGCTGAGTTGGGGCATTGTGATTCAATTGCACGAGCTGGATGACGAGGAAAAACTCGAGGCCTTGGCCGCCCATGGCCGTCAACGCGGTCTGGAGATAACTGCCGAGGTTGGTCAGTTTATTCTCGCTCGCTCGCCCCGCCATATTGCTGAATTGTTGACCGTATTGGAACGCCTGGATCAGGCCTCGCTGACTGAGAAGCGCAAGATTACCGTACCCTTTGTCAAGGCGGTCATGGCCTGGTAGCGGTTGCCGATACCGGGCGGCGTATTGGATAAAACTGGGCTATAGTTTTTAGCACCTTTTTTTATCGCATAGGATGCCGCCAATGTATGTACCGAGTCACGCCTTAAAGCAAGATTTCAGCGATCAGATCGACACTATCAAAAGCCTCTGTGCCAGCGAGTTAAAATTTGCCGAGTTAGCCCGGGACTACGACAGTCTCACCGGCGAGATAGAAAGCCTGGAGGCGCAAGAGGTTCCCACCACCGATCAGCATATGGCCGAGCTCAAGCTGCGCCGGGTGCAAATGAAGGATCAAATTGTCAGCCGCTTACTGCGTTAACACTGCCGGTTTATCCTCGTTTCCTCCCCCACAAAGGCGGAGCTCGCCGTGTGTTTTGAGACCTTTTGCTGCACGACTTTGTTATCATGATGAGCCATAATAAATCGTCTATCGGCAGGTACGTGCAGTGCAACATACTTCTTCTTACCCCTCCTCTTCGGCGGCGAACAAGGCGCTGATACTGCTGTTTGTTGCTTATGTGTTGTCGTTTATTGATCGCCAGATACTGAGTGTGTTGATTGGGCCAATACGTCAGGCCTTCGATATTTCAGATTTTCAGTTTAGCCTGTTGCATGGATTCGCCTTCGCGATCTTTTATACCTTCTTGGGCTTGCCTATCGCCTGGGCCGCCGACCGCTTCAGTCGCAAGCGAATTATTACCTGGGGCATATTTTTTTGGAGCATCGCCACCTGCGCCTGCGCGCTAACGAAAAGCTTTAGCGGTTTGTTTATAGCGCGCATCGGAGTCGGTGTTGGTGAGGCGGCATTGTCGCCCCCAGCACACTCGATGATGAGTGACTATTTCAGCCCACAAAAACTCCCCTCGGCGATGGCGTTCTATTCGTTGGGTATTACCATCGGTGGTGGCTTGGCCTACATTATTGGGGGTTCTGTCTATGACTATTTTGCGTCTATGACGCCACTAACGCTGCCGCTTGTTGGTGAGATGGCAGCCTGGCAGTTAACCTTTGTTGCTGTTGGCGCACCGGGTTTTGTCGTTGTTTTATTCATGGGCTTTATCGCTGAGCCTAAGCGTCAGGGTGTCAGTGCTGATGCGGTTGTCGACCAGCCCATGTTGGAGACGTTCAAAGAGCTGCTGGGCTATATCAAGCAATTCCGACGGGCCTATCTGGGTCATATCATCGGCGTCTCGCTGCTGTCGATTTTGGGTTACGGCACCATGGCCTGGTTTATTGAATTCCTGTTGCGCAGTTTTGCTATGGCCAAGGCCGAATCCGGTGCTATTTTTGGCACCATGTTTATTGTTGTTGGCAGTCTGGGTGCCTTTGCCATCGCCGCCTTTACCCGCTGGCTGGGCGCCCGCGGCTATGAGGATGCCAGTATGCGTATTGTTTTTATCGTGGCCTTGGCCATGCTGATTCCTGCCGTCGCCGCACCGCTGATGCCAACGGCGCAGTCTGCGCTGATAGTTGCCGGCGGCATTATCTTTTTTCAGTTTGGCTATTTTGGCGTGGCAACGGCAGCCTTGCAGTTGATTACTCCCAACCAATGGCGGGCACAGGTGTCGGCGCTGTTGCTGTTTTTTACCAATTTGATCGGATTGGCACTGGGCCCAACAGTGGTTGCGTTTTTTACAGACTTTGTCTTTAAAAGCGACGCTAAGTTGAATTACTCGATGGCCTTGGCGGCGGCGATCTTCGCCCCTGTGGCGGCGGCAGTGGTGTATTCTGGCCTCAAAGATTTTCGCCGAGCACTGGCTTTTCAGCAGCAAAACCTGGTGTCGTAGAGCGAGCTTAAGGCCAATATATCGAGCGAAATTGTTAGCTGGCATATTTCTTGTATGAATATACTCAAAATAGTCTGATGGAGTCGTTTTCCCACTGCTAAAGCAGGTCTCAGCCCTCACCCACCGGTGAATGACTAAGGTCTGGCTTGCACCATATTAGCGCAATCGCCCTCGGCGAGCGCATGGTCAGTGAGAAGTTACCCGGCACCGGTTTTGGGGAGAGAGATATGTTGTTTGGCCGCAAGAAAAAGAAACCAATTGTTATCGCCGACAAGAAAGTCAAAGAGTGGAAATACGCTGTTTGCGGTTACTGCTCCACAGGCTGTTCGTTAGAAGTCGGGGTCAATGAGCAGGGGCGTCCCGTGGCCACCCGTGGTGTCGATGACGGCAAGGTCAATACCGGTAAGTTGTGTATCAAGGGAATCTTCGAACACGAACTGTCAGAGTCCTCCGGGCGCGGTGTGCAGCCGTTGATGCGCGATAGAATATTCGACGATTATAAACCGGTCGAATGGGATGAGGCGCTGGATAAAACCGCCGCCGAGTTCAAGCGTATTCAAGATAAGTATGGCCGTGACTCGGTTGCTATTGTCTCTACCGGACAGTTAATGACAGAGGAGTTTTATACCCTTGGCAAACTGGTTAGAGGCTGTATTGGTACCAACAATTATGATGGTAATACCACGCTGTGCATGGCCTCGGCGGTATCGGGTTACAAGCGTTCCTTCGGCAGCGATGGCCCGCCGGGTTGCTATGACGATTTTGAGCACACCGACTGCCTAATGGCTTTCGGCTCCAATCTACCCGAGCAACACCCGATTATTTATTGGCGCCTTAAAGAAGCGATGGAGAAGCGAGACTTCCCGTTGATTGTCGTCGATCCTCGAGTGACGATGTTTGCCCAGTTTGCCGATATCCACCTGCCGATTACGCCAGGTACCGATTTAGTGCTGTTGAATGCCATTGCCCATGTGATTCTGAAAGAGGGGTTGCAGGATCAAGACTATATCGATGCTCACTGTAATGACTTCGAACAGATGAAGGACGTGGTTGACAAGTATGACCCCACCACGGCGGCGAAGATCTGTGGCATCGACGAGGATATGATTCGCCATGTTGCCCGTATTTATGGCCGCGCCAATTCGGCGATGAGTATCTGGACCATGGGTATCAATCAGTCGACCCACGGCAGTGATGGTGTCTGCGCGATCAACAACCTCAACCTGATTACCGGTAATATCGGCAAGCCCGGCGGTACCAGCTTGTCGATTACTGGTCAGTGTAATGCCATGGGAACCCGCGAGTGGTCAGCCTGTTCAGGCCTGCCCGGTTATCGCATGCTGGAGAAAGAAAAAGACAGAAAAGAAGTGGCGGAGTTTTGGAATGTCGACGCCGACTTTTTTCCACCCAAGGTTGGCCTCAAGGAAACCGATATTTTTCCCGCCATCGAGTCAGGACAGATCAAGGCGTTGTGGATTGTCGCCACCAACCCAATGACCTCGATGCCAAACCTGCCGCGTATTCGTAAGACGCTAGAAAACCTTGAGTTCATGGTAGTGCAAGATGGTTACCGCGATGCCGAGACCACCGAATATGCTCATGTGTATCTACCGGGTGCGGTGTGGGGCGAGAAGGACGGCGTGCTGACCAATACCGAGCGCCGCGTTAATCTGGCTAACAAGTTTGTTGAGCCGCCGGGAAACTCCAAGCCCGATCTGTGGATTTTTAATGAGTTGGCCAAGCGCTGGGATGTCAGCCAACAGATGAAATTCCCCGCTGCCGCCTCCGATGTTTTCGATGAGATGAAACAGCTATCGAAGGGCGATGGCCGCACTTTGCATATCGCCGGCATGAGTCATAAGTTGATTGAACAGCAGCGCGGTATTCAATGGCCGATGAAAGAGGGCGAGGAGACAGGTACTCAGCGTCTCTATAGCGATGGTCATTTCCAGACGCCCAACGGCAAGGCCAATTTAATGGCGCTGGATTATATTGAAAATAACGAGGTGCCCTGTGAGCAGTTCCCATTTTGGATGAACTCGGGCCGGGTGGTCGAGCACTTCCACACCCGCACCAAAACCGGAAAATTGGGTAACCTCAATAAATACAGCCCGACACCCTACATGGAAATTAACCCCGATGCCGCCGAGCAGTTAGGCATTCGCAGCATGGACTATGTGCGCTTGGTCAGCCGTCGTGGCGATGCGGTGGTAATGGCGCAGTTAACCCATCGGGTGCCGCGCAATATGGTGTTTATTCCCTTCCATTTCCACGATTGTGTTAACCATTTATCGCTGGGTCTGCTCGACCCGCATTCGCGTCAGCCTGCGTTCAAGCAGTTCTCGGTGAAAATTGAGAAAGTCGACCAACTCGAGGCGGCGCAGCTGAATGCCCGTCGCCGCAGTTTTTAGGCGGTTGAGATTGACAATGAAAACAGCGATAAATTTTAGCAAGAAATACGAGCGACGCAGATATGTTTAAAGTACGTGATAATGAACCCAGTTATGCCAAGCTAAACGACCCGGTAATGCAGTCCGAGAACACCTACGGCCTGGCCATCGACCTCCTTGAGCGCGCTGGCGCCGATGGCGATGCCAATAACATGGTCTGTAAAGACCGCTCCATGGGCATCAACGGCGAGGAAGATTTTGTTGGCGACAACCCCAACCGCAACAAGCAGCATGCCTTTCACTTCACCGCCGATAACTGTATCGGCTGTCACGCCTGTGAGGCAGCCTGTAGTGAGAAAAACGACAACCCCGCCCACTTAGCGTTTCGCTCGGTCGGTTATGTTGAGGGCGGCACCTACCCCGATTTCCGCCGCATGAATATTTCGATGGCCTGTAACCACTGCGATAATCCGGTGTGTTTAAAGGGTTGTCCGACCAAGGCCTATACCAAACACGTCGAGTATGGTGCGGTCCTGCAGGACCCTGACACCTGTTTTGGTTGTGGCTACTGTACCTGGGTCTGCCCGTACAATGCGCCGCAGCTCGACCCGGTCAAGGGCCAGGTGTCCAAGTGCAATATGTGTGTCGACCGCTTAGAGGTGGGTTTAAAGCCGGCCTGTGTTGCCGCTTGTCTGGGTAATGCGCTGAACTTCGGTGTGGTGGAAAACACCCCGGACAATCGCCAGCAGGCCAAGACCAATCTGCCGGGCTTTCCCGATACCTCGATTACTCAACCCAATATCCGCTTTCAACAGACCAAGTCGATGCCCGATGTGGTGACCCGCACCGATGGCATGCCGGTAAAATATAAGCGCCAGGATGACGGCGGTTATAGCCCCGTGGTCGACCAGAAAAAAGGCAAGGAGACGTTTTGGAATCTGCCGCGGTTGAGTTCGCGGGAAAACCCGCTGGTAATTTTCACCCTCGCCGTGCAGATGGCCATCGGTGGCTTTATTGTTAACTTCTTTGGTGGCAAGTTGGGCCTTAGCGCCTTTAACGAACTCACCGCCTCGGCGTTGTATGTGCCGTTCTTGCTGCTCTGCTTAGGTCTGACTGGCCTCGGTCTGTTGATGACAACCATCCACCTCGGTAAGCCGATGCGCTTCTACCGCGGCTTTAACAACCTGCGCTACTCACCGGTCTGTCGTGAGGGCTTGGGGATTATGCTGTTTATGGCCTTTGCCGGCCTGCATCTGCTCTGTCAGCTGCCAGCCAATGCCTTGATTGTCAGCTATTTACCGCTGCTTGCAACTTTGCCAGATTTAGCCGCACCGGCACAGACCTTTGCCTGGTTGGCGACGGTTGCCGGTTCGACGGGACTGTACTACATGTATCGCTGCTACCGGATCAAGGCGCGTCCTTTCTGGGATCACTGGCAGACCGCTACCAGCTTTGTCGGTACAGCCCTGACCTTCGGTGGTATCGCGCTGTCGCTGATTACAGTGCCGGTTTGGGCTTATCTAGGAGAGTCTTATAGTGGTTTTCTACAGGCGACGGCGGTGCTGATGATGGCCGGCATGGCGCTGGAATTAGTTGGATTGTTTTTCCATGCCCGAGCGATGAACCACGGCAATCACGAAGGTGCAGCGTCGCACTATATTCAGTGCACCACCTTCGGCAACAGTTATCTGCTGCGCAATACTCTGTTGGTTGTGAATATTCTGGCGGTGGCACTGTTGGCCTATTTGGCCCTGACCGGAGTGGCTGGTCTTGTGTTATGGTCGCTGGTATTGCTCTGTGTCGTTGCCTCGGCGGTAATTGGTCGAGCGTTGTTTTATGTGTTGGTGGTACCGACGACGATGCCCGGTGGCTTCTTTTGGAAGAACAAAGATTTTGAACAGCACGCCCGTGACATTGGCCTGGCCGATATGCCGCAGGTAGGTGTCGTACCGTTGGCGCACTAATAGTGATGGGTACCACGTGATGGGCGTATTACATTCGCTGTGGTACCGTTGGTATATCAGAGGTTGAGCGAACAGTCGTAGGTAGCTTATGAGTAGTATCGATCGCAGTCAGTTGCTGACTAAACGCATTATTATCGGCCTGCGTTATTATGATTTTGAAAAACAAAACCTGTTGCAGCAAAAACTGCTTTACGGTGTGGTGGTCAAGGTAATGGAGGAGGATGGTATCGTCGTCGAGCTGGCGCCGAAGAGTGAGCCCTTCACCCTGCCATCGGATATCAGCAGTTGGCACCCGGCCCCCAGTGGCAGCTTTGTGGTCGATGAACTCGACGACGATGTGGTTGACCCCGATTACTTGGTGCGCTGGGATATCGTCCGAGGCGAGCAGAGTAACGACAAGGGTGAGCATGAATGGTGGCAGTGGCAGGCGATCAGCGAGGCGCCGACAATTGATGTTGAGACCAGTCAGTAGTAGCAGAATAGAGCAAGGTGGTAAGCCGTATGTTTAAGAAAATGCTGTCGATGTTTAGCCAACGTGATGCAGTCAGCCCCTGGGCAGTCAGTAATATTCAGCCACCCAGCGTCGACGCACTGCAGCAGGAACAGGCCTTCTGTCGGCAGTATGAGGCGCTGGCCACCGAGGCGGCGGTCGAGCTGTGCTTGACCGAGGCGCAGGCTGGCATTCGCGCGGCGCAGTATTTCCTGGCGCTGTATTTCGACAGCGGTAATGCCGGCGTGCAAGATTACCAGCAGGCACGGCTGTATTATTATCGCGCCGCCCTACAGGACAGCCCCGAGGCCCAGTATAATCTGGCGACTCTACTGATGACCGGCCGAGGCGGTGATCAGGATATCGCCACCGCCTTTGACTGGTATCAGCAGGCGGCAAAAAACGGTATTGCTCAGGCGCAGTTTAATATGGCGTCGATGTTGGATGATGGTTATGGCATTAAGGCCGATAAACCACGCGCCTTTGCCTGGTATCAGGCGGCGGCAAAACAGGGCTATCCACAGGGTTGTCAAAATCTGGCGGTGATGTATTTCGAAGGCCAGGGTTGTGAACAAAACTTTATCGACAGCTATGGTTGGGCGATGCTGGCAGCGGCGGCCAAGGCCGACGGAGCAGAATCGTTGATCCAGGCGCTGGCTGAGAAGCTACCGCACGATGATATTGTGCTGGCCAAAACACGGGGCGATGAATTATTTGCCCTCTTTGCCCCTGAGTTGCGCCGACGCGCGGTGCAGAGCTTCGACCCGATGGCGACAGAGGTGGTCAATACCGCGCTGTTGTCGTGAGCATTAACAAGGGGTAATCACTGGTAGGTGATTAGCCCTTGTTTCAATGTAACAGCTCTGAGATAGTGTTTTAAATCCTGCGGCATGCATATGCTCAGGCGAATAATAATAAAAACACTATGGGTAGTACGTACCGTGACCACTGACTATAAGCAGCGCCCCGATTGTAACAACCTCTCACACATTCCTGGCGCCAAAGGCCTGCCGATCCTGGGTAACACCCTTGATGTGATCAAAGATCTGGAGGGGTTTATTCAGCAACTGCACCGAGATCATGGCAAGGTGTCGCGGATTAAATTGCTTAACCAGCACGGCTTAATGGTCAGCGGTGCCGACAACCACCAGCGTATTTTCCTCGATAGAGAGAAGAATTTCTCCAGTCAAAAAGGCTTGGAGCAGTCGATAGGACAGTTCTACAGCGGCTGTATTCAGATGACTGATTTTGACGAACACAAGTTTTTGCGTCGTATGATGCAGACAGCGTTCAAGTCGGCGGCGATGAAAAATTATCAGGCAATGGTTAACCCGGTTGTTGCCCAGCATTTAGCCACCTGGTCTCAGCAGCCTGAGGTCGATATCTTCCCCGCGGTAAAATCAACACTGCTGGCCATCGGTGCCAAGGTGTTTATTGGCGAGGAAGACCCCGCCGAAATTGAGCGTATTAACACGGCTTTTTTGAATATTAATATCGGCCTGATGGGGCTGATACGTAAAGATTTGCCGGGTACGAAATACCGCAAGGGAAAACGCGGCCAGCAGTATTTGCAGCAGTACTTTCTCGGTCAAATAGCGCAGCGACGCCAGGGTGATCAGCAGGATATGTTTAGCTTTATGTGCCGGGAAAAAGATGACGATGGCAATTATTTTCCCAACGAAATGATTATTGCGCAAGCCTCATTCATTTTGTTCGCCGCCCATGACACCACCACCTCATTGCTTAATCATCTGCTCTATTACACCGCGCTTCACCCGGAGTGGCAGCAGCGCCTGCGAAGTGAATGTGAGTCGATAGGCCGAGGCGCCGGTGAAACATTGGGCTATGACGACCTGCCGCTGATGCCAGTGATGGACAGGGTGATTAATGAGGTACTGCGCATGCGTCCCTCTGTCAGCCTGACGCCGCGACGGACGATTAATGCCTGTGAGATTGATGGCCATCAGGTACCGGCCGATACGATGATATTCACCTCGCCGATTTTCAATCACTACGACCCAGAATTTTGGAGTGAGCCCAACACGTTTGACCCTGACCGCTTTAGCGAGGAGCGGGCAGAGCATAAACGCCACAGCTTCAGCTATTTGCCCTTTGGCGGTGGTGCCCACAAGTGCATAGGCATGCATTTCGCAGTCATGTTGACCAAGTGTTTCATGCAGCAGTTATTAACCGACAATAGTTATGCCTTGTCGGCTGATTTTAACAACCAGTTCGAGTGGGTACCAATGCCAAAGCCCAAGGGGTTAAAAATTCACTGTCACCGCACACACTGATTTATGGTCGCTGGCATATTAAAAGTACGATGTTCGTCTTAGTTTTTTTATTTTTTGTTTTTAATAAGAAAAAAATAATGCCAGTGATTTCTCTACGGTGCTTATAGCGCTTTAAAATGACCAATATCTACTGCGTCTATTAATTAATAACTCAACTCCATATTGTGACTATAACTCTAAGATGCGTTGGCTGGGCACGATGCTTAGGCAGCATTTATGCGGTAAATCACAGTTGGAGTGTATAACAATGGATGTTTTCAATAACCCGTTTGGCAGGCGCGCAACAGCGCTCTGTTGCCTTGCTTTCTCTGCCATTAATACGCCGGTGTATGCGTTGGAGTGCGGTGATGTCATCACCACGCCAAGCTTTTTATTCAAGCAACTAAGTTGCAGCGAGAGTCCTGCACTGACGGTTGTCGGCCCGGCGACATTATCAATGAACGGCTTCTCGGTAACCTGTGACAGCCAAGAGGGTGGTGTGGGGATCTTGCTCTCTGGCAGTGACGGTTTTATCAGTGGCGGCGAGGTCTCTGGCTGTCGACAAGGTGTTGTGGTCGATGGCAGCGGTGGTCACTCGGTATTTGGTATGACAGTCAGCGCCAATGGTTTTGGTGACGACGGTGAGGGTGATGGTGACGAGGCAGGCTTTTTGGTGTTGAGCGGTTATAATTTTTTCATCCAAAATCAAGCGCTGAATAACGGGGTAGATGGTTTTAATATCGACGGCAGTCACAATGCCTTTTTGTATAATAAATCCAGTGATAATGAAAACGATGGCTTCGATATCGATGGAGGCTCTTACAATAGCTTCAGTAATAACACTGCCTCAGGTAATGGCGATGACGGTTTCGATGTCGACTCGGGTTTCTCCGACGAAAGCGACCTCGGCGAGGGGGAACACAATACATTTACCCTGAATATGGCCAATGGAAATGGCCGCGATGGTTTCGATGTCGATGGTAATTACGGCCGTTTTATCAATAATACGGCGAACAATAATGGTATGGAGGATGATGAAAACGAGGAGGATGGTTTCGATATCGACTCCAAGGGGAATGTCCTGCGCGGCAATATCGCCAACAATAACCCCGGCGATGGTATTGTGCTCAAAGACAATGATTATGATGAGGGCGATAATACGCTGGAGTCTAACTCAACCCGGCGCAATGGCCAGATGGGCATCCGGGTGATATCGGATGACAACACGGTGACAATGAATTTTTCCTTTCACAATGACGAGTTTGATTTGTACGATGACCGATCGGACTGTGGTGGCAACCGTTGGTGGTTTAACTTTTATAGAAATAAAAGTGAGGCCTGTATTCGTTAGCGCCATTCGCCTGATTAAGCGCAGTCGTAAGCTGGCGCCAGTGGTTCAACCGCTGGCCGCTGGCCCGACTAATTATTGCTAAACTTTTCGACCGTGTCCTCTATTTGGTGGCTGCTAACCTGTTCATTGATCTCCTCGATCAGCTCTGGGTTGTCGTCGCCGACCGAGGCGATAACGGCCTCAACCATATCGTTAGCCTGATCCGGCGCCGCTTCTGATAACCGGCTGATTAATTCGAGCGTGGCGCTATTGTCCTCTTCTTCTTTATCGACACCAGGCTCTGCTGACTTGTCGCTGCTGTCGTTGTCATTGATGGTGGGGGTAATGCTGGGTTGAGTGTCTTCAGTGCTGGTTGTATTGTTGTTTTTCTCCGTTTCCGCCTGCTCTGACATCACCGCCTCGGCAACCTGGGTGCTGGCCTCTGGCACGTTCTCTACCACGGCAACGGCAATGTCGATGCTGTTTTCCGGTGCGGCCTCGGATAATCGCTGAACGATATTCACAGCGCTCTCGTTGACCCGCTCGCTGATGGCTTCTGAAATTGCCTCGGTATATTCCTGTCGCTGTTTATCCTTTTCAGCCTGCTCAAAGGCGTCGGCTTGATCGGCATTTTTTGAGGCCATAATAATGGCTGCAGGCTGTGGTTGCTCGCTGTCACCTTGGTTGCTTTCACCTTGCAGGTCTTGGTCGGCGGTCTCGTTGTCCGGCTCATCATTAATATAGTTTTCCGCAATGGTACTGGCCATACCCTCGGCGACGGCAACGGCGGCATCGGGCACGGTCTCGACAATCTTCACCGCCACATCGATGGCTTTCTCGGGTGAGTTTTCAGATACCTTTGCCACGAGATCGACGGCTCGCTGCTCGTGTTCACCGCTGGCGGCGTCGGCGGGACGGGCGGTTTCGATGTCATCACTGAGCTCCTGGGCAAAGAATTCAGCAATTTCATCGGTGTTCTCTGGCAGGGTTTCAAAGGCGACGCGGGCCAGCACGCCACGAAGCTGTGGGATCTCTGCCGAGATTAAATAGGAGAAGTCGGCGAGGTCGCTGAGGTAGAGCTGGGCAAACAGGCTGATCACTTCGTAGGCTTTTTCCTCGCGAGCCTCGAGAATAGCCTCGAATATTTTGGGCTTATTCCATGGCACGGTTTCCGACAGTGCCTCGGCCAGGCGGCAGACATCGATCTCCTCGACAGTGGCCAGTGCACCGGCGATCTCATAGCTGTATTTAGGCTTCTTTTTTGCCAGCGCACAGGCCATGCGCACGGCCGCTGAGGGGTCGCTCTTGGCCAGTGAACGTGCCGCATGAGCCTCTTTGCTGAGGGGGAACTTAGCCTGAATAAACTTGGTTCGCGGGTCGAGGGTTGAGGCCGAAGGCACGACACCCGATTGCATAACAAAGCTTTCCTGTTGGTCGCTGGGCAGCGCCTGACGTTGGCCGATGCGAACCAAGACGATAAACGCGAGCACTAACTGGCTGCCGGCGATACCATAAAAAAGTGTTGTGCTACCAAATAGGCTCATCCCCTGTGACATGGCAATCGGGCCAATAATACCGCCGGTGGCATAGGCGACCAACAGCGTACCCATGGCGGCATTAATTTGTTCCTGGCGCAGTTTGTCATAGGCCTCGGCAATGCTGAGTGGGTAGAAACAACTGAGTAAACCGCAGACCACACTGTTGATACCAACGGCAAACCAAAACTGATCGAGGGCAACCAAGCGGGGAACAGACAGCACCAAACCGCTGGAGAATACCAGTAATAATGTCATGACCGTTCGGCGGTCGAAACGGTCGGCGAGAAAGCCGACAGGCAGTTGCAATAGAAAGGCGCCGAGTACCGCACCGGCCATAATCATCGAGACGCCGTAGCCGCTGAGGCCATTGCTGGAGGCAAAAATCGGTAGCATATTAAACATCGCAAAATACATCATGCCGGCGAAGAAGCAACCGGTAAAACCCAGCGGGCTGAGCTTGGCCATGCTGATAAACGACATTGTCTTTTGACTACTGACCTTGGGGCCGGCCTGGCGGCTCATCAGAATCGGTACCACCGACAGGCACAGCAACATGGCGCTGATAATGAACAAGAGGTCGGTCGCGGGGTCGCCAAGGTTGATGGCAAATTGGCCGAGAAAACTGGCGCTGAGAATCACCACCTGGTAAGAGGCGAGAATTCTCCCGCGGTTTTCGCTGGTCGAGCCGGCACTTAACCAGCTCTCAATGGCGGTAAAAATACAGGCATTACAGAAACCGGCAAAAATACGCATCAAGCCCCACAGCCAAGCATTGGTGAGTAGGCTGCAGGCGAGAATACCGAAGGCGGCAATAGCACCACTGATGGCAAATAAACGAATATGGCCCACTCGACGGATCAATACCTTGCTATACAGGCCGCCGAATAGCAGGCCAACGCAGTAGAGCGATAGCACCAGGCCAATCGTGCCAGTGTCAAATTGGTTGATCTGTAGCCGGACGGGCAGTAATAGGTTGATCAGACCGTTGGCCAGCATAAAGATAAAGGCGCTGATGAGTAGTGAACTGGCGGATAGCAGGTGTTTATGCACAACAGGTCTCAGTGAGGAAGATGATTAAATAGCCTAAGTGTAGACATTAAATCATTGTTGAATATGATTATTTATAGTTGTCCATAATGCGGATGTTGGCACTTTCAACCGTTGTTGTAGATCAAGAATTGGCAAACTAGCGGGGGCAATATTGGTCTTGATCGAATGCGGTTTACTGGCAGTATTGCTGCGCATATTGTTCGCTTTGTCGCACCGCCTGCTGCTGCTCATAAAGATACATATTGTCGAGTAGTATTTGTTTTCTGAGCCTTAACATCGTTGAGACTTGTGGCTGTGGTTGATAGTTGGCCAGTAGTCTCTCGACCATGACCAGGTGGCTATAGCTATCGATGTCCTGTTCCGGGTTATTATCATCCTGACTATAAAACTGCATCAGTGCGATGAAGCCATCAATAGAGCACTGTGCCCGGGCCTGAAATAATAGTTCCGGATGACGTCGCTGCTCGGGGCTGCTGTATTGCATGAACAGCTCGACCTGGGCGATGGCCAGCCCCTCGGCGGCAGCGGCTTCTAAGTGCTGGCGAATACTGCTGTTGTTTATCTCGATAGCCTGCCCAGTCTCTGCCAGTTGTTGGCAGCTGAGATAACGATTAATCAGTTGTTGTTTTTGTCGCTCCACGGCCGGTTGTTGCTCGGGGTGGTTTTGCTGCCGTTGCTCTAGGTGACGCAGTTGCTGGTTCAATACCTGATCGCTGATTGGCTGACGGCACTGTTTTAACAGGCGAAAGAGTAGGTACTCACTCTCGGCTTCTATATCGTCCGCACCGTGTCGCGCGTAGGCGATAAGCGCCGGTACCTGATCTGGGCTGATGCGATAGCGTTGTTGTGCCGGGTAGAATATTGGTTTGTTGCTGGCTTGCCGAGGAGTTGGCTGCTGCTTGGCGACAGAATACGTTACTGGCGGTGTTGTGTCGCGGTGGTTGGCCGCCGAGGGAGGGGGGCGTACTGCAATAGGGCTGGCGGGTGTCGACAGCGGCAGTGGTTGCTGGTGTGTCGCGCTGGCGACAAATAGACTGGCCGCTACCACGACGAGGGTGAGGCCGATCACAGCAAAGAGTAATTCGCGTTGTTTCACCGGCCTTCCTCTGCCTTATCACTGTCTATTGACGCTAAGAGTAAAACGATGGGTTGGCAATAGCTGGGCGTTTATTCGCCGCCAAATAAGCCATCGATATTGCGTTTCAAGGTTTTTTCCCACAGCCGGTCGTGCTGTACCAGGTCGAGATAGTCGATGGTTGCGGCGGCCTTGCCGTCGATCTCGATAAAGTTATCAACCACATCGAGCTGTTTTGAATCATTTTCAAATAAGCTGAAGCCGATGACCATCCACAACAGGGATTGGCCCTGGGCAATAGCATCGGCCTTATCGAAACCACTGGCCATCAACGGCTCGGCAATGGCGTCGATGATGGCCACCATCTGCAGTGCCGGCAGTGAATTATTAAACAGTGATAGCAGCCGACCATCACAGTTGAGCTGCTGTCGCAGCCCGTCGAGGAAGCGGGTGAGTTGCTGCCGCGCCGGTAGACGGGTGTCGTGTGCCAGGTGATCAATTTTAAACAGGTGGGCGGTGAGGGCGACAACCAGTGCCTGTTTATTAGCAAAATAGCTGTACAGCGATGGCGCAGTAATATTGAGCTCGGCGGCAACCTTGCGGAAGCTCAGCTCTTTTTCGCCACCCTGTTGCACGAGTTTTAAGGCGGCGGCTAAAATTTCTTCGCGGCTGGTGAGGCTGGGTCTGCCTACTTTTTTCATTATTGAGTCCGGTGGCGGGGTGGTTAAGCAAGGTTAACAATTATTCTAACACTGTTCGTTAAAACTGAGGTATTATTTTAACAGTGTTAAAATAATATGATAAATGCAACCACCACCGGCCACCTGCGCCGCTTCGTGTCTGTTGCCAACGCTGGATAACGTCAAGCCCTGGAGGGATGTTGTGAGTACGCAAGATAAAGTCAATGAAACGGTAAGACCGACGCCAACAATGGATAATCCCGAGAGTATTCGTCTGGCGTTACAGGATTGGATGTCACAACAGTTGGCCACTGAGGTCGTGATTGCCGAACTCCATGTTCCCGAGGGCACCGGCATGTCGAATGTGACGCTGCTGTTTGATGCCGTGGCCAATGGCCAGGGGGAAAGTTATGTCGCCAGAATCCAGCCCCAAGGTGAGGGGCTGGCGTTTCCCAGTTACGATTTAAAAATGCAGTGTGTGATGATGCAGGCAGTGGCCGAAAGCTGCGCCGCACCGATGCCCAATATCATCGGCGAGGAGAGCGATGCCGGCGTATTGGGTATGCCGTTTTATATTATGACCAAGACCTGCGGTATTATCCCGCCCGACCTGCCGCCTTATCATATGGACGGTTGGCTGAAGGAGACGACGGCGGAGAATCGCAATCGTGTATGGATGGCAGGTATCGACGAGATGGCCAAGGTGAATACCCTGGATATAACCCAGCCGTTGATGGCGGCGGCGATTGCCTCGGAGTCGTTCCCTAAATCACTGACCGAGCAGATACAATATTGGGATGACTACTACGCTTGGGGTTATGGTAATCATGTCAATGCCAGCTGTGAACAGGCGCTGGCTTGGCTGAAGGACAATCAGCCAGAGGAGCAGGTGAGGGCACTGTGTTGGGGGGACTCGCGCATGGCCAACGTGATTTTCAAAGAAGATATGAGTGGTGTGGCGGCGTTGATCGACTGGGAGATGTTAGCCCTGGGTGATCCGTTACAGGACATTGCCTGGTGGATTTATATGGATGAGCTAATGAGTACCGGCATCGGTGTCGAGCGTATAGAGGGGATTCCCGACCGCTTGCAGTCGGCACAACGTTGGGCCGACAAGACCGGTTTGAGCATCGATAATCTTCATTACTATTTGATCTTTGCCGCCATGCGATTCGCGCTGATTTTAGGGCGTATGTCGATTGCCGGTGGCAATGCAGAAAACACAGGGGGAGGCTTCGAGGCAGTCTATCTGCAGGGGCTGCTCGACCAGTTGCCGAAGCAGTAAGCCCTATAGACTTTAATGGTTGAAAAGCCCTCGCCGATGATTCGGCGAGGGCTTTTTTGTGGCTGTTTATTCTTGCTGTGCAAAGAATTGGTTTTCTAATATTTCAACCAACACCCGCATCGAGTTTTTTAGCGAGCCGGCCTGTAAGCCATATTGGAACAGGGCGACACCGACGCCGCTGCCGAGTACCGCATTAAACATGTCCATCGGATCGGCGTCAGAGGCCAACTCACCGGTGAGCTGGGCGTCGGTTAGCATGGTGGTCAGCGCCGTTAATATGGCATTGTTTTCCTCGACCAGGGGCTCGGTCAATTCTGGATGGCGACGCATCTCTATCGGTACGGCGGCCAGTAAGCCGGTAATAGTACTGTCGCTGTCGTGGGCCTCTGCCGACGCCATTAAGATCGAGGTAATGGCCTGTTTCAACGACTCGGCCGAGACGATGGCTTCCATATAGCGGGGTAATAAAATCTGCTGGGTGTCGACCACGCAGGCGATGTATAGGGCTAACTTCGAAGGGAAGTAAGCGTACAGCGCCGCATGACTCATGCCCATTGCCTTGCCGACATCCTTAAAGGTGGTTTGGCTGTATCCCTGTTCTGCAAACAGCTTGCGTGCTGCCGGCATCAGCCGGGCCAGGGTTTGTTCTTTGTTGCTGCCCTTGGGGCGGCCAGATCGTGTGGGGGTGGCGGCGTCGGCCATAGCAATAGTTCTCAACGGGGTAATGTCTACACATGGTAACAGCTTTATCAGCAATAAATTACTTGCATGTAACTTAGTTCAGGGGAATAATTGGCTGTAAATTACACGGTAGTAACTTAACAGAATAACAGGTCATAGGTAAATACGATGCAGCTTGGATTTGCTCTCTGGCAATATATTGCCATTACTTTGGTTGGGGCCAATGTCTTATACGTTGGTGTTGGCGGCGCGGTGCACTGGTGGTATTACGTTAAAAATAAAAGTAATGCCAAGCGTTGGAAGATTCAGTCGAGCAAGTTTTTATCGAAGAAGCTGGATCGCGAGGCGATGTGGCTGGGGCTGTTTAATATGAATCTGGCCTCCGGTGCCTTTGGTGTCATCGGCTGGGGCGTGTTCGAACACGGCTGGTCACGACTTTACTATGATTTTGGCAGCCACGGCTGGGATTACACGCTGCTGAGTATGTTTCTCTGCTGGCTGTTTATCGAGACCTGTGCTTTTTACCTGCATGCCGGTGGTCACATCGGCTGGTTTTATAAAAATATTCACTCGATACATCACCGTTACAGCGCGCCGACGTTCTGGACTATTTCGGCCATGCACCCACTGGAGTGGATACTGCATAGCTCTTATATTATCTTGCCGGCGTTTATTATTCCGATGCATTTATATGTCTATGGCTTTGTTGTGGCGATGACGTTTGTGCTGGGCTATTGGGATCACTGCGGCATCAAACTGCCCCGGATTCCGCTCCATGGCTCCAATAAATTTCACGATGATCACCATAAGTATTTCCATGTCAATTTCGGTTTCACCTGCAGCCTGTTCGACCGCATACACAACACCATACGCCGAGATGGCCACCACTACACCGAGTTGAGCTTCAACGGCGGTAAGGGGGTGGTGAAAAAACCAGAAGAGCTTGGCAGTAATGCTGTCGGCCCCGTCGTCGATTACTAATATTGATCGACACCATAATAATAAAAAAATGAGAAAGTGATGAGCGAACATATTTCCTATGCGATGAATAACGCCGAGGCGACCAATGCATTGGTGTATTTTAACTCGCCGGCGATGATAAAGGATTGGTCTTTCTTGGCGATCGAATGGCTGCTGATTATCGGCTTCGTATTAACGGTTGTACATGCGATTCGTTACAGTCGCCAGCATCAAACACCGGCGGCGATTTACACCCTGGTTGGTGCGTTATTGTACGGCCTGGCGATGGATATAATTTCCTATTACACGGTGGAAAACTTCTGGCACGGTGAGTTCTCGGTGATGTTTTTGTACAACCGTTTGCCGTTGTATATCGCCTTGTTTTATCCGACGTTTATGTATCATATCTACATGACTATTCGGCGCTTTGACTTCTCGCCGGCGGTGGAAGCAATCAGTGCCGGCTTTATGGCGGGAACCCTATATTTAATATTCGACAATATTGGCCCTCAGTTAGGCTGGTGGATTTGGGATCGCGCCGACCCCAGCACCTTGCCCTATGTCGATAGTGTGCCGCTGACCAGCTATCACTGGTTTTTCATGTTTATGATTGCCTTCGCCTTTATAGCCCGCAAGGTCTGTTGGCAGTGGCCTGAGCAAGACGCCAGCAAGGTGAAGCTGTACAGTGGTATTGCCTTGATGCCGATCACGGTGATTGTTCTGGGTTCGGTGTTGTTTATCCCCTATAACCTGTTTTCCAAGGGGGTGCCGCCCTGGGATATGTTGCCCTGGGATAAGTCGTTAGTCGGGGCGGCTGTTTTTCACTGCCTGAGCTTCACTGCCGCGGGGTTTGTATACTTACTCAATTATCGGCGCTCGTCGCAGCCTCGGGACACCTTGCTAATGATCTTCCCGCTGGCGTTTATTACCGGTCATTTATATGTCTATATCGCCAATTTTAGTCTGTTCTTTAATCTGACAGGCGATGGCTTAACCACAGAGGGCTTGGCAATCGGTAATTTACCGGCTGTATTGGTGGCAATCGTCGTTGGCACGGCGATGATTTTGTACGCTAATCAGCCGACTAAAGACTAGCGTTAGACTTATATAAGGTGTTTTAAAAAAGAGGCTGCGGCCTCTTTTTTTTCGCATGGTTAAAAATATATTGGACGGAAAACAAGAATAATGATAATTAGTATCGATTGTTGTTGATAATCATTATCGTTTTAATTATTATTGCGCCCATAAAAATCAACACGTTTACTATACCTTACAACCTAGGATGTCGCCCCGATGCAATTACGCCCGCTTGTTTTAGCCATTGCCATGGTTAGTTCAGCCTCTGCTATGGCAGAAGCTGAAACCACTAAAAAAGATCAGTACTACCTCGAAGAAGTTACTATTATTGGCTCTAAGAGCAATGCCCAAACCGCGGCTGGCTCAGCAACAGTGTTAGACAGTGAAGATTTGGCGGTGTTTAATTTTACTGATATCAACCAAGTGTTAGCTGATGTCCCCGGCGTCTATGCTGCGGCGGAAGAAGGGTTTGGTTTGCGCCCCAATATCGGTATCCGTGGTTCGGGTACTGAGCGTAGCGGTAAGGTGACGATGATGGAAGATGGCGTCCTGGTTGCGCCGGCGCCTTACTCTAATCCAGAAGCCTATTACTTCCCGACCACCAGCAGAATGTCTGGCGTCGAAGTATTGAAGGGTGCCCCGTTATTAGCCTATGGCCCTGCTACCGTTGGTGGCGCGATTAACTTTGTCTCGACACCCATCCCCAGCGAAGAATTGGCCGGTAGCATCAAGGCGGAGTATGGCGAGTACAATAGCCACCGACTACTGGGTAATATTGGTGGCTCTGGTGATGTTTATGGCTGGTTGATCGAAGGTCAGCAATACGGCAGCGATGGTTTCCATGATATCGATAATTCCAGCAACGATACCGGTTTTGATAAGCAGGATGTGATGGCCAAGTTTCGCTTGAATACACCATCTGATTTCGGTGGCATGTATCAGCAGCTTGATTTCAAACTACAGTATGGCGAAGAGAGTTCTGATCAATCCTATACCGGCACCACCGATGCCGACTTCGATGCGGATCCGGATCGTCGTTACGGTTTGACCGCCGAAGATCAGATGAATAACGATCGCACTGCGGCCTCTATCAATTATTTGATCAGTGTTAACGACAGCTTAGATGTTAAGGCGTTAGCTTACTATGCCAAGTACCAGCGTGACTGGTTCAAGCTTAACAAAATTAACGGTGGTAGCATTGGCGGTGTTATCGAT
The DNA here is from genome assembly GCF_923077115.1 of Sinobacterium norvegicum. Classification (NCBI taxonomy): domain Bacteria; kingdom Pseudomonadati; phylum Pseudomonadota; class Gammaproteobacteria; order Cellvibrionales; family Spongiibacteraceae; genus Sinobacterium; species Sinobacterium norvegicum. Next base: position 414,095 of record NZ_CAKLPX010000002.1, read on the forward strand.
GATGCTAACAATGGTGACCAGGGGGCGCAGGATATTCTCGATGGCAGCGCAGAAGCCGACCTACGTATCAAGCACAATAACCGTGAATACACCTCGCAGGGTATTCAGTTGGCGGCGGATTATCGCTTCAATACCTCGTCTATCTCACACCAACTAAACACTGGCGTTAGATTGCACAGTGATGAGATGGATCGCTATCAGCCCGAGGAAGATTGGTATCAAGATGCCGACGGCAACTTAAGCTATGTTGGCGAACATGACAACGGCGAGATCAGCGGCAGCAACAACCGTATCGAAACCGGTGATGCAATCAGCTTCTGGGCCGTCGATACGATTGCGGTTAACGATAAGTTGAATGTGACGTTGGCATTGCGCTATGAAGATGCTGAAACCGAGCGTAAAGAATACGGCGATAACAACCGCGATGTACTGGCCAAGACACGTAATAACTCGGTGCAGGAATGGCTGCCAGGCGCTGCTTTCACCTACCAGGTCAACGATGCTGTTCAATTGTTAGCCGGCGTACACAAAGGTATGGCTCTGCCGAGTGGTGGTGCTAAAGACGGTACCGACCCTGAATTATCGATGAACTATGAGTTTGGTGGTCGTTACAACAGCGGTGACCTCAGCGGTGAGCTGATCGGCTTCTACAGCGACTATGAAAACACTGTGCAGAACTGTTCTGATGCCAACCCCTGTGACAGCGGTGCTACCACCGGTTCGTATAGCTTGGGTGAGTCTGAGGTTCAGGGTGTCGAGGCGGTATTGGCCTACAATGGCCTTGCCGCTGGCGGCCTAACGTTCCCGCTAAGCGCAACTTATACCTATACCGATGCAGAGATTACAACCACGGCCGATGGCGGCGAATATACTAAGGGTGATCAAATTAAGTATATTCCCGAAAATCAGTTCGCACTGACGGCCGGTGTTGTTGCCAACCGTTGGAGCAGCCATTTACGCGCCAACTACGTCAGCTCGAGCTGTACTGAAACGGGTTGTAATCAGATGGCTGACGATACTTTCAGCAAGACTGATGACTTGTTTGTCATCGACTTCGTCGCTCGCCTCGATGTCGCAGCTAACACCAGTACGTATGTTAAAGTGGATAACATCCTCGATGAACAGGCCATTGTTTCTCGTAGTCCGTATGGCGCTCGTGGTAATAAGCCTCGCACAGCCTTGGTCGGTGTTGACTTCACGTTCTAAAATTTGAGGTTTCGACCGACACGAAAAAAACCGCCTTTATTGGCGGTTTTTTTATGATTTGAATTCACCGCTGGCCACCGTGCATCAGGGCTGTTGTCAGGGTGATTATTGCCTCGGCTCAAGCACAGGGCTAACAACGACACGCAAGTAGTGTCGTAGCTTTGCCTCATCAGTCCCGTATTCCCCGGGGTAGCTAACCAGTGAATGCATCAGCCGACTGACCCAGTCACTGAGGATTTCGAGGCTGAGATTGTCAGCCACCTCGCCGTTGGCCTTGGCCTGGTCGTAATTGTGCTGCAGTGATTGATAGGTGGTCTGATACAGCTCATGCGGATTTAAGTTGCCCTGCTGTTGGTTGCCCGACTCATCGCCGAACAGCAGGGCCTGCATCGGGTAGTGGTGGCGGCGCTGCATAATAAAGATAATACTCTCGGTGACCACGCCGTGCAGTGAGGACTGGCCAGCCAGGGTTTTTCTCAGCTCGATCAGCGACTGCTGCGACTCGCGCTCAATGACCCTATCGAGTAGTTGCCTTTTATTGTTGGCGTGTCGGTAGACGGTGGCGCGGCTGATGCCGCTGTATTTGGCAACACCCTCTAAATTGGTCTGCTGCAAACCGTCGCGCTGATAGCAGGCGATGGCGGCATCGATGATTCTATTCAGTGTGTCGGTTGATTTCTTCGTCTTTGCCAAGGCGGTCTCACCCTATCTCAAAAGCATTAATTATATTTTAGGCGGTGCTGTGGTGTCTTGTCGCTCACCGTGTTTTGAGATAAATTAACATAAAAATCTCAAAACAAAAGCAATAAGTGAGGCGTTATGAATCAGCACGGACAGTTTGGCAAGGTAAAACAGTGGGGCTTCTTGGTCAAAGACCTCGATAAGGCAATGGCTTTCTGGACCGAGACACTGGGCGTTGGGCCATGGTGGGGCTACCGTAATGTGTCGTTGGAATCGACGTTTAAGGGCGAGACCAACACGGTAAAAATGCATGTTGGGCTGGCGTTTCAAAACGGTGTACAGATCGAGTTAATTCAGCAAACCAACGATGTACGCTCTCCCTATAGTGAGTTTAAACAGACCGACAAAGAGCAGGTCATGCATCAAATTGCCTACTTTGCCCCCGACATTGATGATGCGGTTGCCCGTGCAAAGGCGACGGGCATGAGCGAGCTGGGTGTCTGCACCAATATGTTAGGCCAACGTTATTACTATATGAGTAACGATGACCTCGGTGACTTGGTGGTCGAATTGATGGAGGTCGATGACGGTTTTGTTGCCGACTATGAGCGCTGCGCCAAAGAGGCGGAACAGTGGGATGGCAGTGAGCCGTATCGATTAATCAGCTTATAAGTTGGTCTAAAGACAGGGTTAAATAATGGACGCTAATAATACAGCCGCGGATTTCGCCGTCATCGATGTGACACGGGTGGATCACTGGCACGAAGAGGCCGATGTGATTGTCGTCGGCTTTGGTGCCGCCGGCTCCTGCGCCGCCATTGAGGCAGCTGAGGCTGGCGCTGATGTGTTGGTGTTAGAGCGAGCCAGCGGCATCAGCGGCACCACCTGCGCCGCCACCGGCCATTTTTATCTAGGCGGTGGTACGCCGCCGCAACGGGCCAATGGCATCGATGACAGCAGCGAGGCCATGTTCGATTATTTGATGGCCAATACGCCGCAGCCCGATGAACAGAAAATTCGCCTCTACTGTGAACAGAGCGTTGAGCATTTTCACTGGCTGACAGACCAGGGCGTACCCTTTAATAATGGTTTTTATCGAAAAAAACATTTCGAGCAGCCCACCGATGAATGCTTGATCTGGTCGGGTAACGAGAAGGTCTGGCCAATCAGTCAGCAGGCCAAGCCCGCTCCCCGGGGCCACAAGGTAGAGAAAACCGGCAGCGAGGGTGGCGGCCTGGTAATGAAGCATTTAACCGCCAAAGCTCAATCGTCAGGGGTTAGGTTTCAACACGACGCGGCGGTAAAGAATTTGTTGCTCGATGGCGACCGTGTGGTCGGCGTCAGCTATAGCCACTTCAAAGAACAGCGCTTTGTCAGAGCTCACAAGGCGGTGATTCTTGCCGCCGGTGGCTTTGCCATGAATCAGCAGATGATGGATCAATACTGCCCGCGCCTCGCAGACCCACGAGTATATAAGCAGGGCAATCCCTTCGATGATGGCAGTGGTATTGAGCTCGGTATGTCGGTTGGCGGCGCCACCGAGCACATGGACGGCGCCTTAATAACCTCGCCGTTTTATCCACCGCAAGAGCTGTTGTTTGGCATTATGGTCAATAATCAGGGGCAGCGCTTTATTAACGAGGATTCTTACCACGCGCGTACCGCGGCGGCTTGTTTGGCACAGCCCGATGACACGGTGTATTTGATTGCCGATAACGACACCTTCGGCCGCCCAGAATTGGGTATGCAGGAGTTGATCGATGCCTGGGAAACAGTGGCGGAAATGGAGCAAGACCTGCAGTTACCCACAGGTGCGCTGCAAAAAACTATGGCTGATTACAACCGCGCCGCCGAGAACGGCAGCGACCCCGAGCAGCATAAATACAAGGACTGGGTAAAACCGTTGAATAATCCGCCTTACGCGGCCATCGAGTGCAGTTTCGGCAAGTCGTTCTATGTTGGTTTTACCCTTGGCGGGCTTAAGGTCAATGTCGATGGGCAGGTGATTAACCAGCAGCAGCAAGTGGTCGATGGCCTCTATGCAGCCGGTGCCTGCGCCTCGAACATCGCGCAGGACGGCGCCGGTTATTCCAGCGGCACCTGCATCGGCGAATCGACCTTTTTTGGCCGCCGCGCGGGGCGTCACGCGGGGCAATAAAGCGCCTCGAATATCGGCTGTTGCAAGGTAACGGCGCCGGTTATTCCAGTGGCACCTGCATTGGCGAATCGACCTTTTTTGGCCGCCGCGCGGGGCGTCACGCTGCCCGGTAACAGCCCGAGCAGGCCTATTGTTGTTTGTCGTGACGCTGGCTTAGCAGGATCGGTGTATAGCGCCAGAGGAACAGCGCAAAGGCGGTTATCCACAGGCCGGCGCTGATATCCCAGGCCCACAGCGGTTGGCCCAATAATGGCAGAAGTACTCGAGCGATGGCGGCCAGCAGGATTAAGCCAAAGGCGATATTGATGCTGACGTGCGGCTTTAGCGGCCGCCCGGTATGGCCGAGGGAGACTCGGGCCATCATCGCCAAAATCATTGCGCCAATCGTGCCGACAGTGATCAGGTGCAGCGCATCGGCAAAGCGGATGGCATCGGTGGCATAGCTCAAGCCCAATAGAATCAACCCAAGACCCAGTGCCAGATACGATAGATGCAGCGACCACAGCAGCGGCGTATTGCGTGTCGCCCAGCTGTCCCAGTAGCCCAGGCGTATGAGGTGCAGTGTACCTGCGGCAATCATTAAGATCGCGGGAGACAGCGGCAGCGATAGTATGCCGCCGAAGAAGAATACCGCCGTGCCCAAAATAGCCGTGGGTAGTATCCAGCGATCGAGGTTCGGTGTCTCGGTGACCTTGGCCTGATCAGCGCCGCGGCCGGTAAAGAACGGGATAACACGGCCGCCGACGATGCCGACAATAATGCCGAACAGTAAGATTGCCGTACGGGATAGATGCAGCGCCAGCGCGCTGTTGCCTGAGATATCGCTATAGAGTACGGCGATATTGAGCAGCATCATGGTGGTGAGCAGCGGCACGAACAGATAGTTTCTTCGATTGCGACTGCTGACTACCATCCAGCCGAGGTAGCCAATCACCGCCAGCCACCAAACGCTTTGCACTACGATGGCGGCGATGAGAGCATGGTTGTTATCGCTGATTAATAATGCTCTGACAACCAACCACACTACCGATAAGACGATTAATAATGTGCCGTTCATACCGCGCTTACCGGTCCAGGTCTGGGCCGCGGTGAGCAAAAAACCGGCGGCGACGGTGGCGCCGAAGGCGAATAGCATTTCATGAATATGCCAGATCACCGGTGTTAAGCCCCCGAGGGCGTCGCCGGCGAGTCGACCGTTTAGCCACAGTGACCAGGCGATAATACTGGCAACAGAGGACAGGGCGGCGAGTAAAAACCACGGGCGGAAGGGCAGGTCCCACAGCGGCTGCTGGCTGATGGCTAGGCGGGTAGAGGGGCGGCTGGCTTTGTCGCGCAGTGTGCCGTCGCTGGCCAAGCGTTGGTTCAGACGCTGCTTGGCACCCTGTTTATCGTTTTTCTTTGGTTCTTGAATGGTCAAAAATGGGCTACCTTGTTGGCTCATGGTTTGCTTCCCCCGGGCCTGCGCAGCAGCGCAGCATATAACCCCGTGTTGTGGCGGTGGCGAAAAGCAGGGTGGTCTTCTGGCAAGACCTCTACATTTCACGGCGAATGACTAGGGTTTAGCGACTATCGTGCCAAACTATTTATATTGAATTAATTCAATAGTTTAAGTTAGTTTATTTCAAATAAGGGTCTAAATGACTGCCAGTATTCAGGGGTGGATATGACCGCAAGAGGTCTTTAGGACACACCCCTGCGGCGAGGGGCGGGCAAGGTATAGGCCAGCGATTTTCTGGCGCAACGGCCGGTTTAAGCCGTGGTTGCAGCGCTTTGCTGCGGTTTGCTAACCACCAACTCATCCTTGTTAACCAGTTCGGCAAAGTTGTTCAGCCATTTTTGCAGCATACGACGCATGATCGGGGCAATCAGTGGTGTGACAAACCGACTAAAGCCTTTGGGCTGCATTGCCATCTGCCACACAACCTTGCAGCGGCCGTTGCCGAGATCGGTGACGAGATAGTCTTCGGCGAATGACTCGTTCATGGGTTTGCTCATTTCGGTGAAACAAAAGGCCATATGTTTGCCGCGCTCCCAGGCAATAAAGGTTTCCCAGCCTGTCATCCCGCCCTGCATATGCACTGTCCGAGTGGTGCCGAGGCCAAACGGTTGTGGCGATGTCCACTCGACCTTGTTGATAGGGTCGGCCCAGACAGTCCACGAGTGGGCATCTTCGAAGTATTCAAAAATACGCTCTGGTGTGGCGTTGACCTCAACTTCTGCCTTAAATACATAGGGGCAGGTGTTGAAGAAATCAGTGGTTACCGCAGTGCAGGGGTGCTTGTCCATTGTAGGCCTCGAGTGGATGAATTATTATTTTTTTATGGAAACGATAAAGACTGTAACCCGATGGCTAATAATATCAATGACAAAAAAGCTCGGGCTGCTGACTGTTTTTGTCACCTTTGGCTCATGAGCTGCCATCGTCATCGGTTGATTAGCCTGCGCAAGCGAGGGGGGAGAGGTAGGTTTTACTGTGCTTGGACAACCCGGTAGCGCAAATTTTTATGGATGTCGACTGTGGCAACGGTGGTGTCTGGGCTGGCGTGGATTGTTTTATCGATGGCGGCAATATAGGTTTTTTCAGGTATGGTAACGGTCAGAGTAATTGTGGCAGTGACGGCATGTGCCGTGGCCGGTTCGCCGGGGAGGGCGAATGGGGATGACAGTGACAGCAGGGCGACAATAAAGGAGGTGATTGCCCGGGTAGAGATCTGCATAGCGCCAGCCTTGTTATCGCTTCGATAAGACTAGAGGTTAGACGCATGGCAGAAAAAGAAGTACTGATTGTCGATTCAGACAGCACGATGCACTGCTGCCTGATTTTTTATTTTTTTAGTTTTGTATAAAAATGAGAGCGTTAGCCGGCGTTATAATTTTTTATATAACAAGATGAAATAAGCTGTTTTTTGCAACAGCAAAATCAACTTTAGCCAACGCACTATTTCGATGTTTATTCCGCCTCTGCCGGGATTTGATAATTTTTGATCAGTGACTGAACTTTGCTGCTGCCACCTAGGCCCAACATCGACATTGTCGTCATCAAACCGCCCATTAAGGCACCGCCAACACCGGCAGTCATGACATCAGAACCGGTCATGTAAAAGCCCTTGAGCTTGGTCTGTGGGTGTAGACAACTCTGACCGAAACGGTCGACGAAGTGGTCGAGGCCGTATATCTCGCCGCGTTCGTTAAGCTGATAAAATTGGGTCGATAACGGTGTTGATAGCTCGCAGTAATCGAGGGCATCGCGTAGCTGCGGCAGACGGTTAAATAGCACCTCGAGTAATTTCTCGGTCAGCTGTTCTTTATAGGCCTCGTAGTCTTCGCCACGCTGTTGCCAGGTGCTGCCATTCCACTGCTCGAACCAATCCATATTGGTAATAGTGACGATTTCTACCGTCGATTTACCGGGGAAACGCTCGTCCCATGAGGGGTCTTTCGTCGATGGAAACGACACGTAGACCAGCGGGAATTCCGCCTCGGGGTCTTTGAGGAAGCGCTTAATATTGCCGTCGTGATCGGCGTCTGGATAGATCCATAAATTGGTGCTATTCAGGCCTAGCTCTTCAGTCGTGCCCTTGAAACCAGCATAAATGCCCAGCGATGCGCTTGAGCGCTGTAGCTTCTTTTGTGTCTCTTTGACGCCGTATTGCTTTTGCTTGTCGGCTGGTAGCAGGCGATTGACGGTATTCATATAGCCGACATTACTGATGACTGTATCGGCGAATATTTCGTCGCCGTTGGCCATACGCACACCGACACAGCGGTTGTTTTTGACCACTAATTCATCCACCTCAGCGTAGGTGAAAACTTCGCCGCCCTGCTGTTGAATCGTGGGAATAATAGTGCGGGCAATTTCACTGGCACCGCCGACAGGGTAGGCGCCACCGGCGAGGTAGTGCTTGGCGATTAATGCATGCATGACAAAGGCGGCATCATTGGGTGTCTGGCCGTAGTCGCCCCACTGGCCGGTGAGAACGGCAATCAGTTGCTGGTTATCGGTGAGCTGTTCCAAAACCTCGCGGGTGGTTTGGAAAAACTCTTTTGGCAGCAATAGGCGTCGGCATTTATTGTAGAGATTGCCCAGTAGCCGAGGCATGGCCTGACCCATGAAAAATTTCGGCGTCAACCGACTCATCTTGCGAATCAGCTCGACATAATCCTCGATAACCTGGCGTTCTTCGGGAAAATCACTGGCCAACTGCTCGATAAAGTTTTCCCGTCCTGAGACGAAGTCGTATTCCTGCTCGCCGAGAATAATACGGTCATAAGTGGGGTCCATCTCAGCCCACTTCAATCGACCTTGGCTAATGACATCGAAGATGCGACCCAGGGTTGATGGCTTGTGTACTTCGCCAACATAGTGAACACCGACATCCCATTCGTAGCCGTTGCGCTCGTATGCGTGGGTGAAACCACCGGCAGTATAGTGCTGTTCTAGCACGCAAACTTTCTTGCCGAGTAGTGATAACAGTGCAGCGTTAGTTAAGCCACCCATGCCTGAGCCGACGACGATTGCGTCGTAGTGTTTGTCGGCACGATTGGTGCGGTAGCGCTTGCCGGTACGGACAGAGGCCATTAGAATACCCTTTTATTATGCAATAATTTGCATATAAGTTAAACAATCGGCGTAAGCTATGCAAGTTAATTCATATCTGACTGAAATGTCGGTATGATTTAGCCCAGTAATTTTAATCTATTGATAATGGAATTCTACGATGTCGTTAAAGCACGCGGTATTAGCGCTGTTACAAAAGGAAGAGGGTAGCGGCTACGATTTGTCGAAGCGTTTCAAGGGTGGAATGAGCTATTTTTGGAGCGCCAGCCACCAACAGATCTATCAGCAGTTAAAAAAGATGCTGTCAGATGATTTGATTGCCGTCAGGGTGGAGTCGCAGGACGGCAAACCCGATAAAAAAATCTATCAAATTACCGAATTAGGCACGCAAGCCTTAATCGATTGGATAGAAGAACCGAGCAAGATGAGCCGGGTTAACGATGCCTTCTTGGTGAAGCTGTATGCTGGTGAGGTGGTCGATAACAGCGTCTTGGCCGCTAAGATCAAAGAGCATGTGGTTCATCACCAAAAACTGCTGACGGCCTTCGCGTTGTTAGAAGAAGAGTATGCCGGGATGAATAAGCAGCAGCGTAAGAGGGTGATGCTGCCCTATATGACCCTGCGCAAAGGCGTCTTGGGTGAGCAGGCCTGGCTGCAGTGGGCGGAAGAGGCCTTGGCGTTGCTGGAGCAATAGCGGGTTTGAACTGGCGGCCGTTTTAGCGGCCTTTTTGCTGTACTTGCTGAATGACTAGGCCGGCTAAAATACAGCCCAGGCCAACGATTGTACTGGCCAGTATGGCCTCGCCAAGAACAAGGTAAATCAACACCAGTGACAGTATTGGCGACAGGAATATCAGGTTGGATATCTTGGCCGTGCTATTGGTCAGCTTCATCGCCTTGAGCCAAAAAATAAACGCCAGCCCCATCTCAAAGGCGCCGATGTAAATGGCCGAGGCAACCCCCTGCCAGGGCATCGTCCTGATTTCGTTATTGAGCAGACAGTAGGTGATGATGACTGGCAGGGCGGCGATAAAATTGAGTAACAGGCCGAGCAGTGCCGGCCGGCTGTCCTTGGTATTGAGGATCCAGTACAGCGCCCAGATCACCGTGCTGACCAAGGCCAGTACCACGCCGTCAAGATTATCGAACTCGAGCAACCAGGGCTGGCCCTTGGTGGCGATATAAAGCACACCAAAATAACACAGTAGCGCGGCAGCAATATCTTGTTTATACAGCCGATGACCCAGTATTGGCACGGCTAACAGTGTCATCGTCAGCGCCCAGGTATAGTTGATCGCTTGAGCCTGCTGCGCGCTGAGTAAGTCGTAGGCCTGAAACAGAATTAAGTAGTACAGCGTTGGGTTAAGCACGCCGAAGCCGAGAGAGATCAACCCCTGTTTCTTGCTGACCTGTTTAATCTCGGCCAATTTCCCCTGCCACCACAGTACCACCAATAACACTGCGCTTGAGGCGATGCTGGCAATCAGTAGCATTTGGCCTGGGCTGAGGTAGCTCAGGCTGATTTTAAAGGCTGTGGCGACGGTAGACCAACAGAGTACCGCGGCCAAACCGTAGCTGTATGCTCGACTTTGATTTGTCATAAAAAACTAACGAAAATAATTGTTTGTCAGAGTGGCCGATTGTCATCCTCTGGCGGGCTGCTGTAAAGCTTAGCGGCCATCATAGGCGGCGGCAAAGATGAACATTTCGTTAGTCGCTTGACGGTGATACTGTCAAGACTGTTATTATAGCGCCACTATAAATACTATGATGGACACACACGATGAGACTATTTGCAGCCTGCGCCCTATCAACCGCTGTATTGCTAAGCGGTTGCAGCGAGCCCGTTGAACCGAAGGCGATTGCTTCTAAGCCGGGTAATGCCAAAGCGTTTATCGGTTCGCCGGCCACGCCTAAGCCGATTACGGTTGCCATACCGGATCACCCTTATATGGCGGCTGCAGGCTTAAATGCCATGCACAGCGATGGCTATAGCTCCGACGTCCACGCCAGGGGGCCGCTGGGGAATAATGTGCAGTTGCGTTCGCGGGTGGGTACCAAGATGCCCGGTGGTCAGTGTGCCACGCTTACCTTCGACAGCGAGCATCGTCTGGTTGCCCTGTGTGCGGCAATCAGCGGTTTTAATATTCATTTGATCGAGCCTCGCAGCCTGGAGCTATTGGCCGAATACAATCTGCCTATACGTCCCTCCAGCTATGATGCGCTGATCAATCGCGATAAAAGTTACATTATGGAGGACAGCTCCGGTGCCTATTTTTATCTCGACGAGCAGGATCGAGTGGTCATGGCGGCCAGTGATCAGACTATTCGCCGCATTGCTCACCGGCAAGATGACAGTGGTCAATGGCAGTTTGTGCTGGAGAATAGCTGGGACTTAAGTGGTGAGGTGCCGTTCAATTGCACGACACTGACCGATTGGTCGCCGCAGGGAGAGTGCGATCCGATTACCGCGGTAATGCCAGATCATGATGGCTTTATTTGGTGGGTTACCCGTCACGGCCGTCTCGGCACGCTCAATCCCGAAACGGGCAAGGTAGTTGCCAGCCGCTTGCCGGGCGAAGAGATTCAAAATGGCTTCTCAGTCGCCGAAGATGGCGTCTATATTGTTTCCGATCACGCCATGTATCGTTTTTATGCCGATCAAGATGGTCAGCCGCAGACTGGTTGGCGGGAGGAGTACGACCGCGGCAGCAGCCGTAAGGTCGGTACGATTAACCAGGGTAGCGGCACCACGCCAACACTGTTAGGCGATGACTATGTCACCATTACCGATAATGCCGATGGTAAAATGAATGTGGTGGTGTATCAGCGTCAACAGAGTTTCAAGGGTGACCGTGAAGTCTGTGCCGTGCCGTTGTTTGATGATGGCCACTCGGTGACAGATAACTCGATGATCGGCTTTAACCGCACGATTATTCTCGAGAACAATGCCGGTTACAGCAGCGCCTACGAACAAAAAGACTGGGCGACCGCCGGTGGTGGTATCAGTCGGATTGATATTCGTGAGGATAACAGTGGCTGCGATGTGATCTGGACCTCTCCGGTACACTCGCCATCAGTGGTGCCGAAGCTATCCGCCGATAACGGACTTGCCTACTTTTATTCTTTCACCCCTCAGCCCGACGGTGAAAATGCCTGGTATCTAACCGCCCTCGATGTCGAGACCGGTAAAACCCAGTTTCAGGTGTTAACCGGTATTGGTTCTAACTTTGACAATAACTGGGCACCGCTTACACTGGCGCCTGATGGTACGGCCTATGTCGGTACCTTTAAGGGCTTGGTCGCCATTTGGGATGGCAAATAATATAGAAGGAAGGGTTATTCATGGGGCGTCCTCGGGTTCGGGATAAGATTATCGTGGCGGCACAGCAGTTGCTGGCCAGCAAGGGGGCGTCGGCGCTGACCACCAAGGCGGTGGCGAGCGAGGCCGGTGTGACCGAGGCCAGTTTGTTTAATAACTTTGGCGATAAGGCCGGTTTGATTCGAGTGTTGATTGAAGAGCAGGCGGGCGAATTCAGCACCTTTGAACAGGCGCTGCTGGCGGGTGTCGATGGCAGTTTTGAAGACTGGTTGGCGGCGGTGTTAATGACCGCGCGAGATTATTTCTCGTTTGTTTTGCCATTGGCGGCACCACAGCTGCTGCTGGCGCAGAGCGTCAAACAGCAGGGTAATAGTTATACCGGGCATCGCCCTCTGGCCTCTCGATTAAGCCAGCTGCAACAGCAGGGCTGGCTGCCCTCGGGTGTCGATGTTGAGGCCACGGCTCTGCTGATTATGGGGGCGGCGATGCACAGCGCCTTAACAGGGTTGACCATGGGTGATGATGCCCTGGGTGGTTCCATCGACAGCTGGGCCCGGCGTATTGCCTCCAGCCTGGTGTTACCCATTGGCTGACGGTGTTGAGCCGTCATGCTAGGTATATGCCACTGACGATTGGGTATTATTGCGAATAGGTTTTGCTGTAAAAATATCGATAATAGATGTCACAACACAGGTAAGTGTTGTTCCAACATCCAAGGTTTTTTTGCCGCTAAAGCGATTGCTTCAGCGGCTTTTTTTTGTCTGAAATATCTCGCCCTTTCATACTTGTAGAGCGCATGCCCTCGGCGACGCATGCTGGGCTGCAATTGAGCCCTGCAGTAAAATGAGTGTTTACACTGTGGACTTTCTATTTTGTGACGTATATTCTGAAAAAGAATCGACCGCTGTACCCCGACTGGGTGGTGGCAAACAAATAATAATAAAATGGCCCAGCTAAATGAATAATGGGCTGTGGGAGATACTATGATCCAGCCCTTTAACACCCCGGCGGCAGCCAAATCAACCCTGCTCAAATGTGCAACAATATCTGTCGCGCTGATGCTGTCAGCCTGTGGCAGTGATAATAACTCTGACAGCAGTGCTGCGGAATCGCCGTCGTCATCGGCCCCCTTCCAAGAGATTATTGATCAGGGCGTGACCCGCTATCTGGGTGACTTCAGCCCGTCGATCACCACTGATGTTGATGATTTAACCGTCCATCAATTTGGTGCCGGCGATGGCCCACTCTGTCTCGATGGCAGCGAGTATGAGATGTCGACCCGGGACGGTAGCTCTGAAGAGTTGGTTATTTATCTCGAGGGCGGTGGTGGCTGTTGGTCGGATCTTAATTTCTGTTTTGCCACGCAGTCCGCCAACGCCAAAAATGTTGGCAGCGGTATCTTGGATGCCAACTTAGCGGTTAACCCGGTGAAAGACGCCAATGTGGCCTACTTTCCTTATTGTGACGGCTCGTTATTCGCCGGCGATGCGGATAACGACTACGAAGACAATGGCGAAATCCGGTATCAGCGTGGTTTGAAAAACCTCTCTGCCGGCCTCGATGTCGTGAAAAACCAATATCCCGCGCCAGAGCGTATTATTCTGACCGGTGTCAGTGGTGGTGGTTTCGGTACTATTTTTGCCTTGCCTGTGGTCAGAGCCCTCTACCCTGATGTTGCCATTGAGGTGATTAACGATTCCGGTTTAGGTGTTGCCAAGGCGGGCATGCCGGAGTTTATTGATGGCTTGTTCAGCGATTGGAATGCCGGCGCCTTTGTTCCTGCGTCAGGTTGTCCAGACTGCTATAGCAATGGTCATTTGACCGATGGTTATTTTGATTGGCAGTTAGCGCAGGACCCGAATATGCGTTTGGCCATGCTGAGCTCCAAACAAGATAATACCATTGGCTTTGCCTTCCTCGGTATGCCGACAGAAGAGTTTGAGGCGGCGTTAGTACCAGAGATGGCGGCGCTGGAAACCAACAACCCCGATCGTTTCCGCAGTTTTATTATCAACGGTAAATCGCACACCATGCTACGCAGTGCCGACTTGGCGACGACAGCCGACGGTGTGGTATTAAGCGATTGGTTAAGTGACATGCTGAGCAATTCGGACAACTGGGTGTCAGCGCAGGACGCACCGCAATAGTCAGCGGTAGTCAACAATGAAAAATAGCCGCCTTATGCGGCTATTTTTTTTGCCAGTGGTTTACCCACAGAATCTGTGGGTAAGTCCGTGTGTAAGGTGTTGGCATGGCGGTGTGGCACTGTCTGTTGGCGGTTTGCGGCAATCGGTTGTTTTTTGTCCGAGGTGAAATCAGCCTAATACACACGGGGAATATCGGCCCAGCGCGTGGTATACGCGGGTGATAAATACTGCCGTTTAATCGACCAGGGTTTATCGATACCCTGGCTGGCAAAAAAAATCTGAGTCTTGCCGCTACGATTAACCCGGTCGATGGTATTCATCAGATCGGTGGCGTTTTTTCGCTGCCGGTGAGGGCTGAAAAGATCGGGCTGGAAAACCCCAGGGTGGTAAAAATCAGACAACATAATGCCGGCCTTGGCATAGGCGAAGCCCGGCCGCCAAATGCGTTGAAGTAACTGCCTGGCCAGCGCCATAATCTCTCTGCTGTCGTGGGTGGGGGTGGCGAACGAGGCGCTGAGACTGGGCGTATATTGCGGCTGGTGATTAGCAAAAGGGCTGGTGCGGATGAAGACATTGAGCTGTTTGGCGTATTGTTTTTCTTCTCGCAGCTTTTCGCCGCCGCGACAGGCATAGCCGGCAACAGCTTGTTGCATCTCGGTCAATGTGGTGACGCGCTGGCCAAATGAGCGGCTGCAGATAATTTGTTTTTTTCTCGCCGGTGTTTGCTCGAGGCCAAAACAGGCCTCGCCGTTGAGTTCTCGCACGGTACGTTCGAGTACCACAGAAAACTGCTGGCGTATCATCGCCGGGTCGGACTGCGCCAGTGCTAATGCGCTGCCGATACCGATATTGTGGAGTTGCTGTGACAGTCGCCGACCAACCCCCCATACCTCGCTGACCGGCAATAGTGCCAGCAATTTTTGCTGCCGGCTTACCGCGCTGAGGTCGACCACACCACCGGTGGCCGGATATTGTTTGGCGGCATGGTTGGCGAGCTTGGCCAGTGTCTTGGTGGGGGCAATACCGACGCAGACAGTAATGCCAGTGCCGTGGCCGACGGTGTCTTTTAGTTGTGTGCCCAAATTCAGCCGCTGGCCAGGGGCGATGCCGCTGAGATCGGCAAAGGCCTCGTCGATGGAGTAGACCTCGAGTGCCGGAGTCAGCGCCTCTAGATGATGCATGACACGGGCTGATAAATCGGCATAAAGGGCGTAATTGGAGGAGAACACAGCAATATTATACTGCTTGATCAAACGCTGTATTTTAAAAACAGGCACGCCCATTTTAATACCGAGCTGCTTAGCCTCTGCCGACCGTGCCACCACGCAGCCGTCATTGTTAGAGAGTACAACGACGGGTCGATGCCTTAAATCCGGACGAAATAAACGCTCGCAGCTGGCGTAAAAATTATTGCAATCGATCAACGCAATACAGTTTGAGGCGGCCATTATTCAGCGACGGATATTGCGCACAACACTGCTGACAACGCCGAATATATCGAGTTCAACGCCATCGGGAATATCGATGGGGCGATAGTGCTTGTTGCGGGGGAGCAGCCGCGGCCGTGGGTGTAGCTCGAGCTGTTTAACGGTGAGTTCGCCGTGCAGGCCGGCAATGACAATGTCACCATGGCGAGCTTGTAATGAGCGGTCGACGACTAAGATGTCCTCGGCGTAGAGCCCAGCTTCGATCATCGAATCGCCCTGTACCCGTACGTAGTATGTGGCGGCAGGGTGCTGAATACAGAGTTCGTTGAGATCGAGGGTCTGCTCAATATAGTCCTGTGCCGGCGAGGGGAAGCCGGCGGAGACTCGCTCTAAGAATAAAGGGATATGGATGCGTTGGGCGGCGTTAAAAGAGCGTATGCTGCTGCGCCCGCGTAGGGAGACTGACATAGGTAATCCAGAGGCTGTATATTTATACAGTATATAGTGAAGTGGCTCGATCGACAATAAAATAGTTTGCAACGCTGTCAGGAGAGAAAAAGCCAGGGCTTGCCTCACCTCAGTAAAGCTATATACAATAGTGTTGACGGTGTCACCATTTGTGGTGGTACCCCTTAGATGCCACCCTTTGGTGAAAAATAATACATTATCGGAGTTCCTCCCTATGGCTAATACCGCTGTAAAAAAGAGTATGTTGCGCAATGTTTACGACCGTTGCTCAGCCATGCCTGAATCAATTCAGCCACGTTTACTGTCTTTTATTTTTGGTCGGGTGGTTAAATTCTTCGGCACAGCGGGGTTGCGTTTCGAGTTACTCACCCCTGAGCGCAGTATTGTATTTCTCGCTAATCGTAAGAAAGTACAAAATCATATTGGCGGTATTCATGCGGTGGCGATGGGGCTGATCTGTGAGAGCGCGACAGGCGCCATCGTCGGTTTAAACTTACCGGCTGATGCGACGCCGGTGATTAAGTCAATGCAGATTGATTACTTGAAACGAGCCAGTGGCGCAATGCGGGCAGAGGCCTGGTTGACCGCCGAGCAAATCGAGTTGATGAAAAGCGCGCCCAAGGGCGAGGTTGAAGTGGCTTGCACCGTTACCGATGAAGATGGCAAGGAGCCAATAGAGGTGGCCATGATATGGGCCTGGGTGCCGTCGAAACGCCCCGAAAAATAGCGCGATAGGAGTGCGCCGATAAAGCGCTGGGACGGCGGAAAGAGCAATGGCAATATATCTTAGTATTTTAATTAAATGATATTTTTTATTAATTTCGATATAAACAAAGCAGTGTTGTGTCGATGCGAATATGACTCTTTATCGTGCTTGCCCCGGTTGTTTACTTAATACCACTGATTTCATCGGCGGTTAACGCCCGGTACTGCCCCGGTTGCAGCGTCGGGTCAAGCTGGATATGACCAATGGCGGCCCGGTGGAGGCCGATAACCGGGTTGCGAAAACGGCCGAACATCCGCTTTATCTGATGATACTTTCCCTCGGTCAAAAACACCTCGGCGGTGTGAGTGTCGATGATATTGAGTCGCGCAGGCTGGGTGGTAATATTTTCAAACTCAAAATACATGCCCTCGGCAAAACCGCTGATGTAAGATTCGTCGATCGGGTTTTGTAAATTGACTCGATAGTGTTTTTCGATTTTTTTATTTGGCAGCGTCAAACGCTCAGACCAGCGGCCATCGTTGGTGATGAGCACCAGTCCGGTAGTATGAAAGTCTAAGCGGCCGACAATATGGAGGCCGGCTATCACGCTATCTTCCTGTCTCAAGCAGTCAAACACCGTTTTATTTTTGTCGTCCTTGGTGGCACTGACTGTGCCGCAGGGTTTGTTGAGCATAAAATAAACCGGCTGATTATTTTGTAGCACGTTGCCCGCGACAGAGATATGGCTGAAATAATCGACCAACAGATTGGCGTCATTCACGGGCTGATAATCCACTAACACCTTACCTGTGGCTAACAGCGGTTTTAATTGTCGCCGTGTCAGTTCGCTGTGCTGGACAATAAAGCGGTCGAGGCGGGAGCGTTTAGCGGCCATGGTGATTTCCCGGGGCTGGATTACTCAAGGCCAAGCTCGGCGTGATAGCGGAAGTCACGTTGCTGCTGGGTGACTGGATCGGTAAAGGTTAAGCGCCTCGCCAGTAATTGCAGTGGACGGCTAAAGTCTTGTGGCTGTTCTGGTTGCAGTACGGGGTAGAGCGGGTCGTTGAGAATAGGCAGGCCGATGCTTTGCATATGCAGCCTCAGTTGATGAGTTTTTCCGGTGATAGGCTGCAGCTCAAACAGCGCCTTGTTGTGGTGTTGGCCGATGCAGCGTATCAGCGAACAGCTGTTATTGTCGCCCTCGCCGATGCGCATTAAAAAACGCGGCTCACCTCGACAGATATGGTTTTCCACCTGCCACTGTCGACCAACATAGTTTACACAGGGGTCTATTTCACTCACCGCCTGATAGTGTTTTTCGATGTTATGGTGTTCAAACAACTGATGATAGAGGGCGCGATGCTGCTCCTTTTTGGCGAACAGTACCAGGCCGGCGGTGAGGCGGTCGAGACGATGTAAGGCCTGCAGTTGATCGTTACCGGTCGACTGTCGAAGCCGGTTTTGCAGGCATTGATTGACATAGCGACCGCCGGCAGTCACCGGTAAAAAATGCGGTTTATAGGCCAGCAGTAAGGTGTCGTCCTCAAAAATAATAGCCTCGTCAAAGGGGATGACAGGCTCTTCGGTGACCTCGCGGTAGTAATAGACACCCAGCTTGGCGGTAAACAGTCTATCCGGGCCGATGGCCGTTCCCGCTGTGTCGTGTACCTTGCCGGTATTCATACGCCGACGCCAAGTATTGGCACCGATCAGTGGAAACTTCAGCACCAAGTAATCGAGCACAGTAATGCAGCCGGGGGCGGACTCGGGCAGTGTCACCTTCGAAGGGTATTTGCTGATGCTCATAGCGAGTGCGACCAAATAGCCTGATGATAACAAATCACAGGTGGCCTAAACAGCGGCCCGTGGCTGACTTGCCTATAATGGGGCCTTAGACACGATATCTAGGCTGATGTATTCTAACTATCCGACCCAGTGATTTAAGCAGACCATGCAATTAACAGACTTAAGCGTATTAAAACAACTCAAGCACTGGTTGGCAGACAGCCAACCGGTGTGGCTGTGTACCATCGTCTCTACCTATGGTTCGGCGCCCCGTCCCGTTGGTTCGCTTTTTGCCTCTAATGGTAAACAGCGGGTAGGGTCTATCTCCGGCGGCTGCCTAGAACAGGCGTTTTTCGAAAAACTAGTGGCCGGTGATTTCCAGCAGCAGGCGGTGTTGTTTGATTACAATAGCCAGCTTAATCGCAGTGGCCAGCCATCGGAGCTGCCCTGTGGCGGCAGTATTGAATTGTTAGTCGAAAGGCTGGAACCCAGTCATGACAACATCAATCATATCAGCCAGTGGTTAAAGCTGGCCGAACACTACCATCCCTTTGAGCGCACGATCAATCTGGGCACTGCAGCCCATGGCTTGATTACCCTCAGCGATAGTCCGAAGAAAGAGGTAGAGAGGAGCGCCGAGGCGGTCAGCCTCCGCTATGCTCAGGTCTGGTCAATCTTGTTATTGGGTATTAGTCAGGTCAGCGAGCATGTGGCCAGAATTGCACTGAGTGCCGGTTACCAGGTGCGGATCTGTGATAACCGCGAGGAGATGGCCGATGCCTGGAACTATACCGCCGATCAAGGTGGCATCGATATCGAATGGACTGACCCCGGCTTATTTGTCGAGAAACACAGCGGCCCCCGCTCGGCAGTCTTGGCCCTTGCCCACGACCCAAGAGTTGATGATATCGGCTTGATGACAGCCTTTGGTCTGCCAAGCTATTATCTTGGCGCCATGGGATCGCAGGCGACAACGCGAAAACGCCGTGAGCGGTTGCAGCGCATCTGCCAGTTTGACGATGCAACGTTGGATAGACTGCATGCACCCATCGGTCTCGATATCGGCAGTAAGACACCGGTCGAAATCGCCATTTCAATTATGGCGGCGTTGATACAGGCTAAATCAAAAACCGTGGTATAAGCATTTGACAAGGTTGGCTGCATAATAACGACAGCCCTTAGCTGGCAAGGGCGCTGCTGTTAAAGACGGTATCAGGGTGTGGTTAGGCTTGTGTTGTCACTGAAGACTGTCGGCGAGCGATCAAATAGCAGGCGAGACTGCCATAGACCGCAACCATCAGCCAGAGGCCAAGCCACAGGTCAATCGAGTGCTGCCATAGCCCGCCCATTTGATTGAGCTGCAGCATGGCATGGATGGCGGGAATGGCTGGAATGACATAACTCAGATCAATCATCCAGCCGGGAATTAACGCCGACGGCCAGACAAAGCCACTGATGAAAATAATTGGCATCGAGATAATCGCGTACAACTGGGTTGGCTTATCACGGTGGTTAAAGCAGACGCTAAGGCAGATACCGGCCAGGGTGGTGGCTAATATCCAGGGCAGTACCAGCAGTAATAATTCACCGATGCTGGCCAGCCGTGAGACATCGTAATAGTAATAGCCCCAGCCGAAGTAATAGGCCGAGAACCCGGCATAAATGGCACCGAAGGCAAGGCAGCGAGAGAGCACTAATTGCCAGGGCGAAACCCGCTGCCAATAACCAGCGCTTCGCCACTGGGACGCGCCTAAAATGCCGGTACCGATCAGCAGCGTCTGATGCAAAATGAGTAAAAATAAGGCGGGCACAATATAGCCTAGGTAGCCCAGGCTGAGGTTGAACACGGGAATGCTGTTGAGCTCGATGGGGTTGATACTGATATCGACATCAGCTTTCTGACTGCCGGTGGCCAGCAGTATGGCCGATTTTATATCGTCATTTAAGGCCAGTGTTGCCTTCACGGCTCCCTCGGCAATGGCTGAGTATACCAGCATATAATTGGCATTGGCGGCGATTGCTATTGTCGGCGATTTCGCCTGTAATAGGTCGCGCTTGAAGTGAGCGGGGATAATAACTAGGCCGCGGCTCAAGTCATTGGCAATGATTTTCTCGGCGGCCTGGATGCTGCTGGCATGGTGGCTGATGGTGATTTGTGGCGTCGCATCGAGATACCGGCTGAGCTTGCGGCTGAGGTGGCTGTGATCAAAGTCGACTAATACGACGGTTTGTTCGCTGGTGGTCTGGTGAAGATAGGGCAGCGGGTATAGGACGGAATACAATAGCAGGCCGCCAAACACCGTCAGTACAATGGCACTGTCATTGAAAATGCTGGAGAATTCATTTTTTAATAGTGCCCAAAAAGTCATGATGTTTCCCCGACTGCTTTACTGACACTATTATTTTCTTGAAGAATCTGTGTTCGGTATTGCCGGCTGAAAAACATCAGCGGTAGGCAGAGGGTGAAGAAAAATAAAAACTGACTCAGCGTTACGACATCTAACAGATTGGCACTGCGACTGAGCTGGTCGAGAAAAAGCTGCATATAGTGACTGCTGGGGATAATTTGTCGCCAGATAAGCGCCGCCAGCGGCATGTCTGAGCTGGGAAAGGTGACGCCCATAAAGGCAAAGGCCGGGGCAAACAGGGCGGCGCAAATACTGATGCTACGGACATTATCTTTGAAGATGATCGAGAGCACAGCGACGATCAAAAACAACGCTATTAAGCTGATCAGTTGACCGACAATCAACAGTGACAAACTACCGACTAACGGCAGGGCTAAGATGCCATAGAGAAAGGCTAGGCCGGCAATGCCCAGCAGCCATAGTGGCAAGGCAATGGCGATAAATTGTGCCAGCCACAGTGTGATGCTGCGGTATTGAGTAAACAGTGCCGGCTGTGCAATCAGCTGCGCACAGGCATTACTGATTGCCATAACACTGACCAATTGCCACAGCGCAATCATAATCGCCGGTAGCAAAAAGGCTAAATAATTACTGTTGCGATTGTTCAGCGGGGTGATTTGTTGGCGTACTGGCGACAGGGCAAAGGCGATCTGCTGACGGTTTAACCCCTTGAGTAGTGAGCTCTTGGTCGATAGTTTTTGCAGTCCGCTGGCCAGGGCCTGCTGAATAGCGCTGTTGGCCTGCTTTCCCAGTAGTAAATACTGACCGTTATAGCGAATATCAACCTCTGGCTGACGACCGTTTGCCAGTTTGCGGTGCAGGCCATAGGGCAGTGTAACCAGGGCGCTGTAGTGACCTTTTCTTACC
This sequence comes from Sinobacterium norvegicum, assembly GCF_923077115.1. Taxonomy (NCBI): domain Bacteria; kingdom Pseudomonadati; phylum Pseudomonadota; class Gammaproteobacteria; order Cellvibrionales; family Spongiibacteraceae; genus Sinobacterium; species Sinobacterium norvegicum. Next base: position 435,828 of record NZ_CAKLPX010000002.1, read on the forward strand.
GCCGTTATGGCGGCGTCAGCATCGCTATAATCGGTAACAGTCAGTGTTGGGCTGGCATTGAGATAGCGGCTTAGCAGGCGGCTGCTTTGGCTGTGATCGAGGTCAATGACGGCGATATCGATACCGCGAACAATGCCTGCGCTAAAAATTAAATACAGCACCGACATGATAATCAGCGGCGATGCGGACAGCAGCCATAACTGCCAGCGGCTGTTGGCGGTATTCAGCAGCAACTGCTTCGCCAGTAGCAATGAGCCAAGCCCTGCTGTGGATGAATGCGCCGATGCTGTCGCCATTTTTACAGACCGTTGCTGTCAAAGTCGAGTAACACGCTCATGCCGACTTTCAGATTTGGCACCGGGCTGCTGGGGCGTAGTTCCACCTCAAAGGTACGCATATCAAAATCATGGCCGCTCTCGGTGGCGCGCCACGTGGCGAAGTCGCCCATGACGGAGATGTGACTGACGGTATAGCTCACGTCTTGATTTAGCGCGGGAATGTGCAGGGTGACGCGGTCGCCCTGTTTGACCTTGCTGAGTAAGTCCTCACGCAGCTGGAACACGGCCCAGCTGTCGTCTATATCGACCATGCTAACCACGGGGAAGCCAGCTGGAGCCAGCTCACCGGGTTGTAATAGCACCTCAGTAATCTCGCCGTTAATCGGTGCCACCATTTGGCTGTCAGCGAGATAGGCGTCAACCTCGTCGAGGGCGCCCTGGGCCATTTCCTGCTGACCTAGGGCGGCGGCCTTGGTTTCAACGCGAGCACCTTCCTGGGCTATTTGGTACATCGCCAGAGCGGCCTGCTCGGTATACTGTGCTGCCTGCCACTGGGTGCGTGCCTCATCGCGTTTTTGTTCCGAGACCACGCCCTCTTGAAACAAATTATCCACCCGTTTGAATGTAGCCTTATATAAATCGTTAGCGGCCTTGGCTTTCAACCACTGATCCTTGGCGGCGCTGATTTCCTGTATGCGGGCGCCGCTGTCGGCCTGCTGCTTTTGTGCGCTGGCGGCGCTAAAACCACCGAGGGCCTGTCGACGCTTGGCCTCGACGACGGTGCTGTGAATACTAAACAGTGGCGTATTGATGGCGACGTTGTCACCGCGGCGAACATCAATGGTGCTGATACGGCCGGTGAGTTTGGAAGAGACGCTGTGTTCTGTCGCCTCTATCTGGCCCTGCAATACGGTCGACGGCTGCTGGTAGGCCTTGAACAGACCGATGATCAAAACGCTGACGATGATGGCGCCGGCAACGGCGGCGGCAATATGATGGCTGCGATTCACGGTTGATTACCTTGCTGTGTAAAAGGGTTGGCGATGGCGGGTTGGAAGGTGTCGCTATTGGCTGTTTTGTCAGGTGTGGTGTGGGAGCGGCTCTGTTGAGCATGGTTTAAAAAATTATCAATATCGCCGGTGACAGCACTGAGTTTGGCGAGGGCGACAAGATAATTGTACTCGGCCAACAACTGCTGAACACGGGCGCCGGATAATTTTATCTCGGCATCGACTCGTTCCAGTGAGGTAGAAAGCCCTTGTTTAAAGGCGATTTCACGCAGTCGCCTATTCTCAGTGGCGAGATCTAAGGTCGAACTGAGGCTGTCGACTTCATCATTGGCGCCTAACATTTGGCTATAGGACTGTTGCAGCAACAGCTGTAAATCCTGCTCTGTTTGGCTGGTCATATAGCGGGCCTGTGCCAGAGCGCTCTCGGCGGCGCGTATTTTACCGCTGTGACCATCGCGGCTGAACAACGGGATTTTAATGCCCACACCAACAATCCAGTCGGGCGTAATATCGGCGAGCAAGGTGTCGTCGTCATACAGCGTGTGATTGCCGTAGAGAAACACCGTTGGCTTATAGCCACCGCGCTCAACGGCGATCAAACCCTCGGCTTGTTGTTGCTTGGCTTGCAGTAATAGCAGCGCTGGATGACTGTCTTGGACCTCTTGCTGCAGGCTGGCCAACACCGGTGGCTCGGCCAGCACAAACATCTCCGAGCTCGGTGTATTGTGGTGACTGTTGAGTAAATGATTAAGGGCGGTCTGACTGATCTCGGCGGTGCGCTGGCTGTTGTTGTAATCCAATACTGCCTTGTCGTAACTGACCTTGGCGCTCAGTCGCTCGACCTTGGCAATCTGGCCCTGCTGCTCCATCAATTCGGCATGATGCAAGTGTTGCTGCAAGCTACTTTTTAATTTCCCCTGGGTGTCGCGTATGCGCTGGGTCAAGATGACGCCGTAATAGCGCTCGGTCAGCGTCACAAACATCTCACGTTGTTCGAGAATTAACTGCTGTTGTTGCTCCTGTACCTGGGCTGCACGTATGCCCTTGGCAGCATCAATTTTACCACCGACATAAATTGGCCACATGGCATTGAGGCTGGCGGCAAAAATATCCTGTTCGGTGAACGGGGTGACAAAGAAGGAGTCGGGCAGCTGTATCGGCAGCTGAATATTGGCCTCGGCCAGCGGGTTCAAATCACGAATATCCAGCTCGATGGGTTGCTCCATATAGCTGTAGTTTGCGGTGATATCGAGGCTGGGGTAGTTCAGGCTGCTGGTAGAATCTAAATCGCCACGGGCCTGCTCAACCTTTGAGGCGCTGGCCTTGAGTTTGTCACTGCTGCTCAACAGCTGTTGCCAAGCGGATTCAAAACCGATCGGTTCTGCTTGTACGGCGACGCTGAGGGCAGTGGTAAAAATAGCTAATATCAGCGGGTTGTGAGTATTCAATCCATGACCTCTGAAACGAAAGATATGACAGCTATAGTGTAGGTTAATATGCGCGCATAATACACTTGCTTGCTAAACTATTTCGTTAGCTGAAAACAGGGTGCTAGAGCGTTGGCTATATTGCCGAAGGTTTAGACATAGGCCACGGCACCGCCGTCGATACGAATGTTTTGACCATTGATAAAACCAGCCCGTTGGCTGCATAAAAAAGCCACTAAGTCGGCGACCTCTTGCCGCTCGGCTATGCGCCCGCAGGGGTTTGGGAATTCATGTTCTACAATGGCGGCTTCTATCTCTGGCCAGCTTTCTCCCCAGCCTTGCTTTTTTGCTTTTTGACGAAACGCCGCCTCGAGTTCGGTTGTTCTGATATAGCCAGGTGAGACGGTATTGACGGTGATGCCGCTACAGCTAAGTTCTTTTGTTAGGCTGACGCTCATCGTTGCCAGTGCGCCCTTGGCGGCATAGTAATGCGGCATAATGCTATTGGGCTGGTGACTGCCGATAGTACCCAGCTGAATGATTCTGCCCCAGCCTTTTTGTTTCATCGCGCCGCTGACCCCCTGAATCAGCGACATCGCCGAGAGTACATTCTTCTGGTACATATCGATCCAGTCATCAGGGCTGGATTGTTGCCAGCTGCCGCGGCCGGCGGTGCCATAGTTATTGACCAGTATATCGATGCTGCCGACACTGTCATCGAGCTGCTGTAATACCTGTGCCGGCCCTTGCGCCGTTGCCAGGTCACCCCAGACAGCCTCGCTGTTGGCGACTTCGGCGGCAGCGGTGGCACTATCGCCGGGCTGGTTGCTGTGAAAGACCACACGGGCACCTTCTGCGGCTAAAGCACTGGCAATGGCTTGTCCGGTGCCGCGATTGCTGCCGGTGACCAGAGCGGTTTTGCCACTGAGTTGTAGGTCCATGGGGCGATTCCTCTTCGGTGGTAAGGCGGGTCGATGCATTAACATCTCGACATTGATGGCGCTGTTCTGCAAACTGACCAGCAGCGATTAATTTACAATAATAAAGAGAGACTGAACATGAATTATTGCCCCCAGTGCGCCCAGGCGTTAGGCGATGTATTGATTGACGGCGAGATCCGCAAGGGTTGTTCAGAGCCGGGTTGTGGCTATGTGCTGTGGAATAATCCGACGCCGGTGGTGGCGATGATAGTCGAGGTCGAAGGCGGTGTGGTGTTGGCGCATAATGCGGCCTGGAAACATAATTTTTATTCGATTATCACCGGCTTTTTAGAATGCCGTGAAGACCCGAAAGAATGCGCCCAGCGAGAGACTGAGGAAGAGCTCGGCCTGACAGTCAGGTCATCGACACTGGTCGGGGTTTATCCGTTTGCCCAGCAGAATCAGGTGATTATTGCCTACCATGTTGAGGCCGAGGGCGAGATCACCCTCAACCATGAGTTGGACGACTATAAAATTATTCCCAAGGACAAGCTTAAGGGCTGGGATATGGGGACTGGCCTGGCCATTAACGATTGGTTGGCCAGCCAGTAAACAATAAGACGTTATTGCGTCATATTGAAATCGTAGGTGGCATTGGCCAGCCAGGGGAAGGCTTCGCCGAGTTTGGCCAAGCCATACCAAATCCAGTAATAGCACTGCTGCCAAAACGTCATCGGTTTGAGTTCCTCAACCAGCTGATGATTGCGCTCGATCAGATAGCCGTGGATAAGATCGACCTCTGTTGGCTGCAGGGTCTGGTAGAAACCGACCATGCCCTTGTGTTGACGCAGGCCTGCCAAGGCGATGGCCTGGAACTCACGGTGGGTGACCTCATCCATATAGCGCAGATCGGGAATGATGTTGCCACCGATGGCGGCGATGCCGTGACAGGTGGCGCAGTTGCGCTCATAGAGTTTCTCGCCCTCGAGTATTTGCGCCTCGCTGGCCTCCCAGGCTGGCGCTGTCGGTGGCATCAAGTCCTCGTTGGTCAACGGCGCGATGGCAACCGGGGCAGGTGCTTTCTGCTCCTGTAACTTAAACACCAGTAGGCGATTAGGGTTTTGATAGCTCTTCTTCGGGTAGGCTCTGCCCTGGTCGCTGACGGCCAGCATCAGGCTGCCACCGGAGCCCTGAGTGACGGCTATATATTGCTCGCCATCGAGCGAATAAGTGATCGGCCCGGCGAGTACGGCGCTGTCAGTTTGATAGCCCCATAAGCGCTCGCCGTTGCTGGCATCATAGGCATAGAAGCCGCCTTCACCAGTGCCTTGGAATACTAACTGACCGGCGGTGGCCAAGACGCCACCGTTAGAGACCTTGGGGTGCTCGACCTGCCAGACCTTGCGCTGCGTGACCGGGTCCCAGGCGCTGAGATAGCCGCGAAGAATCGCATCGTTGGTGGCCTTGGCAATCAGTGGGTTGGGGTTGAAGCGCATGCCCCAAAGGTCGACGCCGGTATTCCAGCGGTGCTGGGTAAAGCTGAATTTGTCATCGGGGGTGTAATGGCCGGGCACTCGCTGCTCGGGAATATAGACCAGACCGGCGCTGGGATTGAAGGCCATTGGCTGCCAGTTGTGGGCACCGAAGGGCGCAGGCCACAACAGGCTGCCGCCGGTTTCGTTGTAGTCGGCGATGGGGTTTTCCACCGGCTTGCCGGTGACCATATCGATATGGCTGGCCCAGTTAATATGGGCATAGGCCTCGGCTGACAGCAGCGTGCCGTCGCGGCGGTCGAGCACATAGAAGAAGCCGTTTTTCGGCGCCTGCATAATCACTGGCGTGGTGCTGCCATCGTTGTTGAGGTCGAGTTCGGCCAGCATTAAATGTTGGGTGGCGGTGTAGTCCCAGTTGTCCTTGGGGGTGACTTGATAGTGCCAGACATAGTCACCGTTGTCGGGGTTGATGGCGACGATCGAGTTGAGGTAGAGGTTGTCGCCGCCGCCGGGGCTGCGAATATTACGGTTCCACGGCGAACCATTACCGGTGCCGATGTAGAGCAGGTTGAGCGCTGGGTCGTAGGCCATGGCATCCCAGACTGTGCCGCCGCCACCGAACTTCCACCACTCGCCGGTCCAGCTGGCCACGGCATCCTCTAGCGCCTGACTCTCCTGTGGCTTGGCCGGGTCGCCGGGGACGGTGTAAAAGCGCCACAGCTGCTCGCCACTGACGGCGTCATAGGCGGTGATATAACCGCGTACGCCAAGCTCGGCGCCGCCGTTACCGATGATGACCTTGCCATCGATGACGCGGGGGGCGCCGGTAATGGTGTAGTGTTTGTTTTCCGGCACGGTTTGTACCGACCACAGCACCTCGCCGCTGTCGGCATTGAGGGCGATTAAGCGGCCATCGAAGCTGCCGACAAAGACATAGCCATTGTCGCCATCCTGCCACAGTGCGGCGCCGCGGTTGGCTGGGCCGCAACAGCTGTTGATCAGGTGCGACTTATCGACCTCGGGGTTGAAGTGCCAAAGCGATTTACCGCTGCGTGCATCGAGAGCAAAGACATGGCTCCAGGGCGTGGTGACGAACAGTTTGCCGTCGTGCATCAGCGGCGTCGATTCCATTACCCGGTGGGTGGGAAAGGTAAACGACCAGGCGAGGCCAAGATGGTCGACGTTGTCGCGGTCGATTTGAGTCTGCGGACTGAAGCGTTGCTCGGCGTAGTCTCTGCCGTAGCCGGGCCACTCATCGCCGGGGTTGATCAGAGTCTCGGTCATGGTCTGGCCATAGACAGAAGAGCAAAAACAGTAGTACAGAGCGAGCAATAGTATTTTTTTCACGCAGGCTTACCTTTGGCTGAATAGAGCGCGATGGCGGTGCGGCGGCGGTGTTTCTCCGCGGCGCGACCACGCCCCGTAACAAAGCTTATTGTCATTATTTCTGTCATATTATTCGCTGCGCCTGAAGAGGTCAATTCATCGTCGCTACTAGCGGCTATCAGGCCAATGAATAAACCTCAATCGGTGTTTGCAGCGGTGTTGATACTACGGTTGTCTTGAGCTTTCAGCATGGCCTCGATGACCCGTTCGCGAAACCATTGATGACTCAGTGTGACCCGGTTTATGATCGTGCAGAGTCGCCACTATGGTTCTTTTTTACTTAGCCAGCTAATCATCGGCCGGGCTGTGATGCCGTGTAAAACGAGGCTAAAGACAACAGTACAGGTGACGATAATGGCAATCAGCTGGCCATTGGCTAAACCGGCGTCGATGGCGATGATGACAAACACCAAGCTGGCCAAGCCGCGGGGGCCAAACCAGCCCATAAACAGGCGCGAGGCGGGGCTGACATCGCTGCCGCTGAACGAGAGATAAACGGGAATCATCCGTATAACGGTTAAGCTAAGCAGGGCGTAGACCGGCACCTGCCAACTGAATAGGGCGATGCTGCTGCCAATGACGGCGGCGCCAAATAATACCCAGGTCATTAACGCCAATACCTCGGCCGCGCCCTCGGTTGCCAGCAGCAGCTGGTGGGTTTTATCCTTGGCTAAGTAGCCAAACAGCATGCCGCCGGAAAACGCGGCGATATAGCCGCTGCCGTGATTGTTCTGTGCGATGGTAAAGCAGCTGACCGCCAGTGCGGCAACGGTTGCCTGCAGCCATATCGGCGACAGCCAATCGCGGGCGGCGCTCAATCGCAGCAGTTGGGCGGCAAGAAATGCCAGGCTTAAACCCACCGCCAGGCCTATGCCTAACTCCTCGGCGACTAATAACAGGGCATCAATGTCTTGCTGCTCACCGCCAGCACTATTGATTTCCAGCGCAATCAGCAGCAACAAAATGGGGACACAGAGTCCGTCGTTAAAACCGCTCTCGGCGTTAAGCCCCTCACGGATGCGTGCGGGCACCGCAGGGTTGGTGACCACCGCCTTGCCAAGGGCGGCATCGGTGGCGGCCAGCATGGTGGCCAGTATCGCCGCCTCAAACAGCGACAGCTGCTCAAATAACCAGGCTGCGGTTATAAAGCCGAGTAAGATCACCATCGGCAAACCGATGAAAAGCATTCTTGAGGGAATCTGTAACTGCTTTTTTAATACCGACAAATTAGCATTGGCGGCATCACTAAACAGCACCAGTGCCAGAGTCATGTCCGCCAGCAGGCGCAGATCTTGGCTGGTGGCCGAGCCGCCAAACAGCCCCAGGCCCCAGCTGCCAAAGAGGAAGCCTGCGGCGGTAAAAATCATCGGCCCAGAGACCACCGAACGGTCGACCCGCTTGGCGATTAAGCTATAGCAAAAAATAAAAGCGGCCAGCGTCGCCAGCGGTGTATAGATCTCGTTCATGGGGTTAAGCGTCCTGTGCTGTTATTGGTTGCAATACTTTGAGTGGTTGTGACCAGTGTGCCAGATCATTCGGCCTCTAACCAAACTTGTTAGCAGTCAACGCTGCATCTATTCACCCTGGGGCTACATCACTGTGTGCTTGGCAGCGCCAAAAGCGGCAGCCCCGATGTGTTGTTGGTGAGGTTGTTCTTCTAGGTGGTGACTTGGCTTAGTGAATTGGTTAGCGGCACTTCGCTCACTCACGCCACACCAGCCGCCGGGACGCCGTGAATACCTCCCTGTAGGCTCAGCTTCAGCATCCTTGCTGAAGATGCCCGGCTGCTGATGCAGCGCGAGCTGGTTTGGCGCTAATAGTTTTTACTCTGACCCTAAATATCGTGTTTACTCTGACCCTAAATATCCGTTTTTAATAACGGTTAGCCCGTTATTATCGACACCGTGCAGTTGAAAGCTTTGTTTGGCCAAATCAATTCCTAGTACAGCTAATTGGCCTTTTGCAGTATGCTTAGTCATGTTCGCCTCACTCTTCTTTTGATGTTTGTTATGCGCTTACATCATGGCTCATTCGAAGCCTTATGGGGAGTGATGCGGACCATTCCATTAGGTCTTTAAATTTGGATAAAATTAGGCTGAGTCAAAGATCAAAGACCTGGCCCCATACTTATTCACATACAGGAGGGAACATATTCGGTAAATTTTTTTATGCGCTGACAGTTCAAACTCCAATTAATATAATGGACACTTTTTCAGAAACTGATCATTATCTGGATAGGAATTTATGGAATTTGAAGTAGAGCCATATGATGTTGTTTGGTATGTGATAGTTATAATTGGAGCTGTAATTATGGCCGCTTCAATTATAGAAAAATATCGGAAGAAAGAGCTTGATCAAAAGGAAGTTAAGCTAAGTTTACTTGCAGTAGCTGTTGCTCTTGTTATGTTTTCGATGATTCTTTGCTATCAATATGGGAGGGTCTCAGATCTGCGAAAAATAGCTGGTAAGAAAACAATGATGAGTACTGAAGGCGTTCCAATGATGCTGTTTAAGGCCCTTATTGATCGTGAAGGCAACAGTACTGATAACGAAGTTTACCCAATAATCCAAGTAGGTGATGTTGATTTCTATGGGTACAGAGTTCAGCATAAATGTTTGAATGAAAGAATGTATGTTTATTCTCGTCTTGCATTGGAGTTGTCGGATAAAAGTATTAAAATATGGTACAGGCTTGTCGATGACGATGCATATATTTATAAATATTTGGGTCAAGAAGAGATTGCTTGCGCAATGAAAATAGAGATACTGTGAGTTCAGCGGGGTCAGGTTGATACTCCCCTAGCAGCCCTAACTGGACACCCATACTAGTTAGTCAACCACTGACATTAAAGCTGCGGCGCTTGGCTTGTTTACGGCTTCATCCTAAATATTAATCCTGTTGGCTGTTATTGCGTTGGTTCCAAGCTGTCACCGGCGCACCGGCAAAGCAGTTATTACATTCCAGGGCATCGACCTCGCCCTGGCTATCGAGATGCCAGAACCCTGGCACCAAATCAGCACTGCCACAAAATGGGCAGGGCTTGTTATCCGGTTGGCTATCACTTATTGCAGCACCTCGGCATCCACAACCAAGCGGCTGGGCTTGCGATAGCTGATTTTGGCGCTTTCTTTTCCGAGATATTTACGGTCAGAGTAAAAACTACCCACCCCAAACCACCCGCGGCTGCCGATATCGCCACAGAGACATCGTCAGCATGGACGCTGACGCTGAGCCTACAGGGACGTACTTGCGGCGTTCTCAGTAGTGGTGTCGGCGGACGCCCGCGCAGGGTAGCGAGTCTCGAATGAAAGCTCAGCTAGCAAAGCTTTCACTCATTTAAATACAGGATATTTAGGGTCAGAGTAAAAACCACCCGCGGCCGCCGATATCGCCACAGAGGCATCGTCAGCAGGGACGCTGACGCTGAGCCTACAAGGATGTACTCGCGGCGTTCTCAGTGGTGGTATCGGCGGACGCTCGCGCAGAAATAGCGGACAGGGGGGAAGCCAAGCTTATGATTCAGTTTTACTTGAGAGATTTTCGATCTTGAGGAAAAAGTGGTGGCCCCTCACAGATTTGAACTGTGGACCTACCGATTATGAGTCGGGTGCTCTAACCAACTGAGCTAAGGGGCCGTACAACATCGAGAATGTTGCCGTGCTATTTATGCAATAGCGGCGCAATTATATAGTGCTGAAATGGCTTTGGCTACCGTAAAAACACGCGGCGTGGCAGGTTGGTTGAATATTGCACAATGAGGCGGTGCGCTGGCTGGCTGGGGTTGGTCGGGTGTGGTGAGCAGAGACAAAAAAGGCGCTGTTATCGGGGATAACAGCGCCTTTTTTGTGCCCAAGGGCTAACCTTTAGCCTTCGTCTAAGAAGCTGCGCAGCTGCTCAGAGCGAGAAGGGTGGCGTAGCTTGCGCAGTGCCTTGGCTTCAATCTGACGAATACGCTCACGGGTCACGTCGAACTGCTTGCCCACTTCTTCCAGCGTGTGATCGGTATTCATATCGATACCGAAACGCATACGAAGAACCTTGGCTTCACGGGCTGTTAAGCCGCCGAGTACGTCTTTGGTGGCTTCGCGCAGGCCTTCGACGGTGGCACTATCGACGGGGGAGTCGATGGTGGTGTCTTCGATGAAGTCACCCAAGTGCGAATCTTCGTCGTCGCCGATTGGCGTCTCCATGGAGATAGGCTCTTTGGCAATCTTCAGTACCTTGCGGATCTTGTCCTCAGGCATCTCCATGCGCTCGCCGAGTTCTTCAGGAGTCGGCTCGCGGCCCATTTCCTGCAACATTTGACGAGAGATACGGTTGAGCTTGTTGATGGTCTCAATCATGTGTACCGGGATACGAATGGTACGGGCTTGGTCGGCGATAGAACGGGTAATCGCCTGACGAATCCACCAGGTAGCGTAGGTCGAGAACTTATAACCGCGACGGTATTCGAACTTATCCACCGCCTTCATCAAACCGATGTTACCTTCCTGGATCAGATCCAAGAATTGTAGACCGCGGTTGGTGTACTTTTTGGCGATAGAGATAACAAGACGGAGGTTGGCCTCGACCATTTCCTTCTTGGCGCGACGCATGCGCGCCTCACCGATCGACATGCGACGGTTGATCTCTTTGATATCGGTGACAGTGATACCAACGGTGGCCTCACGGACGCCGATACGACGCTGGGCGCGAACGATCTCTTCTTGGTAAGTCATCAGGCGCTCGGCATACGGCTCGCCGCTGGCGATAACGCCGAGAATCCAATCGTCGTTGGTCTCGTTGCCCTGGAACTCGGTAATGAAATCCTTGCGTGGCATCTTGGCGTAGCGAATACACCAGTTCATGATTTGACGCTCTTCCTTACGGATGCGCATCAGGTTGCCGCGGGCGATTTCTGTCAGTGGTTCAAACTGGCGTGGGGCCAGCTTGAAGAACTTGAACACCTCACCGAGTTTTTCTAATTCTTTGCCAACCTGCTTGCTGTAGCGGCCGTGCTTGTCGATGGCGGCGTTAACCTTATCGTTTTGCGCACGCAGCTCACCGAAACGCGTTTCTGCTTCGATCGGATCCAGGCCGCCTGGCTCGTCATCATCATCGTCGTCATCGCTGTCGCCGGTGTTTTGCTGTGGCGGTACCACGGGCTGCTCGTAAGGGTCGAGGTAGCCGCTGAAGATGTCGGTTAGGCGACGCTCTTCCTTGGCAACGAGGTCGTATTCGTCGAGGATGTGCTCGACGGCGCCGGGCCAGTAAGCCAGGGCGGCCATCAACTCACGGATGCCTTCTTCGATACGCTTGGCGATTACAATTTCGCCCTCGCGGGTCAGTAGCTCAACCGTACCCATTTCACGCATGTACATGCGGACGGGGTCGGTGGTGCGGCCGGCTTCGTTTTCGACAGCGGCCAGTGCGGCGGCGGCTTCGGCGGCGGCGATATCATCGGACGAGGCATCACCACTGTCCATCATTAAGTCATCGGCGTCGGGTGCTTGTTCAAACACCTTGATGCCCATGTCGTTAATCATCTGGATGATGTCTTCGACCTGATCGGGATCAGAAATATCTTCAGGCAGGTGATCGTTGACCTCTGCATAGGTCAAGTAACCCTGTTCTTTACCTTTGGCTATTAATGCCTTTAATCGCGATTGCTGTTGTGATTCAGCCATAGGAGACTAATACCTTGCCTGTGGATACGTATTGGATAGCCCTATATTATAACGGCTTTTATGCTATGTGGGCTAATTAATAGCCTGCATAATGCCAAAAAATTACAAAAAACTGATATATCATCAGTCCTGTTCGTAGCTTTTTTTGATCGCCGTTAAAATTTAGTGCTTCGAGTGCGAGATCAGCAGTTCGCTGTAACGCAATTTTTGCTCCGCCGACATCTCGTTAAACGGGATCTCGCTGAGGGTGTTCAGTTCTTGCTCTAGTTGGCCCTGTTGCTGCTGGTTGGCAAGAAAGCTAAAGATATCGATCAGCTGCTGCTGGGCGCCGTCTTCACAGCTGAGCAGCATGTCATCGTTCAGTAACTCTTGCAGTCGCTCGTAAAAGCTTGTTCCTATCCAGTGACCAATTAGCGTATAGGTGGGGGTGGCGGGGTGATTTTTCAAGAAGGCGATGATTTCTTTTAACAGCAGCGCGTCCTGATCCTGCAAATCGTCGATCGCCTCGGTGTTGTCGAGCTGGCTGATACTGCCGGGAAAATACAGCAGCAGGGTGATCGCCGTTTGGATATTGCTGCGCTGGCGGCTGTTAATCGCCGGGCTTTTGCTGGGCCGTTGTTTGGCCTGCGGCCGTCGCGGTGCCGGCGCGCCATTGTTGTCGTCGTGGTCGATGTCGACCGGTGGCGCCTCGTGGTGGCCGCCATCATCGTTGTTGAAATAGCCGTCGTAGCCATCGTCTGCCGGTTTGGCCGCTTGCTTGCTCTGCTGGTAGCGCTGGTTGGCCAACTGATCCTGCTGTTGCTTAAGCTGTGCTTTCGCCTGCTGTTGTTCGCGGCCTTGTTGACGCAGTTGTTCGAGAGTATCTGCCTCGAGACCGGTACGGGTGGCCAGCTCCTTGTGCATCAGGCTTTTGAACACGCCCTCGGGTATTTGGTCGATCATCGGAATGGCCAGGGTCGACAGCCGAGCCCGGCCGTCCATCGATTGCACATCGAGGCCCTCGGAGACGTGATCGAATAAATACTGTGACAGCGGCAGGCCCTGACCAATTTGATGTTCGAAACGGTCGGCGCCGATGCTGCGCACGAGGGTGTCGGGGTCTTCGCCGTCGGGCAAAAATAAGAACCGTGCCTGCAGCCCATCGCGAATCATCGGCAGCACGTTTTCGAGGGCGCGATTGGCGGCGGCGCGGCCAGCCTTGTCACCGTCGAAGCAGAACACCACCTCTGGGCAGACGCGGAAGATGCGTTCTAGGTGATCGCTGCTGGTGGCGGTGCCAAGGGTGGCGGTGGCGTAGTGAATGCCCGATTGTGCCAGTGCGACGACATCCATATAGCCCTCGACCACCACGATGCGTTCGATGGCTCCCTTGCTCTTTCTCGCCTCGTAGAGGCCGTAAAGTTCTTTACTCTTGCTGAAGACCGGGGTTTCCGGCGAGTTGAGATATTTCGGTTTGTCATCGCCGAGCACGCGGCCGCCAAAGCCGACGACACGGCCGCGGTGATCGCGAATGGGAAACATGATGCGGTCGCGGAAGCGGTCGTAATAGTCGCCGTTGTCTTTTTCGATCAGCATGCCGCTGTCAAACAGCTGTTTGATTTTCAGCGGCGTGGTGCCGACGGCTTTGATCAGATTGTCCCAGCCCGGTGGCGCATAACCAATTTCAAACTGCTTGGCGGTGTTGCCATCGAGGCCGCGATTTTTAAGGTATTCAATCGCCTGTTTGCCGCCGGGGTGACCCCGTAAATTGCTGTGGAATAATTCTGCGCAGCGCTCAAGAATCTCATACAGCGCCTTGTTGGCATTGTTGGCGACCTTGTTAAAGCTGGGGTTGTCTTCCTTGGGTACCTCGAGGCCGACGGTGGCGGCGAGGGCGTCGATGGCCTGGGGGAAATCAAGGCGCTCGTAATCCATCATAAAACTGACGGCGTTGCCGCCGGCGCCACAGCCAAAGCAGTGATAGAATTGCTTGTCGGCGTTGACGCTGAAGGACGGGGTTTTCTCGTCGTGGAACGGGCACAGCCCCTTGTAGTTGCGGCCAGCCTTTTTCAGCGACGAGCGGGCATCAATAATCTCGACAATGTCGACACGTTCGAGTAAATCGTCGATAAACCCCTGGGGGATGCGGCCTGACATCTACGCCAGTTTGGCTTTGATCAGCTTGCTGACATCGCCCATATTGGCGCGGCCCTGCATCGGTGCTTTCAGCACGCCCATGACCTTGCCCATATCTTTCATGCCGTCGGCTCCGGTATCGGCAATGGCCTGTACCACCATGTCGGTGATCTCATCTTCGGTCAGCGCCTGGGGAAGGAATTCTTGTACCACAGTGACTTCGGCTTTTTCGATGTCGGCGAGATCGTGACGGTCGGCGGCTTCAAACTGGCTGATGGAGTCGCGGCGCTGTTTGAGCATTTTATCGAGTACGGCCAAGACGCGGGCGTCATCTAGCTCAATACGCTCATCGACTTCAATACGTTTGATTTCGGCCTGAATGCTGCGAATAGTGGTCAGCCGAGGCTTGTCCTTGGCGCGCATCGCGTCTTTCATTGCGGATTTGATCGTGTCTTTTAAGTCAGACATGGTTTTTATTCCTAATCAGATGAGTTAAATCCTAAAACAGAAAAAGCCCTGAGGGTAGACCCATCAGAGCTTTTAAACCGGCAAACCGCTAGGTTATGCTAAATAGAGTAAAAAACTCTATTAGTATAGACGCTGCATCTTACGGTTTTCACGCTGAAGCTTCTTAGCGTGACGCTTAACTGCAGCAGCAGCCTTACGCTTACGTACGGTGGTAGGCTTTTCATAGTGCTCGCGACGACGTACTTCAGAGAGTACACCGGCTTTCTCGCAAGAGCGCTTGAAGCGACGTAGTGCGATGTCAAATGGTTCGTTGTCTTTCAGTTTTACTGATGGCATTAATTGTTACCTTGTTGTTGGCAGCGGTTTAAAGAAATCCGGCTATGCTTCAATCAATTCGTATTTGCTGTTTTAACAAATCAACAGCAAGCACTGTTCATTCGAGGTGGCGGATTTTACCCATAAACAAATCAAAATGCAAAGCCCACTGGATTTGCTTTACCTCGACCATTATCATGCGGCTTTTAATATTGACTGAATCGCCACTGCGGCAAGCCTGATTTAGGGGCTTAAGGGTTTGATAATGCTAGTACTAGGGCTCGAAACATCCTGTGATGAAACAGGTATTGCACTGTATGACACCGACCGAGGTTTATTGGCCGATGCGCTCTATAGTCAGATTGAGCTGCATCAACAATACGGCGGAGTCGTGCCCGAACTGGCCTCTCGCGACCATGTACGCAAAATTATTCCACTGATTGAAGAGGTGTTGGCCGAGGCTGGTGTGACGAAGGCCGATATCGATGCCATTGCCTATACCTCTGGCCCCGGTCTGGCGGGTGCCTTGATGGTTGGCGCCTGTGTCGGCCGCTCGTTGGCGCTGGCGCTGGATATTCCGGCCATCGGTGTACACCATATGGAAGGCCATTTATTAGCGCCAATGCTGGAGCAGACACCGCCAGCCTTCCCGTTTCTGGCGTTATTGGTCTCCGGTGGTCATACCCAGTTGATCAAAGTCGAGGCCATCGGCGAATATGAGTTGCTCGGTGAGTCCCTCGACGATGCCGCCGGCGAAGCCTTCGACAAGGCGGCTAAGATGATGGGCTTGGCCTACCCCGGCGGCCCGAATATCGCCAAGTTGGCGCTCGATGGTAATGGCGACCGCTTCAAATTCCCCCGACCAATGACTACCAAGCCCGGCCTCGATTTCAGTTTCAGCGGCTTAAAAACCTTTACCCTCAATACCGTCGCCAAACACGTCGATGACAACGGTGAGCTTGAGCCGCAGATAAAATGTGATATCGCCGATGCCTTCGAGTTGGCCGTGGTGGACACCCTGGTACTTAAGTGCAAGCGGGCGATGAAGCAGACCGGTATGAATCAATTAGTGATTGCCGGTGGCGTCAGCGCCAACAGCCGACTGCGGGAAAAACTAGAGCAGACGCTGACCTCGATGAAGGGCAATGTATTTTATGCTCGCCCTGAGTTTTGTACCGATAATGGCGCCATGATTGCCTATGCCGGTGCCCAGCGATTGCTGGTGGGCCAGCACGCGTCGTTGGCGGTGGTGGTGAAACCGCGCTGGCCGTTGCAGCAGTTACCGGCGCTGAGTCGTTAAATAGAATCAGTCTGACGGCACAGCAGCAAGCATCTGTGCCGCGATCAAATAGCGTTAATTGAATGAGCCGTGCTAGGCCGAGAGTAACAAAGTAATGGATATAGTCTTTATACGTGAGCTTAAAATCGATACCGTCATCGGCATCTTCGACTGGGAGCGGGAGATTAAACAAACCGTGGCCATCGATCTCGATATGGCGCATGACTTCAGCCGTGCTGCCGATACCGACAGCATTGATTATGCCTTGAGCTATAAAGATGTGTCGGATCGCCTGGTGGCGTTTATCGAGGCGTCAGAATTTTTCTTGATCGAGACCATGGCGGAACAGATCGCCGAGATTATTATGACTGAATTTAGCGTCCCCTGGTTGCGTCTACAATTGAGTAAGCCCGGGGCGGTGCCCGCAGCGAGCAATGTCGGTGTCGTTATTGAGCGAGGAGAGAAGCGTTAAATGGCCAAGGTTTATGTCAGTATAGGCAGCAATATAGAGCGTCAGAAATACATTACCAATAGCCTGGATGCGTTGGCCGACCGTTTTGGTGCGCTGGTTATTTCTCCGGTTTATGAGAGTGAGTCCGTCGGCTTTGATGGCGATAACTTTTTTAATTTGGTTGTCGGCCTCGAAACCTCATTGTCGATAGCTGAGTTGTCGTCCTGTTTCCGCGCCATCGAAGATGTGAATCAGCGCGATCGCAGTGGCCCCAAATTTGGAGGCCGAACATTGGACTTGGATATATTAACCTATGACGATGTCATCGGTGTCATCGACGGGGTGACGGTACCGCGGGGTGAAATTCTGACCAACGCCTTTGTATTATTGCCGCTGGCTGATATCGCCGCCGATGCTCAGCACCCCGAGAAAAAGATGACCTACCGTCAGCTATGGCAGCAGTATTCGACCGGCCAGAAACTCTGGACGGTCGACTTCGAATGGCGGGGGCAGTCGATATCTGCGGCCTAGGTCTCAGTGTATTGGCTCAGCATTGCAGGGTTCTGCCGCCATCGACGTTGATGATTTGCCCGCTGATATAGCCAGCTTGGCTGGCTAAAAACAAGGCTGTTTCTGCAATATCATGGGCCTGACCAGAGCGTTTCAGTGCCGTGGCATCGATAATCGTTTGCTGAGCGCTTTGGGCCATGTCATGTTCCGGCCACATAATGGCGCCGGGTGCGATGCCGTTAACACGCACCTCTGGCCCCAATTCCACCGCCAAGCTCTTTACCATCGCCCGATTGGCAGCCTTGGCCATGCAATAGATAGGGTGGTCGCTGAGCGGCTGCTCGGCATAAATATCGATCAGATTAATAATGCAGCCCTGCTGCGCCTTCAGCGATGGCGAACAGGCCTTGGCCAGGAATAGCGGCGCCTTGGCGTTGCTGGCAAACAGTTCATCCCACTGCTGCTCGGTCATTTGATCGACCGGAGTGGGATAGAAGCTGGAGGCGTTATTGATCAGCACGTCGATGCGACCAAAATGCTGTAGCGTGCTCTCGGCCAGCTGTTCGACCTGGGCGGTATCGGATAACTCCGCTTGTAAAAGCAGTACGGAACCGGCACGGATGGCGTTGAGTTCATCGGCAATCTGCTGCGCCGCCTCATGTGAGTTGCGATAGTGCAGGGCAATATTAAAGCCGGAGCGATGAAATAGCTGACAGGTTTCGGCGCCAATACGATTGGCTGCACCGGTGATTAAGAGAGTGGCTTGTGACATAGGCGGGCTGTCCATGGCGAGTGATTGTTTTATCTTACTGATCAACAGCGGTGTAATAAAGCGCGTTTTATCAGGTTGCTTAGGGGCTTAATAAGGCGAAGCCGAATAAATTGGCTTACAATAGTGCTGTCGCTGGGCAAACTGTGGCGGTGATTTTTACACGATTGTGGATTGGTTGGCGGCTACACATTATTTGCGTAGTATGATGGTAAGCTAATATTAATCAGCGCGATAACAATAAGATAAACGAGTAAACAACGCTTATGACGGCAACGGTTCGATTCATCCTCAATATTTTTGCCTGCACGCTACTATTGTCTGCCAGTGTCTGGGCCTCCGATCAGGCGGTGATTCAGCCGCTGCCAGAAGATGACCGCGTTTTGATTGTCGGTGAGCGCCCCTCCGATATTCAGATTATTCGCTGGCTTAAGCGGCCGAAAAACTTTTCAGAGTGCATTATTAAGAACGTCACCCCTTACCTGCCGGAAAAAATGGTCGAAGGCTTGATGCATGTCTGCATGACAAACTTTCCCAAGGGCAGTCAAAGTGCTTGGTTTAAGCCAAGAAGCATCGACGGTTGCTATCAAAAACACCAGGACAAGGCGGGTAATAAGAAGGCAGCCGGTGCCATTTATGTGGCCTGCCAGGCTTATCATCAGGATGTGACAAACGTTAGTCGCTATTAATTGCTCCCATCACAACGCAGCTGAGCAGGGCCGGGCATAGCCGTCCATATTGGCTAAAACACTGCGCTACAGCGACTATTTAGTTTTTATGGCGAATAATGGCAGCCCCATTATTCGCTTTTTTTTGATTAAAACTTGACGGTTTCGACCATTATTCATTGTCATGATGGAGGCTATAGATAGCATGGGATTTAGTTATAGTGGGTAAAGCGCTATTATTCTTTCCAACATCACAGCGACTAAAAATTCAGCGCTGAGTCACCTACTGTTAATTACACTCTGGAAGGAAATGATCATGTCAAACTACAGTCAAGACATCGATGCAGCAGCAGCCACAATCGATACAAAGGGCGCATCTTGGGATGCAATTAACCCTGAGTCAGTTGCTCGCATGCGTACTCAGAACAAATTCAAAACTGGTTTAGACATCGCCAAGTACACTGCCGATATCATGAATGCAGATATGGCAGCATTCGATGCCGATTCTTCACAGTACACTCAGTCACTTGGCTGCTGGCACGGTTTTGTTGGCCAACAGAAAATGATCTCTATCAAGAAGCACTTCGGTGGCAAGACTGACCGTCGTTACTTGTACCTGTCAGGATGGATGGTTGCTGCACTGCGCTCTGAGTTTGGTCCTCTTCCTGATCAATCAATGCACGAGAAGACTTCTGTTGCTTCTTTGGTTGCTGAGCTTTACACCTTCCTACGTCAGGCTGATGCACGTGAACTAGGCGGTCTTTTCCGCGCACTAGACGCTGCTACAGAAGCTGGCGACACAGCTGAAGCTGCTAAGATTCAAGCTGACATCGACGGTCACGTGACTCACGTTGTGCCAATCATTGCCGATATCGATGCCGGTTTTGGTAACGCTGAAGCGACTTACCTGATGGCCAAGCAAATGATCGAAGCCGGCGCTTGCTGTCTACAGATCGAAAACCAGGTTGCCGATGAGAAGCAATGTGGTCACCAGGACGGTAAGGTTACTGTACCTCACGCTGACTTCCACTCTAAGATCCGCGCACTACGTTACGCCTTCCTAGAACTGGGTGTCGACAACGGTATCATCGTTGCTCGTACTGACTCTGAAGGTGCTGGTCTTACTAAAGAAATCGCTGTTGTTAAAGAGCCAGGCGATCAGGGCGATCGTTACAACTCTTTCCTCGATGTTGAAGAAATCGACGTTTCTGAAATGGCTGAAGGCGATGTTTGCTTCAACCGTGACGGCAAGTTGGTTCGTCCTAAGCGTCTTCCTTCTGGTCTTTATCAGTTCCGTCAGGGCACGGGTGAAGAGCGTTGTGTTTTTGACTCTGTTGAAGCGATCAAAGCCGGCGCTGACCTTATCTGGATCGAGACAGCAACACCAAGCGTTGCCGATATCGCTGGCATGATGAACGAGGTTCGTAAAGAAATCCCAGATGCTAAGCTGGTTTACAATAACAGCCCATCATTCAACTGGACACTTAACTTCCGTCAGCAAGCTTACGACCGTTGGGTTGAAGCGGGTCAAGACGTTGCTGCATACGATCGTAGCGACCTAATGAACGCCAAGTATGATGATTCTGAATTGGCTGCCGATGCAGACGATAAGGTTCGTACTTTCCAGGCTGATACCGCTCGTGAAGCGAATATCTTCCACCACTTGATCACACTACCGACTTACCACACAACAGCCTTGTCTGTTGATAACTTGGCCAAGGAATACTTCGGCGAAGCAGGTATGCTGGGTTATGTTGCCGGTGTTCAGCGTAAGGAAATCCGTCAGGGTATTGCCTGTGTTAAGCACCAGAACATGTCAGGCTCTGACATGGGTGACGACCACAAAGAATACTTTGCTGGTGAGAACGCACTGAAAGCAGGTGGTGCTAAGAACACTTCAAACCAGTTCAGCTAAATCGAACCTGGTGCTTAACCTCGCTGTAATAAGCCTTGACTAACTAAGGCTGAGGTTTAAAGTGTGTGAAAAGGCGACCTCTTGCAAAAGGGTGTCGCCTTTTCTGCTGATTGAAACCAAGACTTTTTAGAGTGAAATTGATGATGACGAATATTCCAAACAACTTACAAGATGCAAGAGACTTACTGAGCGCAGAGGGTTTTAAGGTTGGCCGTACTTGGTATCACGGTACATCGTCGACATTGGTTGCTTCAATACAAGAGTATGGTTTAAAGCGCTCGGGTGACAGGGCCTTAAAGCAAACGGCTAAAAAAATCATGGCGACGATTGGCAACAGTTATACCGAAACCATCGAACCTGTTTTTCTCACTCAAAGTAAAGAGTTGGCTTACTACTGGGCTGAGCAAAAGGTAAAGGAGCGTGCTGCTCATAACGGCGGTGAAGAGGCCCCGGCAGTACTGGCGATCAACCTGCCAGAGGCAATGAATAACAGCGTTAAGCCGGATGTGGGTGCTGCCAGCCTGTTAATGATTGAGGGCAATGATTTCTTAGAACAGGTGTCTAACCTATACACAGCACACGGCTTTAAAGCGCCGTTGATCGACCCCGCACAGGCAGACCGACTAGATTATTTAAACAAGCTGGGTATGGCCTACATCAACGCCGACATCGATGCCGAGAATTTAGAGCTATTGGTTTAAGGGTTTACCGTCTACGACAAGATTCTGACCGGTGACGACAGTCATTGATTACCGGCAAAAAAGTTAACAGTAGTGTGGCGGTTCTGCCGCCACTTTGAAGCGATGAGCAATCATCGCTTTTTTTATGCCTGAAAAACGCCGAGGGAGCCTCCTTAAGCTTTTAGTTATTTTCTCGGCCCGGTGCGGGCTGGTATTGTTCTAAACAGCGGGCGGCAAAGTCGGTAATCATTTTGTAATCTACCTTGCCATTGGCAAAGCGCTGCATAGAGTCAATCGCATAGATTTTCTTGGGCACCTTGTAGTCCGCAAGATTTTTGCGTAAATAATGTTGTAGGGCGGCCACGTCCAAATTGTCATTGGTCAGCTCGCCACCCTCGACTACAGCCACCACCATCTTGCCAAAACGAGGGTGTGGCAAGCCTATTAGCAGGGCATCGGAGATGGTTTGGTGGCGGATCAATAACTGTTCAACCTCGATGGTATAGACCTTTTCACCGCCGGTGTTAATAACGCTGTTATCGCGCCCCAGCAGAGCTAACAAACCATCTTTTCTGACCGTGCAGCGATCACCGGTTTTGACAAAGCGCTCGCCATTGATCTTGATAAACGTGGCCGCGGTTTTTTCCGGCTCGTTGTAGTAGCCAATAGGAATGTAGCCGCCGGCATAGGCAATGCCGATGGTGTCACTGCCGGGAGCAACTTCCACGAGATTATCGTCAAATATTTTGGTGGTCGGCATGGGGAGAAAGACGCCGGCCTGTTCGGTGGTTAAAGCAAAACCACTGGTCTCGCTTGACCCCAGTGTGTCGAGCAACACCAGGTCGGGGTTTTGTTGAATAAAGCGTGTGCGGCTTTGATCGCTGAGTATGGCGCCGGATGATATCAGTGACTGAACACTATCAAAGCAGCCATCGTCGCGGGCTTCGATGCTTTCCAATAATGGCAAGGCGAAGGCATCACCGACAATCACCAAGCTACCAACCTGATGTTGTTTGATTAAATTAAGGCAGTGATCGGCATCGAAACGTTTGATCCCCGTGGTAACGACCGGCGAGCCCTGAGCCAGCGCACAGATTGCCATCATCAGCCCTGTGCCATGCATCAGTGGGCATAGCGGTAGCAAGGGTTTGGATGCTGGCTGGGTTTGTAAAAGGGTTAAATAGTCGTCCAGTGTGTCGGGGGCGTCGGTTAACGCTGTCGCTGCCATGGCACCAATACCCCACACCTTCATCTTGTGCCACAGCCCAGTATGCTCCCACTGTGTACCCTTGGGCATACCCGTGGTGCCGCCGGTGGCAATGATGATTTGGTTGTCGCTGGCGGTATCGGTTACTAAGTCATCGGCCCGGTAGAGATAGATATCATCCAGCGACACGGCAAAGTCGTTGACCGGGTCAGCGCCGTCTTCCGTCACTTCAACATAGGCAATTGTTTTGTTCAGCTGCGGTTTTATTTCAGCAACCTGTTTTGCAAATTCAGTGGCATAGACCAGGACTTCCACATCCAGCGAATGACAGAGATGCTCTAGCTCTTGCTGTTGATAGCGATAATTAATATTGACATGTGCACAGCCGATTAAACCGCTGCCGAAAAACACCTCTAGGTAGGCATTCGTATTGCGTAGATAGTGACCCACATGGCTGTGTTTTTTAAGCCCCTTGTCTTGCAGCCAGGCGCCAATGCTTCTGGCGCGACGACGCAACTCGGCAAAGGTATATGTTTGTTGTTCATGGATTAATGCCGTGCGTTCTGCCATAGGGCCGAGGCCTATTCGATCGACCGCCTCACTGTAATTCCAACTCATGTTACGTCCTCTGTTTCGGCGCTGCGTTAAGGGGTGGTTAACACAAACTTAAGCTGCTCGCCCTTTATTATTATGTCGACCGCCTGACCGCTTGGGTCACTGGCGGACATCGCTGTTAAGGTTTTTGGGTCTGATGTGCTGGCGACAAAATGTTGTTGCTCATTGGTACGGCCAATAATGATGGCCCGGATGCTGCCTTTTGCCGTGGGGTAAATTACGTAAGAGACAATCCGTCCGGCTGTCGGCGCATCGCTGATCGTCATTGGCTTGTCAGTATTACGCACCCAGGTTTCTGTGTTGGCCCAGTCGATGTCATTAGCGCGGTTCGAATAAATGACACTGGCGTGTTTCGATAGCACGCCGCCATTGGCGGTTACCATGGCGTAGCTTGGCACCGGCTTAGCCGCCGCGGTATTTTGCCGCAGTTGCGTCACCACCTCGGCCATCGCATGGAGGCTGTAGTTGTTACCCGGGCCGCCGAAGTAAGGCAGGCCACCGGTCAGCGTCAGCGCGCGACTGCCATCCACAGGCAGCCCCATATGATTGGCAACTGCGGTGATGGCGCAGGGAAAGCAACTGTATATATCGATCAATTCTATTTGCTCGGCGGTGAGTCCGGCGGTGTCGAGTACACGGTCTGTAACGTGATTGGCGATGGGCGATAACGCCGGATCTGGGCGCTGTGTCAGGGTGTGCTCGGCGCCCTCAGCCATGGCTTGCAGGTAAATAAAGTGAGACTCGGGAACACCCAGCTCGCGTGCCTTGGCGACGCTGCACAGTATCACTGCCGCCGACTGATTAACGCTGTCCTGGGCGATCATGCGCTTGCTGTAGAGGTGATTGAGTGGTGCAGCACTGATAATTTCTTCGGCTGTTTGCTGTCCGGGAAATTGCGCATAAGCGTTGTTGGCGGCGACGGCGCTAAACGATGCCAGCAGCTGTGCCATAGCCTTTTGATGGGCCGGTATCGAACGACCGGCTTGCTGGCGTTGGGCCTGCTCAATGAGAGCGTAATACAGCGCCACACTTGTCAGCCCATTGGCCTGTTCCTGCGTGGTGGCTATGCTTTCACCGATGCCTCGGTCTTCCAGAGGCTGGCTGAACTCTTCACTCCAGTCGAGAGAGAATGTCGGCGTCAGTTTTTTTTGACGGGCGCCGTGGCGCTGATTTTTTAATGCCTCAGCCCCAGCAATTAACACCATATCGCGGTCGCCGCGGGCAATATCCGCGGCAAACTCGATCAACATGGACTGCGGTTGATTGCCCCCCATCGATGAATAAATACGATGTTTTGGCGTGGCGCCTATTGCCTGTGCAATGGATTGCGGCGGGTTATTACTACGGCCCCACTCGCACGGCCATAGGTGCCCCATATCGGAAAACAGACGCGTCACTGCAATGGTGTCGATGTGTTGAGCAATCTGAGCTGTGTCGCATGCCGTACCACTTAGGGCATGCGTCAGCGCCTGCATGCTGGCCTGAGCAGCCAGCGTCATTGGTGAGTCATCGGTTGTCTGGCGTTGTACAAACTGTCCCGCGCCAATTAAAACCGGTGTACGATCATTCATCAGAGCACCAGTTCGGCGATATCACGCAGCTGTTTTTTGTCGGTCGTCGCCACCAACAAGCTGGTGACGCGGGAATCACGCCAGGCCTGAAGGCGATCTTTAATTCGGGCTTTTGAGCCGATCAAAGAGATGCTGTCAGCAAATTCGTCGGGAATAGTGTTAATGGCCTCATCTCGCTTACCTTCCATAAACAACTGTTGAATCTTGTCGGCTTCAGCCTCGTAGCCCATGCGGACAAATAAATCTTTGTGGAAATTTTGTGTCTTGGCTCCCATGCCGCCGATGTAAAAACTTAAAAAGGTTTTTACCCGTAGCAAACCGGCTTGGAGGTCGTCGTCAATATTCACCATGACCATCTGGTTGATCTCAAAGTCGGGCTTGGCATTGACCAGCGACTTTTCATACATGCTTTCGTCATAAGGGTTATAGATCAGCGGCAGCCAACCATCGGCAATCTCGGTCGATAGTGCAATATTTTTGGGGCCTTCAGCGCCCATGAAAATCGGAATGTCTTTACGTACAGGGTGGACAATTGGCTTAAGGGGTTTACCCAGGCCCATGCCATCGTCACCGGTGTATGGCAGCGGGTAATGGGGGCCGCTGTTGGTCACTGGGGCTTCCCGGGCCAGCACCTGTCGCACTATGTCTATGTACTCGCGAGTGCGCGCTAACGGCTTGGGGAAGGGTTGGCCATACCAACCTTCGACAACCTGCGGTCCAGACACGCCCAGCCCCAGTATAAAACGTCCCTTGGACATCAGGTCCAAACTCAGGGCGTGCATTGCACAGGCGGTTGGGGTACGAGCTGATAATTGGACAACAGCGGTACCCAGTTTAATTTTATTGGTATGTGCGCCAATCCAGCACAGCGGGGTGAAGGCGTCATTCCCCCAAGATTCTGCCGACCAAACCGAGTCGTAACCCAGCTTTTCGGCTTCCTGTGCCATCTCAATAAAATTCTCTTGGGGGGCTCTGCTCCAGTAACCCTGCGCTAAACCTAATTTTAAATCACCCATTGTTTAAGCCCCTATTTGACTGTGTGTATGTCGTTATTTTAGTCGCAATATCAAGCCCCAACGGGCAGACATTGGTAATTGAGGGATACATTACACTTATGACAGCATGCTGACAAGTGGTGTGCATGCTGTCGTTTATGATAGGATAACGGTTCGATGATATTGAGTCATACAGTTAAAAAGGTAGACACGTGAGCACTTCACCCGGTGGCAAGGCGGTTTTGGATCTGGTTTTTGAGATTCTTAAAACCGCACCAAAATTGCAATTAAAAGGCGACAAATTGACACAGGATACAGGCCTGACGAGCTCGCGCTGGTGGTGTTTGGTGACCATTGCAGAAAACGATGGCAGTCTCTCCGTCGCCGATATTGCCCGGCGTATGAATTTGCAGCGACAGACTGTGCAGCGTTTTACCGATGCCTTGGCTAAAAGCGAGATGATTACCTACACCGAAAACCCGGACCATAAGCGTGCACGACATCTGTCGATGACCGACAAGGGCAAAGCGGCTTTGGTCACGGTGAAAAAACGCGATAATGACTGGGCAGAAAATACTGCGGGCGCGGTTAACAGCGACGATATCGAAACCACTATCCGCACCTTAACAGCGCTTAGAGATGAAATTACTGCGCAATTTACCGAGCGCTAGACATCGGCTTGTTTGGGTTTGAATATTTTCATAGTGGCTGAGTTGAGAAATGTTCTATGGATATCATAACGACACAGGGGTAATGCCAGAATGACTAATCATTATAAATTTTGCACACTGGAAAAAAGAGACCATATTTGGATTGTGACGATCAATCGCCCCGATGCCCTCAACGCGCTCCACCCGCCGACTAATTATGAATTGGAGTCGGTATTTAATGACTTTGATACCGATAAAAACGCCTGGGTTGCGATTTTAACCGGCGCTGGCAATCAGTCATTCTCTGTTGGGCATGATCTTAAATACCAAGCCTCTGGTGCGAAGGTTACCATCCCTAAAACTGGTTTTGCTGGGTTAACCGCGCGTTTTGATCTCGACAAACCGGTGATTGCTGCCGTCAATGGCTTTGCGATGGGGGGGGGCTTTGAAATAGCCTTGGCCTGCGACCTGATTGTAGCGGACCAACGTGCTCAATTTGCCCTGCCTGAACCCCGGGTTGGTCTGGCCGCTTTAGCAGGGGGAATACATCGGCTGTCGCGCCAGATTGGTCAAAAACAGGCCATGGATATGTTATTAACGGCTCGTAAAGTTGGCGCCGAAGAGGGGCAGCGAATGGGTTTTGTCAACCGTATTGTCAGCGTCACTGACAATACGACAGTGGTTGATGAGGCGGTTAAAGTGGCTGAGCAAATGATCTTGTGTTCTCCGGTCTCATTGCAGATGACCAAGCAAATGCAGCGCCAGGGTGCAGACCTTGCCGACTTAGAAACCGCGGTATCGTATCGATACGAGGCCATTGACACGCTGTTGAGTAGTAACGATTTTATCGAGGGGCCTGCTGCCTTTGCCGAAAAGCGTGCGCCTAAATGGTCGGGCAGCTGATTTGTCACGCGTACTGCCTTTATTGAACACGGTGTGGGTGTGATGGCGGGCTAAGTTTTCAACCACGCCGCCATCACAGCACGCTTAGGCGACGGCAGAAGTACAGGGCTGTTGCCGGTTAAACGCTGACAGTACAGCATTTAATGACGCGGAGACGATGTCTCCGCTTTCCGCTATACCGATGACTGTTTTACCGTCAATGGTCAGGTCGACTATCGCCCTCGCCGAGGCGCTGGCACCTTCTTCGATGGCGTATTCAATATAATTTTCAATATCGATAGACTGTTGGCTGAAACGGCTAATGCCTTTTACAAATGCGGCAAGTACGCCGTCGGCGCTGGCCTTGATCAGCGCTTCTGCACTACCGTTGGTAAGAGTAATGGCAACCTCATCCTGCTCGTCATGATTAATCTGATAGCTGCTGATTGCATAGGGCTGGTCGCCATCTGCCTGGTGGCTACCGATGTGATAGTGTTGTTTAAATAGTTGTAGCACCTTGTCGCTGCTGACTTCGCCGCCATTATCTTCGGCAAAGGCCTGCACCACAGGGCTGAAATCGACCTGTGCCCAGCGGGGTAGGCTGATGCCGTGATCGCTTTCTAAAATATGGGCGACGCCGCCTTTGCCAGACTGGCTGTTGACCCGGATCACCGCCTCGTAGCTGCAGCCAACGTCGGCAGGGTCGATAGGCAAATAAGCGACCTGCCAAGGGGCGCTATTATCTTGGCGTAAGTCTAAGCATTTTTTTATCGCATCCTGGTGGCTGCCAGAGAAGGCGGTAAAGACTAATTCACCGGCATAAGGGTGGCGGGGGTGGGTCTTAATATCGGTGCAATATACGACAGTTTCGACAATTTTTTCCATATTCGAAAAGTCCAGCGTTGGGTCGACGCCCTGGCTGTAAAGGTTCATTGCCATGGTGACAATATCCATATTGCCGGTACGCTCACCGTTGCCCAACAGCGTACCTTCGACGCGGTCGGCACCGGCCATGACGCCGAGTTCGGCGGCAGCGACACCGCAGCCTCTGTCATTGTGGGTGTGGAGGCTGATAATAACAGCCTCTCTATTGTCAATATGCTGACCAAACCATTCGATTTGGTCGGCATAAAAATTAGGGCTGGCAACCTCGACGGTGGCGGGTAAATTCAGTATGCATGGGCGTGCTTGTGTCGGCTGCCACACAGCGCAGACAGCGTTGCAAACCTCGACGGCGAACTCGATCTCGGTGCCGGTAAAACTCTCCGGTGAGTATTGGAACTGCCACTGGGTGTCAGGCTGCTGTTCGGCGTAAGATTGCACCCATTGCGCTCCCTGCACAGCGATATCGATAATACCTTGTTGGTCGAGTTTAAATACCTGCTCGCGCTGTACCACTGATGTCGAGTTATAGACATGCATAATGGCTTTGTTGGCACCTCTTAACGCCTCGAAGCTGCGCTTTATCAAGGCTTCACGGGCTTGAGTGAGCACTTGAATCGTTACATCGTCGGGGATCAAATCCTGCTCGATCAAGCAGCGGACAAAATCAAAGTCTGGTTGCGAGGCGGCGGGAAAACCGACTTCAATCTCCTTAAAGCCAACCTCGACCAATACCTTAAAAAGCGCCAGTTTCTGCTGTACAGACATCGGGTTAATCAATGCCTGATTACCGTCGCGCAAGTCGACACTACACCACTGTGGCGCGTTATCGATGACGTTATCTGGCCACTGGCGGTTGGTCATTTTTATCGGAGTAAATGGGCGATATTTTCTGTGGTCGAAGCTCATGGTAATACATCCTATGCCGTGATTTTAGGCGGGGTGGTGCTGCTGATTTAGAGGTGATGGCGGCGATAAGAGGATAAAAGGGCTGCCGAACACCGCTGACAAGGATCGGTAGCCGCTTTAAAGTCGAAATCTGTGAGTAAGTCTTTGCATGGAAAACTCTTCTTATTAGGGGCGGTCTGCGCTGGGTAAGCAATCGATATTCCGCACTGGCTGTCGGCCGTTGGACAAGGGTAAAGCCCGGGGCTCTCCCCGGCCATTTTTGATAACCGGGGGAGTGGCTGCGCTGGCCCCTTTGTGAGGGTGAGCGCTTTCTGCCTTAAGTTGTGAACAGTATAAGGAGGTGCTGTTAGCAGGTGGTTGCGAATTTGGAGTCATTGCGACATTTTTTGATATTAAATAGCGTATATTTATTGTTATTTAGTTTATTGTGTATTTTTGCCGTAAAAAATCGATTCCTTTGACCTTTTTTTGATGAATAGTTGATGATTAATAGCGCCGGTGTGTTTTTTCGTCACTTCGGATCCAGTTAAAGGCAACAACGTCGATGAAAAGCCGGGGGAGAAACAAATAGCAACAACAGAGTATTACGGAAAGTAACAAGTGTTTACACCGACAACAAATATCGAGGGCAATGCGTCGGTTTGCTTTCCATTTATCCTGTGCTATGCAACACTCTTTGCAAATAACAAGCAAACCATTTTCGAAGCAGGAACTTTTTATGCAGGCTGATTTTTGGAACGGTAAACGCCCTGAAGGTGTTGCCAACACTATCGATAACACGCAATACCAGTCGATTGTTGAGGTCTTTGAAAAGTCATTTAAGGAGTATGCAGATAAACCTGCATTTACCAATCTTGGCTATACCATGTCTTATCGTCAGCTCGATAAGCTCAGTGCTGACTTCGCTTCCTATTTACAAAACCACACGACATTAAAGCCCGGCGATCGTATTGCCGTGCAAATGCCAAACTTGTTGCAGTTTCCTGTGGCTGTTATTGGTGCCATGCGCGCTGGTATGGTGGTGGTGAATACCAACCCGCTGTACACCGCTCGGGAAATGAAACACCAATTTAATGATTCCGGTGCCAAGGCGCTGGTTGTTGTTAGCATGTTTGGTCATATGGTTGAGGAAATTCTCGATCAGACACCGATAGAACACGTTATAGTGACGAATATCGGCGATATGATTCCAGGTCTAAAAGGCCCGCTGATCAGTGCCCTGATGAAGTATGTCAAGAAAATGGTACCTGCCTTTAGCCTGCCCTCGGCAGTGCCATTGAAGAAGGCATTAAAGCTCGGTGCTGATAAAGGCTATACCCCAGTGTCAGCGACACGTGATGATGTTGCGGTATTACAGTACACCGGTGGCACGACAGGTGTCGCCAAGGGTGCCATGCTGACCAATAGAAATATTTTAGCCAATATGCTGCAGGTGCGTGCCAATTTACAGCAGAAAGATAGTAATGGTGAGGTTATCTATTCTGTGGGGCGTGAGACCGTTGTTGCGCCATTGCCGCTGTATCATATTTATTCGTTTACCGTACACCTGATGTGTATGTTCGAGACCGGTAATCACAGTGTTTTGATTACCAACCCTCGAGATCCTAAGATGTTTATCAAATCGATTAAGGATCGGGGCATTACTGGTTTTGTCGGTTTAAATACCTTGTTTGTCTCCTTGATGGATCATGAAGACTTTAAATTAATTGATTTTTCAAAGCTCAAAATGTCGATGTCCGGTGGTACTGCTTTGGTGAAAGACACCAGTGATCGCTGGGAGCAGGCGACCGGTGTTCGTATCTCTGAGGCCTATGGTTTAACCGAGTGTTCGCCGGCTGTTTCGTGTAACCCGCTGGGTGAATTGGCCCAGGTAGGTACTGTTGGTTTGCCGATGCCGAGCACGGCGTTAAAATGTATCGATCCCGAGGGCAATGAAGTTGCTGTTGGTGAGCGCGGCGAACTCTGTGTGCAGGGTGAACAGGTGATGAAGGGGTATTGGCAGCGCCCAGAGGCGACCGCTGAAGTGCTGGATGCAGACGGTTGGTTCCGTACCGGTGATGTGGCGGTTATCGCCGAAGATGGTTTCGTCAGCATTGTTGACCGCATCAAGGATTTGATCCTGGTTTCAGGCTTTAACGTCTATCCAAATGAAATTGAAGATGTGGTTTCCTCTCACCCCAAGGTGGTTAACTGTGCCGTTATCGGTGTGCCGGATGATAAGTCTGGTGAGGCGCCAAAACTGTTTGTAGTCACCAATGGCGAAGTGAGCAAGGAAGAACTGATTGCTCACTGTAAGGATAAGGACCACGGCTTGGCAGGATATAAAATTCCTCGCTATGTTGAGTTCAGAGATGAACTGCCGATGACGCCTGTGGGTAAGATTCTTCGCCGCGAGCTACGCGACTTATAATCCCCGCCTGATTTCTGCGGTCAAAAATCCCGTACTGATGCCCATCAGTTCGGGATTTTTTTTATTTAAAAACCGTTATGCTGCTAACTCAGTGCTGACGCGCGCCGCTTTCGAAGATCACTTGTACCGCCTCGGCCTCGGTGATACCTGTCGCCATTAAAGCCGCGACCATCATGACGCGTTGCTGTTGAATCTTATCGACCGGCCTAGTGTCAGTTACATTAGGTAAAGCCAGCTTTGACTCATTGGATGTATCGGAGTTCTTCATCGTCCCTTGCCGCTATTTTGATTATTTATTGTTCGATAGTAGCGGCATCGCTTGTTGAAAACTTAGCGATAGATCAAATGTTATCAACATACCCTCTGTCAGGGTTCAGCGCTACAACAGCAGATCTCTGTCGATGGCATGGTATTGGTCGGCGGCTAGGATAAGGGATTTTGCCGTCAATGCGGCCACGCCATAGGCCTCAGTGTGGACACCATAACGCTGCTTGACCCGCTCCAGCAAACGATCAAAATCGCCATCGCCGGATAGTAAGACAACGGTGTCGATCGACTCAGAGGCCGCCGCCTCCATGATGTCGATAGCAATGCCGACATCCCAGTCGCCCTTGGCGGAGCCGTCGCTTCGCTGGATATAGGGTTTGAGTAAGATCTCGAAGCCGATGTGATTGAGTGCCGCTTGGAATTTTTGTTGGCCACTGTTACCACTATCAATGGCATAGGCCTTGGCCATGACAATGTTGCCTTGCTGAGCCAGTCGCTGCCATAATTTTTTATAGTTAAATTGCCTGCCATAGGCTTGTCGCGTGGTGTAGTAGATATTTTGGACATCGGCAAACACGGCAATGTTGTTCATTGTATAGTCTCGGTGCTATTTTTCTTCGCGATTGTCGTGTTGCTGCCAGTGCAGCAACTCGTCACGGGTATCAATATCAATAGCGGCATTAGGCATTACAACGTGGCAGATATCAAATCTATCGTCGGATAATAAGCGTTTAGCGCCACGGTCGCCGCTCAGTTGTTGCAGTTGCTTAAAACTATGAGGGGGGAAAATTGCCGGTACCCCTGGGCTATTATGATAGAAAGCGCAGCTAATATTATCCCCGGTATAGGCTTGTAATAAACGCTGTAAATCCTCCGAGCAGAGGGCAATTTGGTCAGCTAATAAAATGAGGATGGCATCGTAAGAATAGTGTTTGTCGAGGTATTGCACGGCAAAGGCTATCGAGCTGCCGATGCCTTGCTGCCACTGACGATGGTGTATGACGCTGCCATGATAGTGACTCTTTGCCAGGTAATGGCTGATGTCCTCATGCCAGGCTCCGGTGACAATATGACAATGACTACCGGTAATTGTATTGGAATGGTTGATTGCATGCTGCAATAAGGGCTGTTGGTTGAACAGGGCCAAGGCTTTGCAGCCGTTAAATCGACTGCTGGCGCCGGCGGCGAGGATGAGGGTGCCAATGGATGCCATCTGCAGACCTTAATATATTGTATTTAATGATAAAAGAAAATATTTTCCGACAGGAAATAGCCTTAACTATAATAGAGAGTATTGCCAGTAAGCGGCAAGCAATATTAATTCGTCGAGCTAAGTGCTCAATGTTAGTAGCTTTATCCCGTGGTAACCAATTACAATAGTCTCCGCAAATAATTCGAGCACAGCAAATTGATATTGCCGTCTCTCAATAATTGTCACACTCTGGAATCTCATGAAAAATACCTGTGCCGCACTGCTTATTCTTTGCAGTCAACCGCTATGGGCTATCAATAATATTGATAGCAGCTTAATGCTAACGGTAGAAAACCCGGATCAACGTATTGTCGTCGCTCAGCAGGATGCCAGCGATGCCGATGCAGTCGAAGCCGAGCAGCACACTATCGAAGCCAGTGACGATGTGGCGGCGGAGATGACGCTTAATATCAGCAATAATACCTCACCCTGGGAAGTAACGTTATTCGATAGTAACCCCAAGGAAGATCAGGAGAGATTGTGGTCGCAGACCAAGTTGGTGTTTGGCTTGGCCCTGGGTGTTGCCGGTACTATTGCGCTGCTGCCGGAAGATGTTTCAAATTGGGCTTCCAGCGACGAGGGCATGGGCGAGAAGTGGTGGAATAACGTCAGCAGTGGTCCGGTCTGGGATGAGGATGACCTGTTTCTCAACTACGTTGGCCATCCGTATTTCGGTGGTGTCTACTATATTACCGCCCGTTCTTCAGGTTATAACGAGTGGAACTCTTTTGTTTACTCGTTTCTGATGTCGACGTTTTACTGGGAGTACGGTATCGAAGCCTTTGCCGAGGTGCCGTCTATTCAGGATTTAGTTGTTACCCCGGTTGGCGGTTGGCTTTATGGTGAGTGGGCCTACCAGCAGAAGCTTGGGCTGGAAGAAGAAAAGATGGTTAACGGAGAGCTCAACGGTTGGCAGTCAACCGGTTTGTTCTTCCTCGACCCCGTTGATGCGATTGCCAAGGGCATTAACAATGTTGCCGGCGGCCAGGTGATTAAGAGCGGTACGGCGACGATTATGACTCAGCCAGCATTTTACCAGCCGATGCGTGGTGAAGAGCTGCAGGATTATGTTGGCTTTGCTATTAACCTAGAGATGTAGACCAAACAATGAAAAAAATTATTGTGGCGCTAGCGCTATTACTTCCTGTTTTTAATGCCGCCAATGTACTGGCCGATGAAGTCACCGTGGCCAATGTGGAGCTATCGGGTTCGCTGGGCTATTACGATGCGGATGACTCCCAGGTCAACGATTACGGCACGATGTTTGGTACCGGTATTGGTATCAACTTTAGTGATAGTTGGGCGGTATTGTTAGAGTACAGTGCCTTGGCCTATGATGCGGAAATTGGCATCGATGACGTACCTGCCATTAAATATCACATGACCAGCTATCACTATCTGCCGCTGGGCTATGACTTCTCGCTTTACGGTGTGTGGGGTATTGGCGAGGAAAAACGTGAGGAACTCGGTGAAACGATTACCGATACTCAAGGGCATTATGGTGTGGGCATTCGCTACCGAGTGAATAAAAACTGGGCAATACGGACTGACGTAAGAGATTTTTATAATTTTGATAGTAACTTTCATGAACCGGCATTGACTATGACCTTAGCCTTCAGACCGGGTAAGGGTGACGGCCGTTAACCGGTGAGACAGGCAATAAAAAAGGGCGAGTCATCGCCCTTTTTTATTGTTTAAAATACTGCATATTGAATGTTAAGGCTTATAAATAAGGGCTGAACAGTCGCGTAATACCATCGCGAAGTTGCTGCAGTTTTGGTCGTCGATTGAGGTCCTTCAGTGTGTAGTGCTTAGCCCGCGCGATTTTTTGATCGAATAGCTGATGGAGCTGTTCTGTAATTTCGCGTCCCGATAATTCGATATTGAGTTCGTAGTTTAAGCGCAGGCTGCGCTCATCCCAATTTGCCGAGCCGATAGAGGCATACTCGGCGTCAATCAGCATCAACTTGGAGTGATCGAAGGGGGGTGGGCTGAAATAGAACTGGCATCCCCGCGCTAACATATCGTTCATACTACCGCGCAGCGCCCAATCCATATAACTGTGATCGGAGCTGTCCGGCAGCAGGATTTCTACATTGACACCTCGAAGGGCAGCGGAGCAGAGGGCGGCGCTGATGGGGGCATCGGGCAGAAAGTAAGGTGTCAAAATTCGAATATGGTGATGGGCGCTGTTGATGGCGTTAAGGAAGTGCCAACGCATTCTCTCTTCTTCGAAACTGGGGCCATCGGCAATCACCCGGCCAATACAGTTGCCAGCCTCAATAATATTGTCGCTATACCAGATGTCGTCGGTGAGTTTTTCTTTGGTGGTAAAAGCCCAGTCGTTGGCAAAGGTTTCCTGTAGATAGTTGACCAAATAGCCTCGCACCAGAAAATGTAAATCAATGACGCCACCGTCGCCGTATTTTTCCGGCCAATACAGTTGGCTGATATTTAAGCCACCGGTAAAGGCTGTTTCGCCATCGACAATCAGCAGTTTTCGGTGGTTTCTGAGGTTTGAAAATTGCGTCTTGATCAGCACGCGCATAAATACCTTGGCCGGTATTTTGTGTTTTCTTAATGTCTTGATAACGGTGTTACGGCTTTTGTGTGAGCCAACGGCATCGATTAGTACGCGGACTTCAATACCTCGATTTTTGGCGGCGATCAACGCCTGACAAAATGCCATGCCGGTGTCGTCATCATTGAAAATATAACTGAATAAACTGATGGATTTTTTTGCTTGAGCGATGGCGGCCAACATTTGAGGGTAGGCTTGATCGCCGCTGTTGAGGATGTCTATCTGACAATAGTGCTCAGCGGAGTAACCCAGATTTTTCCCGGTGGTGCTGATTGCCAGCCATTTACTGTCGCGCTTTATACCGGAGTTTTTAGCGGTGATAGTGTTTAAATCGATTTTTGTTTCAGTGAGACGAAAATCCCCTTTGCGAAATTTTCGGCTGAGGCGATTGACCCCTAAACAAACATAGAGAATAGAGCCGACTAAGGGGAAAATAACCAAGACACCGCGCCAGCCGAGGAATAAATACATCAGCGCCGATAGGCTGGGTGCCAGCAAGATAAAGGTGAGCCAACCGAAGGCGGAATAAGAATTACGCTTATAGATAACCGCATGAACGCTGGTCATCAAACAGAACGTCGCCACGGCGCTGAGTAGTAATAATTTCTCGAACGAAAAAACAAACTGGCTCTCTGCAAACATAGTAAACCCTGTGATTAATCGAGGCGTTGCTTAAAGCGAAGCAATGCCAATAACATGGTGACGATAAAGAAACCGACTAAGAACATCATATCACTGTGGATATCACTCAGTTCTGCTCCGCGTAAGATGACGGCGCGAATGATGCGCATAAAATGGGTCATCGGTAGTATTTCTGCCAGCCATTGGGCCACCTTCGGCATAGCGACGAAGGGAAACATAAAGCCGGAGAGTAGCAGTGAGGGTAAAAAGAAAAAGATAAACATCTGCATCGCCGCCAGTTGATTCTTCGCCAGTGTCGACAGCAGTAAACCAAAACCGAGGTTGGCAAAGATAAACACGGTACAGACCAAGAGTATCAGCGACAGGCTGCCAACAATGGGGACATCGAACAACTGTTGCCCGAGCAGCAATATTATCAGCGTTTGAATCAAGCCAATAATGACATAGGGAATGAGCTTGCCGGTCATCAATTCGACCGTTTTAACCGGTGTGGCGATCAGTAGTTCCATATTGCCGCGTTCCCGCTCTCTGACGATGGCGATGGAGGTGAACATGGTCATGGTCATGGTGAGAATAACGCCGAGTAATCCGGGTACGGTAAAGAGTTCGGAACGCTGTTCGGGGTTGTACAGTAGTTGCACCGAGATTAACGGGTTTAACTCGGCTAACGAGATCACTGCCCCCGGTTGAAACGGCATCGAACCAAGTGATTTTAACGCGCCAGCCAAGACCGTATCGGAGCCATCGACTACCAGCTGTGCTACGGGCTCACCGGTACCACTGTAGAGTCTTTGCTCGGCGTCGCGGGGGATGAATAAACCGGCGGCGGAGGAGCCGTTGCGAATGCTCTCCATCATTTCTTCTGGGGTGTTCATCTGTTGTTTGACCACGACCACCTGGGTGGCCTGAATATCCATAATCAGCTGGCGTGAAAAACTATTCTCGGCCTGGTCGACGACGGTGATCGGCACATCGCGAATATTGGTATTGATGGTATAGCCAAACAATAACAGCTGGATCAATGGGATCATGATGACCATACCAAAGGTTAAACGGTCGCGTCGCAACTGAATAAATTCTTTTTGGCAGACGGCCCATATTCGCCACAGTGAAGCGCTCATCCGTCACCTCGCGTAGCGATAACAAAAACATCTTCCATCGAGGCCGGTATTGAGTCGACACGATAGTCGTTGCCGATTAATGCCTGTACATCGCAGGCGTCCATAGTGGATTGCTTATCGACCAGCAGGCGCAGGTCGAGGCCTACCTGAGTGACGGCATCGATATCGTCATGGGCTAATAATAGCGGCCGTAGGCCTGGGGTATTGTCGCCCTTGATCAAATATACTGCGGCATTGATATTGTGTTTCAGTGTTTGCGTGTCGCCGTCGGCGACCATCTTACCGTTATCCATAATGGTGAGATAATGGCAGCGTTCGGCCTCGTCCATCAGGTGGGTCGACACTAATACGGTGGTGCCTTGATCGGCTAGCTGAAACAGGATCTCCCACATCTCACGTCGAGTGTTAGGGTCAACCTCGGAGGTTGGCTCATCGAGGATGAGTAATTTGGGGGATTTTAAAATAGCAGCGGCGAGGGCCAGTCGACGTTTCTGACCACCGCTCATCGGGCCGACAATGGCGTGGCGAAATTCTAGCAGGCGAAAGGTGGCTAACACCTCGTCGATACGCTGTTGCAGTTGTTTTTTATCGATGCCGTTGACCCGGCCTAAAAACTGCAAGTTTTCACTGATCGTCATGTCTTCATAGAGCGAGAAGCGCTGGGTCATATAGCCCACCTGCAGGCGAACTTGCTCAGCGTCTTTGGGTACGGCCATGCCGAGTACTTTAACGCGACCTTCGGTGGGCGTTAACAGGCCACACATCATGCGAATAGCCGTGGTCTTGCCCGAGCCATTGGGGCCGAGAAAGCCGTAGACATAACCGCGAGGAATCTTCATCGTTAGATTGTCGACGGCGGTAAAGTCGCCAAACTTTTTGCTCAGGTTTTCAACCTCGATGACATATTCTGGGCTGGCGGCCACACTCATGGCTTAACCATTTGCAGTGGTATACCGACAGGCAGAGTTTGGGCATCGCTATCCAGCAGGTCGATCTCGGCGATATAGGATAAGCGCGCTCGATTATCTTCAGCCATGGCGTAATAAGGGGTGAAGGATGCCTGGGAGGCAATATAGCGAATGCGACCGTTTAGCGTGGTCTCTCGGCCATCAATCTTAATGCTGACCTCATCGCCGATGGCGACCTGGCTGAGCCAGGGCTCGGGCAGATAGACTCTAGCCCATGGGGTATCGCCGGCCAGCAAGGTAGAGATGATGGCCGAGGTAGGTGGCTTATCGCCTAACTTAAATGGCAGGCTATCGAGTCTGCCGGCGCGTTCGGCGGTGACGATATAGCGGCTCAGTAATAGTTTTCCGTAGCGTAGGGCGGCGTCGGCGGCGGTCAGTTGCGCCTGTGCTTGCTCGATTTCTTCTGTGCGGTAGCCGGCTCTTAACGCATGCAGTTCTTCGCTGGCTTTTTTCTCGTTGGCGACACTGCTCTGGTAGCGGTTGTCAGCACTGTCGACATCGTTTTGGCTGTTGAGATTCTTGGCTCGCAGTTCCAGTTGCCGTTGGTAGGTTCTGTCTTTGGTGACGCGGTCGCTGGTGGCAGCATTGAGGGCGGCCTCAGCGGCGGTTACCCGCTCAGTACGATAACCCGCTCGTAGCTTTTCTAGCTGCCATTGGGCGACGCTAACATTGGCCTCAAGCTGCGCCACTTTGGCTTGTTGCAACAGCGTGTCGAGTTTGAGTATTTGCTGGCCCTTCTCTAGCTGATCACCTTCGGCGGCATAGATTTCGACGATGGCTTCTGAGGCGATGGCGCGGGCATTGATTCGGTCCCATTCGAGGGTGCCGAGGGCCTGTGGCTGCTCATTTG
The DNA here is from genome assembly GCF_923077115.1 of Sinobacterium norvegicum. NCBI lineage: Bacteria > Pseudomonadati > Pseudomonadota > Gammaproteobacteria > Cellvibrionales > Spongiibacteraceae > Sinobacterium > Sinobacterium norvegicum. Next base: position 474,981 of record NZ_CAKLPX010000002.1, read on the forward strand.
AGCAGCCGACAATGGCCAGGGTGGTAACAGTGAGGAATAGATAGCGCAGCATCGGGGCATCCCTGTGGCGAGTAGCAGAATGTTTAATTATATAATAATAGCCGCAATACCAACCCAGAGCATTGAAAAACAATGAAAAAGCACGATTACATGATCATCGCCTAGGCAGCCTCGCCGAGAATACCGCGGCCAAGGCAATAAACAGTGCCGATACCCAGAGGCAGGCAACTAAACCGTATTGTTGAAATAGCCAACCTGACAACAGCGTGCCGATCAGTCGGCCCATGGCATTGGCCATATAGTAAAAACCGACGTCGAGGGAAACGGCGTCGCTGTTGGCATAGCTAACGATGAGGTAACTGTGCAGTGATGAGTTAATGGCAAAGACGACGCCGAAGAGTATTAAGCCCGCGAGCAAGCTTGTGAGGGGTGCAACATCGAGGGTTAAGGCGATGGCGATTGCCGCCGGTATCGCCGCTAAAATCAACGCCCAAGAAAGCGCCGTCTGCCCGTCGGCTGTCGCGCCTGTTGTGCGACTACCGGTAATACGGGGGGCGATGGACTGCACCAAGCCATAGGCGATAATCCACAGGGCGAGAAAGCTGCTGACCGACCAATGGCTCCAGCCAAATTCGCTGGCCAAGTATACCGGCAGGGCGATGACAAACCAGACATCGCGGGCGCCGAATAAAAAAAGCCGCGCCGCCGACAATAGATTAATTGCTCGGCTCTTGCTGAAGATATCTTTGAATTTAGGCTTGAAGCTCGATTTGCCCAAGTCCTTTTTCAAAAAAATAACACTGCTCAGCCATACCATCGTCAGTGCGATCAGCATCACTAAAATAGCGTCGTGGAAACCGATCAAGCTGAGTAGTGCGCCGCCGAGGAAGAAACCGAGGCCTTTTAAGCTATTTTTCGACCCGGTTAACAGCGCCACTAAGCGATAGAGTTTGTCCTGAGCGTTATCGTCAACGAGTAGTTTGACTGACGACTTTGCACTCATCTTATTCAAGTCCTTGGCAACACCGCTCAGCGCCTGCGCCGCCATAACCCACGCCACAGTGAGTTGTGCGCTTGGTACTAACAGCATGCTTAAGGCGGCTAATTGCAGGCCGAGACCAATATTCATCGTCCGGTTGAGGCCAATCCTAGCTCCCAGCCAACCGCCGACAAGATTGGTGACAACGCCGAAGAACTCATAAAAAACAAACAGCATGGCAATGGCGAGGGCGCCGTAACCGAGCTGATGAAAATGCAGCACAATCAGCATGCGCAGGGCGCCATCGGTCAGGGTAAACGCCCAATAATTACCGGTGACAATGAAGTATTGTCGCAGCGGTGATGCCACGGCAGGTGTTTTAGCTGAGATCATGTTGTCGATGTCATCGTGGTTACTTGGCCTGATCCATTTGGCCTACCATGCGAGCCAATTCGGCGGCGCGATTGGCGTAGCCCCACTCGTTGTCATACCAGACATAAAGCTTGAGCTGGGTATCGTTGATCACCATGGTCGACGGCGCATCGATGATGCAGGAACGCGGGTCGGTCTTATAGTCGATCGATACCAGCGGCTTGGTCTCGTAGCCTAGAATACCCTGCAATTCGTTGTTGGCTGCGTGTTCAAATAGCTGGTTAACCTGCTCGACACTGACCGGTTGTTCCATCTCGAAGACGCAGTCGGTCAGCGAGGCGTTGGCCAGCGGAATACGTACTGCATGGCCGTTGAGCCGGCCCTTGAGCTCGGGGAATATGTGGGTGATGGCGGTCGCCGAGCCGGTAGTGGTCGGGATCAGACTCATGCCGCAGGCACGGGCACGACGAAGGTCTTTGTGGGGGGCGTCGAGAATGGTCTGGGTGTTGGTAATGTCGTGAATAGTGGTCATCGAGCCGTGCTTAATACCGATGCTCTCATGCAACACCTTGACCACGGGGGCCAGGCAGTTGGTGGTGCAGGAGGCGGCGGTGACAATGCGGTGTTGGTTTTTATCGTATAGCGCATCGTTAATGCCTATGACAATGTTGAGCACACCGTCTTCTTTTACCGGTGCCGTGACGACAACACGTTTTACCCCTTGATCAAGATACGGCTGCAGCAGTGCCTTGGTTTTCATCACCCCCGAGGCCTCAATCACCACGTCGCAGTCGGACCAATCGCTGTCGTTAATCGCACGATTGGCGCTGTAGGCGATGCGTTGCCCGTCGACCACGATGGTGTCGCCCTCGGCCTCGGCCTGATGATGCCAGCGACCATGCACCGAGTCGAAGGTGATCAGGTGCGCCTGGGTGGCGGCATCGCCGGCGGGGTCGTTGATGTGGACCACCTCGATATCATCGTGGTCGAAGATGGCGCGGAAGGTGAGCTTACCCATGCGGCCAAAGCCGTTAATGCCTATTTTGATGGTCATATAATCCTCGGTGTCGGCGCTTAAGCTGACGGCTGAACGTTGCTTATTAATGAGTGTAATAATAGTCGATGACAGTTGTGCGTTTTCAACCGGCTGCGACGCTAACAGCAGTTGTTGGCCCGCTCCGGGCGACTGCCCATGGCTTCTAGGCGAGTGATGCTGGCGGATAAGTAATCGGCGTTGGCGGCGAGAGTGTCAGCCAATACGGCCCCGGCCCAGGGGGCGAGGCTGGGGTTGATGCGGTAAAACACCCACTGGCCCTGACGTCTGTCGGTGAGCAGCTCGGCCTTGCGCAGTTGGGCGAGGTGACGGGAGACCTTCGGTTGGCTGAGCATCAAGGCCGCGGTGAGTTCGCAGACGCAGATCTCGCCCTCGCGCTGGATTAACAGCAGGCTGGCGAGACGGGTATCGTCGGCGAGCAACTTATAAAACTGGACGGGATTCATCGATGGGCGACCTGTAAGAAACATACGAAAAATAGTATATATGTTTTTTCATATGTTTCAAGCGGGCGCTAATGCTTAAAGAGTAGCGAAGACTAATCTTTGAGCAGCATTGATACCAGCATATCGGCATGGGCCTCGACCATTGCTTCTTCCTGAGGGTCGACATTGAACAGCAGCTTGCACTCAGGGGCGAAGGAGAAAATAGTCGAGCTGGCACTGACCATGATGTAGTACCAGTTGATAAAGGCCAGCTCTTCGATGCCCTGAGTATCCATCACCAGTTTCTTAATGCCCTGTGTCGCCGGGCCAATATGACCTTTGATCAGATAGCGAATACGCCAGCTATCGTTGGTGGCCTCCTGGCTCATGATACGGCTGAGTATCGGGTTGTTGGCATGGAAGCGAACATAGTAGCGAATGAGAAAGCGGATGCTCTCGTAATCGGATAGGTCTTTGAGGATTTCTAAGCGCTGATCAAACTGGTGTCGCATATTGCCGAAGGTCTCGTCAACAGCACTCATCCACATGGTTTCCTTATCGCTGAAGTGGTAGGCGAGGATGCCCCGCTTCACATCGGCGCTATTTTCGATGTCTCGAATAGAGACGCCGTCAAAACCCTGTTCGGAGAATAAACGTGCCGCTGCTTCCAGCAACTTAGCGCGAGTGACCTCGGCGCGCTCTTGCGTGCGACGAGGGCTCTTTTTTAAAGCAGGTGCTTTGGCGGTTGAAGGCATATTTTGGCTTATCGGCTAAACAACAGAATGAAGAGTGCTGATTATAAAGCATCTCGCTTATAGAGAATACTGCTATTAAACTTGTTGACGTGCAAGTTTATTAGTAATATATTTTGTTCAGTAGCAAAATAAGTGTCGTCTATATTTGTGGTGATACATATTTAATGTCGTTGTAGAGTGATTTTGGCTCGGTCGTTGTTGGTTGATTACGACGAGTCTTATGTTGTAATTAACACTACTGCGCGGAATAACATAATAATAAAGCCCTGTTGGAGGGATTATCCTTGAGCATTAAAATGAAGATGAAACCATTAGCGCAGAGCGTTGCTGTTGCCACCCTGCTGATGTCTGGTGTTGCCGGTGCGGAGCAATTGCAATTAGAAGAAATTGTTGTCACCGCGACGAAACGTTCAACAAATTTGATGGAAACATCGGTGGCAATCAGTGCCTTCGATAGCAGCACTATCGAGGATTTGGGTATCAAGGATGCTCAGGATTTGGCGGTTAATACGCCATCGCTATCGGTGGCGCCGAGCCGTGTCAGTATCCGGGGTATTGGCCGGACTAACTTGGCGCTGGGCTCTGACCCCGGTGTTGGCCTTTATGTCGATGGTGTGTATAGCACTGAGACCGATATGTTTGGCGCCTCTAACTTCTTAGATGTCGAGCGTATCGAAGTGTTACGTGGCCCGCAGGGTACCTTATACGGTCGTAACTCCGTCGGTGGTGCCATCAACTTTATTAGTAAGACCCCCAACAGTGAAGAACTAGAAGGCAAGGTTTCCGCCGAAGTCGGTAACTATGATTACACGGTCTATCAAGGTATGGTCACCGGCCCGCTGACTGACAAACTATCGGCCATGCTAGCGCTATCCACCATGGATCGCGGCGGCTTGCAGGAAAACGAAGTCAACGGTCAGAAATATGACGAAGAAGCCAGTGACTATGTGTCGTTGAGCCTGCAGCACATGACGACCGATCGCTGGATGAACACGCTGAAGGTCTCGGTTCGTGATTCCGATAAGCGTCGCTCGCAGCCCTATGTTATTTCTCCCTATTCAAGGGATTACATCCAACCGGTATTCGACCAAGATATTGGTAACTTTAGTAACTTCCCCGGTTTATTCCCCGGCCAAAACGCCACTAACCCGACCCAGGGCTACGATCGTGAGAACCCTGCTGTCCGAGATATTGATAAGGTGGCGGTCGATTTCACCCCGCGTGAATCGAATAAGCGTAAGTCGGCCACCTTTATCAGTGAATTCGATTTCGATGACTACCAGTTGAAGTACACCGGTGGCTGGTCGAAGTTCGAATACGATGAAGACTATGACAACGATGGTACCAACGCCGCTAATTCCGGTTTGAACTGGGATAATATTAGTTACTATGGCGTCGCCCCAGTATCGAGTTTTAATGGCGGTTACGCTTTAACCCCGTCATTCCAAACCCGTCCGTTTGAACTGGCGAGCACCACGCAGTCACATGAACTACAGCTAAGCAGTCAGTTCGATAGCGCCGTTAACTTTATCGGTGGTTTGTATTACTACAACAGTGAAGAGACGCAATCGCTGCAGTTTCTCGAGCATAACGATGGCCTAATGGCGACCTATGCGCTTTATGCCGGCTCGACTCGCCCAGTGAGTGCAAATAATATTTTATACAGCGGTGAATCAGAGCTCGATACCACCTCTTATGCCGCCTATGGTCAGGCTGATTGGGATATCACCGATGCCACCAAGATTACTGCCGGCGTGCGTTACTCTTACGATGAGAAAGACGGTGGCGACGAGACCTACGCCCAGTTTGTCGGCGATCCGGCCGACCCGTATGTGACCCATGAGCAGAAAAAAGATTGGAGTAAAGTGACCGGCCGTTTGGGTATCGATCACAGTTTATCTGAAAACCACTTTGTCTATGGTTTTGTCGCCACCGGTTACCGTTCCGGTGGTTTTAACCTGATGGCACCGTCAGAGACCAGCGAAGTCGATACGGTTGAGCCAGAAGAATTGCTGTCCTATGAAATCGGCTACAAGGGCGGTTTTATGGATAACCGCATCAACTTGGCCACCGCTTTTTACTACTATGACTACCAAGATTTACAGGTACTAAAGGAAGATGTTGTTGGTGGTGTACCGGTTAAGACTTTCGAAAACGCAGCCGATGCAACAGCCTGGGGTATTGAGGGCGAGTTAACCGCCCTGTTGACTGAGCAACTGATGCTGACAGGTACCTACTCATATAACCAAACCGAGTTTGGTGATTATGAATCTATCGATAGCACCGCTTGTGCTCTAGGGCCAGAGGCTGCCGGTAACTCCGGCGCTGCGTTATGTACTGAACCTACCGACTTGACGGGCAATGAGTTTGCAAACTCTCCGGCGCATCAGGCATCGGTTAACCTGATCTATAACTGGGAATTGCTGGATTTAGATTGGCAGGCACTGGTTAGCTATCAGTACACCTCCGAGCAGTATTCGTCGGGCTTTAACGTCGATGAATATGACTTGATCGACAGCTATGATCGTTGGGATGCACGCATGACCATGGGCTCTGCTGAGCAGACCTGGTTGGTCACCGCTTATGTGAAAAACATTACCGATGATCGTAATGTTACTTTCCAGGGCCGCCCTAGTACGGTCAGTCATACAACATCGGCAGCACTCACTGATCCACGTTTGATTGGTCTTAAGTTGGACTATAACTTCTAATCCCCTTGCTTCTTTGCTGGGCTTTGACACGCCAAAGCCCAGTCGAGAAGCTTTTTTATTCTTATTCATTTTAATCGTTTTTTGTTAGCGCGATTTTTCTTTTTTCTTTTTTTATATTTCGGGATTAATGCTGTGTTTAAATTTGACCCTAACCAAAGTTATCAAATGCCCGCGCACTTCGGTCCACGCTACATCGGTGAAAAGTCCAGTGGCTGGTATCACGATGTCACCATGATGATGGTGTCCTATCGTACCGACAGGGAAAAACTGGCCGCCTATTTACCGGCGCCCTTCGAGGTTGCCGAAGAGGCTATTATCACGGTCTATTACGCCTGCAATAAGCAGGTGGATTGGCTCGCCGGCCATGGCTATAACATGCTGGGCGTCAACGCCTCGGTGGTTTATCAAGGTGAAAAAGAGCAGTTGAAGGGCTCTTATTCGCTGGTGATTTGGGAAAATCTCACCGACCCCATATTGGCGGGCCGCGAGTTGCAGGGCATCCCTAAAATATTCGCCGACATCCCCGATCACAGTGTGTTAAATAACGATTGGCAGTGTAATGCCAGCCACTTTGGCCACAAAATAATTGATCTAGGAATTACCGATTTACAGCCGGTGAGTGCTGCCGATATCGCCGCGCAACAAGAAGCCAATGCCGATAGTGACAACCCCATGGGGCTACGTTATATGCCCGCAATTGGTGGTTTTGGCCCGCCGGCGATCAATCAGGCCGTCACATTTCCGTCTAAGAGTGAGTTCAGTGAGGCCTATATTGGCACTGGTCATATCGATTGGCAGCAACTCACCTGGGAGCAAAACCCGACCCAGTTCCATATCGTCAACGCGTTGAAAGATCTGCCGGTACTTGAAATGCTGCCGGCCATCGTCACGCGCGGGAAAACCAATCTGATTTTACCCGAGCGTTGGTCTCGTCCCCTGGCATAAAAATAATATGCGGTATTGAATCCATTATGAAAATTTCAGAAATCAATAAAATCTGCTATGTCGGGGCCGGGACCATGGGCTGCGCTAATGCGATGATGGCAGCACTCGCTGGCTATGAGGTAGTGTTGTATGACATCGCCAAAGAGAGCTTGGCGCAGGTCCCCAGCCGCTTGTTGGAGGTGACTGATTACCTGCAGAAAAACGGCTATGCAGAGGCTGATAATATCGCTCTGGCAATGACACGAGTAACGACCAGCTCGTCACTGGAGGCGGCGCTGACCGGTGTCGATTTGGTCAGCGAGTCTGTGTTGGAACGACTCGATGTGAAACATCAAGTGCACGACCAACTCGATCATCTGTGTGCCCCATCGGTGATTGTGACCACCAATACTTCCAATATACCGCTGTCATCCATCGCCGAGGTAGTGGTGCATCGTGAGCGTTTTGCGGCTCTGCATTCGCATTTAGGTTCGCCGTTGATCGATATTGTGGGTACCACTAAAACCAGCGCCGGTACGGTGGATATTCTTACCCGCTATGTCGAAAGCATCAACTGCATTCCCCTGGTACTAAAAAAGGAAAACCCCGGTTATGTGTTAAACGCCATGCTGGGGCCAGTACTGACCATCGCGATGATTCTGGTGATCGAAGGGGTGGCGACAATAGAAGAGGTCGACCGCGCTTGGATGCAGCATCGCCGAGCAGCGATCGGCCCGTTTGGTATGATGGATGCTTTCGGAATCAATATTATCGCCGACAGTTGGCAGCAGCGTGAAGATGATGACGATAATCTCAAAGCTAAAATTACCGGCTTCTTGGCCCCCTATATGGCAGCCAATACGCTAGGGTTGAAGTCGTCGAAGGGTTTTTATCAATACCCTGATCCGGTCTATCAGCAGGCAGAGTTTTTCGATACTGATAAAGATCTATCGTTTGTGCACAGCTCTATTGTTGCAGTACTCATCTCTAATGCGGTGACTATTGCTGAAAAAGACGTGGCCGAACCGCAGGAAATCGATCGCGCTTGGATGGCAGCCACCCATTTAGACATCGGGCCGTTCGGTATAGTGGACGAGCTTGGCAGCGCAGAAACAGTGGCATTGTTCGAACAACTTGCCGGTTTTGGTCTGCTGCCACCACAAGCGGTAACCCAGTTGGTGAATTTTTTACAATCTTATACCTGTGATAGGGGTGCGCCTGATGAGTGATATGACGATGACGAATAGCCAGCAGGACGATGCGGTGTTGAGTGAACAGCAATTAGCAGCCCTCATCACCAAGACTCAAGGCGCGGTGGATAATTTGACTGCCATCGGCGGTGCCTTTGAAGTGCAATCGCGTGATGTTTTTGGTCAGGCCAACGATGTTTTTACCGTCGCTCCTAACAGCCTGCGTGATACTTATGCCAGCTGTTTAGGTCATGGCGACAAGACCTTCGTGGTCTATCATGAACAGCGCTTGAGTTTTAATCAGGTATACCAGCAGGCGGTGTGTTTGGCCGAGGCGCTGGCAAGCGATTACGGTATCGCAAAGGGCGACCGGGTGGCTATCGCCATGCGAAACAACCCCGAGTGGATGGTGACGTTTATGGCGGTAACATCGCTGGGCGCTATCGCCGTACCGATCAACTCCTGGTGGACCACACAGGAGCTGGCCTTCGGTCTGAAAGACTGTGCAGCAAAACTGGTGGTGGTGGATAATCAGCGTTTTGATCGTATCGAACCCTTTATCGCCGAACTCGACAGCGCCATTATTGTGGTCGACAAAAAAACCACGGTGGATAAGGTGGCAGATTATGCCGAGGTTGCTGGACGTTATATTCAGTGTTCGATGCCGACCATTGATATACAGCCCGATGACGATGCGGTGATTCTGTATACCTCCGGCTCTTCCGGTCACCCCAAGGGTGTTGTCTCTACTCAGCGCGGTATTCTGTCGGCGGTGATCAGTTGGATGTTGTTGGGCCAGGCCGCAACCGATGCCGGCATTATTGCCCTCAGTACCACACCGGAAGAGGACTCTGCCGCCTTGCTTTCGGTACCGCTGTTCCACGTTACCGGCTGTCATAGCCTGTTTTTATTGTCGATGATTATTGGCCGTAAAGTGGTGATGATGCATCGCTGGGACCCCGAGGTTGCTCTGGAGCTGATCGAGCGCGAAAAAATAAGTTATGTTAACGGCGTGCCAACGATGTCGCAGGAACTGCTCGATGCGGCGTCAAACTCCAATCGAGACATCTCCAGTTTAGTGGAATTGGCTTCCGGCGGTGCCGCCAGACCACCGGAGCATGTTCGCCGAATCAAGCAAGATTTTAATTTAAGTCCTTCCAGCGGCTACGGTTTAACCGAGACTAACGCCTTAGGTGCGGTTAACTCAGGTGACACTTATATTTCCAAGCCTGCCAGTGTTGGCATGCCCTCACCCGGGGTGACCAAGGTGCGTATCGTCGATGAGCAGGGTGAAGTTTTACCGACAGGAGAGGCCGGTGAAATCTGTATTCAAAGCCCGGCTAATGCCAGGGGCTATTGGAACAACCCAGAGGCGACGGCGGAATCATTCAAAGACGGTTGGTTCCACAGTGGCGATGTTGGCTATATCGATGAACTCGGATTGTTGTACATAGTCGACCGCTTGAAAGACATTATTATTCGCGGCGGTGAGAACATCAGCTGTGGCGAGGTGGAAGCCGCCATATACAGCCACCCGGCGATTGCAGAGGTGGCGGTGTACGCCATGCCCGATGAACGTTTAGGCGAAATCGTCGCTGCCACGATTTATTTCAAACAAAGTTTCTCACTATCGAAAGAGTCATTACTCGAGTTTCTTAAGACTCATTTGGCCGCGTATAAAATTCCAAAAATACTGGTTATTAGTGATGAACCGTTACCACGAACCGGTACCGATAAGATTTTCAAGCGTGAAATAAAACAGAAAATGTTAGACAGTTATACTGGCTAAACGAAAAAATTAAAACAAATTGCAGGGTGTGTTATGAGTATTCGATTTGATGGAAAAGTAGCAATTGTTACCGGTGCAGGCGCAGGTCTCGGTCGTTGTCACGCACTGGGTCTAGCAGCCCGCGGTGCCAAGGTGATGATTAATGATATCGCCGCCGTTGGCGAAGTGAGTGCTGCCGCCGCCGCTGTTGTCGCTGAAATTGAGGCCGCCGGTGGTGAAGCAATTGCCCACGGCGCTAACGTGGCCGACGCCGCCCAGGTTGAAGACATGGTTGCCCAGACCATGGCTAAGTGGGGTCGTGTCGATATTCTGATTAATAATGCTGGCATTCTGCGCGATAAATCGTTCGCCAAAATGACCATGGATGATTTCCGTCTGGTGGTCGACGTGCATTTGATGGGCGCCGCTTACTGCAGCAAAGCGGTGTGGAATATTATGCGTGAGCAGGGCTATGGCCGTATCGTGATGACGACCAGCTCCAGTGGCTTGTACGGCAACTTCGGTCAGGCTAACTACGGTGCCGGTAAAATGGCCGTTGTTGGCTTGATGAACACACTGTCTATCGAAGGCCATAAGAATAATATCCGCGTCAACGCGCTGTCGCCTACTGCGGCTACCAGCATGACTGAGGGGTTGATCTCCGAGGAAGTCTTTGCCCTGATAACACCTGAGTCTGTCACCCCGGCTGCCTTGTTCCTGTGCAGTGACGAGGCGCCGACCAAGACTATTGTTGGTGCCGGTGCCGGCTCCTATGCTGTTGCTCGGCTGTATGAAACCGATGGCATGTATTTGCCCGAAGAACATCAGAACCCCGAAGGAATAGCCGAGCACTGGCAACAGTTGTTCGATAATAGCGAGCAGAAAGAGCTGAGCAGTGGTTGGGGTCAAACCGCCAAGTTTGTAGAGAAATCTGCGGCGGGTCAGGGCATCGCTATCGACTTGAGCAACGTTTAACAGCGGGAATAACGATTATGTCTGAACACGCAGATTTCTCACTTGATCATTTGTTTTCACTGCAGGGTAAGGTGGCGCTGATAACCGGCGGCTCACGGGGCATTGGTCGTATGATGGCGCAGGGCTTATTGCAGGCCGGGGCCAAGGTATACATTACTGCACGCAAGGCCGATCCCTGCCAGCAGGCGGCTGAAGAGCTGTCGCAGTATGGCGACTGTGTGGCGATCCCAGCCGATGTTGCCGACAGCGATAGTCGCATGGCGCTGTGTGCTCGCCTGGCCGCAGATGAACAGCAGTTGGATATTCTGATCAACAATGCCGGCAGTGCCTGGGGCGACGATTACGAGACTTATCCCGAACAGGCCTTCGAGAAGTTGATGAAGATAAACGTCACAGCGGTCTTTGCCTTAACCCGCGACTTAACCCCAATGTTAGAAACGGCGGGCAGCGGTAGTGATCCAGCCAGGGTGATTAATATTGGTTCGATGGATGGCCTCCATATCCCAACCGTCCATCAGAAGGCGGGCTATGCGTATACCGCGACCAAGGCGGCAGTTCATCAGCTTACCCGCCATCTGGCGGTAGAGCTTGGACCTCGCGGTATCGCCGTCAACGCCGTTGCCCCGGGTTTCTTTGCCAGTAAGATGACGGACCAGCTGTTTGAAAATCACCGCCAAGATATGGAGGCTAACAGCCTGCTTAAGCGGGTGGGGCAGGCGGAGGAGATGGCCGGTGTGGCTATTTATTTGTGTTCTCGTGCAGGGGCCTATACCCACGGTGCGGTGATTCCTGTCGATGGCGGCACCTCGATCAATCATCAGCATGTAACAGCCTAACGGTTAGATAATAACAACGATTAATTAAAAAAGTGGTTAAAGCAATGAATGAGAAAGCAAGTTCGATGCGTTCCAATGCGACCCTAGGGTTGTTGATGCTACTCAGCATACTCAATATGGTCGATCGTAATTTGATCAGCAGTTTTGGTCCGCAGATCGTTGAAGACTTAGGTTTGACGGATAGTCAGTTCGGTCTATTAACCGGTATGATTTTCGTATTCTTTTACGCGGTCATGGGCTTTTTCATGGGTGTCTTGGTCGATAAGTATCATCGACCCCGTATCATCGCCATCGGTCTATTAGTGTGGAGTCTGTTAACTGCCTATTCGGGCTTGGCCAAAAACTTTATGCAGATTGCCATGGCGAGATTAATGGTCGGTGTGGGCGAGTCGAGCCTAACGCCGGCATCACTATCGTTACTGTCTGATTTATTCCCTCAGCGCAAAAGAGGCATGGCCGCCGGTATTTATTATCTCGGCTTACCGCTGGGCGCCGGTGGTAGTTTCTTGGTGGCCGGCTTGTTGGGCCCGACACTGGGTTGGAGAAACTGCTTCCTGCTATTAGGTGCGTTAGGTGTCTTGCTAACGATTCCATTATTCTTCATGCGTGATGCCAAACGTGGTGCTCAGGAAGAAGAGGAATATGTGGCCATAGAAGACAAAACCAGTTTTCAAGACCTTTTAACTCATCTGCGTCAGTCTAAGGCGCTGATGCTGACCATGGCCGGTGCGGTGTTCTTGCATATTCCTATCGGTGCTGGTCAGTTTTCACAACTATGGCTGGTACGTGAGCGCGGCTTTGATGTGGCGGAGATTGCCACCATCTACGGTGGCTTGTTTATCGTCTTCGGTACGATCGGTACCTTGATCAGTGGCATTGCCAGTGATTGGTATCATCAGCGTTTCAACGGCGGTCGTGTGCGTTTTCTCGCCATTCTGATGCTGGCAATGTCGCCGCTGTTAATGGGTTACCGCCTGGGGGAACCCGGCTCGATAATTTTTTATACCGGTATGTGCGCAGGTTTTTTAATCATGTCGGCATTTTATGGCCCAGCCTTCTCCACGGTGCAGGATTTATCACCGGTCAATATGCGTGGCCGAATGACGGCACTGTTACTGGTTGCCTGCAACCTCATTGGTCTGGGCTTAGGTGCGGTGATGACGGGTATTCTCAGTGACTTACTGCGCAGCAGTGGCAACGATCAGCCGTTAACCTGGGCATTAATCATCACCGATTTATGCTCCATGTTAACCGTCCCCTGCTTTATTTGGGCATCGATGTATATGACCAAGAAGTCGTCTGCGGAAGCTATCACAGCTTAATGGTAGATTGAAAACGCCGAGATAAAAAAGCCCTGCGACTGCGGGGCTTTTTTTTGTGTTGCAATTGTCGCGATTAAATACGCTCAAGCAGCAGCGGCAGCTTCGTTGGCTTGGGTAGTGGTGCCCACTGCAGCTTGGCTACGTATCCCTCTGGAGTGCTGTAGCGATAAGTTTTCAAAAAGTAGAACATAAAGCTTTTCACCAGCATATTGGCGAAGTGCATGCCGATACATTTATGGGCACCGCCGCCAAAGGGGTGGTAGCAGAACGGATGATTTTTGTGTTCCTGACGCTCGGGTGAGAAACGGTCGGGATCAAAGGCCAGTGGGTTGGTCCAGTAGCGTGGGTCACGATGGTTGAAGGTAAATGGAATCAGGATTTTGGTGTTTGCCGGTATGGTGTAATCGCCCATTTGGCATTCGTTGATGGTGCGTCGAGTGCCGATGGGGGCCGGCGGCACCAGGCGAATTGCCTCGTGGAAGACGCGGTCGACCATCTCCATATTGTCGAGGTCTTCATAGCTGGGGTGGTCGGTGTTCAAGGCTTCAACCTCGCCCCGCATTTTCTCCTGCCACTCGGGGTTGGCGGCGGTATACATCATAATGCTGTTGAGCGTGCTGGTGGTGGTATCGTGGGCGGCAAACAATAGGAAGGCGGCGTTGGCGACGACATCGATGTCACTGAAATAGTCACCGTCTTCGTTTTTCTCGCGGCACATATGCGAGAACATATCCTCTTTCATACCCTCGCGACGACTGGGGATTTCGTCGGCAAAGAAACTGTGTAGCGTGCGCATGCCCCGCTTACCGCGCCAAAAAGTGCTGCCGGGTATTTCAACGTGTAGCTGGGCTAATAAGCCATGGTTGATATCGACGAAGGCTTTATTTAATTGTTGGGTTTTATCGTTGGGGCTGTCGAGGCCGATAAAGATTTTCGCGCCGACATCGAGTAGCGTATCTTTCACCAAGGGCCCGAAAATACATTGTCCATTTTTCTCAAAATCACCGATATGACGCTGTAGCACAGGAGTCATCTGCTCGACGTAGCCCTTCATCGCCTGAGTCTTGAAGGCTTTTTGCATGATGCGTCGCTGTGTTTTATGTTCATCATAATCACGCAATAGTAGGCCTTTGGGGTAGAAGTTGGCCAGTGAGGTTTCGTAACCTTTTTCGGTGGAAAAGTTCCTGTCGCGGTCGAGCAAAATCTGCTGCCAGTTATCGGCACCGAGTGCCATCACCCACGATGTGCCGAGGGCGCGAGTTTTTGAAATCTCGCCAAATCGGTCGTAGTGGTCCTGGGCCATTCTCTCCAAGCCAAAGACAAAACTGAGTCCTTTGCCGATCCAAGGCAGGCCATTCTCGCCGGGTATGTGGCTGAGGTCTTTGTGGTCGGGAAGGTTTTTATAATCGGTATTGAATGCTGCCTTGCTCATCATCGCTGCCTTATGTTTTTATATCGAACGCTTGATATGTTTGAGGTTAACACGTAATAGATCCCCGTTGCACTTAAAAATCACGGTCTAATAAAGGGTAATATAGTCGCTAATAGGTGACTTTAATGACGCGATTTCGGCCGGCCCGAGGGTGTGTCATTTTGGCTAACAGCGACACGGTGTCGTAAGCAGTATAATATCGGCATAACAGTTAACGGATGATAGAAAAATGGTGTTGAATATTTTTTTAGTGCTGGTCGCGGTTGTCGCTGCGGCGTATCTTGCGTTCTCGCCGCGACTGGTGAATTCTTCTGATTGGCAGGCAACCGTCACGCCGTTGGCCTCCATCATGGGTAGCGGTTTTTTGGTCAGTGCGCCGCTGTTAGCCGGTGCTGTGGGTAATTATGCGGTGCTGTGTATGGCGGCATTATTGCTGTTAGCTTTCTGTGTTGGCTCGGTTATTCGTTTTAATATTGCTCACTTCGAACCGATATCGGAGCGGGGTCACGGCACGCCTCAGGCGATTGGTTTTTTATCCCGCATTGCTTTGTCCGGCGCTTATTTAATTTCTGTCAGTTATTATTTGCAGCTGCTGGCGGCATTTTTATTATCGACGTTTAATATTGAAAATGGCTTGTATGCGAATGTGATAACGTCGGCAATTTTATTGTCAATCGGTGCGATAGGCATGATTAGCGGCTTGGATTTATTAGAGAAGGTCGAGCGCTACGCGGTGAGCATTAACTTAGGTGTTATCTGCGCTCTTATCGTTGCTTTGATGCTATATAACGTTAAATTATTTCAGGCTGACACTTGGCAGTTGCCGGATCTTTGGCAGCCCATTGACGGCCATGATATCCGTATACTGCTCGGCTTGCTGATTGTTGTTCAGGGCTTTGAGACCTCACGATATCTCGGCGATAAACATCCGCCGGCACAGCGAATTCGCACGATGCGGCGAGCACAGTTGATCTCTTCGGTTATTTATCTCAGTTTTTTATCGTTGGCGACAATACTGTTTAGTGCCGATGTGGATGCCGATGTTACCGGCATTATTACCATGATGGCGCCGGTGGCCTTAGTATTGCCGATTGTATTGTCGATCGCGGCCATCGGCAGTCAGTTCAGTGCTGCAGTGGCCGACAATGCCGGCGCCGGTGGTTTGCTCGAGGAACTTAGTCATCGACGTTTCTCCCTGAGATTTGCCTATGGCTTTATTCTGGCGGCAACACTGTTTTTAACTTGGGCAACCGATGTCAATCAGATCATTGCCTATGCCTCAAGAGCATTTGCCTTTTATTATTTTTTGCAGGCCCTGGTGGCGTTCACGGTTTGTTATCAACATCGCGAACTGCCTAATCGAGTGGTTAGATTAGTGTTTTTCAGTATTGTTGCTACTTTCTGTTTTGCCGTGTTCAGCCTTGGTTTGCCTGCGGAATAGGGCTAGTCGAACAGTGTCTTGAGGGCACTGTCGAGCCAGCTAAGTGCCGGGCCCACCGTGCCGTGATTGGCGCGTACGCGTTCCACTGGCGCGCGCCAGGGTTTGTAATCAAAGCTAACAGGCAGCTGGCAGAGTTTACCGTTAGCAATATCCTCATCGGCCATATGACAGGGGAGATAGCTCCAGCCCAGCCCCAGGCGGGTGAGCTGCTGCAGACTGTCAAAGTTGTCGCAATGCAACCGCTTGGTGGCGATCGGTGAGAAGTGGGCCAGGTATTCACCGCGACTGCTGTGAATAAGCAGTTGCTGGTAAGGCATTAAATCCCCGCTATTGATCGAGGTCATTGCAGACAGAGGGTGGCCGGGGGCGGCGACGGCATAAAAAAGCGTGTCGCCGAGATAGCAAATATCGATGCTGCTGGCGAATTCGGCATCGCAGAACATCAGCCCTATGTCGGCGGCACCAGCGGTAATATGGTCGATGATATCGGGGCTGGCAAGGGTATGAATGTTGATTTCGGTGGCAATGAATCGGCGATTAAGCTCGCTGATGATGTCCAGCAATTTGCTTGTCATCAAGCCGCTGTCGATGACAACCGACAGCTGTGCCTCCTGCTCCCTGGCCAGTGCGGAGGCGGCATTGCCAAACTCTTGGCTCTGTTTTAATACCGCCTGCGCATAGCCGAGGAGTTTTTCGCCGGCGGGGGTGAGCGTGGGCTTTCTGGCGCTGCGGTCAAACAGTGGTGTGTCGATATCGATTTCTAAGCCGGCGATGGCTTGGCTGATCGCCGACTGAGCCTTGGACAGTTTTCTGGCGCAGGCCGAGAAAGAACCGGTGGCCGCCACCTCGGTGAATATTTTCAATTGTTCCAAGCTGTACATGGTCGCTCCCGCGGGCTGATCAATCATAATCTATCACTAAATGCGATAGTAACTAACTTTTATCCATCTATTTTAACTATAGAATAGCAGGCGTTTTCTATCATTTGTTATCGGATTCAGAGTAGAGGTGGTTATGTCGACGCAATCGATGTCGGTTAAAGAGCGAATATTTCACAGCGTCTTGTTTGAGGTATTAGCGCTGTTGATTGTCATCCCAATTTCAACCTTGGTGCTGACTGAGGAGACCGCGACTATGACGGTGGTCGCCGTTGCCATGGCGCTGAGTGCCATGGTCTGGAACTATATTTACAACCTTGGTTTCGATGCACTTTTTGGTCATGAACGCATCCTGCGAGGGTTGGCCCTGCGCATCTTGCATGGCGTCGTTTTCGAACTTGGGCTGTTGCTGGCGACGGTGCCCTTAATCATGGTGTTGATGGATTTGGCCTTTTGGCCTGCCTTGCTGATCGATGCTGGCCTGGTGGTTTTCTTTCTGGTTTACGCCATTGTGTACAACTACTGCTACGACCATATCCGCTTTAAATGGGTCAGTAAGAACGCTACCCAGCAAGCTAACTGATCTAAGGGCGTGGCCATATTCCTCCTATAATCAATCCACCATGATGATTTTGCTGGTTGCTGCTGGCGGGAGACAGGGATGAAAATTATATCTGGGCTGTTGCTGTGTTATTGGTTGACGGGGGCTGCAGTGATGCAGAATGTCAGGGAGAGTACGAGCAGCTTAAACATAATCGACTAATCCTATAATACCACTACCACATAGAGCAGGGGACGGTTGCCTTGGCTGATGTCGTCGCTATTATATTTATCTCTTAAGTTTAGATTGAAACAGAACGTTATCTTATAGATAAATGGCATAACTGCAGGGCGTTGGCTGTCACGGTACAGACCGCACCGTGCTCGAGTCTGGCGCTGGGGATCTAACATGTTGATCATTCGTATGTTTAACGTTTAAATAGGGTCAGCGTGGGAATTAGACTGTCGCGATAGCAGCCTTTATGTGCTCGTAGAATATGGAATAACAGATAAAAAAAAGCCGCTAAAGCAAAGGCTTTGGCGGCAAAAAAACCTTGGATGTTGGAGCAACACTTACCTGTGTTGCGGGATCTATTATCGACATTTTAGCGGCAAAACCTATTCGCAGTTGTACCCAATCTGCTGTGAGTTATACCTATTTTGTTAGATTGGCCGCTCTATAATCTATTGATTTAATTTAACTGTGAAATATGAGGCCGCAAGGTGTTAAAGGACAGCCAAGATTTAAACCTAATTATTCGTTCTGATATCCCGATTATTCGATTGGAAACCCATGAAGAAGCCCGGTCCTTGCAATTGCTAACCCAGGTAGGCATTAAACAGGGTATACCTGTTTATAGTTGGTCGGTTACCGAGGGGGTTCAGCGCTTTGGGTTTGGTGCCGATTTGGCGGTCGATTGCTGTGAGCCGGAAGAGGTGTTGCGCCATATAAAGGCCAGTCAGCAACCGGCGTTATTTGTACTCTGTGATTTTCATCCCTATTTAACCAATGCACCAAAAATTGTACGGCTGCTGAAAGAGATCGCACTACAGTACGCCACGGCCAAGCAGACTGTTGTGTTGCTTAGTCATCAGCTAGAATTGCCGGCTGAACTCAGCCGCTACAGTGCATATTTTCAATTGTCCCTACCCAGCGATGCCGAGATTCGCAGTATTTTGATGGAGGAGGCCAAGGCTTGGGCAGGCAATAATCAAGGCGCCAAGGTCAGGACCGATAATGCGACGCTGAATAAGTTAATCCACAATTTGCAGGGTATGACCTACGAGGATACTCGGCGCCTAATCAAGGGGGCTATCTGCGACGACGGTGCCATTACTGATGAGGATATACCGGAAGTTGGCAAGGCCAAGTTTTCGTTGATGGATTTGGACAGCATCCTCAGTTATGAATACGATACAGAAAAATTTGCCGATGTGGGCGGCCTCGACAACCTACGTCAATGGCTTGACCAGCGCCGCTCGTCCTTTATTGCTGGCGATGAAGCGGCACCGAGCATCGATCAACCCAAGGGTATTTTGCTACTCGGTGTTCAGGGTGGCGGTAAAAGTCTGGCGGCCAAGGCCGTGGCAGGGTTATGGAGCATACCCTTGCTGCGGCTGGAC
The DNA here is from genome assembly GCF_923077115.1 of Sinobacterium norvegicum. NCBI lineage: Bacteria > Pseudomonadati > Pseudomonadota > Gammaproteobacteria > Cellvibrionales > Spongiibacteraceae > Sinobacterium > Sinobacterium norvegicum. The sequence goes on from NZ_CAKLPX010000002.1 coordinate 494,206, forward strand.
TTTGCTCAGTTGTACAACAAATACATCGGCGAATCGGAGCGAAACCTACGCCAGGCGTTAGCGCTGGCAGATGTGATGGGGCCCTGTGTGTTGTGGATGGATGAGTTGGAAAAAGGCCTGTCGAGTAGTGACGAGGATGGTGTGGGTCGGCGCCTATTGGGTACTTTGTTAACGTGGATGGCCGAGCGAAATTCGCCGGTGTTTATGGTGGCAACCTCTAACAATATCGCAGAGCTGCCGGCAGAGTTGGTGCGCAAGGGCCGTTTTGATGAAATATTTTTTGTCGATTTACCCGATGACGATGTGCGCCGCACGATCTTCGAGATTCATCTTAAAAAACGTCAGCAGAGCGTTGCTGCAATCGATTGCCAGCGCTTGGCGGCCTGCAGCGAGGGATTTACCGGTGCTGAAATTGAGCAGTTAATCGTATCGGCGCTCTATACTGCCGCCGCGCAACAGCAGGTGTTAACCACGGCCTTGCTTGAGCTTGAAATAAACAAGACAAACCCCCTCAGTGTGACCATGGCTGAACAGGTTGCAGTATTGCGTCGCTGGGCTGCTAACAGGGCGGTTCGAGCATAGCTTGATTTATGTCAATCATCTGCGCGAATAACCAGTGGGTATTTGATTGTTTAAAAGGTCAATGAGTACTGCAGCAGCACGACCAACCGACGATTAGGTTGACTCTACAGCAGCGGTAGAGCCTCTGCCATTGATGCTGAGAGGACTGTATTATGCATTGTCGATAAGGCCGATAGCGTGTTGATGGATGGCGAGCATGTTGGTAATGTGCAGGCCTCGGCTGTCAGGTTGACTTTGACAGTGAGTAGACAGCCTTTGAAGGTCTAAGCCCGCAAATGAAAGTTTGCGGGCTTTTTTTTGCCAGCTTAAAGGCAAGGCGTGTCGAAAATACTGGGCCCGCGAACTGCTATGCTTTTTATTCACCGCGGAACGATGCGGTAGCAGAACAACCCCCTTGTTGTTAATCACCCAATAGGAGCAACCATGGATAAGCCTATTATTGCCGATAACAAACCCGTCAAAGTGGATCTCAACCAGGGCGAAGAATATTACTTCTGTGTCTGTGGCCGTTCGAGCAGCCAGCCATTCTGCGACGGCTCACATGCTGGTACGGATTTTAAGCCCCAGGCTTTCACGGCTGAAGACAGTGGTGATGCTTACCTGTGCCAGTGTAAGCACACAGGCAGCAGCCCTTTTTGTGATGGCAGCCATAAGCAGTTCGCGCCGGGGCAGGTGGGTAAAGAGGGACCGGGCGTACAGGCCCAGGCTGGCGCCATGCCGGTGGCGGTGGCAACCAAGGAAGAGCCTACGGTGACGTTTATTCATCAACTGGCAAGAGAGGGTTTGTCGACAGTAGGGCATCATGGCCCCATGACGGCGATGGGGGTCCCTCGAGATCAATTACCGCACTGGGATGATTTACAATTAATGGTGGCGCAGATGGCCCGTCAGCCACTACAGGAAGATGTCGCCGTCAGTACTGAGCTAGTGATTGGCCCGCAGGCGAAAAAACCGTTGCGACTGAGCATTCCCTTGTTTGTCTCAGATATGAGCTTTGGTGCCTTGTCAGAGGAGGCCAAAATAGCCTTGTCGAAGGGGGCTGAGTTGGCCGGAACCGGTATCTGCTCCGGCGAAGGAGGCATGTTGCCGGAGGAGCAGGCGGCCAACTCGCGATATTTTTATGAGTTAGCCAGTGCTGGTTTTGGCTATGATGAAGAAAAACTAAAAAAGGTGCAGGCCTTCCATTTTAAAGGCGGACAGGGGGCTAAAACGGGTACCGGGGGACACCTACCGGGTAATAAAAACATTGGTAAAATATCGCAGGTACGAGGAATAGAAGAGGGTACCCCGGCCATATCACCACCTACATTTAGGGATTTGCACAGCGAAGATGATTTTAAAAAATTCGCAGATAGAATCCGTGAAATCACCGGCGGCATTCCAATCGGCTTTAAACTCAGTGCCAATCATATAGAGGCAGATATTCAGTTCGCCTTAGATGCCAGCGCCGATTATATTATTCTGGATGGTCGCGGTGGCGGTACAGGTGCGGCACCGGAAATGTTTCGCGACCACATCAGTGTTCCGACTATTCCTGCACTTGCCCGTGCCCGCCAATACTTGGATAAACAAGGGGCCAGTGGACGAGTCACCTTGATTATTACCGGCGGCCTGCGCGTCCCCATCGATTTTGTCAAAGCCTTGGCACTGGGTGCCGACGGGGTTGCTATCTCTAATAGCGCAATGCAATCGATAGGCTGTGTGGCGGCGAGAATATGCAATACCAATAATTGCCCAGCAGGTATTGCCACGCAAAAGCAGGATTTGCGTCAGCGTTTAAATGTCGATAAATCAGCGCAGCAATTGGCAAATTTTTTCCAGGCGTCGACGGAGCTAATGCAGGTAATGGCCAGGGCCTGTGGACATAACTCGCTGGCTAAATTTACGCAGGATGACTTGGCCACCTGGCAGCGCGACATGGCGCTATTATCCGGTGTGAAATTCTCTGGCGTTGGCCGGGTCGATAAATGAGGGCGCCGGTTGGGTGCAGATTATTGCTATTAGGCAGGGAAAAGTTAGGGCTATAGGGTTGTACATGATTAAATAATGTATAACTTTTTCTTGTACGGGAATGATATCTGTACAATAATTGCCGTAACTGATGTTGCCATAATAGGCCTGAAAACATGTCTGAAGAAACAGCTGCTGATAGAGAAAATGTATTCCCAATCAGGGATTTAAGTGCAAAAACCAGTGTTAATACCGTCACGCTAAGGGCCTGGGAGCGTCGATATGGCCTGCTAAAGCCACAGCGAACATCCAAGGGACACCGATTATACAGCGAGGCCGATGTCGCAACGGTTGAAAAGATACTCTCGCTGGTGTCTCGTGGTGTCCCTCTTACCAAGGTGAAGCCATTGTTGAGTGAGCAGTCATCTGCGGAGGTCATGACTGGTGGTAATGATTGGTCAGCCTCTGTGGATAAACTGATTGCAACCATCGGTGCTTTCTCGGCCAGCCGCATTGAGCCGGTCATCGATGAATTCTTCTTAAACTATCCGGCCAATGTTTGCCGAGAGCAGTTGGTTGAGCCAGCCTTTGAACGGCTGACAAACCTGCCGAGTAAGGCGTCGCTGCTGTTTGCAGAGAGCGAGTTACTTCGCTACACCTTGTTTCGACTGAATTTCACTGTGAGAAACGATCAACGTCCAGTGATCTGTTTGATGTACGGGCCAAATACACCAATTTGGCGCCTGTGTTTGATGGCAATGGAGTTATCCGATGCCAATTATAAGGTTGAGATAATCTCTCAAGAAGTCACCCTTAACGATTGTCTTGAACTCACCGGGCAGCGGACTAACGTTACCACTGTTTTTTACCAAGATGGTGTTTGGCGAAAAGACGAAGGAGAGGTTGCGTCGGTGGCAATAGCGCAGAACAATCAATTTTTTCTCTGCGGCACAGCCGCTATTCTAGCGGCTGTTAAGGGCGAAAACCCGGTTTTTTCCGACCTTAATCACTGTACGAGTTTTTTACTTAAAGGGGTTAACTCATGAGAGCTGCAATAGTATGTGTGCTTGTTATTTTGGCCGGCTGCGTGTCGGTTCCCGAGGGTGTTGAACCGGTAAAAAACTTTAAGCTCGAACGCTATCTAGGGCAATGGTATGAGGTGGCTCGTTTGGATCACTCTTTTGAACGAGGCATGCAACAGGTGACAGCACAGTATTCGTTACACGATGAGGGCGGTGTCCGGGTTATAAACCGTGGCTTTGATACAGGGTCTGATAGCTGGGATGAAGCCGAGGGGCGAGCATACTTTGTTGATGGTAGCGATACGGGGTATTTAAAGGTGTCGTTCTTTGGCCCGTTTTATGGTGCCTATATTATTTTCGATCTTGGTGAAGATTATCAATACTCACTGGTGACCAGTAGCGACAAATCTTATCTGTGGTTGTTATCGCGAACACCTGAAATCGATGCGGCATTACAGGCGAAGCTGATTAATCGCATGGCAGAATTAGGCTTTGATACCGAGGCGCTTATTTTTGTCGACCAGTCCAAGGCGGTTAAAAACACCCGTGAAACTAAGGGGGAACTGTAATGAATAGCATCACAAAGAGGCTGCCTTGCCGAGGCTGCTTAGCCAGCTGTAGTAACTACGAACGTTGTCAGGGCAGCCCTTGGAGAATGTCTGAAGCCAAGCCCGCAACAGAGAAAACCAGTAGAACAAAAGTGGTAACAGACAAATGAAAACCTTACTCATAGTCGCCCATGGCAGCCGCCGAGAATCCTCAAATGAGGAGGTCAGAGAGTTAACGGCCAGGGTGTCGGACAATGCATCGCTGGCGGTGGATGAAGTGGTAGTGGCTTTTTTGGAATTTGCTTCCCCATCAATTAGTACAGCCATGAATAACTGTTTGGCTAAGGGGGCCGACGAGGTGGTGGTGCTGCCCTACTTTTTGTCGGCGGGTAATCACGTGGTTGAAGATATCCCAAGGGCAGCCAATGCAGTGCTGGAACAGTGGCCTGAAAAAGGCGTTACAATCTTGCCGCATATTGGTGCCAATGTTGCGATGGCGCAATTGATTAGTGGCTCGTGTTAAGAAACATTGGATAAAGGGCCTGACTATTGAATGCCCAGGCGTTGCAGGTTTTCTCTGATGTTGGCATAGCGCTGATCTTCACAGCTGGCAAAGCCCGCTAACTGACGAACTTTGTGGCGACCAAAATAGGGTACGCTGATGCCGGCCAAAAACCGACAGTAGCTTTCAAGGCTTAAAGGCTGTGGTGTCTTGCCCTGCAGGTGTTGCTTAAGCTCGTGGACGTAGCCTTGCAACTGCTCGTCGCTGACCACCGTCGGTTGTTGAGAGTATGCGAGCTTGGCCACCTGTCCTCGACAGACAGAGCAATGACCACATTGTGCTGGTGATTGCTGGTCGTCAAAGTAGCGAGAGAGGTTGTTGCTCAGGCATTTGTCCAATTCATAAAAGCGAATCAACGCGGCAATGCGCTGCACCTCCTTTTCCTCTTTGTCGACAAAGTACTGATGCAGTGACAGGGCCAGATCAGGTTGATTAAGCCGCTCTGAATCGACCGAGAAAACCTCGGTCATACCCTTGGTTTCGAGGATGATCAACTGTTTTTCCTGCAGGTATTCCAGCGCCAATACCACGCGGCTGCGGTCGCAATTGTAGCCGGAGAGAAGGTGATCGAAACTGAGTTCGCCCCAGACTTTCTTAAATTGAGTGTGCTGAAAAACGGCGCTGATAAAATCCCGGCGCTCGCCCTCGAACATGGCGACGATAGTGTCTTTGGGTTGCAGCAGCTTGAGCTTAAACTCGGCGAAATACGCGTACAGCGGCTTGATGATGTTGCTCAATTCTAACTGTACCAGCAGTGTCTTTAATGGCAGTTGCTTGATGTTTGAGGCGTTTGATAACGGGTTAAGCTGCACCTCCCACTGACGATTTTTGGTCTCGCTGCGAATACTGGCAAGCACGCTGTCGATACCGGCGCGTTCGGGTGTGTCGCCGTAAACAAAATTTTCAACGGTGGTAATACCGTCAAGATTGGCCAGGGTGTAGCACTGCGAAGCAAGGCCATCTCGCCCGGCGCGGCCAATTTCCTGACTGTAATTCTCTATCGATTTGGGCAGATCATAATGCATGACAAAGCGAATATTGGCCTTATCGATACCCATGCCAAAGGCAATGGTGGCAACAATCACCTGCACCTTGTCCGACATAAATTGTGCCTGGATCTGCTGTCGATGATCACTGTCAAAGCCGGCGTGATAGGCAGCGGCAGAGACGTCGTGACGGGTTAGATACTGGGCAACTGTTTCGGCGGTTTGCTGCAGGGTAACATAGATAATCCCCGGTCCTTGTTGCTGCTGAACCAGGCTGAGTAACTGCTGGTCTTTGTCGGCGGTGGCTACGGGCACGACGGATAAATCGAGGTTGTGGCGGTAGAAACCTGTCTGCACGATATGCTCGGGTTCGATGCCAAACTTAACGGCCATATCTTTTTTAACTTTGCGCGTTGCCGTTGCCGTCAGCAGTAATACCAGCGGGATATTCAGCTCATGACGATAAATAGGTAGTTTGAGATAGTCCGGCCGAAAATTATGCCCCCACTCCGAGATACAGTGAGCCTCATCGACGACCAGCATCGACAGCGGCACCGACTTAATAAACTCTCGGAAGCGCTCGTTTTTAAATCGCTCCACCGACACCATCAAAATCTTGGTGTTACCGGCACGGACGTCGCCGATCACTCGCTGGTGCTCATCGGCACTCAGCGTGCTGTCGATGCTGGCGGCGGCAATACCCTTAGACGATAAGAACTCGATCTGATCCTTGATCAGCGCTAACAGCGGTGACACCACCAGCGTCAGGTGTGGCAACAGTGTCGCCGTCAATTGATAGCACAGAGATTTACCCGACCCGGTAGGGAATATGGCCAGCGATGAGTGATGATTGAGCAACTGCCTAATGGTTTGTTCCTGCCCAGGTCGAAACTGGTCAAAACCAAAGTTGTTGTGCAAATCAATATGAAGCTCGCTGGTCATAGCTATCCTAAGGGCGTGAGGTGGACGGTGACCAATCAGTATAGCGGCTAATGACCGGGCTTTTGTAAGAAATAATGGGGGGTATTTAAGCTGTTGGTGGCTTAGAAATGAAAAAGCCCCGTAAAACAGAAATTTTACGGGGCTTTCGGCTTTTGGTGGTGGGGCGGGACGCGGGTTCAGTTCCCCCTTTCGCAACTGAACAAGTCCATTAAATACCTATGATTACCTATCGATATTTATACCCTTAACCAGTCCTAATTAGCTTGATTTTATCCGTATTTTCGAGCGTTCATGGTGGTTACCAAATTGTCCAACAAAGGAGTTTTTATGACGGTAATCCACATCAATCAGAGGCAACTGGCTAATCGCTGGTGTGTCAGCGAAGCTACTTTAGAGAGGTGGCGCTCGGAAGGTATAGGCCCTCAATATTTAAAGCTTGGGGGCCGGGTAATGTATCGAGAGCAAGACATCGAGGCATACGAATCAAGCTGCTTGAGGCAGTCGACATCGCAGCCTGTTAAGGATGGAGTTAACTCCTAGTGATGGCATTAAACAAATTGACCAGTTTAAGCTGGTCGACTCGATTTACTGGTGTTTTACCGATATTCGGATTTCCCACCACTACCGCTAACGTTTGTGCTCTGGATATGGCTACGTTGATGCGATGTTTGTCGAATAGAAAGTCTAGCCCACGAGGTGATTCGCTGGCATCGCTCGCACACATGCTCAAGAACACAATTGGGGCCTCTTGGCCTTGGAACTTGTCGACACTGCCCACCTTGGCTTGCTCGCCTAATGCAGCGCGTAGCTTGCTGACTTGGTGATTGTATGGAGCGACAAACAAAATGTCGTTCCAGTCTATAGCCCGAGTTTCGGGAGCTGACTTTCCTGTATGAAAAGTCCTGCCTATCAAAGCGTTGGCGAGGGACTTTATTTCAGCTACTTCCTCATCGGAAGCTTGAGTGTTGCCTTCATGCTCGACTGGCACAAATGTAACACCAGCATCGAAGTTAAGTGGTCCATCATAACCGGCAGGCACCTCAATAATTCGCTTATCGTTATCAGGATGTGACTCCAGTTTATCTTCGTAAATATGCTCGCTGATGAAGCGGTTGACCTTTGAGTGCATTCGGTAGGTTGTGCCCAAAAACACGCCCATGTCGTCGGGTATGGTGGGTGTTTCGTGTAAAAGGTAGTCCAATACAGAAAGTCCGCTGTCGGCCGGGTGTGTGCCCTGTGAAGGCTGGCCAAGTTGCATCTGGTCGCCCATCAAAATAAGGTTGCTTGCACTGCGACTCATGGCAATTAAATTGGCAACCGCTACTTGCCCCGCTTCATCGACAAAAAGATAGTCCAGCTGATCTGTCATATCTTCTCGGGCAAAACCCCAGGCTGTGGTGCCAACCACACTGGACGGTTGGATATGATTGACTAGCTCATTGTTCTTCAAAATGGCTACTTCGTAATCGACTAGTTCTGGCTCATTATCTTTTGTACAACAGAAAGTCGCAGCGATGCCTTCTTCTTTGCAGTATTTTGCTGTACTCAATAACAGGTTGTTGATCGCCTTGTGACTATTGCTGGCGATACCTACTCGTGCACCTGATTTCATCAGTTCAGCAATTACATGTTTTCCGGTATAGGACTTACCAGCACCGGGAGGCCCTTGAATAGTTAAATAACTGGATTCAAGATTGCTGATCGCATGAATGATTTGTTGAAGCCTTTCTCCGGGGGCGTGACTTGGGGCAATAGGACCTTCGTTGTGTCCATTTATCCTGGGTTTAGATCGTGATAGAAAGTCGATGATGGCTGATTGGCCAGGAATCAGCTGCCCACTTTCGTATTCGCTAACACTTAGGTCAATGGCTTGCGGAATCGGATTCGGATTAACGTACTCATCCGGCACTAACGATATAATCGTTGGTGGTTCCTCTTTTGATTGCAGCACGATCAGTCCATTTTCCAGATCGCTTTCATCTCTGACGAAAGTAACCTTCGCAGTGTTCCCATCTTCCGTTTCAACCCCCAATAAATAGAATTGTTTTTGTGCACCCTTGAATTCCTGGGAGGGATCAAAGCGATATTCATAAGCCATATTGCGCGCTCGTGGCGTAGGTTTAAAGGGCTCACGCTCAGTTCTTTCACAACAGGCCAAGCAATCTAGATCGTCCATTAATTCAATATGACTTAAGCCAAGCCTTTCGAATAAACGCCAGAATATGGGTTTCGCTTCTCGTCGATGAAACTCTAGCACCCATGCAAGGTTTTCAGTTAATGCCGCTTTTCTTGGATCGGACTCAAGCTCAGATAAAACCCGCTCAAGAAGACGATCACGCAGCTGCGTTCGTTCTGTTACTTCTTCTTTGACATCAGGCTCGGTGACTTCGGTTTTACCCTTATAGTTTATGCCATGATTCGCTTGCTGTTGTCGCAACCAATCGACCAGCTCCTGGGTTGAGTCGCAATCATCAATGTTGTAATCCCTGATATCGTTTAGGATTTTAGATGTTTCCCAGGTATCACCCTGTTCGCCTCGTTGGTTAAGTTCTCGCCATTGCTCATAGACCACAACCGAGTCACCGCCATTTCCAACTTCAGTTTCACGCTTTCCGCGATAAAGATGCTCGACATTCTTGATTGAATACCGAGGCTCGCCTAACAGGACGCCACCTTTAACAATTTTGTAGAGGTCGACGAAAACCTCGTTGCGAAGTAGCTGATCAACTTCATATTCACATACACCATACCGCCCCATCAATTTGCGACAGGCTGCGATTTCATAGTTGGCGTAATGGTAAATATGCATTGTTGGGTCTCGCTGCCAACGCTGGTAAACCCAATGAATGAAGTCTTGGAAGCATTGCTTTTCCTGCTCAGGATTATGCGCCCAGAAATCGATGAACTGTCGATTACCATTGTCATCAAAGTAGGTGTTTCCCCAAAGGTATTCCAAGCCACCTTCATCGAGCGGATAGCCCTCAATATCAAAAAACACATCCAGTGGCGATTGTGGTGGAAGTAACGCTAGTCCTATTTTCTCATCAGGCGCTGGCGTTATAATTTCAAACTTAGGAATGTCATCGCCTGCGCTGCGTTTTTGAATGGCAGCTTGCGCTTTGAGCTTTTCAAGAACGGCAGGGTTGAAGCCAGGTACATGCTCAACTGTTGAATCTGTAAGCTCTTGCATTGTATTAATACCAGCCTGGCGCAGTTTTTTTATCTGGCTCTTGGTAATGGTGGCGACTTGAAAGAGATGGTCTTTTTCTACTAATAACGCTTCGGCAAAATTACTCCAGTCACCCCAGTTTTTTGATTCGGCAGGATCAGGCCTTTTACTTGGGTCAAAGTTTTTTTGATCAGTAACAAATGAAGATTTTAGTGTTTGATAATAATAGAAATAATCTTTGGTTCGCAGGCGTTCATGATCGCCATTCCCTAAGGCAACGGTAATAAATTCGGGCAAACGGCCCTGCATGGATTCGAGCATTTGTGCGTAACAACATAGCTGAATAACAAAGGTTGGCTTCAGCTTGTTGGCCAGTTTCGTATCCCAAACTTCGTAATGCCAATTACCCAGTAAGCTAGGTTCAGCGCCTTCAGCATGCTGAACTTTGACGAGAAAATCTGCATACCCACCAAATGGCACTAGCTGCAATCGAGCCTGTACGATGACATCAACGCCTTGGTGCATTGCTTCAAGCGTGCTGGCCTGCTTTTCATCTGCTGATTTGCCTTCAATTTTGACTACGGCGAGGCCTTGTTCAGCAAAGGTCGTTTCTAGCGCATCCTCGTGCGCATAGCCTTTCTGCGCGAGGGAACTCATCAAAGCATCGGCTGGGTCTTTTTCTGGCGCCTGGTCTGGGTATTCAATCGAAAACCGATCCATCCAAGAGGCAAAAGGACTCTCCATGTAGCGAGTCAGACCTGAGGGGGAGAAATGAAACTGTCCGTGTTGTTTATACATGATAGTTAATGCCTTTGTTATTCATGCCTAGCGCTCAAGCCAACGAAGCATTGTGTTATTCAGGGTTTCTAATGCTGATTTATGTTTATCTCTTGACATCTTTTGTATGTTTAGCAGTTTCCATTGAACTGCTGGTAAGTTTTGTATCTGGCTATGAGGCGACAGGCTCCAGTCAGGCTCTCCAGATTTAAAAGAGTATAGAAAGTCAAAATCTGACTGAGTAAACTGCGATTTTAGTGACTGCAGCATAAGGCTTGGGACTGTTTGAAGCTCTTCTAGTGATACGGGCTTAAATGTCATCCCATCGAACTCGTTGTTGAATACATCACTAATATCCTTCCATCTGGGGTTCATGACCTCAGAAATTGGACGGTTATGCGATAGCAAATACGCCAAGAACCCGATAAATATGTCTCGGTCAATGCCTCGAGATTCGAGTAATACTTTTACATCGAATAAGTCTCTTGGATGTTGACGATCCATTGCCGCACACAGCTTTCCGCCATATAGGTCAGGGATTGAGACAGTATTTATAGTTGCAAAGCCAAACTCATCTTCCACTTGCTCAATAACATCGCAGTAGGTCGCGTCATGTAAAGCACCTCTTGCAACTGGTGAAACTTCAATTTTTATTTGTGCGGAGTCTTTTGCCATACCAGCGGACTCAACAATAATCCGCATTTCGTCAGGCTTATTATCTTGTATGGTTGCGTTGAATTTTTTTGTTTGATTTAAGTTATCTCTTATATTGGCCAATGACGCTCTAACATTTTTTAGCGCTTCCACTCTTGGCTCTAAAGGCAAGTAAGCCAAATCGATGTCTACTGATAACCTCGGGAAATTATTAACAAACAGATTTATTGCTGTTCCGCCTTTTAATGCAAAACAGTTTTCTTGGGCAACATAAGGTAAGCAGTTTATAAGGAGCGCCACTTGTTTGTAGTAGGGGGAATTTTTGTCCATGTCGCGGTCTCTTTATTGTTTATGCTCTTTCGTTAGAAATGAATCTGGAACTGTTATTTGGTATCGATGGTCGAGGGTGCCTCCAGCGACAACTTGCCGTTTTCCAGCTCCTAATTTGATTTGTGATTCGTCGATGCGTGATATCCATGGGTGCTCATAATAGTTTGCAAGAAAAAGAAACAGCCTATTTGTTTTTATCGTCTTACTTCTGTTGAGTATCGACTGTACTTTTCTAGGGCTTAAACTCGTTAGTCCTTGGAAAACTTCAGCTGCGTGTTCAAATGATATTTTTAAAGGTACAGAATTTAGTAGCTCAAAGGCCGCAAGTTCCGCTCGGCTTGCTTTCAGCTGAGTATCGTTTATTTCGATCTCTGTTAGATCTGATGGATCGTCTTGAAGAAGTTTGTTGCTTGTTACAAATAGCCAGTTTGGTGTGCTTTCTTGAGTCTCTGTTGAGAATTGAGATGAGTATTCAGGAAATGCTCTAAACCACTGAGGTAGAGGCGTTTGGGGGGGAACTTCAAGCCATATGTTTTTTTCATGCAGTTGAAGATAATGAGACTTCCCCTGATACGTTAAACTCGTAAGACCTGCTATATGGACAGGAACATTAAGCTGCTTTTCCAAGCAATCGAGGGCGTTATGCCATGACGGCGACTTTCCGGGGCGAGCATAAACACCCGAACGCAATTTAGTGAGCCAGCCATTTTTGACGTACTTTTGTGCTAACTGTGGGCTTACTTCATTCTTGCTTAGCCAAGATTGCAGTATCACATTGCCAGGAGCGGTATTTTGTATGAGCCAGTTTAACTTTAATGACATAGTTATACCTAGGGTTTAACTTTAGCATATATATTAAACCAGTTTGTAAAATATGCAATAGTTAAACCCTGGGTTTAACTATTCGCTTTATTTTAAACCTTTGCGCTATTAGCCAGCATGATTTCAGCTAAACGAGCAGTCTTTGTCTTTGCTGGTTCCACAACCTAGGAGGATCTACTGCCAAATCAAACAAGGTCACGGTCGGTGGCAGTTGGTCGTCAAGAATGGCCTCGACGATATCTGGCGCCAGTGTAGTCAGGTTAACCATTCGGCTCACGTAGCTGTTGTCGACGCCTTCTTTCTCTGCAATATCTTTAAGGGATTTAGCTTGGCCGGTTTCTAGCATAGCGAGCCAGCAATGGCCGCGTGCTAGAGCTAGCTGCAATGGCGTTGGATCAGTATCCCATGGCCTGGGCTCATGGGAGGAACCATCTGGTAGAGTGATTAGTTGTCGGCCGCTTCGGCGTTTTAAATTGATAGGCACCGAAATACTGAGTTGGCCATTACTGGCTTCAACAACGCTTGAGTCACCTGACTGACTCATTTCAATTTTAAAGCCGCTACCCTTGTTGTTCACCCCATCCTTGGGGTTCACCGCTTCGCGGCCCGCAGAGCGGTCCAAATTATTTCCAGAAGAATTTGTCATGCGACCTCCTGTTTAGCTGAGTCAGTAATTTCTAAGGCAAGTCGTTCTATACCATTTTCCCAAAGGCGAATATCAATATTGTCTGGCTTGACGATGATTTTTTCGACCATCAATTTAATGATGCGAGATTGCTCATCAGGGAATAATTGCTCCCAAACGTTATTGATCTTGTTAAGCGCGACGGTAACTTGGGCTTCATCAATATCGTAGTTTTTCTCCTGTACGATAGATGCAACCTTTTGAGTAACGGGCGGTGCTTTGAGAATACCTCTTATTTGTTCAACTACAGCTGATTCTAGCTCGGCTGCAGGGATTCTAGGTAAACCTGATGCGCCTGAATATTCCTTAGTATCGCGAGTGCTAATGTAGTAGCGATAACGTCGGCCACTCTTTTTCTTAGTTGAGCTCCAAGTTGTCAGCGCTCGGCCATCTTCGGCGAATACCATGCCTTTCAGAAGGAATGGTATTTTAGCGCGAGTATAATTGCCGCGCTTATGGCCATTCACTGCGAGTATGGAGTGAACATCGTCCCAAAGTTTTTGATCAATTATGGCGTCGTGCTTGCCTTGGTACCATTGATCTTTGTGCCTGAGTTCGCCGAGGTAAGTACGATTGTGCAGTAGCTTATAGATAAGGCCTCTGTCGATTGGTTTGCCAGGGCGGAAGCGCCCGTCTTGAGTTGTCCATGATTTGCTGGTTGCGCCTTCTAGTCTTAGTTCTTTGTACAATAGTGTTGTTGATCCGATCTCTGTAAACCGTTTAAACACCTGTTGAATTAATTTCGCTTCTTTTGGATTAATGACCAGATGTCGATCTTTTACGTCATACCCCAGCGGTGGGATGCCGCCCATCCACATGCCTTTTTTCTTGCTGGCGGTAATCTTGTCTCGAATACGCTCACCGGTCACCTCTCTTTCAAATTGTGCGAATGAAAGGAGAATGTTCAGCATCAGCCGACCCATTGAATTAGTGGTATTAAATTGCTGAGTGACCGACACAAACGAAGTGTTATGTTGTTCGAACACTTCAATCATTTTGGAGAAGTCAGTCAGGCTTCGCGTCAATCGATCAATTTTGTAAACCACCACGACATCGACTTTGTCATCCTGTATATCTTTAAGTAATCGCTTCATCGCAGGGCGATCCATGTTGCCGCCTGAAAATGCAGGATCGTCATAATCATCTTCAACGGGAATCCAACCTTCTGCTCGTTGGCTGGCGATGTAAGCATGGCCAGCATCGCGTTGTGCATCGATTGAGTTGTAATCTTGATCCAGGCCCTCTTCAGTGGACTTTCGTGTATAGACTGCACAGCGAAGTCTCTTTTTGATTTGTTCTGACATTATTTTTTACCCCGCTTTGTTTTCTTCTCATGGTTTTCTTTTCTTAAGCCAAAGAACAATGGTCCAGACCAGCGGGTGCCAGTAATTTCTCTGGCGACAACCGAAAGACTTTTATAAATACGGCCTTCAAATTCAAACTGTTCGTCGTGGGTGACGGTAACCTTGTGTTCCTTTTCTTGGTAGATGCGGCTTAGAACAGTTCCTGGTATAGGTTTTGGGTATCGATCTCGCAGAGGCTTCTTGCCTGTATTTACGATGGCATTAATACGCCGATCGTTTTTGTCGGCAAAGTTTTGATGTGCGCGCCTAAATTCGACTTCTTGCAATCGAAAAGCCAAGCGCTTCTCTAGGAAGGATCGAATATGGGTTGGTGGTTCTTTGCGGTAAAGTTGTCGCCACAATGATTTAATTTCGTCCATTGTCATATCTGATAGTTGGGCTATTTGCGCAACTGCTGACGATGATGGTTCGAATATGATGTTTGAGCTCATTTTTCCTCCGAAGTGTTGGCGTTCTCTGTTTCACCATGAACGCTTCGGTAGGCAGACATAGCAAGTGAAACATTGCTATCTGAGTCCAATAATTGTGCCTTTTTTGAATGGGGTGCTCTAAGCCTGATTATGCCTTGAGCGATGATGTTAGCGACCTCATGAACGCGTTGCTCGGGGGGCATTCTGTGCGGAGATAATGGGTTTGTTTGTTGCATTTGCTTACCACTCTAAATGTTCAAAATACTGTTGAATATTCTGTGTTTAGAGTGGCGAAATGGCCATCAGGTATATGCGGGCTTATGCGTAAGTGATTGGGGTGTCACTAAAAGCTCAAAGAATAATGGGTGTTAATTCTTCCAGAACGGAAGCTCTTAACTTGATGACATCTTTATCGTTGAGGGTTTTATCCTGTTCAATTTTTTCGAGGTATACATGAATTGCATCAATCAGCTCAGGGGATGTAATCAATCCATTGTAATCGGTTATAAGTGATTCAAAATGATTGAAACTCTGCCTTTGAAAGCGATCTTTATATTCGTCAATCATTGCTCCTTTTGCTTCATGACCGGTAAAAGGATCCAGCATTTTAGGCATGTAGACGATATTCCAAGGTGCGGTAAAGGCGAATACGTTTTTGGTTCTGCCAAAAATATGCGAGATTTGATAATTCTGGATTGGCTCATGTTTACTGCTTTTTGTCTTTGAATAACCCGTTAAGTCCCGGATCAATTTTGTTGGTTGAGCATTATTGGTTGGATCAACGGTAACTTGGTTGTTCGAAAGGACATCAGCATAGAATGCTTGAAATAAATGTGTGCCGTTTGAATTTCGTCCAAAGCCGCGAATAAATACCTGCTGGTTGTTTTGAATTCTATGCTTCAACTCTTGCCAAGCCACCTCGGCTTTATCCAAAGGGGCGTAAATGGTTTCACTTAGGCCGAATTCGAAAAATTGGTCTTTCGAAATATAGCCTTGTGAGAAAAAGCGTTCGTAGGAGTCTCGCATAATGGTTAGTAGGGATTCTGTCCGTTGTTAATAAAGTTAGTGTACGAATCAGTAAGCAGCTCATCTTCTTCGCTGAAATCACCCGGGTCGCTGTATCCGCCTGCATCATCTAGAACAAGGATGGTTAGGGTCTTACGGTACTCCTCAGAGTAAATGCTGTGCTCGATAACTTCTTCGCCGGGAAACCAAATATCTGGCCCATGCCTGACGCCATTTCTAGCTTCTGCTGAATACTGCTCTTCCGCCGCTAACGATAATTCTGGGATTTCAACACAGTTTTTCTTTGTGGCGAAGTAACGGCCAGAACGAAAAGCGCTGTTGCTCGATTTTGACCAATGCATAAAGCCTTCTTCAGACAGCAGGCCGATAGCGCGTTTCTTTGTGAAATCGAGCCACTTTAGCACTGCCGCAGTTAACGATACGCCGTAGCGATTAGCACAGTGCTGCATTAGGTCGATACTAAATTTTTGACCATCGGCTTGTGCGCGGAAGTCGTGGTTAGGCATCAGTAAGTTGGCGGCGAAGGCATTAGCTTCTGCTTCGATATCAATACCTTGTTGGTTTTCGTCCAGCATGTCTTCTTCGCCACATTCGAACTTGGTTTTGTTCAATGCTTGCCGGTGAACCATGTAGTGGCCCAATTCATGTGCGAGAGTGAAATTTGTTCTCCCTGGATGGACGACGTCGGTGTTGTAGAAAATAGCCCATTCGTCTTTGGCGTCATGTTTGACTAGCATTCCATCGATCGAAGAGCCCATGCTACCGCCATTAACTGCAGTAATTGGGTCCTGGTTAAATGATGGCGTGAGGTCTTTTGCCACCATTTCCACATTGACAGGAAATCGAACAGGCTCGGGAAGCGCCGTATCTAAAAGCCGAGTAACTCGGTTGGCTTCCTTGTGAGGGGATTTTTTCTCTGACACTACTTCTTGCTCCATGCGTCTATCATATCCATTATTCGATCTTGGTCCCCTTTGTCGAGTTGTCCCAGCTTCCGGTAAAATACTTCTTTTTCTAGATCGTCAGAGACTTCTGTTTGTGTGTCGTCAATCAGATAGTCAGTTGTAACATCCAGTGCTTTGGCTATAGCGGCTAATTTTTCGGCAGATGGGCGTTTTACACCTTTATTTTCAATCTCCCAGATATAGCTTTTCCCTGAACCTATTTTCTCCGCAAGCTGTTCTAATGTAAGGGCTTTTTCTTTGCGGAGCTCTTTAATTTTGGCCCCTAATACGTTGGCCACGGCATTGCCTCCTTAGTGAATCGCGTAAAAAGTTCATTATAGACTTACTTTTTTTACTTGAAAAGAAATATAAGCGCCCATATTATATAAGTTCGCTATCTTGAACTTTCTGTAATTGAATGCCGAGAGTTTGCCGTTTATCGCTTATATTGAGGAATTGTGCCTATGCCAATCGTTCGTAACTTTATCCGCCACTCATCAGCTCAGGGGCTGCATGAGTATTTCACCAACAAGAACATTGCTGTTTCTGGGGTTGACTGGTCGCAAGATCAAGCCACTGTCGCCAGTAATGTCATCCAATTGTTGGATCATCTGCCAGCTGAGGATCAGGCTCGATTGAGGATTGATGCCGAGCGCATAAACCAGATGGCGGACGAGATTGGTCAGGCTGCCTTGCTAAGCGCGGTCACCAATACTTCACAATTGAGTCAGATGGAGTCTGCGCTGGAACGAAGTCGCTGGGTTTACCTCCACGAGCCGGATAGGTTTCGTCATGCCGAGGATATTCGTTATGCCGATCAATACCGGCATGGCCGCAATTGGAGCGGTTACCAGCTCCCTCCATCTCTGCCATTGCATACAGATCAGGTGTCACTGAATACCTTCAAAGAAAAAATGAAGTCACTGTTTGGTCTGGGCGACAAGGTCAAGGTCGAGCTTTTTGACCGCTCGTTGCTGGATGACGACGGGAATGATGTAGATGTGGTGCAAGTGATGATCTACCAGGAAGGTCTGCCAGATGCTTACCTAGAGTTTGAAGGTGATGAGGACATTGTCTCCCGCATTCGTCGACCGGTATCGGAGCATGCGATTACCTATTCACCGGACTCTGGGACCATGGAGATCGTCGCTGCCAAACGGGAGCGTCGCGAGGAAATTGCCAAGTCTTTCACTGAGGATTTGCTCAAACAGACGGTCGAAGCGGATAAGGTTCCACTTCGGCAATATTGCCTCGATCCGTTATTGAATGGTCATGGGCTGGATTGGGATCTCGACGACCATATTGATTCGGTTCAGCTGGTGATGTTGAAGTTGAAAGACCTCTCGGGCGATGGCCGCATCCAGATTGAAGTACCTGCTAAAAACGAGGTAAATTTTCACGACTACTGTAGAGAGCATTTCAGTGATTTTAATCCGCTAACCTCTAAGTCTTTCGCGCCAATCCAGGCGGTCATAAGTATCCGTTTTCAACCTGAACAAGGATCAAATCGCAAGAAAGTCCTGCCCGTAAAGATTTCTTTGCCTAATGGTTGTGATCTGCGCAGTCGCACTGAGCGGGAGCGATTAATTGGTGAGAAATACCTTAAGCAATGGGGGCTAGTACGGGAAATAAACCCATGATTCCTTCCTCACTTAATATCAGCAGAAGCGCACTTGAGCTTCTATTTGATTTGCTGAGTACACCGAAAATGGAACTGTCTGCAGAGCAATTTAAGTCTCGGCATGAATACAGAGAGCTGTTGGCCGCAAGATTGTTAACGCCAGTCAGCTCAACGCCAGTGTCTGTATGCATTGATGGACGTGACTACGACATCATCCCAAATGCTACCGGTCCAGGGTTTGGTTATTTTTCCGCTGGTGCAGGCTGGGTGAATGTGCCGATGGAGGATTTACAACGCTATCAGGTCGACTCTTTGCGAGTGTTTGCTGTTTTGCGCAATTGGTTGGACATATCTGATCGGTCGCCAATAGCGAGCTTACAGCACGATGTCATTTGGGACTTGGGTGATACCTGGGTAGGTAAAAGGAAGCTCGCCGTTTTGTTTGTACGCAGAGCCCATCTTCCCGTATCCATGCATCTACTAAGGCAGGCTTTGCAGATATTTCCTAGACGTAAATCGGCCATGGTGTTGACCGATTTACCATTTCACCACTTTGGTCCAGATCTCCCGGGGGAGCCACTATGCACTGATCTGATGGGCTTGATTTCTCCTGGCGAGGAGGCGGTTAGCACAATCGACAAAGAGTTAATTGCTGACTTGCTTGGACTGGGGATTCCTAAGCGAAACCAGAACGGCCCGGTGTATTGCTCTGAAGATGGGGGGGAACTGGTGGTGAATGGAGAAACCTACAGGTTCAATGGATTGATTCATCGCTCAATCATTCGCCAGCTATACGAGGCTTGGCAAGGTGGTGAATCTCGGGTCAGGAAAGAGGTGCTGCTGGAAACGGCAGAGTCAAGGTCAAACACAATAAGCCAAGCATTCAGTGGTTGTAAAAACGAATGGCGAAAGGTGATTGACTACGGAGACGGTTGTGGCTGGTTGAAAGTTGAGTAGATCCATAACTTACAGCAAAAGGCTGGTGTCATTCGTGGCATCAGCCTTTTTTGGTTTTCAGGGCGCAGAATTTATCCAGCAGCTAAAAATCACCAAGAAATTATCCCTTCCTAACCTCTTACCTAACTTCCCCCTAAACGGATCCTAACCTACCGAAGCACATCATTACCTCACGTTTTCGCAATAACCATCAGGAGTGCAACGTGAGTGTAAATCATATGAACCAACGGCAATTAGCCAACCGCTGGGGCGTCAGCGAAGCCACATTGGAGCGCTGGCGCTCTGAAGGCATCGGCCCCGTTTTTCTCAAACTGCAAGGTCGCGTGATGTACCGCCTCGAAGACGTCGAGGCCTATGAACACGACTGTCTTCGCAAGAGTACCTCTGAGCGTGTAGCTGGAGGTGACGCATGAGTCTTTCTCTAGAACAAGCACAAGCCATGAGCATCGGCGAGTTGGCAGGTATGACTGCTGCTGAATTGATGCGTGTTCAGGCTGAAGCGGCCAACTACCTTCGCAATGCCAAAGAACTTAAAGACTGGGTCGATGGCGCAATTGCCATGAAATACGACCCAAAAGTTAGTGAGTTAAGAACTCAACTTGGCAAAGACACCGGAACTGTCAACTTTGATGACGAGGGTGTGCGAGTGTCATCTGACCTTCCGAAAAAGCCTGTCTGGGACCAATCGCAATTATCTGAAATCGCACAGCGAATTTCTGCCAGTGGCGATAACCCAGCTGAATTCTTGGACATCACTTACAAGGTGGCTGAGCGCAAATACACCGCTTGGCCTGAAAACCTTCGAACCGTTTTTGAACCCGCTCGGACATTAAAAACCGGCAAGCCCACCTTCCGCCTCAGCCATGCAAAGGAGCAATAATCATGACGATTTTTACCAAAGAAACCAATTTTTTAGAGGCTTTGCGCAAGAGCAGTTTTTCATTGGAAAGCCTGCCAGATGCTATTTCCATTCCTGATGTATCTGACAATGGAGAACCTGAATCTAAGGCGTTGCTTCTAGCGACCGTTGATGATTTGGCCTTTGCACAGCAGGGTTTGAATAAAGAGCTCAGTCGCATTGTTCAGGAAATGGACTCGCTACGCCGAGTGCATGACATGGCTCGGGGTTACGGTGCCAAAGGCGCCGACTACGCGCTTGAGTTTCTGCGTGAACATGGGGAGGTGAAGTAATGGCCTTTCCAATCATTACGGCCGATCAGCGATTGGCAGAAAAGCGCGGGATCAAAGGCTGCATTCTTGGTCCATCAGGCATCGGAAAAACCAGTTTGTTGTGGACGGTCGATGCAGACAAAACCTTGTTCTTCGATTTAGAAGCGGGAGACCTAGCTGTTGAAGGGTGGTCTGGCGATGCGATTCGACCACGTACATGGCAGGAATGTCGTGACTTTGCGGTGTTTATTGGCGGCCCAAATCCTGCGCTACGGGATGAGCAGCCATACAGCCAAGCACACTATGAAGCAGTCTGCGCTAAATTCGGTGACGTTAGCAGCATTGATAAATACGACACGGTGTTTATCGACTCAATAACTGTTGCAGGTCGCCTCTGCTTGCAATGGTGCAAGGGACAACCTCAGGCGTTCAGCGAGCGAAGTGGCAAACCTGATACGCGTGGTGCTTATGGTCTTCATGGGCAAGAGATGATTGCTTGGCTGACTCATCTACAGCACACCCGTAATAAGAATATCTGGTTTGTTGGCATCCTCGACGAAAAAGTCGATGACTTCAATCGTAAGGTTTATTCACCACAGATTGATGGTTCAAAAACGGCTCTAGAGCTGCCAGGCATCGTTGATCAGGTCATCACACTTGCGGAAATTCAAAGTGATGATGGCCAGAAATATCGTGCCTTTATTAACCACACCCTAAATCCCTATGGCTATCCAGCCAAAGATCGCAGTGGGCGACTTGATGTTATCGAGGAGCCACACCTAGGTCGACTTATGGAAAAAATTCATGGGCCAGTAACACCTCCGTCAGATCGCCTGACCTTTGCTCGCCCAGCACCTATCGAAACCCAAACCAATACTGAAGAAGGAGCTCAATAATGACTACTTGGAATGATTTTAACTCGGCTGAAGACCAAAACAATTTTGACGTAATCCCAAAAGGCACGCTGGTAAAAGTGCGCATGACGATTCGACCCGGTGGCTATGACGATGCTTCGCAAGGTTGGACTGGTGGTTACGCAAGCCAAAGCATGACCACTGGCTCTGTTTACTTGAACTGCGAGTTCGTAGTGCTCGATGGTCCATACGCGAAACGGAAAATGTGGAGCCTCATTGGTCTTCACAGCCCTAAAGGTCCCGAGTGGGCAAATATGGGAAGAGCGTTTATAAAAGGGATCTTGAACTCATCGCGTGGATTGCATCCTCAGGACAACTCACATCAGGCTCAACAAGCACGTCGCATTCAAGGTTTTGCCGATCTTGATGGTATTGAGTTTGTTGCCAAAGTTGAGATGGATAAGGACCAAAATGGTGATGATAAAAATGTCGTTAAAACCGCAATCACACCAGACAATAAAGCTTATGCAGGCATCGCGGGTGAACCGACACAAGCATCAGCTTCGGTACAGCAATCTTCTCCGGCCCAATCTACCTCAACTGCTCCAACTGGTCGTCCCAGTTGGGCGCAATAAGGAGGTCGAATTATGTTATTACGACCTCGTCAAAAACTGTTTGTTGAGCGCAGCCTCGCTGCGCTTAATAAGCACCAGAATACATTGGGGGTGGCGCCTACGGGCGCCGGTAAAACCATTATGTTATCCGGTGTTACCGGTCAATGGCTGGAAAACGGAGATGCAAAAGCCTGTGTGCTAGCTCATCGAGATGAACTAACTTCTCAAAATGCTGCCAAGTTCAGCCGAGTGAATCCCAGCATCGCCACTTCAATCTATGACGCTCAGGAAAAGTCATGGGCGGGACAAGCAACCTTTGCCATGGTGCAAACGTTAGGACGTGAATCAAACCTGAAGAAAATACCAACGCTAGATTTGTTAGTTATCGACGAAGCGCATCATGCAGCTGCACCCACTTACCGAAAAATCATTGATAGCGTTCGAGATCGTAATCCTGATGTCGCTATTTTTGGCGTAACGGCAACGCCTAATCGAGGTGACAACAAAGCATTACGCCCTGTTTTTAGTAATGTCAGTGATCAAATTACGCTTGCCGAATTAATTCAATCAGGGCATTTGGTTCCACCGCGAACTTACGTCGTTGATGTTGGTACTCAGAGTGAACTGTCACAGGTGAAGCGAACCGCCGATGATTTCGATATGTCGGCAGTCGATGCCATCATGAATAAAGCACCGATCACTGAAGCAGTGATTCGTCACTGGAAAGAAAAAGCTCATGATCGTTCTACCGTGGTCTTTTGCTCTACCATCCATCACGCCAAAAATGTAGCTGAGGCATTCTCATCTTCTGGTGTGAATGCCGAGGTTATTCATGGTGAGCTATCAAGCGAGGCGCGCAAAGCGGCGCTGTCTCGTTTCGAATCCGGGGAATCTCAAGTTGTTGTCAATGTAGCAGTGTTGACTGAAGGCTGGGATTACCCGCCGACCAGTTGTGTGATTTTACTCCGGCCAAGTTCCTATAAGTCGACTCTGATACAAATGATTGGGCGTGGCCTTAGAACCATTGATCCCAATGAACACCCTGGTGTGGTGAAGAGTGATTGCGTGGTACTCGACTTTGGCACCAGCACCATGCTTCACGGTTCATTAGAGCAAGATGTAAATTTGGATGGACATGAGGGCCATGGTGAGGCACCTCAGAAAGAGTGTCCCGACTGCGGAGCGATGGTGCCTGCGGCGGCAAAAGAGTGCTCCTTATGTGGTCATGTTTGGGAGCGAACTGATACCGATGACAAAGTGGATTTAGCTGACTTTGTGATGTCTGAGATTGACCTGCTTAAACGCTCCTCGTTTCGTTGGTGTGATTTGTTCGGTGATGATGCGGCATTGATGGCAACAGGCTTTGAAGCGTGGGCCGGAGTGTTCTTCTTAGCCGGTCATTGGTTTGGCATGGGCGGAGGGAAAAAGCTCCCCGCACGTTTGTTGGCCATGGGTGAGCGGACTGTTTGCCTGGCAGCAGCTGACGACTGGTTGAATGATCATGAAACGGAAGATGCCGCGAGCAAATCCCGTAAATGGTTAAACCAGGCTGCAACTGCTCAGCAACTTCGATATTTACCTCCGGCCTATCGACAGGACTTTGGATTAACTCGCTACCAAGCATCATGCCTATTGGCGTTCCAGTTTAACAAGCGTGATATCCAATCTCGAATTTTCAACAAAGTTGAAGGAAGGGAGGCCGCTTGATGTGTATTACCGATGTTATATATGCCACAAACCTCCACGCGGTTTCTGTTGGCTGGATCCAAATCGTTTCCAATCTTCTGAAAATCGGCGCGCAAGTTTTAAGCGCTTTTGTTCGAAGACCTGTCAGGACATTCACTACCAATTGCATCGCAAGGGGGTGGATGTGAACAGAACCGATTTAGAACAAAAAGCCGCTGAGTCTGTTTTAGCCCCACTTGCAGATTATGTGATGGCCGTAGGCATGGAAAAAGGCCTTGGTAGTTACAGCAAAGATGAAATTATTGGTTTGGTGGATACGGTCCTTGAATCTTATCACTGCACTTTGCAGGAGTTGTACAAAGACGAGGTGCCTTTCTGATGCTGGATTTTAATCATCAACCGACATTGTCTGAAAAACTCACCGATCTAATCGACAGTGCTTTGCAAACTGAGAACCAGGCACAAACGCCGCGCAATTATTTAGGCGCTTCTCGACTAGGCGTTGCGTGTGATCGAGCGCTTCAATATGAATTCACTAATACAGCCTTAGACGAAGGCAGAACATTTACGGGTCGCACTCTTAGGATATTTGCAGCCGGACATGTCTTCGAAGACTTAGCCATAAATTGGTTACGCCAAGCAGGGTTTAATCTTTATACAGAGACAGCGTCAGGTGGTCAGTTTGGCTTTGCTGCCGTTGATGGGCGCTTGTGTGGTCACGTTGATGGCGTGCTCGCTGGAGGACCTGAATCAATCGGTAACAGTTACCCTGCGCTTTGGGAGTGTAAATCACTGAACGCAAAATCATGGAAGGATACGGTAAAACGTGGCGTCACACTTTCCAAGCCTGTTTATGCGGCACAAATTGCACTGTACCAAGCCTACATGGAAGAGCAGATCCCAGGCATATCTTCAAATCCGGCTATGTTCACTGCGATCAACAAAGACACCGCCGAGTTGTACTTCGAGTGGGTGCCATTTAATGGTGAACTGGCTCAGCGTGCATCCGATCGAGGTGTGCGTGTCATTCAGGCGACTGATGCAGGAGAGCTCTTACCCAGAATCAGCAAAGATCCTACCCACTACGAATGTAAGTTTTGCTCATGGCAAGACCGCTGCTGGCAAGGAGGTGCGTGATGGAAAAAGGTAGCGACAAAGTTGTGTGGCTTGATTTTAATGACGCGCCCGATCAAGGCGTTGCACTCAAATCCAAGCATGATACGCGTGAATTAAAACAGCGACTATTGGGCTCTCTTCAAAACGTATTGATGTATTTGTTTCCGGCAGGAAAGCAACGCGGTAAACAATTTATTGTGGGTGATATTGAAGGTAATCCCGGTAAGAGTTTAGTTGTTGAACTGGAAGGCTCGCGCGCTGGCATGTGGATGGATTTTGCGACCGGTGAAGGTGGCGATATTTTTGATGCATGGGCGCGTGTGATGGGCATTGATGCTACGAGTCGATTTCCAGAATTGGTTGAGTCCGTTGCGCAATGGTTAGGAGTCTCGGATTCCCAAGTACAAAATTCTCACGCAGCCAAAAGTAAGTCTGTGAGTTCAACCTCAATACCAAAACAGGTGCCGACTGATGAGCTAGGTCCGGTAACTGGAAAGTGGGATTACCGTGATAGCCAAGGAAAGCTGATAGCTTGTATATATCGATATGATACTGCAGGGGGTAAAGAGTTTCGGCCGTGGGATGTCGGTTCTCGGTCAATGAAAGCGCCCGACCCCAGACCGCTGTATAACCAACCTCAGATACTTACGGCTAACCAGGTGGTTCTGGTTGAAGGTGAAAAAGCGGCCGATGCGTTGATTCGCTTAGGGATGATTGCGAGCACCGCAATGAACGGTGCCAATGCACCAGTCGCCAAAACGGACTGGGGGCCACTCAAAGATAAACACGTTTTGGTGTGGCCGGACAACGATGAGGCTGGCATTGAATATGCGCGCAGGGCATCAGAAGCGATTGCTAATGTAGGCGCCTCTTCCGTTGCTGTATTGCATATCCCAGATGGAAAACCAGATAAATGGGATGCTTATGATGCCATTGAAGATGGCGTGGATGTTTGGTCTTTTGTAAAAAACGCCGAGCGTACTGTCGTAAAAGATGAAATGCCAATCCCGATGCACTCATTGGGGGAGTTGTTGGCCGATACCTCACCTATGCCTGACGATTTAATTGCACCGAGAGTTTTAACGCCAGGTGGAATGATCGTATTTGGTGGCGCTCCGAAGGTCGGTAAAAGTGATTTTCTGTTGTCATGGTTAACACACATGGCAGCCGGTGAACCTTTTCTCGAGCTGACACCCTCCAGACCACTTCGAGTGTTTTATCTGCAGGCAGAGGTTCAATATCACTACTTGCGTGAACGGATACAGTCTATGGGCTTACCCGAACGTGTAAGTCGTCGTGCGGCAAATAACTTGCTGGTAACGCCTCAACTTCGTTTAGTGCTCAATGATCAAGGTGTTGAACAAGTGATTGAGGCACTGCAACGAGCCGCTGCACAGGGTGGTGTCGATATTCTAGTGATTGATCCAATACGCAATGTCTTTGATGGCGGTCCAGAGGGAAATAGTGAAAACGACAACAATGCTATGTTGTTCTTTCTGCGCGAGCGAGTTGAACAACTGCGGGATGCGGTCAATCCGTTAGCGGGTATTATTCTGGCCCACCACACTAAGAAGATTAGTAAGAAACAAGTTGAGGAAGATCCCTTTCTGGCGCTATCAGGTGCAGGCAGCCTTCGTGGCTATTACACCACTGGCATGTTGCTGTACCGGCCAGATGAAACGCGCACCGACCGCACTCTGGTTTTTGAGCTGCGAAATGGTCCGGGCTTGCCAGCAAAATGTGTCGACAAAAGCCAAGGCAAATGGATTGAGCTAGACGCTCATAGCGATCGACTGGTCAATCAAGACTATGGCGCCAAGCTCGATGCAGAGCGTCAGCGTAAACGCGATGTCATTGTGCAAATGATATTTGATGAGGCAGCTCAAGGTAGGGTCTATACCTCGAATCAATTTGCAGAATCGTTCGAAGGTCAAGCTGGACTGGGCGCCAATAGAACCATCAATGAACGCATCGCAGTTCATGCCACCAAGGGCGACATAAAGTTCTTCCGCAATCCAGAGGATTACAGCTTGCCTATGTTAACCCGCAGTAAATACGGCTACCTCTGTGTTGAAGGTATGACTGTTCCCGCATCAGAAAATATTGATACCGATACTGGTGAAGTCAAACAGGCTCACTTTGCAATCAAACCTACCCATTATAAATGTGCTCAAACCGGTGCGGTGCTCCCAGTCGAGAACCCGGATGTTTGGGTATACCAGGAGGAAATTAGCCATGAATCATGATCACAATAACGCCTCAGATACGGCTGTTTGCAGTCTGCAATCTGAACCAGTTTGCTGCAATCTGCAAACTACCCGCAAACTGAAAGTCAGCAATATCAAGGCATCCAGCCAGATTGCAGATTGCGGAGCCCAGATTGCGGATACCCCCTGCAATCTGAACACAAACCTAGTCAATTCAAGGGGTGTAGAGATAAATCCAGATTGCACGCAAACCCCCTCTCTCTACGAGAGAGGAGAGTCCCCTAAAGGGGAGGCTCTCCATCTCGGTGAGAAAGAGATCATCAATCGAACCTTACCAGTGGTGCTCTGCTTGGATTTGGGCACAACAACTGGATGGGCAATTCATTCCAAACAAGGCGTTATCACCAGCGGCACCATCAGTTTTAAAAACGATCGTTGGCAAGGTGGTGGCATGCGCTTTTTGAAGTTCAACCGTTTCTTGGGTGAGCTAAACGAAAATGCTGGGCCTATCAGCATGGTGTTTTTTGAAGAGGTTCGTCGCCACATGGGTGTGGATGCTGCACACGCTTACGGTGGTTTTATGGCGCATCTGACTGCTTGGTGCGAGCAACAGGATATTGCTTACGAGGGTGTCCCGGTTGGAACAATCAAACGCCACGCAACAGGCAAAGGTAATGCAAATAAAACCATGATGATTGAGGCTGCTAGGAACCGAGGCCACCTACCTTCAGATGATAACGAGGCCGATGCATTAGCTTTGGTCTATTGGGCTGTTGAGCAAAGACTGGGAGAGCAATCATGAATGAATTTACGCCAGAACAAATTGCTCACCGGTTCGAGGAGTGTGTATCAACACTGCGTAAACTACCTGGGGAACGAAGCCTTGGCTATGTGAGCTATTGGCCCGAGATCAAATACGATCAAAGAGAGCTTGGCAGACAAGAGGTTCAACCAATTCGTTTACGTCCAACGCCAGATCAAATCACTCGCATGGAGGAAACGCTGTCATGGATCACGTTTGTAAATCATGGCGAGCGAAACCTAATCTGGTCGCGTGCCTATCGAACACCATGGCGAGTGATTTCGCGTGAGACTGGTTTCCCCAGAACGTCTGCGCAGCGTTATTGGCAAGGGGCGTTAATAAAAATTGCGGAGCGGCTCGCTCAAGAGCAAAGACCTGCGTGTTAATGCCAAAACCCCCAGTGGGACAAAACCCCGTTTTTAGGCGAGAATACTTGCTAATCTCACGAGTGAACTGCACACAAGCCACGGCCTTTGACCGTGGCTTAGTTATTTCTGGCCCCAGAAAAAAATGGGTCCTTCCTGGCCATCGAATCGATGCGGGTCGCAAGGCCGCCGCATTTCGCTAGCGACAGCCCATTAAACCGGGTTCGCAGGTTCGCGGTTCGCACCGCTATTTCCAAGGTAATCAAATGCAACTTAACGCTGTTGAAACGGTGGAGCACTGGTCGCTTCAACGTTTAATCCCTTATGCCAAAAATGCGAGAACACATGATGATACTCAGGTATCACAAATCGCGGGTTCTATTGCTGAGTTTGGATTTGTTAATCCAATTTTAGTGGGTGATGACAATGTCATTATCGCGGGGCATGGTCGATTGATGGCTGCCCAGCAACTTGGATTAGATAGCGTACCTGTCATCGTATTACATCACCTGACAGAGTCTCAGCGTCGAGCGTTGGTTATTGCGGATAACAAAATTGCTGAAAATGCTGGATGGAATGATGAGCTATTAAAGCTCGAGCTAGAAGAACTTGGCGACCTTGGTTTTGATCTCGATGTGATTGGTTTTTCAGATGAAGAATTGGACGAACTATTAGGTGCCGATGATCAGGCAGGCGAAACTGACGAGGACGATATTCCAGAAGTGGAAGAAGAGCCGATAAGTCGCTCTGGAGATATTTGGGTCATGGGAAATCATCGCGTGTTGTGTGGCGACTCGACCAGCAAGCAAGATTTAGAAAAGCTAATGAATGGTGAGCTTGCCGACATGGCGTTCACAGATCCACCTTATAACGTGGACTATGGCAACAATGCCAAAGATAAAATGCGCGGTAAAGACCGACGCATTATGAATGACAACTTGGGTGATGATTTTTATCAGTTTTTAAAAGACTCATTAACTAACCTACTAAGTGTGACTAAAGGGGCGTGCTATGTAGCCATGTCGTCCAGTGAACTTGATACGTTGCAAAAAGCATTTCGTGATGCGGGCGGTAAATGGTCGACGTTTATTGTGTGGGCAAAAAATACTTTCACGCTTGGACGCTCAGATTATCAGCGTCAGTACGAACCGATTTTATATGGATGGCGTGAAGGCAATGATCACTTTTGGTGTGGTGCGCGAGACCAAGGTGACGTTTGGTTTTTTAATAAACCGGTAAAAAATGATCTTCACCCGACAATGAAACCTGTCGAGTTGGTTGAGCGAGCAGTTCGAAACTCCAGTAAAAGCCGTGACATTGTTTTAGATATATTTGGCGGCTCTGGTAGCACCCTAATCGCCAGTGAAAAAACAGGACGGGCTGCACGCTTAATTGAGCTGGATCCAAAATACGTGGATGTTATTGTCAGGCGCTGGCAAGACTATTCTGGTGAACAGGCTGTTCGTGAAAGTGATGATCTGTTGTTCGATGATCTTGCTATTTCGATTCAGTCCGCTTCTGCAAACTAATTGCACTAGCTGGTAGTAATGACTCACACGTTGTGATGGCATCTTCCTCCCACTTGAGGAAAGAGCGGTTTAGATTATTCAGCGTTGTTTCGATGTGTGATTGCACCAAATAACGAACATCATCAGTAGGCTCTAGCTCTTGGATAAAATCGAATAAGTCATCATCACCGACAAGGTGATACAGTTTTTCACAAGCTTGATTCTTCAAGAGTGGCTCGCTCATCAATTTTTTTAACTGATGTGCTTTTTTAGCGGTATTTGGTTGGCTCCATGTACCCATAATCTTTGCCTCATTTTTTGTTTGTGATGGCATGAACGCTTCAATGTCTGGGATAATCAAGTCAATTCTTAAAGTTTAAAACTGTGCCATTCACCCTGTTTGAATAGGTAGAGATATTGCGCATCACATGCCTTTGCCAATGCAAATAACTCTGGTTGGCTGCGAGTGATTCTGGGTTGGGTTTGATCCCAGGAATCACCGCGATCCCGGTGGTAAGCACAAACTGTTTCGCCCTGCACAAAGGAAACATCTCCAAGAGCTATCAAACTCTCGGCGTGATATTCACTGTTGTGATGTTGTCTTAGCGTTGGACCTACGCCATTGTCGGTGTCGTATCCATCGTGATGGCAATAAATGGATTGATAAGTCACCTCGTCTTTTGTCATGGCGATAAAGCAGCGAGTGCTCATAGCGTATCTCCTTGAATTCGGTACCGGCGTTGTTGGTCGTCATCTTTGTATGAGGTAACAATAAGGCCCAGTCGTTTTTTAAGGGTATTTGAAAACACTCCTCGAACGGTGTGTTTTTGCCAGCTAGTCTCCGTACAAATTTCTTCGATGCTGGCGCCTTCTGGGCGCTGCATTAGCGCGATCATTCGGGCTTGCTTGGTTCCCTCGCGTAGAGTGACGGGTTGGCTAGGTTCCGTTTTTGTGGGCGCTGGTCGGCCTATAGCATCAAACCCTTTAGCATTGATGATGTAGCCATTTTCAAATTTAGTAATAAGCTCTCGCTTCAATAAACCTTGGATAACCCGAGGCTTAATACCCGCGTTAATGTTACTGGGTAATGGCTCTATGTTGTTGTCGGACCGCTTGCTGGCGGCTTCAAGGATGGTGATTTGAGTATCGGTGAGTTTGGTCATGATGTGCTCCTTATTCGGCATGTTCGCCTTCGTTAAAGGCTGAGTCGGTGATTTGTTTGAGTAGTTCGGCGTAGTGGCCTAGGTCGCCAACGTGCCCCCAGTTGATTTCATCGGGGTGAGCGTTGAAGTGGTCATTGCTGAGTGCTTGTAAGCGCTCAAGGGCTGTGTCGATTTCAGATTTTCGAGCTAAAAAAGCGTCTAATGCGTTCTGTTTGTGAGCCATTTTGTTGTCTCCAAGTGCTGTTTTGTTAAGCACATGAACGCTTCATTCAGCGGTCTTATCAACTCATTTGTGCTTATTAACTCGACTAAAAACAACAGGTTAAAAGATGGGCGTATCACTGCGGGCTTATGCCAAACATCGAGGAGTGTCAGATACCGCTGTGCGCAAAGCGATTAAGTCTGGCCGTATTCAAGCTGAGACTGATGGCACCATCGATATAGCTAAAGTCGACAAGCAATGGGCTCGAAACACAGACCGCGCCCAACAGCGTAAATCGTCAGGTGCAACTAAAGCAGTACCCAAAGCTGCGCTTGATGCAGTCGCTGACACACTGAGTGAAAGTGGCAATACCGGTGGTGGCACCACCTATATGCAAGCCCGAACAGCTAATGAAGTCCTTAAAGCCCAGACCAATAGAATCAAATTACAGCAACTAAAAAATGAGCTGGTGGATCGCGCTAAAGCGATCGCTCATGTGTTTCGTATTGCAAGAGCCGAGCGCGACGCTTGGCTAAGTTGGCCAGCAAGAATATCTGCCCAAATGGCCGCAGAACTGGAGGTTGACCCGCACAAGATGCATGTCATGTTGGAGTCTTATGTCAGACAGCACTTATCCGAGCTTAGCGACATCCAACCAAAGGTCGATTGACGAACACGGACGTTCTAATGCCGTGGCGTCAGGGATGACGAGGAACGGTGATACTGAGTTTTACGACGGGGTAATAGAGCTCGAAAAAGCCTGGAATGAAGGCTTAAAACCAGACCCCATGTTATTGGTGTCTGAATGGGCTGATCAATTTCGTGTGCTATCCCCTAAATCGGCTGCTGAACCCGGCCGCTGGCGTACTCAACGAACGCCTTATCTACAAGAAATCATGGATTGTTTGTCAGTATCTTCGCCGGTACAGCGCGTTGTATTTATGAAAGGCGCGCAGGTTGGCGGCACAGAGGCTGGCAATAACTGGATCGGCTACGTCATCCATATGGCACCCGGTCCGATGATGGCAGTTTCGCCAACCGTCGAAATGGCAAAGCGTAATTCCCGTCAGCGTATCGACCCTCAACTTGAAGATGTGCCAGAGCTAAGGGCGCGTGTTGCGCCTGCGCGCAGCAGAGACTCAGGTAATACGGTTCTCTCAAAAGAGTTTCCTGGCGGCGTACTGGTCATGACTGGCGCAAACAGTGCTGTCGGCCTGCGATCTATGCCTGCTCGTTATCTGTTTATGGATGAGGTGGATGGATATCCGGGCGATGTTGAGGGTGAAGGCGATCCTATTTTGCTGGCTGAACGTCGAAGTGCGACCTTTGCACGCAGGAGAAAGGTGCTGCTCGTGAGTACGCCAACCCTCAAAAGTACATCGCGTATTCAGAGAGAATTTGAAAACTCAGATCAGCGTTATTTTTATGTGCCTTGTCCCTCATGCGGTCATTCACAGCCATTGCGGTTTTCTCAGTTACGATGGGAAGAAGGCAAGCCGGAGAATGCGCAGTATTGTTGTGAGAATTGTGATTTCTTAATTAGTGAACATCAAAAAACCGAGATGTTCAATCAAGGTTACTGGCAAGCAACCGCTGAAGGTGATGGCCAAACACAAGGCTATCACTTGTCGTCACTCTATAGCCCTGTCGGTTGGTTTTCATGGGAAGACGCTGCAAGAATATTTGAAGGAGCGCAACAAAATCCGGATTTAATGAAAGGCTTTGTGAATACCGTTCTCGGTGAATCTTATGAAGAAGAATTCGAGGCACCAGAATGGGAGCGTTTATATGAACGACGAGAGTCTTACACCATTGGTGTTGTTCCTGAAGGAGGTTTGTTTTTAACGGCCGGTGTTGACGTTCAGCGCGATCGCTTGGAATGTGAAATCGTCGCTTGGGGGAGAAGCAAAGAGTCATGGTCAATCGACTATTTAGTCTTAGACGGTGATACCGC
Source organism: Sinobacterium norvegicum (assembly GCF_923077115.1). Taxonomy (NCBI): domain Bacteria; kingdom Pseudomonadati; phylum Pseudomonadota; class Gammaproteobacteria; order Cellvibrionales; family Spongiibacteraceae; genus Sinobacterium; species Sinobacterium norvegicum. The sequence continues at coordinate 527,198 of NZ_CAKLPX010000002.1, forward strand.
TCTACCTGATGTATGGAAAAAACTCGATCGAGTGCTTAGCAAAGATTGGCCTCACGCTTTAGGAAGCTCGCTGCCAATTCGTGTGATGTGCGTTGATTCTGGTTATGCCACTCAGGATGTTTATGGGTGGGTACGCAATTATCCTCAGGCAGTCTGGGGTGGCGCAGGTGCACGAGCATCACAGCCAAGAAGTGTCGTTGCCATAAAGGGACGAGATACAGAAACAGCATTAATCCAGAATGTCTCAAAAGCGGATACCGGTGGTAAACGCCGAGGATTGAGGGTTTGGAATGTCAGCGGGCCGGTTGCCAAAGTTGAACTTTACCGTTGGCTCAAGCTGCCGAGACCGACGGACGAGGAGCGGGCTTTGGGTGAATTATTTTCACCAGGGACTTGCCACTTTCCCCAGTATGGAGAGGAATATTTCAAACAGCTCACCGCTGAGCGACGCATTATCCGTTTACACAAAGGCTTCCCAAAAGCTACATGGGAAAAAGACCCGACTCGAAATAATGAGGCTTTGGATTGCCGTGTGTATGCACGAGCAGCTGCAAGTATTTATGGTCTTGATCGATTTAAAGAGTTGCAGTGGAAGCGATTAGAAAATGCGCTTGGTGAAGTAAAGCAAAGCACACCAGTCCAAAGCGAAAGCGCTCAGCCAATCGCAAAGAAAACAACTAAAGCATTTCGACAACGATCGTCTGTCGTTGCAGATGACCCTTACCTCTAAGGTGTTTATGAGTGATTTAACAATACTCCGGCAGCGACTCATTGATGCTGAATCCGCACTGCACCGTTTGATGATCGGTGAACTAGAAGTGACGGTGTCTGTTGGCGGTTATGGTGCCACCACTTATGCACAAACCGATATCAACAAACTCACGGCTTACATTGCGAAGCTTAAGTCGGAGATAGCAGCAAAAGAGGGGCGCCCACGACGCGGCCCCCTGTTCATGAAATTCTAAGCTTATGAAATTTTAATTATCCAATAAAAATGCTAGTTGAGGCGCTATGACCAATCAAATGATCTTAGGCCCTGATGGCTTACCACTAGTATCTGATACGGCTCACCGGGCGGCTTCATTGTCTGCGAGAGAGATGTCGAGCTGGCGCCCAATGGCTGGCTCACCAGATTCAGATTTGCTCGATGAACTGCCTACACTGGTTTCACGCTCTAGAGATCTGGCGAGAAACCATGGAGTAGCCTCAGGGGCAATTCAAACACTGGTGGATAATGTCGTTGGGACTGGCTTGCGCCTATCAGCGCTGCCTGACTATAAGGCACTAGGAAAAGACAAAGACTGGGCAGATAGCTGGTCGAGAAAAACAGAAGCACTTTGGCGTAGCTGGGCTGACACCACTGAATGTGATGCTTCAAAAAGTCTGACATTCAATGGTTTAACAACCCAAATGTTCCGCTCGGGCCTAATCAATGGCGAAGCACTTGCTTTGCCACTATGGCTTCCCAATAGAAGCCAGGCGTTTGCAACAACTATTCAGCTTATTGAGCCCGACCGTTTAGGAAATCCAAATGATCGAATAAACGATGCCAATATTCGCGCTGGTATCGAGGTTGATTCTTATGGTGCGCCATTAGCTTACTGGATTGCTAAGACGCATCCGGGTGATCAACTTCTTGGTGTTAGCAATAACGCTCAAGAGTACGAGCGCATTCCAGCACGCACCCGCTTCGGTCGCCAGCGTGTTGTCCATGTTCATGACAAGGAACGAACCGGTCAAAGTAGAGGCAAGCCGATCTTTAGTAGCATTATGCCGCTATTTAAGATGCTTGATCACTATGAGCGTTCCGAAATGCAAGCGGCCGTTGTCAACGCAATGATCGCTGCTTTTATCGAAACGCCATTAGACGGTGAATCAATTAGTGAAATGTTTGGTGGGTCTGGCGAGGATTACATGGCTGCTCGAAATGAGTGGCAAGTAAAGCTTCAAGGTGGTGCCGTTATTCCAATATTTCCAGGAGATAAAGTCGCGCCTTTTACGCCCAGTCGGCCTAATTCTGCTTACAGCAGTTTTGTAGAAAACATTCTTCGTCATATCGGCACCGGGTTGAACTTACCTTTCGAATTGTTGATGAAGGATTTTTCGAAAACCAATTACTCCTCAGCACGCGCAGCATTGATGGAAGCATGGCGATATTTTATTGGCCGACGTCATTGGTTAGCTACTTATTGGGCGAAGCCTGTTTATGAGCTCTGGTTAGAGGAAGCTATTAACAAAGGCATGATTGAGGCACCAGGTTTTTATCAAAACAAGGCGCTGTGGTGTCGATGCAAATGGATAGGTCCTGGGCGTGGGTGGATTGACCCTGTAAAAGAAGCCAAGGCTTCAAAGATACGGTTAGAAATTGGCCTTTCAACGCTCGAAGATGAATGCGCCACCCAAGGCTTAGACTGGGAAGAAGTTCTCGAACAAAGAGCTCGAGAGCAAACAAAAATGAGAGAGCTAGGTTTGAATACTGAAACGGCTCAATACGCTCCCCAGACTACAGAGGAAAAACAATGAAGTTCTGGAATCATGCAGCTGGTGAGCCATGGGCAATTACCGAGGCTGCTCTTAATAATATTTTAACGATTGCATCACGCCAAAACGAAAGCATCGAAGTGGTGTCTGCAAAGCTTGGTAGAGAATTAGATAACAGTTACGTCACTGAGATTCGTGAAGGTGCGGCGGTTATTCCTGTCGTGGGTCCTTTGTTTCGCTACGCAAATATATTTACTGCAATTAGTGGTGCATCCAGTTACGAGGTTTTAGCGAAAGACTTTACCAGTGCTTTAGAAAATCCAGACGTCCATAGCATTATTTTAGATATCGATTCACCGGGCGGCGAAGTCAATGGTTGCGCTGAATTTGCCAGTATGATTTTCGAAGCTCGTGGCAAAAAGCCAATCATTGCCTATGCCTCAGGTGATGCTGCTTCAGGTGCGTATTGGATTGCGTCAGCTTGCGATCAAATTATTGCTTCAAAAACGTCCATGCTCGGGTCCATTGGTGTGGTAGCGGTTTATCGAGGAAGTAAAGATGAAAGCGTCTTAGAGATCGTGTCATCCCAAAGCCCATATAAACGATTAGATCCAAGCAGTAAGGATGGAAAATCACGACTGCAATCACGTATCGATGATTTAGCGACGGTATTTATTGAATCCATTGCAAAGCATCGTGGTGTTGACCCGCCAACGGTTATCAAAGACTTCGGTGGCGGTGATGTCTTTATTGGCAAGAACGCCATCAACTCAGGATTGGCCGATGATATCGGAAGCCTGGAACAAATTATCAATGAACATTTAAACAATCAGAACCCCGCCAAGTTGCGGGGTTCTTCTTTTTTAGCACTTGAGGACAGCACGATGACTGACAAAAACCACAAGACCGAGGCTTCTGAAGGGCAAGTCCTTAGTCTGGAATCATTAAAAGCCGACTATCCGCAGTTGGTTGAAGCCATTCAAACCGAAACTATAGCCTCTACGAATGATGAAGCATCCCAGCAAAGCGTTATAACAGAACGTGAACGTATTGGCGCCATCATATCTTCTGAGGCTGCCAAGGGGCGTGAACAGTTAGCTCAGCACCTGGCATTTTCTACGGATATGAGCGCTGATATGGCGCTGGCAACGCTAGATGCTTCACCGGTCAAAGCCGAAGCATCGGCTCCTGTTTCCAATACAGGTTTTGAACAAGTCATGGCCTCAGTGGGCAACCCTGCCATTGAGCCAGATGCTCCGGAACAGGAAGGCGATGATGCCGATGCAGTGGCGAAACGGATCGCTAAGTTTTCACAAGGGGGTGCGGTATGAGCATGCCAGGGATTGCAGAAGGGGTTAACGATCAGGGGAGCTATGCGCCTGACAATCTAATTGCAGGTGAATTTCCGCGAATTACTCGAGTTGTCACGATTACTGGCGGTGCCACATTACCTGCTGGCGCTGTGTTAGGCAGGGTTGCAGCTAGTGGAGCCTATTTATTGAGTGACGCAGGAGCAAATGATGGATCAGAAGAACCGGATGCCTTGCTGGTCGAGGCGGTGGATGCCTCCACTGGTGATACACAGGCCCATGTGTATTTAGCGGGTGAATTTAATGCGGAAGCTCTTACGTTTGGTCCGGGCCATTCAATAGCGTCTATTTCGATCGCTTTTCGAGAGCGATCTATTTTTCTACGAAACAATCAAGCTTAACCAGCAATAGGATATTCTCATGGATATATTTTCAACTCATGTGCTTAACCGAGTCGTCGAGCACTTGGATCGTCCAGCATCCTTTTTGCTGGATACATTTTTCGGTTCAATTCAAACAGAAGATAGTGAAGAAATTCACTTCGATATTGATAAATCCAAACCGCGATTAGTGCCATTTGTATCACCGCTCGTCCAGGGTAAGGTCATTGCTGCGGAAGGGTTTGAAACACGTAGTTTTAAGCCTGCCTACGTGAAAGATAAGCGTCGCTTTGACCCTAGTGCTCCACTGAAGCGTTTGATTGGCGAAACCATTGGAGGGAATTTAAAGCCCATGGACCGCCGAGAGGCTGCATTAAATCGTGCGTTAACGAGTCAAGTGGAAAACCTGACTCGCCGCGAAGAAGTGATGGCGGCCGAAGCATTACGAACCGGAAAGATTACCGTAACCGGTGAAGACTACCCAACACAGATTATTGATTTTCAGCGTGACTCAGCACTGACTCAGGCACTGACAGGCGCGACTCGGTGGGGTGAGCCTGACGTTAAAGTATTAGATGACATTGAAGACTGGGCGGGCTTAGTACAAATCAAATCGGGTGCCGCCGCTCGTACCGTTGTTATGGACCCTTTGGCATGGCGAGTCTTCAAGGCTGATCCCAAAGTTGAGCGCTTGCTTGAGCTCCGTCGTGGAACCTCCAGTACATTAATAGTCGACCCAATCCTCCGAGGGCAAGGTAACGATAAAGCACGCTATGTAGGTTCAGTGGGCGATTTTGATTTCTGGGTTTATAACGACGCCTACGTCGATGATGATGGTGTTTCCAGAAATATGCTGCCGGAATATACGGTATTGATTGCCAGCCAAGGTTTACTGGAAGGTACCCGGTGCTATGGCGTGATTCAGGATGAAAAAGCCAACTATCGGGCAAGCCGCTACTTCACCAAATCATGGTTGGAGGAAGATCCGGCAGTACGTTGGTTGCTGATGCAGTCGGCCCCGTTGATTGTGCCTTACCGCCCTAACGCAACATTTTGTGCGACGGTTCGTTAGGAGGCAACATGATAAATTTTTCTGGAAATAAATTTGCACAGCCGAAGGCTGCCCATCAGGGTGCAGCACATGGAGGTGCTGCATGAAAATAACCACAACGATAACGCTGCGAATTGGCAAACCAGGTGCTTATGAATATGTCGCTCCTGGTACGCCCGTAAACTTACCCAATGAGGAGGCTGAGTATTTGGTTTCGCGAGGGTTTTCCATTCAGGAACCCTCGAAGAGTTCAAAATCCACTGATTTGATCGATGCGATTATGGATGCCATTGACGATCTAAAACCTGATGCATTTGGTAAAGATGGCAAGCCTTCGGTAAAAGCCATCGAAGAAATTTTAGGACAAGGCATTTCAGGGGGTGATAGAGATAAGGCATGGGATGCGTATCAGTGTCTCATTCGTGATGAACGTTAACGATCGCTTTAAAAAGGCTATTGATAGTCAATTTTCTCATCTTGGGCGAATGGCAACTTATCTTAAGCCTCTTTCAGGTACTCAAGAAATTCGCGTAATTGCCCGTCGCCCAGAGCAGCTATTTGAACTGGGTGATGGCCACTTACATGCGGAGGACCCGCAATTGGAGTTTCGAGTGTCGGAAGTTGCAACACCTAGCCGAGGCGATGAAATACATATCGATGGTCGTATCTATCGAATTGAGTCTGAGCCACGGTTGGACCTTCATCAATTGGTATGGATCACAGAAAGTTTGCCCCTAATAGAATAAAGGTTCGTTCATGTTGACCTTACAAATTAATCCATCACCTAACTTAAGTGAATGGAGTGGCTCATTCACCTCAACCGAAAAACAATTGAAGGTAGCGGCGACTCGAGCGTTAAACAAGACTGCTCGATGGGCAAGAACACAGGTCGCGAGTAAAACGGCAAAAGAGTTATCCATTAAAGTGGGTGCTGTTCGAGAGGGGCTTATATTGATTAGAGCAAAACAATCGAACCCTCAAAGTGTTGTTGGGTTGTCTCAGCAGTCTGGCGTTATTAAAGCGAAGCAATTAGGTAGTGTATCTCAAAATTCAACGGGCGTTCGAGTTGGTCGACGTCAGTTTGATCATGCTTTTTTGGCAGCAATGCCTAATGGTCATCAAGGTGTTTTTCGACGACGAGGGAAAGCTCGGCTACCCATACAGGAAGTACAAATTGTGATAACTGGGAAGATGCAGGAAATTATGGAAGACCTGTCTAATGGGCCAGCGTTAAAGCAGTTTGAAACGATATTTGATCGTGAACTACGTTACCTTTTGAGGGCCGCGTAAATGGATGTGTTGAGTGTTTTATTCAAGGAAATTCAGCAAGGCTTTTCAGAAATAGTTGGTATACAGCATTGCGGCTCATTTCCACGAAGACGTGATGATATTCGCTTACCTGCGATCTTAATTGATCTGGTTGAGCTAGAGCCTGGTAGTGATCCAGGAACCGGAGAACTGGCTCTTATTGCTCATTTTGAGGCCAGAATTCTGGTGTCTGATCAGTTGCCAGAATCGGACCTTTGGGCGCTAGTGCAAGAGGCCATGCTTTGGTTATTTAATCATTCATGGTCGGAAACCAATATGGGTCGTGCACGCCTAAAACAAGCGAGCCCGGATCATTTTTCGCCTGACTATCAAGGACATCGAGTTTGGCTAATTGAGTGGACCCAAACTGTTCGAGTTGGCGAGAATGTATGGAATGGCACCGATGTTATTCCCAGTGTGATATCTATTTCGGGTTTGGATACAGAAAATCAAGAATTAGAGGTGTAGCCAATGATTGATTTTGAAATAACAGAATTGAATCGTCGGCTCGCCAATATGATTTTGCTGGGGAAAGTTATAGCGGCTGATTACAGTCAGCCAACACCAAAACTACAAGTTAGGATTGGTGAACTTCAAACGGCTTGGTTACCTATGCTCATGCAACGCGCAGGCCCTGACATTAGTTGGTGGCCACTTGAGGTTGGCGAACAGGTTGTCGTGCTTTCTCCTAGCGGGGAGTTAACGCAGGGTGTTGTGCTTGGTTCAATTAACCAAACTGATTATCCATCAACAAGTACCAGTGCTGACAGCCATAAACAGGTTTATTCCGATGGCGCAGTGATTGAGTATGACCGTAAAGCACATCGATTGTCTGCAATATTACCGTCAGGTGCTAAAGCAATGTTGGTATCAGATGGCGGTATTAATTTTGTTGGTGATGTGACGGTTACTGGTGACATCAAAGCGTCAGGGGATATTACAGATCATACTCGTTCGATGAAAAGCGATCGGGTCATTTTCAATAGTCATACTCATGCGGGCATTAAGTCTGGGCCGGGTAACACGGCTCCCCCTAATCAATCGCAGTAACTTATTATGAATGGTATGAATCGAATGACCGGGGCAGTCGCTTCCGGCATTGATCACTTGCGCCAGTCAATTATCGATATCTTAACGACCCCTATTGGATCTCGCGTTATGCGAAGAGACTATGGTTCCCGTTTGTATCAGATAGTTGATGCGCCAGTGAATAGATCGTTGATGGTTGAAATATATTCGGCTGTTGCTGAGGCATTGGTGAAATGGGAACCGAGACTTGAGTTAACTCGAGTGCAAGTTGAAGAAGTTCACCCTGGCGGTTTGATGGTCAGCCTTGAAGGTATTTATCTGCCAGATAACAAGAGAATAGCAATAGAAGGGGTGGTGCTATGAGTGGTTTCAGTGCCATTGACTTAGCTAAATTACCTTCGCCAAATATCATCGAGTCGTTGGATTACGAAACGATATTGCAGGGTATGTTAGAAGGCTTGCTGCAACGTGATGAAAGCTTCTCTGCTTTATTAGAAAGTGATCCTGCGTACAAAATATTGGAAGTGGCAGCCTATCGCGAACTGCTTTTACGGGCGCGAATTAATGATGGTGCTCGTGGCGTTATGTTGGCTTATGCGACTGGCGCCGACCTTGAAAATCTAGCCGCATTTTTTGGTGTTGAGCGCCAGCTTATTACTCCTGAAGATAAAGAAGCAATACCGCCTGTTGATGCTATTTACGAAACAGATGATCGCTTACGTAAACGGGTTCAATTGAGCTTAGAGGGGCATAGTACAGCGGGTCCAATTGGTAGTTATGTCTTTCACGCGCTAGCGGCTAGTCCATTGGTAAAGGATGTGGATGTCTCAAGCCCTGCGCCAGGTAAGGTGAGCATTACTATCTTATCGACTGACGGAAGAGGCATACCCACGAGTGAGGTGTTGGCTCAGGTAGCGGAGCAATTAACGGCAGAGCATGTTAGGCCTTTAACTGATGAGGTGATCGTTAAAGCTGGAGCCATCATTGAATATAACGTTAAGGCGAAACTTTTCCTTTATGAAGGCCCCGATGCAGAGGTCGTGAGGCGTCAATCGCAAGATGCCATCGATAATTACGTGTACCGGCACCACCTTCTTGGGAATGATATTACGCTCTCAGGTATTTATTCTGCCTTGCATCAGCCAGGTGTTCAGCGGGTTGAATTAACAGAACCTATTAACACCATTGTTGTTGAAAATGAATCTGCTGCCTGGTGCAAATCGGTAAGCCTAGTCGTGGGTGGAACAGATGAATAGATCATTGCTTCCATTCAATGCAACTGATTTCGAGAGGCATGTTGAGCAAGTAACGAGCAAGGCAGAGGTGCTTCCAGTTCCGATAAAAACGGTATGGAACCCAACTACCTGCCCAGAAGAATTACTGCCTTGGCTAGCATGGGCTTTATCGGTTGATAATTGGAATAGTGATTGGCCAACAGCTGTTAAACGAGAACAAATAGCAAACAGTATAGAGATTCATCGACGCAAAGGTACGGTATTAGCCGTTAAGCAGGCCATGGCGGTATTTGGTGTGGCGGTGGAGCTTAAAGAGTGGTTTGAATTTAACGGACCACCCCATACGTTTTCGGTAATGGCTTGGGCTGGGGACAACTTTAGCGAAGACGCTCACCCTGTTCTAACTGAAGATTATTACCGCTCATTAAAGCATGCCATTGATTACTCCAAGCCTGTACGAAGTCATTACCAATTTAAAGTCGGCGTGTTGTTTGGTGGCGGTTTTTCAATTGCCACGGCACATCAAATTAAATCTTACATTCGCGCTGAAGGTGAAATGATTTTTCCGGAAGTTCAGCTTGATGGCGCAATCAGTGTGGCCGGTGCGAATCAAACACACAGTGTCACACGTATTAATATGGAGTTGTAATGAGCTCAGCATTTAAACCTGTTATCACTCAAGCGGGTATTACCGCAGTGTTTAACGCCACAAATTCTGGCTTAGAAGCCAATATTGTTGCCGTGGCGTTAGGGGATCAAAGTTGGTCGCCAACATCAGCCGCTACCAAGTTGAAACAAGAAAAACGACGAATACCTGTTGGTAACGGTAATAAGCTGTCGCCGAACCAAATACATATAACAGCCATAGAAGATGGCCAGCAAGAGGCGTATTGGGTTCGGGAGGTTGGTTTCTACCTGGAGGATGGTACTTTGCTGGCGGTTTGGAGTCACCCGTCACAGCCGCTCGCCTATAAGGCTCCCGGTGTGGACTTGTTGCTGGCTTTTGATGTTGCCTTGAGCGCACTGCCCAGTGACAGCATCAATGTCATTGGTAATGGTACTGTTAATCTTTCACCTGCAACCACAGCAAAGTTGGGCGTTGTTCGCTTTGCAACGGATACAGACGCGAAAGCGGGCGCGGTTAACAATGAAGTTGTTACGCCAAAAGGGGTGAGGGTTCATGGTGATGCCCGATATGCACGCGTATCGCACCGTCATCCGTGGAATGAAATTGATAGCAAGCCATCAACCTATCCCCCTTCAGGGCATAGGCACACGTGGACCCAGATCGACAGCAAGCCAAAAACTTTCCCGCCATCCAGTCATAGTCATGACGATCGATATATACGCCTTACGGAAGTGCCTAGAGCCGTATATGTGGATGTGCGAACAACTGGAACTACTGCTACGGGAAGTACCGCTTTAACCTGGGCGCTAGCGATTCATCCAAATAGTGGTTTTAACAATAACGATCATTTGGTCGTGAAGTATAGAAACCGCTATGTGCGTGGTACCGGTAATGGCAGCGCCTGGTGGACCGATGAATACACCACGACATTTATCAAAGCTGGATCTTGGCGTTCGATCGCAACCAGTACCAACGGCTTCTGGGGATAATTATGAAGGTCATTGTAATCTTTAATAAGTTCACAGATCAGTACATTGGCTTAACCTATGCGACTGATCAAATGAACGTGGATGAGTCGTCTTGTGATGAGACGCATTTTAAATATAAGACCGTCGAAATGGATCTTGATAAAGAGGTTTGGGAAGGGAGCTATGGCGATGGTTCAGTGATTGCGATTGCAAATCAGACCACGGTTATTACGGAGACCGAGCTGGATGCTGACTGCCAGGATAAGGTTTTTCGAGAATATCGCTATTATCATCAGCTCAATATTGTTTATCAGCTTTTAGATATGCTGATTGAAAAGTCGGCATTAGACGAGGCGCTTTTGACTGAGTACCGTCGAATGCGTAAATACATTGACGATACAGTGGCTAACAATGAGCGCTACAAGCAGGCGTATCTTACTCAAAATGGTTATGAGTACCGTGATAAAGCAACCGAACGCTCCGTATTAAATGCACAGCTTGAAGGTGGACTTCACGAGGTTGTAGGTCGTGCGCCTCACCCCGGTACGCCGCAATGATCAGTGTTGAACCACACTTAGGCGAGCAGCAAGCTCACACTATTAGGCAAATGATTGCATCGTTAGATGAAGCATACTGGCGTGACCGAAGTAGGCATAAACCTAACTTAGGTCTGAATGGTGAAGTTGGTTATTACTTCTCATGTGGTAGAGAGTCATTTCCTGAAGTAATTCGTTTGGCTGTCGATGCAATCGAACCAATCATTCATGGGTATGAATGTGAAGATTGGGTGGTTAACAGAACCCCCATCGGTGGGGGTATGCCTCCGCATATTGATAACGAAGGGTATCTGGCAGTCTCACTCCTGTGTATGCAAAGTAATAGCGGTGAGTTTCGTTGGTACGAAAACAAGGATCTTGATAAGCCGCAATTCATTTTGGATAAATCAGGTCAGCTTATTCGTTTTAATCAAATGGACCTAGTTCACTCGGTTCCAAGCGCACTATCTGAACGCTACGTCATCGTTTTTCTTTATAGGTAATTCAACATGAGTAAGACCATCAGTTCGCTGCTCTCACCTGAGCAGTGCGGGCAGCTATTGTCTGTGTGTCAGGAAAACACCGATGTGTTTCGAAAGAGTGAAGGTGTTTGGCGCCGTATGGGCGCTAGGGGTAATCAAGTTTTATCCGACTATCGATTCTTAAAGTATTGGCGAATGCCTGCATCACTAAGAGCCTTAATCGATGATCTATTGCCAAATAATTTAATAGAAAATTCAAACGAAATTTGGTTGTTGCACTTTCCTGAAGGTGGGCAGTTAGATTGCTTTAAGGCGAGTAAAGGACTGTTTAACTGCTTGTCTATTCCGCTCAATAGCGGTGGTAGATTTACTCTTTGGCAAGATGGGAAGCCTCAAGCGCTTACGAATACTGCAGGCGACGCTTACTTATTTTCACTCGACACAGAGCATGAAGTACCAACCACCCATCAAGAAGATTGGTATTTATGCTTTCTATTCTTACATCACATTGAGGTTATCCCAAATGCCTGAACAATTTTTACATGGTGTCGAAGTCGTTGAAATCGACTCGGGGCCACGCCCAATTCGTACTGTTCGCTCATCTGTGATTGGGCTTATTGGTACAGCGCCTGATGCAGACGAAGACCTGTTCCCCTACCACACTCCCATATTGATTGCAGGCAAACGCAGTGAAGCGGCGGGCCTTGGTCGAGATGGCACCTTGCCTGCAGCCATTGATGATATTTTTGATCAGACTGGCGCGATGATTGTGCTCATTCGCGTACCGGATTGGTTTGGCGAAGAAGAATGGCCAAGCTTTGAAGAAGAGTTCGAAGGTCCGTGGTTGCCAAATGTCGGCCAGATTATCGGCGGCATTGACGACGAGACTGGACAGTATCTGGGGATTCAAGCCTTCTTAGCGGCAGAAAATGAAGTGCATGTTACTCCTCGTATTTTGATCGCCCCTGAGTTCAGTCATCACCCTGCAGTTGCTAATGAGTTGTTATCAGTCGCAGAGCGTTTGCGAGCAGTCGTGATTGCCGATGGCCCCAACTATAACGATGAAGAGGCCATCGACTATCGACAAATGTTCGGTAGCTCTCGCTTATATCTGGTTGATCCATGGGTGCGAGTTTGGGATGCAGAAGACAATGTCGAGGTGGTTCGTCCCGCCAGTGCTCGAGCTGCAGGGCTTATTGCTAAATCAGATGCAGAGCGCGGATTTTGGTGGTCGCCATCCAATCGTGAAATTCGTGGTTTGATGGGTACGGCACGCAGTGTTGATTTTGCATTGGGCGATACTAACGCCCGCGCCAACTTCCTCAATGAAAATGAAGTGGCCACCATTATTCAAAAGAATGGCTTTCGCTTATGGGGGAATCGTAGTTGCTCTGCCGATCCAAAATGGGCCTTTTTAAGTGTGCGGCGCACCGCTGACATGATCAATGAATCGTTGCTTCGTGCGCATATGTGGGCCGTGGATCGCAACATTACCAAAACCTATATCGAAGATGTGCTCGAAGGCGTCAATGCCTATTTGCGGCACTTAAGGACAGTGGGTGCGATCATTAATGGACAAGCTTGGGCCGACCCTGAATTGAATACGCCGGATCAAATAGCTCAAGGTAAGGTCTATATCGACTTCGATTTTACGCCGCCTTATCCCGCCGAACACATAACATTCAGAAGCCACTTAGTGAATGATTATCTGGTAGAAATTCTGCCAGATGCAACTTAAAGGAGACGAACATGCTTGATGATATTTTGAAAAATATGGCCTTGTTCGTCGATGGACGAGGCTTCGCAGGAAACGTGGAAGAACTTACACTTCCAAAACTCACGTTAAAAACCGAAGAGTTTCGCAACGGCGGTATGGATGCTCCCATCGAAGTGGAGATGGGTATGGAAAAACTCGAAAGCGAATTTACGCTAACACGTTTTGATAAAAACGTATTGAAGCTGTTTGGCTTGGCACCGGGCCAGCTTACGCCGTTAACGATACGCGGTGCCGTGATTTCAGATGATGGAACGCAAACAGCCGTGGTGGTAAACCTTCAGGGCATCGTGCGTGAAATGGATCCTGGTAATTGGAAGCCTGGTGAAAAATCGACTCTAAAAATTATGATGGCTCTGCGTTACTACAAACTCACCCACGGTGGTGACGTTGTTCATGAAATTGATATCCCCAACATGGTTCGCTCCATTGGCGGTGTCGATCAGTTATCTGCGGTTCGTTCCGCGCTAGGCATTTGAGGAGTTGAGTATGCAAACCGAAAAATATTACGTCATTAAGCCAACCACGCATAGCCGCAAAAAAGTCAGTTACGGTGATGAGTTAGCTTTAACAGAATCTCAAGCCCGACCACTGCGCAATGGTGGCTTTGTTTCACCCGATAAAGCAGCGGCACAACGCATCGCAGAATTGGTGAAAGAAAACCAAACACTGCAAGCAAACCAAACACTACAAGCAAAGAGTACCCAAGAAACCGAAGCGCAAACTGAAGCAGACACTGAAGTAAAAAGTGAGGCCAAGTAATGGACAAATTAAAAATTGAACTGACTCATCCCATTGATATTGACGGTACTAAAGTAAGCGTGTTGCAACTTCGTCGGCCTAAAGTGCGTGACATGCTCAGTGTAGAAAAGAGCGTTGATAATGATGCCGAAAAAGAGATCCAGTTGTTTGCCAATCTATGTGAACTCACACCGGAAAACTTGCTCGACTTGGACATGGCTGATTACTCAAAGCTGCAAAAGGCCTATCAAGATTTTTTGTCTTAAGCCCGCGTGATGCTCGTTACGCGTTAGTGACTCTAGCCAGCCATACCGGTTGGGCACTTTCTGAATTACTCGAATTGAACGGTCATGAACTTATACAGTGGCTGGATGTATTACCTCGCGTGCCAAAATCTTAATCAATTAAAAACTATTGGGGGCGCCAATGGCTCAGTCGTCATTTAAATTAGCGCTCCAAATCGGCGCAAGTATTGGTCAAAGCTTTCGTACATCCGTAAGAGGATCACAATCTCAGCTTAACCAACTGGGTTCATCCATCAACAAACTGAAGAACCAACAAGCGTCGATTAAAAAGGTTGAGTTAGGTGAAGCCAGTGTGGGTAAGGCTCGAGTTGCCTATGAAGCCGCCAGTAGAGAGTTATCCCGATTACGTCGTGAAGTTGCCAATACCGATCAGCCCAGCAAACAGCTAACGCAATCATTTGAAGCAGCAAAGCGTAAAACAGAGCGTCTTTCTCAAGCCTTAGGTAAGCAGCGAGATCGCCTGCAACAAAGTCGGAGAGAGTTGCAGCAAGCCGGTGTATCCACCAGAAACTTGATGGCAGATAACGCGCGCTTAGGTGCATCAGTTGAACGCCTGAGTTTGAAATATCGAAAACTGAATCAGGCCATGCGCGCTCAGGAGGCCAATAAAGCCCAGCGCGCAGATCTGCGAGGCCAGTTATTTGATGCGGTGGCATTAGGGGCGACGGTTGTAGCACCGGTAAGCATTGCGGTGAACTTTGAGCAATCTATCGCAAGGTTGGGTGCTATTACCCGCTCGGGTGATGATGCGCTTTTAGGGCTCGAACAAACGGCTCGACGTTTGGGTGAAACAACCCAGTTTTCAGCCTCCGAAGCTGCTTCAGCCATGACCTTTTTGGGTATGGCGGGTTTTAAAACCAATGAGATCATTTCGGCCACGCCGGGCATGCTCAATCTAGCCCAAGCGGCTGGTAGTGATTTAGCGGGTACCGCAGATATTGCATCCAATATCTTAAGTGGTTTTTCTCTAAAAGCCGATGAGATGGGGCGCGTGGGTGATGTGCTTTCTGCCACGTTCACTACATCTAACACCACGTTGCAGATGCTTGGCGATACGCTGAAGTATGCAGCCCCTGTGGCCAGTAGTGCTGGGGCGAGTATCGAACAAGTTGCTGCGATGGCTGGTTTGTTGGGTAATGTTGGTATTCAGGGCAGCATGGCGGGTACCGCATTACGCGCGGCGTTTTTACGTTTGTCTGCACCACCCAAGGTTGCTGCGGATGCCTTAGCCAACCTAGGTGTTGAAGTTAAAGATCTGGATGGCAACTTACGCTCGGTTCCTGAACTATTGCAGGAGCTAGCGCAAGCCACCGAAGGCTTAGGGTCTGCTGAAAGAGCAGAAGCCATTAAGCAAATCTTTGGCTCAGAAGCCTCCGCAGGTTTAACAGAGTTGCTCAAACAAGCTGGTTCCGGCGCATTGGATTCTTATATCCAACAGCTACAGCAAGCGAAAGGCACCGCCGATACCATGGCTAAAAAAATGAGTGCCACCACGGCCGGTAGCCTGAAACGATTGGGCAGCGCACTTGAAAGTGTTGCGATCAGTATTGGCAGTTTACTCCTGCCAACTATTGCTGCTGGTGCTGAGTTGTTTGCCGGTATGGCAAGCTGGGTGTCAGGTGCTGCGCAAGAATACCCATGGCTTACCAAAGCCATCGTCGGTGCAACGGTAGGTTTAGTTTCACTGAAGGTAACAGCTATCGCTGGCGCTTATGCATTCACTTTTTTAAAAGGTGGTGTACTTAGCTTAGTGACTGCATACCGAACCTTGAGTGCTGGCATCGCCATGGCGCAATTAGGCATGGCGCGAATGACTATCCTATCGGCGTTATCTGCTGTTCGAATGGGAGTGGTGACCGCAGCGCAATGGGCGTTGAATGTTGCCATGACCGCCAATCCGATCGGACTCATTGTTGTGGGTATTGCCGCATTAGCGGGTGCAGCTTTTATGCTGATTAAATACTGGGAGCCTATCGGTGAATTCTTTTCAGGCCTTTGGGACGGTGTGAAAAATATTACCAGTGGTGCCGTGGATTGGCTGCTAGGCAAGATGGGCTTACTAGCGAAGCCTTTCGAGTTATTAGGTTCTACCTGGGGCGCTGTTTCTGGTTGGCTAGGCGGTGATGAATCTGCTGACACGCCATCTTCAGGTAATAAACGAAAGCTAGCGACAGCCGCCATTGGGGCATCGCTAGCGGCGCAACCAGCAATGGCATTGCCAGATTCAACGGTCAATGCACTACCTCAAATTCAAGCAGTCAGTGCTTCTACTCATAACCAACAGTCGGTCAGCATTGATGCGCCTATTACCATTCATGCTGCACCCGGTATGGATGAGCGAGCTATTGCCGGTGAAGTTCAAAAAGCACTGGAGCAACGAGAGGCGCGAGCGGCAAGTCAGCAAAGAGGAGTACTTTTTGATGAAAGTTAAGGTGGTGCCATGAGCGAAACCATGATGGCATTAGGCAGTTACCGATTCTCCATCGACAGTGCGGCTTATCAAGAACTAAAGCATAGCCAAGCCTATCGTTGGCAAGCTCAAGAGCGATTACAACGCCGACCAGCCATGCAATTTTTAGGAGCCGGTGAAGAATCGATTGAGCTTAGCGGTGTGATCTATCCACACTTTAAGGGCGGGTTGGAACAGCTGGATACCATGCGTGCTGAAGCTAACAAAGGACAGCCGTTATTACTGGTGGATGGATTAGGTTTTGTCTGGGGACAATGGGTGATTACTCAAATTGATGAGGGGCAGTCATTCTTTCAGGGAAACGGTCAACCGCTTAAACAAAGCTTCCAACTTAAACTTGTGAACTATGGAGCAGACAGCTAATGGCCATTTATCGAACGCGCGATGGCGATATGTTGGATGCAATTTGCTTGTCGTATTACGGCCAAGCGAATGGTTATCTTGAGCCTGTTTTAACTGCGAATCCCGGTCTTGCTGATATGGGTCCAGTCTATTCCTCTGGCTTATTAATAGAGCTCCCGAACCTATCGGAGCAAAACCGGAGCCAAGAGACTATTCGTCTATGGAGCTAATACATGAGACCACGCTTTAGAATTCTGGCGGACCAGCAAGACATCACTGACACAATCCGAGATCGTTTGTTGTCACTTCGCATTACCGATGAGGCAGGCAATCAATCGGATACGGTTGAGCTGCAACTGGATGATCGTGATGCAAAAATACAATGGCCGAGCCATGGCGCTGAGTTGGATATTTCTCTAGGTACCGATCAAAACCAATTGACCCGAATGGGTTTATACATTGTTGATGACATCGAGCATTCAGGGCCACCAAACACCATCACAGTTCGAGGCAAAGCAGCGGATATGCGCGCTTCAATCAAGGCGCCTAAGACCCGCAGTTGGGAAGGGATTACGCTGGGCGCTTTGGTACAGACGATTGCAGGCGAGCATGGTTTGACTGCAAAAATATCTGAGCAATTGGCTTTGATCGCCATAGAGCACATCGACCAAAGCAATGAGTCTGACTTGCACTTATTGACACGCTTAGCTCGGCAACATGGCGCCGTAAGCAAACCCGTTGCAGGCTTTCTGGTATTTGTTTCCAAAGGCGAAGCCAAGTCAGCCACCGGGCAGCAGTTGCCATTAGTTGTGATACCAAAGCACCACATTTCTCGGCACCGTATGACGCAAGCAGAGCGCGGTAAATACCAATCCGTAAAAGCCTACTGGCACGACAATGACACAGCGGAAAAGCAGGATGTATTAGTCGGTGACGGTGAACCGGTGTATTCGATTCGTCATACTTATAACGATGTCCAAGAAGCGAGCAGAGCTGCCTTAGCCAAACTACAAAGCTTACTCAGAGGCACAGCCACGCTATCGCTAACATTACTCGGCAGACCCGAGCTACAAGCCGAAGGAAAGTTGCGTATTACAGGTATCCGCGATCCGGTCGATGACGAATGGGTCATCAACCGTGTTGAGCACCAACTAGATTCCAGTGGATTGCAAACCCGGTGTGATGCTGAAGTACCCAATAACTGATAAGACATTGTTGTATTTGAAACCGCCCATGAGGCGGTTTTTTTATGTATAGGACATACGGTATGTCGCGTTGCCATGGATGGCAAAGAGCGACCATTTTAGGAGGTTGTAAATGGCACCAGCCAAAGAAAAAGAAAACGGCATGGTGGTTGTGCCGAAAGATGAATTTGAAAGCTTGTTGAATAGCGCCGCAGAGCGTGGCGCCGAACGTGTACTAGCGCATCTAGGTTTAGAAAACGGCCATGCCGCTAGGGATATACGAGAGCTTCGAGACTTGTTGGATGCTTGGCGCGATGCCAGACGCACCGCATGGCAAACCGTTATTAAAGTTGCCACCACAGGCATTCTCGCCACCTTGCTGCTAGGCGCAGCCATAAAACTAAAACTGTTCGGAGGACAATAATATGCTGACACTATTAGGTAGCCTGCTTGGCTTTATTTCCAGTGCTTTTCCTGACTTGCTGAAAATCTGGCAAGACAAACAAGACAGAAAACACGAGCTACAGATTCTTGATCGACAAATGGAGCAAATGCGCCTTGGTCATAACCAACGGCTAGAAGAAATTACCGTCAATGCTGATATCAACGAAAGCCTCGCCTTACTAAAGCACGACAGCCAGCCTTCTGGAGTAAAGTGGGTGGATGGGCTTCGAGCCTCTGTGCGCCCTGTAATCACTTACGCCTTCTTCCTGCTGTTTACCACCGTGAAAGTCAGCGCGTTATATGTATTGGTCTTCGATCAAGGCCTAGATTTCGTCATCGCTTTGCCACAAATCTGGGACCCAGAAACACAAGCATTGTTTGCAGCGGTGATGAGCTTCTGGTTCGGCCAACGAGCCTTGGCAAAAGCCAGGGGGCAGTGATATGCGCCATATTACCCAAGATGGCATCGACTTGATCAAACGATTTGAAGGTTTTAGCTCGTCGGTTTATATCTGCCCAGCCGGATACCCAACGATCGGTTACGGGCACTTGGTTCGTGACTATGAATCGTTCGAAGAAATAAGCCAGGAACAAGCGGAAGCATTACTTCGGACAGATGTCGAATCAGCAGAGCGTGCTGTGTTGAGGTTGATCAAAGTTCCCCTTACCGATGGCCAGTTTGATGCTCTTGTATCGTTCACTTACAACTTAGGCTCCGGAGCGCTGCAGTGTTCTACGTTACGCAGGAAGGTCAATCGCCAGGCTCATGGTGAAGTGCCAGCCCAGCTAATGCGATGGGTATGGGCTGGTGGACGGAAGTTGAATGGTTTGGTAAAGAGAAGGTATTGTGAGTCTTCGGTGTATGGAACACTATGAGCGCTAAAATGCATCGTTGTTTACCTGGTCAGCAAGCTAGGTGATCATGAAGCTCAGTTCTTGCTCATCGAAATCTCTATAACTATCTTCCGATGAAAGTACTTTGGCCTTGCACACATAAACGAAGCCAGCCATCGATTCTTTTTCATTGTACCAGTCACCAAGTTTATCTTTATGTATCACCGTCGAAGAGCCACAAAGTGCGCGGATACCTTTTGGGTGTTTTGGCTGCCATTCAGAGAACCAAAAAGAAGAAAAACCTATCATGGATTCGTCGACATAATAACAAAATTCTCCATCGGTAGTTTTCCCGATTAACTTTTTGTCTTCAATGTCGCACTTCGGAACATATAGACCTCGTGATTCCATATCAGAATGCCAATGTCCATATCTATTGAATGGGTATGGTGTAGTAGCCATCACTCCACTATTATTTTCATCATTATTGCTGAATTCGTAAGTTAGCTCGGGAGCAAGTAGGTCTCCGACAGTTATACATCCAGAGCGTTCTTCTAGCTGCAAAGCTTCTTCTGAATTTTTGAAAGTTGCAGCTCTGACAACAGACAAATCAATCCAGTTGTGTTCATCTATTCTTATAGGTATCGAAAAAGCCAATAATGCTTGAGAGTCGTCAATTGAATCGAAGTTTGCCAAAGCAATCTCAACGAACTTGGTAATTCCCTCAATGTCGGCGGTACTATTTCTGTCCCACTCTGGTAACCAATTCGGTTTCCGTGGTTTAAATCCTGTATATGCTGGTTCTATAGGCAATGCAAGTATTGAGAGGTGCTCAGCATAAGTATCTGGCATATCATAGAATTTCTTTGCTATCTCTATAGTTCGCAGATAAGCGGAGCGTCCTCGATGGCTAGCTTGTGTATAAAACTGTCCTGTGGCGCGTTGTCGGTCGCTGCCAAGAAAATAATCAATTTGTGTTTCCGACGATGGCAGGTATTCAAAAGTATTGCTCCATTCCATCTCATAATAATCTGTAAAGGGAATGCCGGTTCTTTGCTCCTCTTTCTCGAGCCATGAATAATATAGGTGTGGAATATGCGTACCTTGAAAGTAGTTGAATCTATGGTTATCACCCCGAAGACTGATAACAGGGGTAAATGGGTAAGCGTACTCACCTAGCTCATCGGAGCTTTGAGTTAATTTGTCTATAAGAAGGTCTGATAGCGTCGATCTGGCCTTGATGTAGCTCCCTAAATCTTGTGGACACTTGTATCCTTTGGAATGTGCGACATAAAAAGCACAAAGCACCTCAACGCACTCCGACTCTTGTTTTCTGCTTGCTAAATCTTGCTTTAGTAAACGCTCAATATTTGGATGCTTACTGTTCAAAAGAAGAGAAATCTGTTCGATTGCCCACAACTTAATTGATGGTACTGGGCATTTTAGCCTTGAAATTAGCAGTCTACTCAAAGCATCTTCGACAGAGTCGGTATCTCCCCAGTCCCAAGCTGGCTTAGTCAATGTTAGGTTTCGGACACTACTCTCTAATCCTTCCACCATAGCGAGGGTTAGCTGTATCGCTTCATCGGTTCTGCCGCCGTGAGCAAGCAGATAAACTAGCTTGTCATTAGGTATTATTAAGCTACCCAATTTGTCTTTCCAACTATCAGGCTGCGAAGTGGTTAATCCAATAAATTCATCAATCTTATTAGGGTATTGCTCTGCAACTACGCCAAGTCGATTGATACTGTCCTCAGAACTTTCATACCAATTCGACCATCCGTTCATTGCAGTATGAGCGGAAATCAACAACCCAAATGCCTTAGCCTTACCTGCCATTTTTCTTTGGCTTTGAAATAGCAAGTCCAAAAGATATCGTTTGTCATCATGGCGATCAATAAATGTCATGGCGTGTGGCGTCAATTGCTGTAATAGCTCAGCTTCTTTACCTTGCTCCAGCCAGAATAAATACCAACATTTCCAAAACTTTCGAGTGCTGATGTTTCCTTTTAAATCCTTCGCTAGTTGTTCGAAAGATTCGGGGGGGTAATCGGCGGGGCTTAACTTGATTTTTTCGTCAAACTCATCTGCCTTTGATTGTTTTTCTTGGGGTTCATCGAGAATATCGATGCCAAGCAAGTTACCAACTTTTGATGCAATGTCTGTTGCGTGTGCATTTCCAGATTCGTGCTGCTCTCTAATAATCTGATAGCATGAACGCGGCAACCCAGTTAAAAAAAGGTGTCCAGCAATTGGTGATGATAAGTCGCATCGTTCAACCAGTCTTTGAATGGTATCTTCTGCATAGTACCACTCGCCATCGTGAAGCTCTTGATCATATATTGAGGCAGCAGTTTGAGGGTTCAGCTTTGCAGCCAATGAAGATATTGAGTGTTTGGAATGTCTGGTTTCATCCCCATCAGTAAATTTGGAAATGTTAAATACGATCGGTGAAATTCTTTCCAATACTTGGAGTGCAGTTTTCGAATCAACTTTCGATAGATATTCAATTGCATTAAGCACGTCAAATATTGTCGGGTCTTTATGGTGTCCATACCCAAGTACAAAGTCCCATGTCTTTTTCAGACATTGCTTAAAGTAATCTTGTTGATCGTGTCGAAATGCTATATTGGCAAGCTCAAGGTATGCATTGGAGTTCTCAATAGTTTCTTCGAGTTCACTTTTCTGACGCATTATTTCACTGTCAATTAACAGCTTCACCGCGTCTTCGGTAAACAGCTCAAGATTTAGTTCTTTGTACCAGAGCCGTAGCCAATCAGACCGAAAAACATCAGATCCTAAAACATTTTCTAGCTCATTAGACGATATTTTGTCTTTCATTGTTATTAAGTGGCAATCTGCCGCAATTTCAATCCACTCTCTCTTTAAAGCAATACCCGACCTACGTTTTTCCCATTGAGTGTCATCAAATATTTGGCCTGAAGGGAACATCAAGCAAATCAGGTCAAAAGTTAATTTGCTTTCTATTAAAAGCTCGAAACCAACCAAATTAGCTAGCTCATTTAGCAAGTCATAATGATCTGAAACATCGGCTCTTTCGGACTCCGCTCGTACTGGTATCCAACTAAAATTACCTCCAGCGGTAATTCTGAGTTGTAGCGCGGAGAAAAACCATGAATGATAGCTCAGTGAGGTTTCTACCTTATAGCCAACCGCAGAATCTCCACCATAAAGCTCAGCGTTGATATCGATGAATGTTTGCTCAAGATATGCATCTGAGAACTTGCTGAGTTCCTGAGAATAGAATTTTTGATATTCTGGCCAGCATGTAACATCAGCGTCTTCAATAATGCTCAACCTAATAACATCAAGTTCGATTTTGCTAATGTGCGGAGAATCGCAGGGTAAACATCGCCAGGCTCTCATAAGAAGGCCTACTTCCTTCTTGATAAGGCATGCTGTTCTAAAGCTGGCGATGTAACCATCTGGCCAATTTGCAAAGTTGTTTTCGTCAAAGATGGCGTCGTAGTTTAGGCTATCGGTTAGCGTACCAGCCTTAATTATGGTAGCAGCTTCGCTTTCTTCATCTTGTGAATCTCGTGAAGCTAATAATTTTGTTTTAGCTCTGTAACGATCAATTGCCTTTCTGGACAATTTCGCAGCTCTGTCAGTTTCTCCACGAAACCACATCGCAATTGATAGTATTGATAATTTTATTGGAGTGTATTCGTTTTCCCTTGATAAAACTTCATTAAGAGCAAGGGGGTCAGCGCCAACTAGTGATAACATTTCCAGAGAAGTTGAATCCCAGGTTTGAAATTCAGGTCCGTTGATTAGTCTAGTTTTTAGCTCTCTGTGCCGATAGGCCTCAGCATAGTCACGCTCGCTAAAGGCATAGGTTTCTGCTTCTGATAATAATCTGATACTTGCTTTAACGGGCATTCCTAGAATTAATCTATCCAATACCCAGTCGCGTGTAACGCCTTGTCGCAGCTCGGTTGTATTACCAGATAAAGCTTGGCATGACCAAAGCCAATGGTCTTTAAGGTGAGTCGGCGCGCCAAGCTCGAGCCATGCGCAGACATCTGTAAGTAACTCATCTATGCGACTTTGATGATCGGCGAGGCTTCTAACAAATACGACCAGGCTTTCATGAAATGGTCTTACACCTGAAATAGTTTCAGATAGCAAATGTGCAACAGCATCGACGCTTGGAGCTTTGCCATGCTCGTCGTTAATAACTTTACCAATCGCATCACGTGGCCAAGCGAATTTGAAGCCACAACTAAGGTGAAGAACATCTTTTTGTCTGTAATTGAGAGATAGCCACAGCTCATTGTAGTAGCTTGTTATATTGCCATCGGTACAAGGGGGTAGTTGCTCAATTTGCCATTTAGATAGTGGTAATCCGTGGCTGGATAAATACTCGGATGAGTAAATTACATGAAGAGGGTAACCATTAGTGATTTTCAGTAATTCATTTGCACTGCTTTGAATTTCTTCACTCTGATGCTTTTCGTGACAATTTAGAAATAACCGTCCAGATTTAACATGAACTTTTAAATATTCATAGATTGAGTTCCCAGACATTTCTGGTAGCCAGCACCACTCATTCTTTGGTGAGTTGGTTAGCAAAACATTAGGTAAAAGAGCGTTATCAACAGGTTGGGTGCCGATGAGAACGACTATGTTCTCTGATACTGGCAATAGTTGTTTGAATATTTCATCTAATGGCTTTTTGTTTTTGGCATTGTCACGCCAAACATGATCCAAACCATCTATTAGTACTACAAATGGCTTTCCTTTTGTGTTGTAGTAACTTGCGCACGTTTTTATTGCTTTGCAAAGATCCTCTGCTTGACTTGTGTCTGCTCCTGCGTCTTTGTGAAGACTGTTAATTTGGTGAAGTAAAGACTCAGCGACAACTCTTGGACTTAAGCGGTCAGTGGTCGAGTCGCCTAGAGCCAAAAAGTAATGATGGCGTATAAGTGGGATTTTATAATTTTCTAACTCTTCGCATAGGAAGGAAAGGTAGGTACTTTTTCCGCCACCTGGCTTACCAGTTAAAGTAATTATCTCACCATTAGAGTTGGATATTCTATCCAGCATTTTATTGTGAAATTCTGAATCGGGAAGGCAGTAATCATCTGGTACGGCAAAAAATTCAGGGATTGGTTCAGGCCTCCTAGGAGATAAAACTTCTCTAATATGGTGAAGCTGAATCCAGCCTGCACTAGGAGGGTTATTTTGGAACATTGCCCATTCACGTGATCTTGAAATGAGCCGCTCAACTCCAGCATAATCTGAGAACTTTAGAAGTTCTTCCCGTACCCCACGAGATGTTGCATGGTGGTCACCATCGCTATGCTGAATTATTAATCTGGAACAAAGGTACTCAGCTGCATCTTCGCTTCCCAATTGGCTAACGATCTTGTTTTTTGTAGCCTCATCTATCCGGTCAAAATCGATTTTTGAACTAGATATGCAGGACTCCATGCTTCTATCAGGCAATTTATTGGTCAGAAGAACTACATCACCAAGTTTTTCAGAGGGTACTGAAACAATTGCATCATAAAGCTTTTTAAAAATAGATCGTGATCTTTCTGTTTTACCAGAAACTTTTAATAACCAGTCCCAGGAGAGTCGGTTTTCATCTTTATTAGGTGACGGAGTGAATTTGACCTGCCAAAAATCCTTAACCCCATCTGGTCGCTCACAGACAATATCATCAATTCCAGCAGGCGTATCATTGGTATCTTGGTCTGCCTCAAATGCAACTCTGGAATACTTCGTTGGATTTTGAAGCCACTCTGCAAGTAGTTTAACTCCTTGCAGCGTTTGATAGTCGTAGCCTGTATAGATGATCGCAGAGTTCTTTACCTTCATGAGACTTGAAAACAATCCTTGTTGTCACATCTGATAATTTTCAGCATCAATAATGCTCTTCAATATAAGCATAAGCTTTATTAAACAACTCTTTGTCTTTCCCCAAACCAAACTGCGCTAAGGTTACAAGTAAGGCTTTTTGAATTTCTCTTGGGCCGCTATTGGAATTTTGCCAGCCATCAAAGCGAGTGGCATTTACGATTTTGTCTATCTGCTCAACCACATCATGAATGACCTTAGGTGTACTGTCTGGTCGTGTTTCTAGGAATAACTTAGTAAGCGCCTGTACATTATCTTCTTCAGTTACAACCTTATCGCCGGTTTCGCGCTCTGCCTGGACGGTGTCTTTAGCGGCATCCAATAGGCCCTTTAACCAATCGATGGCTTTAATCACACCTGCTTCATAGTCTTGACGAAGCTTTTCTAATCGTTCGCCAAGTTCTACAAATGTAGGGTCACCACTACCACGTAATCGGCCCATCAAATCAATTTCAAGTTTACGCGCGCGTTGTTCTTGTTCCTTTTCTGTTAAGGTGAAAATCGCATGCTCGTCCATCACCAACTCATCAATGTCATCACGAATACGGTTAATGTCGGTATGCTCATGAATCATCTTAATGGTTTCAGGGCCGAGTGCCGCCCAAACTAGCGCACCGGTTTGGCCCACGGGGCGAACTGACTCATAAATTTGAGCCAGCCATTTATAATCATTTCTGAACGGACTTAAGAAAGGGTCGGGATTAATAGCTGACCACAGTTTAGTGAGCACACCAAAGCTTGCAGCAAATTCATCCCGTTTCTCGTTAGTCGGAAGACATTCTTGAGCGGCCATAATGCCCTCAAAACCTTCCAGTGTGCGATCCACATTTGGGAAGAAATCTAAACACTTTTTCAATTGCATTGGCAGTAGCTCTTTGAAGGCTTCTATGCCTTCTACCACACCTTCAATTTCATCAGGATTGTAAGCCAAAGCTGTGCGTAAATTTTCGAATACGCCAAGGTAATCGATAATCAATCCCATGGTTTTTCGGGTGTCATCGGTTTCGTACAAACGGTTAGTACGGCACATGGCCTGCAATAGCGTGTGGTCTCGTAAGGGCTTATCGAGATACATGCAATAACAAATAGGCGCATCAAACCCGGTAAGCAGTTTGGCGGTTACTATAATCAGCTGTAACGGATGGTTTGGGTCTTTATAAGATTCAATTAAATCTTTCTGCTTTTGCTCGTCGCCATCCAGTTCTTGCCAGCGGCCGAAGTCAGATTCTTGTATGGGCAGTTCCAGCTCATCTTTCCACTTTCGCCAGTCTTTATTGATTTTGTCTTTTTTATCGCCTTCTTTGGCTTTGATCGGCGCCTGGTCGACGTTCATTACCACCTCTACCGCGTCAAACCCCAGTTTATTGCCCAGTAGGTAATACATTTGAACACAAGCATCGCGATCATAAACCACCACCATGCCTTTCATTTTTTTCGGCTTAACGTGGCTGGTAAAGTGCTCCATAATGTCTTCGCTCACGGCGGTCATCCGCTTTGGTGCTTTGAGCATAATGGCGAGTTTACCGGCGCGTTTAGAAAGCGCAGCTTTTTCTTCTTCGTCTAAATTATTGTCTTTGGCCAGTTGTTCAAACTCTTGATTGATGGCATCACGATCCACTCGTAATTCGGCTAATCGTGGTTCAAATTTAACAGGGTTAGTTGCTCCATCGCGAATGGATTGTTTATAGCTGTAGCGGTTCATATAACGACCGGGATCGTCCTCAGCGCCAAACAATTTAAAGGTGTTACGATCAATGCCAGAAATAGGTGTGCCGGTTAAACCATAGAAATGCGCATTAGGCAGTGCCCAACGCATTTTTTCACCTAAGCCACCTTCTTGGGTTCGGTGCGCCTCATCCACCAAAACGATAATATTGTCTCGGTCGTTCAGTCCTTTTTCATTATTATCGTCAATTTCAACATCTTTAAATTTAAAGATAGTGGTAATTAAAATGCCACGACTGTCTTGCTCAATATGCTGGCCGAGCTTTTTGCAGCTTTGTACTTTAACTAAATTTTTAACGTCAGCCCCACCAAAGGTTTCGCTGATTTGGCTGTCCAAATCACGGCGATCGACTACCACTAATACGGTTGGGTTTTTCAACTCGTTATCGGCACGCAGCATCTTGGCGGCATATAACATCAAGAGGGATTTACCCGAGCCTTGGAAGTGCCAAATTAGGCCTTTTTTCGGAAAGCCGTTTCTTACCCTGTCAACAATCTGTTTCGCTGCTTCAAACTGTGGGTAACGGGGTAAAATTTTAATTCGTTTCGGCGGGGTGTTTTTACCGGTTTTAATACTTGAGAATAACGCGAAGGATTCAAGTAGCTGCAAAAGCGTTTTAGGGTTTAGCAAACCTTCCGAGCTATCCAGCACAGTTGCCATACCTGGTAACACTTCTTCACGTTGGTCAGTGTTGTGCCAAGGCCCCCAATCTTTTACTCGGGCATTAATTGCACCATAAGCAAAGGTTTTACCTTCACTGGCAAAGCATAAAAGATTCGGTACAAAGTACGGCTCAACATTTTTCCAGTAGTGCTTTTTTCCACCCATAAAATCGGCTGCACCATCTTGCCAGGTTACACTGGGGCGCGTCGCGGTTTTCACTTCTCCCACGACTAGTGGCAAGCCATTCACGTACAACACAATATCGAAATACACTTCGGTCGCGGCGATGTAGTGCACCTGCTGCGAAACCACAAAGTGGTTGTTCTCAATATTGTCGAAATCAATCAAGTTGATGGTGATATGGTCGCCGTTCTCGCCAAAGGGTAAGGTTTTCTCAGCCATTAACCACTCATGGAAGTTTTCATTGGCTTTTACCAAGCCAGTATGCCGAGCCTCTAGTATTACGCCACGTAGCTTGTATATCACCTCGTCGGCATAATCAGGCTGCTTCGCAATATCTGGGTTTAACGAACATAGCGCGTCTTTCAGCCATTCATCCACGAAGATGTCCTGCGCTTTTTTGGGTAACGCTTCGCCATGGCAATAAGTCCATTTAATACCGCTTAAACTTTTTAAGCGATCGATAATTCCATTTTCTGTGACGGTTAGTTCGTTAAACATCTAATCGGCCTTTAAGTTATTATTTATATATTCCGCACTTAGCAAAGAAACAAACTTGATATGCTCTTCAAATCGATTTCTAAGAGAGAACAGATTTGAGAAAATTGTAACTATCTCTTTTTGTTTGCTGATTGGCGGTACAGGTACAGGAAAGTTTTCTATCTCACTCTGACTAATCGTTGTCATAGTAGTGGTTTGCCCTACGCACAAGAAATACTTCCTTGCCCAGGGAGAAAGCGCATAAATATATAGGTACTCAGGCAAAACTATCTCAGAATTAACGTTAACTCGAATTAAATGGCAGTCAAAAGTTGATTGCTTAGCTTTATTTAAAACTAAGAATGGCCATCCAATTCCTGATTTAACAAGAGATGAACGATTGAATAGGAGGTCGCCATTCTTAAGGTTATATTTATCGAAGTCTGACTGGTTGCAACTAATTATTTCTCTCCTGTCCTCTGTCGAATAGGAGTTTACGTATCCGTCTACTACGTTGAGAAAAAAACAGTCAACTGACCCTCCACTGCCTTTTTTTACAAATTGCCCGTTTTGAGGTTTGCTCAAAAGTAATTCTTTTAGAGGCTTAATTTCAATGCTTGAAGTGGAGTTTATTTTTAGTGGATAAGTAGTGTAATCTTTAACTCCCAATTCATCTTTAAACGTCTTGTAGTATTGTGACTTTATGAGCTGCTCTTGAGCATCTACTAATAGGTCGGTACTTTTGACAACTTCGTTGGATTTTCTAACTTCTTGAATCAGCAATTTCCTCCCATTAGAGTCTGGAATTGCTAACTCGAAGTTGGCAAGGGATTTAAACTTTGTTCTTGGTGAAAGTGATCCTGATGATGTTTGAACTGACCATTCCCAAAAGTCTTTAGACTGCACAATAAAAGGAAATAAATCTTTTACATTTATATCAGGTTCCATAACAATGATGTCGCCAGAACAGATTCCATCAAATTCAGCAATCGCTGCTTTTTTTAAATAAGGGCGACGCTTGCCAAATAGGATGTGTCCTTTTTTAAATACTCGTGTAAAGCTAGGATTGTCTTCAGCGATCATCCCCCAACGTTTGATCTTGAGTGAGCCGGAATCCAAATGTTCTAAGCCAATATAGCGGTCGTAACCATCTGCAATCGGATCTCTTGTAGAGAGCTTTACCTCTCGGCAAATATCGCCAAATTTAATGGTTTTTTTGTCAGTCATTTATCTCTACCTCATGACCCATATCTGCGAGGTTCACAAATAATCTGTTAGTTTGCTTCTTCATTAGCACGCGGCTGACTTTCCATGCCTCTATGGCTTGTTCAATATTTTGTAATTCATCATTGCTTTGTGCTTGCACATAAAGCGGTATGGATAAGTTGTAGAGATTTTCCTCAATTGCTTCTATATCCACTAACGCTGTGATGCTGTTTTGGCTTGCTGGAGTAAAATATGCATCGCATAACACTGCTAAATCATTATCGGACAAGCTACTATGAGCACGCTCGCGGGTGACATGTTCAACACCATTGATAAATAACACCTTGTTTTTACGCTCGACGGGCTTATTGCAATTAAGTACCACCACACAAGATTCCATTGGCGAGTTGTAGAATAGGTTTGGCCCTAAACCAATTACCGCTTCTATAATGTCGGATTCAATCACTTGCTTACGAATTGCTTGCTCTGAATCACGGAACAATACACCGTGAGGCCAAAGCATGGCAGCGCGGCCAGTATCTGGCTTTAAACTTTTAATGATGTGGGTGTAAAACGCATAGTCGGCACAACCTTGTGGCGGCACGCCATAAAGGTTGCGTCCAAAAGGGTCTGCAGCAAACTTGTCGCGGTTCCATTTTTTAATCGAGTAAGGTGGATTGGCGAAGATTACATCAAACTGCTTAAGCTGGTCGTTTTCAATAAACTTAGGTTCCGCGAGCGTATCACCGCGCAACACGTCAAACTCTTCGATGTCGTGCAGGAACATATTCATACGGGCGATGGCGGAGGTAAGCAGATTGACTTCCTGGCCGTGTAAATGCACAGTCCTCCATTCGCTGCCCTGGCTACGCAAATCCATCACCGCATTCAATAACATACCGCCGGTACCGCAAGTTGGATCATAAGCGGTTTCACCGGGTTTTAAGCCCATAATGCGCGTCATTAGATGTACCACGGTACGGTTGGTATAAAACTCAGCGGCAGTATGACCAGAGTCGTCGGCAAACTTTTTGATTAGGTACTCGTAGGCTTCACCTAAATCATCTTGCGCGACTACAGATATGCCTAAAGGAATTTTGCTGAAGTGCTCGATTAAATCTGCCAGCAGATGGTCCGGCAGGCGTTCTTTATTGGTCCACTGCGCATCGCCAAATACGCCATGCAATCTCGGGTTGTTGGCTTCTATTGAACGCAGTGCGTTTTGAATGGCTTCACCAATACTTTTACTTGTATCGCGCACTGTTTGCCAACGCGCTTCATTAGGGATAGTAAAACGGTGGAACATTTCGGCGGTGGCCATTTCCATATCACCGGTTTGCTCTAACGCCTCGGCTAGCTCTTCTTCATAAACATCAGACAGACGCTTAAAGAACAGTAACGGAAATATAAACTGCTTATAGTCTGAGGCGTCAATTTGGCCACGCAGGAATTCAGCCGCACCCCAGAGTAAGCTTTCTAGTTGGTTTTTATTCATAGTCGGTAATCCAAATATTCAGGGCCTTCACACCAAATATTAATAAAGTCTCCATTGGGGTAAGGTGTGGTCTCGGATAGCAAAAATATTTTCTTAGGATAATTGTTGGCAAGTTTATCTAGAGTCGATTGTTTGAATCGTTTGAAGCTACCATCTTCGATTTGGCTATCTGACATATATGTAGACGGTTGACTCTCTAGTTCGCCGAACTTGAGTTTGTTAGCAAACACAAAACCATACCCACCTTTTCGTTTTTTTATCCACCCCTTTCCATAATAAATTCTGAATTCGTCTTCGAGCTCAGTTAAGTCTTGGCCATTGATTTCGACGAACAAATCCCTGATGTCGATAACGCCGACTTCAGGAAGTTGTACTGTGTGCGTTTCATTCGCTAAAAAAGCATCAATCAGTGACGAGAGTGTTTTTGAACGTTGGATTTTTCGCTTGCCAGATTCTGGACTATGGCCTGCTCGAGCTCTTGCTTCCGTATCATATACGCCTGACGTATTACCTGTTGGCTCAGGTCTTTTGGTGCTGGGTGGTTGCAGGTTTAGACGGATAGCGTGATCGACATATTCATCGCTGTCGCTATAGATATCTGTGGTGATTCTTGAACTTTTTTTCTGAGGATCGATGTCCTTTGCTATATCGCATTGTGAAGTGTGCTCACCCACAACTTTGTAATAGGGGTCTCGTTTTCTTTTTAGTTTGGGGCGATCTAAGTTGGCGCAGGTAACCGGTGCGTCGCATTTGTCATCTGGACACTGAAAGCTAAATTTGGATTTAATTTTCCCCTCTGCAAACTGTTTGTCTGCTTCTTGCGCTGTGATGCTTAGCTCAATATCTTCTGCAAAAGCCTTATCTAATTTCATACTTCGAAACCCTCTTTTATCAGTAAGGCTTCCAGTTCTTCCTCGGCTTGCTCCAGATCTGCCAATTTACTTTGGAAATCTTTCAATGCTTCTTCTACCGTAATAGTTTCTTCTTCAAGCGGCTTTTGCACATAACGCGCTATGTTTAAATTGAAGTCATTTTCTTTGACTTCAGATAGCGGCACCCAGCGAGCAACGCCTTCGATCTCATCTGCACCTTTTCTGGTTTTAGTAGAGGGTCCTTGCTGTTCTTGAGTGTGATAGATGCTATAGATTTTATCGGCTTGCGAATTAGACAGCGTGTTTTGAGCGCGGCCCTTGGTGAAAATTTCTTCGGCGTTGATGATCAGAATATGATTTTTATGAGCCTTCGGTCGCTCTTTGCGTAACACCAATATACAAGCTGGAATGCCTGTGCCGTAAAACAGGTTAGATGCCACACCGATGATGGCTTCAATTCGGTTTTCTTTGAGTAATTGGGTGCGAATTTTTCCTTCAGCGCCTCCACGAAAGAGCACGCCGTGAGGTAATACAACGGCCATTCGGCCATTGTCATTGAGGGACGCGAACATGTGTTGCACCCAAGCAAAATCACCATTGGTTTTAGGGGCCAAACCGAACTGTTTACGGCCATATGGGTCTGCCGACCAGAGATCGTAACCCCATTCTTTTAAACTAAAGGGGGGATTGGCAATCACATTATCAAACGTCTCTAGTCGGTCACTGACTAGAAATTTAGGTTCGCGAAGCGTGTCGCCACGTATAATGTCGAAATCTTCCATGCCATGCAGAAACAAGTTCATGCGAGCAATGGCTTCGGTGGTGAGGTTCTTTTCTTGGCCTTTAATCTTCAATAAGCGCGGATCACCGCCGTTTTCTTTAACGTGGTGAATGGTTTCTAACAACATGCCACCGGTTCCGCATGCAGGGTCATAAACGCTTTCACCCGCTTTCGGGTCAAGGATATTTACCATTAAACGAACGATGGTGCGTGGTGTATAGAATTCACCGGCCTTTTTATTAGCCTTGTCTGCAAAGCGTTTAATGAGGTATTCATAAGCGCGACCCATATCATCATCACGAACACTGGCAACGCCAAGATTCACTTTATTAAAGTGATTAAGCAAGGTGCTTAAGAGCTCATCCGAAAGACGCTCTTTGTTGGTCCAACTGGCGTCACCGAATATTCCATGTAGCTGTGGGTTAGCGAGTTCGATGCCTCGAAAAGCATCTTTTAATGCCTGACCAATGTCTTTTGTTTTTTCAAATACGTGTTTCCAGTGGCACTCGCTTGGAATTTGAATACGGTGGAACATGTCGCCTTTGGCAAGCTCTTTGTCGCCGACTTGCTCCATTGCCTCTTCAAACTCTTCATCATAAACATCGCAAACACGTTTAAAGAAAAGAATCGGGAAGATGTATGTTTTGTAATCTGAAGCGTCTATTGGGCCGGTAATAATATGAGCGGCGTGCCAGAGGTGAGCTTCGAGGTCTTTTAGATTAATCAGTGTCATTTTATTGTTCTGTCTCAATTACTTCAGACTCATAACCAGCTGCTAACTGTAAGTTATCGATGCCATATAAAGTGGGTGTGTTTTGAAGCCACAAGTGAAACTCTGGGCCCGTTAATGAGTGCTGCTTAGAACAGTCGACGTTCCAATGCCGCAAAAGATAACCAGCTACTGCTGCTCTTGCTTGGACTTTTAACACGGCATTTTCCATACCGTATTCAAGCTCAATAGTCTCGGGGTGAGAAAGCCTTGGATGCGGCACAATGTTTAAATCAACAATACGATTCCATTGATTATCGGCAGTCTTGGTTTGTGCTTCTGGAATCTCTTCATTGATAAGTTGTGGTGTTTCAATACGGTTAACAACAAAATCAGCAAAGCGTTCACGAGCTCTGTCGTAACCTCTAACATGCCAACGCAGGCCGTTATCAATCAATGCGAAAGGCACAATTTCACGTTCGCTTAAGCCGCTGGATAGTGAGCGGTACTTAATTTTCAAAACTTGGCAGTTGTGTATGGCTCGGGTGATGAGCGCTAAAGTTTGTATGTTTGGGTAGTTAAGCTGTGTCGGAGCTTCGCAGGTGACGATGGGTTTTTGAGTGCCTACAAAGTCATCACCAAAGCCATGAAGTAGCGCCGCTAATGTTTGGCTACCTGAATATTCAAAGAGTGGCGAAAAACCATCTCGCTGAATATAGGTTTTAGCTTTGGTGTCGTATTCGATGTTTTTAGAGGCGAGTTCTTTATATAAAGAAAGGTCTCGTGAGGCGGCTGCTTCCTTGATGCCAAAACGTGATACCAGATCAGTGCGGTTAACCGAGCCCAGAAAGAAGAGCTTAAAGTCTATATGGAATAGGCGCTCCCTTTGGGCTTGGCTAACTTTCTCTAACTGCGCTCTAGGCAGTGCTAGCTGATCCTGTTTATTGTTGTTAGCAGTGGGCGACATTCGATTCTCTGTTTAGTAGCAAAATTTTGTAATCTCTTGATGCTGAGCCTTTTACCGCGTGTACAAAGCCATTAATAACACCTGATGGCTACATACGACTAATTAGTAGTTGAGTTTATAAATGATAATGTAGTGCATGTCAATATGATGACCACATCTATTTTGATGGTTATTTATTGATTTCCTTTCGCTCTACCAATTCACCCAACAAATCTTTTGATTAGTCCGATAATAAGTTACTGATTTTAAAGGGTACTCTGTTCTCTGGTCATGGACTTGGGGCCTGGGAGATGGGGAGAGCCACAGAGAGTATTCGGCAATTCAGAGAATATTTGCTTTGAAAAGTCCGAGATTAAGAAGGGGGAGAAGTCCGTAAACCCTTGCCACATAAGGGCTTTAGCGCGGGGCGCGGGCATAAAAAAAGGCCAACCGAGAACGGTTGACCTTCTTAAATTGGTGGAGACGGCGGGATTTGAACCCGCGTCCGTCAGCCCTCTGCCAGAGGCTCTACATGCTTAGTTCCATCAATTAATTTAACCACATTCAGCCCGATGGGCAGGACGAAATAGGCTGTCTTATTAAGTGTTTCACCGCTCGGTCATAAGCATACGTTGCTGGCTAGTTTGTTCTATATGACAGTCACTTTCCGTTTACAAACATCCGTTGGTGACTGCTAGCAGCCTAAGCTGCTAGAGCGTAGTTGTCGTCGTTGGCAACTAATAAATTTCAGCTTTGATTTTACGTGATTCGCTGACATCACGGCATGCACCCAAGGTTTTGGCACCGGCGTCGAATCCAAATCGTCCCCGCGCCTGGCTGGGATCATTGTCGGGGATCAGAGAGCTTATCCTCTCACCACCGCTGTGACTTCCGTAAACAGGCGTGCTTACCCTTGAAGAGTATGGGTGGATTGTAAACTAGCTGGGGATAAACAACAACCGCCGTTTGCAGCAAACGACGGTAATAGAGGGGGGGGGGTTACTTGTTACGCTCGCGCATGGCGCGGCCAACTTCGATCTTGCCTTGTTGCTCTTTGAGGGTGGCACGCTTGTCGTGGTCTTTCTTACCCTTGGCCAGGCAGATCTCGAGCTTCACCAGGTGCTTTTTCCAGTAGATCGCGGTGGCGATACAGGTGTGGCCCTTCTGGTTAACTGCCTGATGGATCTTGGCCAGTTCGCGCTTGTGTAATAGTAACTTGCGATAGCGCATCGGTTCGGCGACGACATGTGTGCTGGCGGTTTTCAGTGGCTCAATCCTGGCGCCGAGAAGAAAAGCCTCGCCATTTTTAAGGAACACGTGAGAATCTACCAGCTGGCACATGCCTGCTCGCATACTTTTGACTTCCCAGCCAGTCAGGGCGATTCCCGCTTCGAATTTAGTTTCGATGTGGAAATCGTGTTTGGCACGCTTATTTAAAGCGATAGTGCCACTGGATTGTTTCGGTTTCTTTTTAGCCATGGCGCCGATTATATGCGTAGTCGACTAGCATTGCATCCCCGGCCGTCGGCCTGCGCCATTTATTTTGTCCTATCCGTCTATTCGTGGCAAAAGGCGGGCCAAACTAACGGTAGTTAGCATCGGGGCTGAATGTTGCGCAGGAGTTGGGTAGAATAGCGGCATAAATTAAATCTAAGAGCCATTTCTATCGCCATGGTTGATATTAACCGTACCGCATTACTGCCTTACCCCGCTGAGCAAATGTTCGATTTGGTCAACGATGTTGCCGCCTACCCGGAATATATGGAGGGCTGCAGCGGCAGCGAGATTATCGAGCAAAGCGGCAGTCATATGGTTGCCCGCTTGAGCTTGGCCAAGGGCCCTCTCAAACATAGCTTTGTCACGCGTAATACCTTGGTGCAGGGGCAGTCGATTGATATGGGCTTGGTGGAGGGGCCGTTCAAGCGCTTCGAAGGACACTGGAAATTTATCGCATTGGATAACAATGCCTGTAAGGTGAGCTTGGATTTACGCTTCGATATGTCGAGTAAGCTACTCGGCGGTGCGGCCAAGAAGTTATTCTCAGGTTTAGGAAACTCATTAGTCGATTCGCTGTGTCAGCGAGCGCATCAGTTATACGGAAAACAATCAGATGAAAATTGAAGTCAGCTACGCTTTGCCACACCAGCAGCGCATTTTTAGCCTCGATGTAGAGCCGGGTACCACCGCCAGACAGGCGGTAGAACAGGCCGGTGTCGAAAAAGTCTTCGATGGCGTCGATGTCAGCGCTGCCAAGTTGGGTGTGTTTGGCAAGGGCGTAAAGGCAGATTATCAGGTTAAAGAGGGTGACCGGGTAGAAATCTATCGGCCGTTAATTGCCGACCCGAAAGAAGTCCGAAAGAAGCGCGCAGAAAAGGCCAAGGCGGCTAAGTAGCGCCGCCGTGGTTACTTAGCCGATTCCGGTGCTAAGTTACCATCAAAGTGTGAGAGCAGATCGCCATCAAAATATAGCGACATGGTCTGCTCGGGCTTTGGGTTGTTTTGCGAGCGGACAGCATAATAATAATCCCAACGATTGTTATTAAAGGTGTCTTCGAGCAGCGGCGAGCCCATAATGTATTTAACCTGACGCTTGCTCATGCCCGGTTTTAATTGGTCGACCATCTCTTGAGTAATAACATTACCCTGTGCGATGTCGATTTTATAAACGCCGGGAAATTCGGCGCAGGCTGTTAGCGCGGCTAACAGTATTAATGTCGTAGTAAGTCTTTGCATCCAACAACCAGTTAACGTATCTTGCAAATAGAGAATCATACCTGAACCGTCGGGACTCTGCGACGGTTAGATCGCGTAAATAAGGCTTATTAATGGCAATCGAGAATCAAGAGTTAAGAAAAGTCGGCTTAAAAGTCACGCTGCCACGGGTGAAAATCCTGCAAATCATGGAAGCAGCTGGCGCCGAAAGCAAGCATTTGAGCGCTGAAGATGTTTACAAAACCCTGATGGAGGCTGGCGATGATGTTGGTCTGGCCACGGTTTATCGGGTGTTGACTCAGTTTGAGCAGGCCAACCTGGTTACTCGTCATAATTTCGAGGGCGGCCACTCGGTGTTTGAGTTGGCCAGTGATGACCATCACGACCACATGGTGTGCATGGAGACCGGTGAGGTGGTTGAGTTTTTCGATGAGATTATCGAGCAGCGTCAGCACGAGCTGGCAGAAAAGCACGGCTTCGAGATCGTCGATCACAGCATGGTGTTATACGTTCGTCCAAAGAAGTGATGAATACGGGTAAAAAAAGCGCCCTAGGGCGCTTTTTTTTGTGTCTGCAGAAAGTATGTTAATCGCTTTTAGGCGTGTTGTGTGGTCAGCATCTCCCTGGCGTGGGCTCTTGTCTGCTGGGTAATCGCAATGCCCCCTAGCATTCTGGCGACCTCTTCTACTTTGTCGTCTTTGTTGAGTGAAATAATCTCGCTGTGAGCGCTTTTCCTATCGGCAATTTTGTGGGCGAAATAGTGTTGGTGGCCCTGGCTGGCCACCTGCGGCAGGTGAGTGATACAGATGACTTGGCTGCTTTGGCTCAGCTCGCGTAATAATCGGCCAACCACCTCGGCAACACCACCGCCGATGCCGGCATCGACCTCGTCAAAAATCAGCGTCGGCGGCGATTTTTTGCCGGTGGCGACGACGCTGATGGCCAGGCTGATGCGAGAGAGTTCACCGCCAGAGGCGATCTTGGCGATGGCGGCGGCGGGCTGGCCGGGGTTGGTGCTGACCAGTAGCTCGATGGCTTCTCTGCCGTGCAGTGAGCGGTCGCAGCTGATCAGGGCGAATTCGATTTTACAGTGCTGCATGCCCAGTGCCTGCAGCTGTTTGTTGACGCTGGTGCAGAGCTTTTTGCCGTGACGGCGTCGGTTGTTGGTGAGTTTGTCGGCGGTGGCGTCGTAGCGTTCTTGTAGCGCTACTATCTGTTGTCGCAGTTGCTCGATTTGCTCTTCGCCGCCAAACAGTTGCACTAACTCTTCGCTTAACTGCTGATGCTTCTCGTAGAGCTGGTATGCCTCTACCCGATGTTTGCGGGCGATTTGATAGACGCTGCTGAGCCGTTGCTCAACGCTTTCTAAGCGTTCAGGGTCGTTGGGTTGATGGTTGATGTGATGATTAATCGCATCGCTGGCCTCACCGACAATAATGTGGGCACTGTTAATCATTTCCAGTGCTTCCTGCAGTGAGCTGGAGGGCTGTTGGATGGTGCTCAGTGCTGAACTGACCTGGTGCAGTTGGCTCAGAAGGCCGGTATTACCGTCGTCGCAAAGCTGCTGACTGTGGAAGCAGGCTTGTAGAATCTCGTCGGCGTTGGCCAGCTGTGTTTGCTCCTGCTCCAGTTGCTCCAGTTCATGTTCTGCAAGGGCGAGCTGGTCGAGTTCTTCGACCTGGTAGCGCAGCAGTTGTTCGCGGGCCGTTTGCTCTTCACTGTTATCGATGCAGTTTTGTAGCTGCTTATTTAATGTTGATATTTCACTGTAGTACTGTTTGATATCGGTGATCAATGGCTCGTTACCGGCGTAATCGTCGAGCAGCTCACGTTGACTGGTTTTCTGCAGCAGCGAGTAATGTTGGTTCTGGCTGTGGATGTCGATTAGCAGGGCGCCGAGCTCGCGCAGTTGCACCACGGTGGCGGGGCGACCGTTAATATAGGCCTTGTTGCGCCCGCTGGTATTGATTATCCGTCGCAGCAGGCAGTCGTCGGTGCCGAGATCCTGCTCGCACAGCCAGGCCTGGGCGGCTTTGTTCGTGCTGATATCGAAGCAGGCGTGAATATCGGCCTGTTTGCAGCCATTGCGTATCAACTTGGCGTCGACTCGGCCGCCACTGACGGCTTCTAAGGCGTCGAGAGTCAGCGACTTGCCGGCACCGGTCTCACCGGTAATGACGGTCATCCCCTTGTCGTACTCGATTTCGAGGGACTTGGCGAGGGCGAAGTTATCAATGCAAAGCTGGGTCAGCATAGTGAATTCCTGTTGTTGTTCTGGTGTGGCCAACTACTGTTCATTTTTACAGCTCATGTATGTTTATACAGTAAAAATTTGGCTTTGGGAAATCCGTGTAAAAAAACAGCAATCTGACGCTTGATATTTATTTGGCCAGCCCCCATAAACAGCTACATCAATCATCGCCCTGTTACCGCTTCATTAAAGAGCGGACGCAGGGCGGCGTTAAGAAAAACGAATTTTGTGATCGGAGTGACAACGTGTCAGAGCTAAATCAAGAGCAGCAAGCAGCAGAAGCGGCGGCAGAGGAACAGGTAGAGCAGCAGTTGGATGAGCAATCTGAAGCTGTTGAGGGAACCTTTGAACAGGCTGCTGAGCAAGATGGAAACGATTTGCAGGCTCAGCTTGATGCGGCCAATGAGGAAATTGCCAGCTTGAAAGACAGCTCGCTAAGGGTTCAGGCAGAGGCGCAGAACGTTCGCCGTCGTGCCGAAGGTGAAGTCGATAAGGCGCGTAAATTCGCCCTCGAGAAGTTTTCTATCGAGTTGTTGAGCGTGATGGATAACTTGGAGCGTGCTATTGAGGCTGCTGGTGATGAAGCCAATGCGCCGGCAATGGAAGGCGTTGAGTTGACACGTAAGAACCTCGCCGATGTATTTGCCCGCTTTAAAATCACGGCAGTCAGCCCGGAAGGTGAGCCGTTTGATCCGCAGCAGCACCAGGCAATGAGTATGATCGAAAACCCCGATTGCGAGCCAAATACGGTGATGCATGTGGTCCAGAAAGGCTACGCCTTGAACGAGCGTCTTATTCGCCCGGCCATGGTGATGGTTAGCAAGTAAAAATATTTTGCAGCAGTAGTGAACTTTTTGATGGCGCCCCTTGATATTTCAAAAATTGCGCCAATATATACTACCAAGCAACGAATCAGGGGTATTCCCCTTAGGTACGCTGCCAGGGTCGACAATCCGACAACCTGGTAAGCAGCAAAGATTAGATTTAGGAGAGAGACATGGGAAAGATTATCGGCATCGACTTGGGTACTACTAACTCTTGTGTATCGGTTTTGGACGGCGACAGCGCCCGCATCATCGAAAACGCAGAGGGTGACCGTACTACCCCATCTATCATCGCTTATACCGATGACAACGAAGTACTTGTAGGTCAGCCGGCCAAGCGTCAAGCAGTGACCAACCCAACGAACACGTTGTTCGCGGTTAAGCGCCTTATTGGTCGCAAGTTTAAAGATGACGTTGTACAGAAAGACATCAGCATGGTTCCTTATACTATTGTTGGCGCCGATAACGGCGATGCATGGGTTGAGGTTAAAGGCGACAAAATGGCGCCACCGCAGATCTCTGCTGAAGTATTGAAGAAAATGAAGAAGACTGCCGAAGAATACCT
This sequence comes from Sinobacterium norvegicum, assembly GCF_923077115.1. Classification (NCBI taxonomy): domain Bacteria; kingdom Pseudomonadati; phylum Pseudomonadota; class Gammaproteobacteria; order Cellvibrionales; family Spongiibacteraceae; genus Sinobacterium; species Sinobacterium norvegicum. The sequence goes on from NZ_CAKLPX010000002.1 coordinate 567,996, forward strand.
CGGTGAAGACGTGACCGAAGCGGTTGTTACCGTTCCAGCTTACTTCAACGATTCTCAGCGTCAGGCAACAAAAGATGCCGGCCGTATTGCGGGTCTGGATGTTAAGCGCATCATCAACGAGCCAACTGCCGCAGCACTTGCCTACGGTATGGACAAGGCTATTGGCGATCGCACCGTTGCCGTTTACGACCTCGGTGGTGGTACTTTCGATATCTCTATTATCGAAATGGCTGACGTCGATGGCGAGAAGCAGTTCGAAGTATTGTCGACCAACGGTGATACCTTCCTCGGTGGTGAGGATTTCGATATGCGTCTGATCGAGTTCTTGTCAGGCGAGTTTGAAAAAGAAAGCGGCATTAACCTGCACAGCGATCCACTGGCTATGCAGCGTCTGAAAGAAGCGGCAGAGAAGGCCAAGATCGAATTGTCTTCTGCATCGCAGACCGAGGTTAACCTGCCTTATATTACTGCCGATGCAACCGGACCTAAGCACTTGGTTGTTAAAATGACTCGTGCCAAGCTTGAGTCGTTGGTAGAAGACTTAGTGGTTCGTTCGCTGGCGCCAATGAAGCAGGCGTTGGCCGATGCTGACCTAAGCACTTCGGAAATTGATGATGTCATCCTGGTGGGTGGTCAGACACGCATGCCAATGGTTCAGGAGAAGGTTGCAGAGTTCTTCGGTAAAGAAGCGCGTCGCGATGTTAACCCAGATGAAGCCGTTGCCATGGGTGCCGCAATTCAGGGTGCTGTATTGGCCGGTGATGTTACCGACGTCTTGTTGTTGGATGTAACGCCACTGACTTTCGGTATCGAAACCATGGGTGGTGTTGCCACGCCGCTGATCGACAAGAACACGACTATCCCAACCAAGAAGTCGCAGATCTTCTCGACCGCTGAAGACAATCAGTCTGCTGTAACCATTCACGTGGTTCAGGGTGAGCGTAAGCAAGCCTCGCAGAACAACTCATTGGGTCGTTTCGACTTGGCTGATATTCCACCTGCACAGCGTGGTATGCCTCAGATCGAAGTAACCTTTGATTTGGATGCCAACGGTATCTTGAACGTGTCGGCCAAAGATAAGGCGACGGGTAAAGAGCAGTCTATCGTGATTAAAGCCTCTGGCGGTTTGAACGATGACGATATCGAACGCATGGTTCAGGAAGCTGAGGCCAACGCCGAAGAAGACAAGAAGTTTGAAGAGCAGGTTGCCGCGCGCAATACGCTTGATGGCTTGATTCACGCAACCAAGAAGACTCTTGAAGAAGCTGGCGATAAGGCAAGTGACGAAGAGAAGTCGGGAATGGAAGCGGCTCTGGCGACAGCTGAAGAAGCGGTTAAGGGCGATGATGTTGAGGCGATGCAAAAGGCAACTGAAGCATTAACTGAAGCTTCGAGCGGTTTGGCGCAGCGTATGTACCAAGAGCAGCAGGCTCAGGCCGGTGCTGAACAAGAAGGTGCTGAGCAGCCACAGGAAGCGGATGACAATGTTGTCGATGCTGAGTTCGAAGAAGTGAAAGAAGAGAAGAAGTAATTAAGGCTCTTCGGTCGCGCCCTTGGGTGCGACCCACGCTCTTTTTAAGAACGCGGGCCTTGCCGCGTTTTTTGCTATTAGAAAATAGGCGATAGAAGTCAATGTCAAAACGTGATTATTATGAAGTCCTCGGTGTTGATCGTGGTGTGTCAGGTAAGGATTTAAAGAAAGCCTATCGTCGAGTGGCGATGAAATTTCACCCGGACCGCAACCCGGATGATGCCCAGGCAGAAGAAAAATTTAAAGAAGCCAATGAGGCTTATGAAGTCTTATCCGACGAGCAGAAGCGTTCTGCCTACGATCAATACGGGCATGCCGGTGTCGATCAGCAGGGCGGTTTTGGTGGCGGCGGCGGTGGCGGCGATTTCGGTGATATCTTTGGTGATGTTTTCGGCGACATGTTTGGTGGTGGCGGCGGTCGTCGTCAGCGCGGCCCGCAGCGCGGCAGCGATTTGCGTTATACCCTGCAGATCGATTTAGAGCAGGCGGTTAAAGGTACGACAGCCAAGATTAAGATTCCAACCCTGGTATCCTGTGATCCTTGTGGCGGCAGCGGTGCTAAAAAGGGTTCGGCGCCAGTGACCTGTACCACGTGTAATGGCGCTGGCCAGGTGCGTATGCAGCAGGGTTTCTTTGCGGTGCAGCAAGCCTGTCCGACCTGTCATGGCAAGGGCAAAATGATTGCTGATCCGTGTAACAGCTGTCACGGCCAGGGGCGTGTCGAGGAAACCAAGACGCTGTCTGTAAAGGTGCCTGCCGGTGTTGATACCGGTGACCGTATTCGCCTGAGTGGCGAGGGTGAGGCCAGTCCCGATGGTGGTGCGCCGGGTGATTTGTATGTGCAGATGTCGGTGCGTCAGCACCCGATTTTCGAGCGCGATGGCAAGCACCTTTATTGCGAGGTGCCGATCAGCTTTGTTGATGCCGCTATTGGTGGTGAACTTGAGGTGCCGACACTGGATGGCCGCGTCAAGTTGAAGATTCCTGCTGAAACTCAGACGGGCAAGATGTTCCGTATCCGTGGCAAGGGCGTTGCGCCTGTCCGTGGCGGCAGTGCTGGAGATCTGATGTGTAAGGTGGCTATTGAGACGCCGGTCAGTCTGACAAAAAAGCAAAAAGAGCTGCTCGAGGAGTTTCAGGCTTCCATGGAGGGGACTGATACTAAGCACTCTCCGCGCAAGAGCTCATGGTTCGATGGCGTAAAAAGCTTTTTCGACGATATGAAATAAGCGGCTCTGTCCACGGTAAGATAAAAAGCCCCGCTACTAATGTAGCGGGGCTTTTTTATTGCTGGATTATGCCGGAGATGGTGTACAATCTTGGCCACAATGACGTGTCGGCGGTTGATACTGCGGGCTGATGCGGCCTAAACGAATAATGAGATGATAGCTGCCGGTACGTACTGGCCAGTGGGAGAAAAGACGGATGACAACACGTATTGCGGTAACTGGCTGCGCCGGTCGCATGGGAAAGACCTTGATTGAGGCGGTTGCCGCGCAGCAGGGTGCGGAGTTAACTGTGGCCATCGAGCGCGTGGGTAGTTCGTTGGTTGGCGTCGATGCGGGTGAATTGGCCGGTGTTGGTAAAAATGGTGTCATCGTGGTCGATGATATCAATGCCGTCATTAACGATTTCGATGTGTTGGTCGACTTTACCGCTCCGGCGGCAACATCGGCCAATGCTGTTGCCTGTAAGGCGGCGGGTAAGCAGATGGTTATCGGTACCACGGGGTTTAGTGATGCAGAAAAAGCCGCAGTCATTGCCTGCAGCGAATCCTCTGCTGTTTGCATGGCGGCCAATTTCAGTGTCGGTGTCAACCTGTGCTTCAAACTCAGCGAAATTGCTGCGCAGGTATTGGGTGATACCGTCGATATTGAAATCACTGAGGCGCACCATCGTCATAAGGTGGATGCCCCATCGGGAACGGCGCTGCGCCTCGGTGAGGTTATTGCTGACGCTCTCGATCGCGACTTAAAAGAAGTGGCGGTTTATGGGCGCGAGGGGCATACCGGTGCCCGTGATCGCCAGACTATTGGTTTTGCCACGGTCAGAGCGGGCGACGTGGTCGGTGATCATACGGTTTTGTATGCCGCCGAGGGTGAGCGTGTTGAGATCACCCACAAGGCCAGCTCGCGGATGTCGTTTGCCGGTGGCGCAGTGCGTGCCGCTGTTTGGCTGACTGCTCAGCCTGCTGGCATGTACGATATGCAGGATGTTTTAGGGTTGAAATAAGGCTAAATGACGCGAAATGGTTTTTTGTCGTATCTTTGTTGTTCTGTGTGGACGAAATAACTCCACCCGTGTACAATCCGCTGTTAGCAAAAGCACGGCCATTTTTCGGTGTAATTTGTCGATAAATTCGATGGGTTAAACAGCGAGGCCTGCCCTGCCAGCTAATGACAAAAGCGAAGAACGAAACAATAAAGTCTTGCTGCTTAAAACAATTAGAAAAAGCGAGATGGAGCCTAGCCTTCATCTCGCTTTTTTGCAGATAGCAACAAGGCAAATCGTTCTTCCCAGCGTCTCAAATGATGACTTATCGAGACCTAAGTAGGAGGTTTACTTGACCACACGAGCCATTCTTGCCCTTGAAGACGGCAGCTTGTTCCGAGGAATTGCAATAGGTGCTACTGGTAGTACCAGTGGTGAGGTAGTGTTTAACACCTCAATGACTGGCTATCAGGAGATTTTGACCGATCCTTCCTACGCCCGCCAAATTGTAACGCTGACGTATCCGCATATTGGTAATACCGGTGTTAACAGCGAAGATGAAGAATCGTCAAACATCTGGGCCGCCGGCCTGGTTATTCGTGATCTCCCCTTGTTGGCAAGTAACTTTCGCAGCGAACAATCGCTGTCTGAGTATCTGCAGCAACGTAATATCGTCGGTATCGCCGATATCGATACCCGTCGCCTGACGCGAATTCTGCGTGAAAAAGGTGCGCTTAATGGTTGTATCATCGCCAGTGACGAGATCGACGAGGCCAAGGCGCTAGAGCTGGCTAAGTCATTCCCAGGTCTTAAGGGGATGGATTTAGCGAAGGAAGTGACGGTCGATCAGCCCTACGAGTGGACTGAAGGCACTTGGGTGCTGGGCGAAGGTCACAGCACGCCAGAGAAAAAACAATTTAACGTTGTTGCCTATGATTACGGCGTTAAGCGCAATATCCTGCGCATGTTGGTCGACCGCGGTTGTCAATTGACTGTCGTCCCTGCGCAGACGCCTGCCGCCGATGTGTTGGCGATGAAGCCCGATGGCATTTTCCTGTCAAACGGCCCGGGTGATCCAGAGCCCTGCGACTATGCTATCGAGGCAATTCAGCAAATTTTGAAGACCGATATCCCCGTCTTCGGTATCTGCCTTGGTCATCAGTTGTTGGCATTGGCCAGCGGCGCCAAGACCAGCAAGATGAAATTTGGCCATCACGGTGCCAACCACCCGGTTCAAAACCTAGCGGATGGCACGGTGATGATTACCAGTCAGAACCACGGTTTTGCTGCCGATGAGGCAAGCCTGCCAGCCAATATCAAAGTGACACACAAGTCATTGTTTGATGGCTCGTTGCAGGGTATTCATCTGACCGACAAGCCTGCCTTTAGCTTCCAGGGACACCCTGAAGCCAGCCCAGGGCCGACAGATGCGGCACCGCTGTTCGATCACTTTATTGAGTTGATGACAGCCACTAAGTAAGGCGTGATAAACGGGGGCAGAGCTCCCGTTTTTATAGTGTATTTTTTAAATTTTTAAGCGCGGACTCCATCGATGCCAAAAAGAACCGACATAGAAAGCATACTCATCCTAGGCGCAGGCCCGATCATCATCGGACAAGCCTGTGAATTTGACTATTCTGGTGCCCAGGCCTGTAAAGCCCTTCGTGAAGAAGGCTATCGCGTTATTCTGGTTAACTCTAACCCAGCAACCATAATGACTGATCCATCCATGGCCGATGCAACCTATATCGAGCCGGTTGTTTGGCAGACGGTTGAGAAAATCATCGAGAAAGAACGCCCGGATGTGATTCTGCCAACCATGGGTGGTCAAACTGCGCTGAACTGTGCGCTGGATTTGGATCGTGAAGGTGTACTGAAAAAGTACAATGTCGAGTTGATTGGTGCGACCAAGGAAGCCATCGACAAAGCCGAAGACCGTAGCCTGTTTGATCAGGCAATGAAAAAAATTGGTCTAGAGACACCACGCTCAGGCATTGCCCACACGATGGAGGAGGCACTGGAGGTTCTTGATCAGCTGGGCTTCCCAATGATTATTCGCCCCTCGTTTACCATGGGCGGCACCGGTGGCGGTATTGCGTATAACCGTGAAGAATTTAATGAGATCTGTAAGCGTGGTCTGGATCTCTCACCAACCAGCGAGTTATTGATCGATGAGTCGTTAATCGGTTGGAAAGAATATGAGATGGAGGTTGTTCGTGACAAGAACGACAACTGCATCATTATCTGTGCCATTGAGAACTTTGATCCAATGGGTGTTCACACCGGCGACTCGATCACCGTTGCCCCAGCGCAGACACTGACCGATAAAGAATACCAAATCATGCGTAACGCCTCATTGGCGGTGCTGCGTGAAATCGGCGTTGAAACCGGCGGCTCTAACGTACAGTTTGGTATCTGCCCCAATACCGGCCGTATGGTCATCATCGAGATGAATCCACGAGTCAGTCGTTCATCGGCACTGGCTTCTAAGGCGACCGGCTTCCCGATTGCTCGAATCGCCGCCAAGTTGGCTGTCGGTTACACCCTCGATGAGCTGCAAAACGACATCACCGGCGGTGCTACCCCGGCCTCGTTTGAACCGTCTATCGATTACGTGGTCACCAAGCTGCCACGCTTCACCTTCGAGAAGTTCCCAGAAGCCGATTCACACCTGCACACCCAGATGAAGTCTGTTGGTGAGGTGATGGCAATTGGTCGTAACTTCCAGGAATCGATGCAGAAAGCATTGCGCGGCCTGGAGGTTGGTAGCTGTGGTTTTGAGACGCAGCTGGAAGATGTGGCCGAAAATGATCAGCGCGCCAAGATTGTCTCCGAACTGAAGGCCCCTGGTCCAGACCGTATTTGGTATATTGCCGATGCCTTCCGTATCGGTATGACCATCGATGAAGTATTCGATGCCTGTATGGTTGATCGTTGGTTCCTGGTGCAGATCGAAGATATCGTTCGCGAAGAAGCGTTGCTGTCTAAACGTGCCATGTCTGAGCTCGATGCCGGTGAATTATACCGTCTGAAGCGAAAGGGCTTCTCGGATCAGCGTCTTTCTCAGCTGCTGGCTGTCAGTGAAAAGGAATTACGAAAGCGTCGTCAGCGTTTAGGTGTTCGTCCGGTGTATAAGCGTGTCGATACCTGTGCCGCGGAATTCTCTACCGCAACGGCCTATATGTACTCTACCTATGACGAAGAATGTGAGGCGGCACCGAGCGATCGCGATAAGATTATCGTCCTCGGTGGCGGCCCCAACCGTATCGGCCAAGGTATCGAATTTGATTACTGCTGTGTACACGCGGCTTTGGCCATGCGTGAAGACGGTTATGAAACCATCATGGTTAACTGTAACCCTGAGACGGTATCAACCGATTACGATACCTCTGATCGCCTATTCTTCGAGCCTGTGACCTTAGAGGATGTGCTGGAAATTGTTGATTTAGAACAGCCAAAAGGCGTGATCGTGCAGTTTGGTGGCCAGACGCCACTGAAGCTGGCGATGGAGCTTGAGGCCGCAGGTGTGCCGATTATTGGTACCAGTACCGATGCCATCGACCGCGCCGAAGATCGCGAGCGTTTCCAGCAGATGATCGAGCGTCTAGAGATCAAGCAGCCACCGAATACCACCGTTCGCTCTGTCGAAGAGGCAATTGTTGCCGCCGATCAGATTGGCTACCCATTAGTTGTTCGCCCATCGTATGTACTCGGTGGTCGTGCGATGGAAATTGTTTATAACGAGGAAGAGCTTCGCCGTTATATGCGTGAGGCTGTGCAGGTCTCTGACGATTCACCGATTCTGCTCGATCACTTCCTCAACGCCGCCATCGAGGTTGATATCGATGCGGTCTCTGATGGTGAGTTGGTGGTGATTGGCTCTATTATGCAGCATATCGAGCAGGCTGGTATTCACTCCGGTGACTCGGCTTGTTCACTGCCACCATACTCGCTGCCCGCCGATGTGCAGGACGAGATGCGCGACATCGTCAAGAAGATGGCTGTTGAATTAGGTGTCTGTGGCTTGATGAACGTACAGTTGGCCTGGCAGGATGGAGAGATCTACGTGATCGAGGTTAACCCTCGTGCCTCGCGTACTGTCCCCTTTGTCTCCAAGTGTATTGGCACCTCGCTTGCCAAGGTTGCCTCCCGCTGTATGGCCGGGGTTTCTCTCAAGGATCAAGGCTTTACCGAAGAGATCGTGCCGACAATGTTCAACGTCAAGGAAGCGGTTTTCCCGTTTAATAAGTTCCAGGGTGTTGACCCTATTCTCGGCCCCGAAATGAAATCCACTGGTGAGGTTATGGGTGCTGGTGAGACCTTTGCTGAGGCCTACTCTAAGGCGCAGGTTGGTTCCGGTGAGCGTTTACCGACGTCTGGTACTGCCTTCCTCAGTGTTCGAGATGCTGATAAAGAAGGCATTGTCGGCGTTGCTCGCGAATTAGAGCAACTTGGTTTTAATATCGTTGCCACCGGTGGTACGCACACTGTTATTGAGGCGGCGGGTATTAAATCTGAGCGCATTAACAAGGTGACCGAGGGGCGTCCTCATACCATCGACATGCTGAAAAACGGCGAAATCGACTTGATTATTAACACCACTGAAGGCAAGCAGGCAATTGCAGATTCTGCCTCGATTCGTCGTCAGGCGCTGACGGAAAAAGTTGTCTCAACAACGACTTTGGCTGGCGGATACGCAGTCTGTGAAGCGATTAAGTTTGGTGAAGAGAAGCAGGTTCGCCGTCTACAAGATATGCACGGAGAGTAAGATGCAGCAAATTGTACCGATGACAGTAGAGGGTGATCGCCGCCTTCGTGAAGAGTTGTTGCAGTTAAAGAGTGAGGCTCGACCTAGCGTTATTGCTGCTATTGCTGAGGCGCGTGAGCACGGCGACTTGAAAGAAAACGCCGAATATCATGCGGCGCGTGAGCAGCAGGGCTTTATCGAGGGCAGGATTGCCGATATCGAGGGTAAGCTTGCCGATGGCCGTGTCATTGATGTCACGCAAATCGCCAATACGGGCAAGGTTATCTTTGGCACCACCGTCACGATGATTAATTGTGATACCGACGAAGAGTTGGTTTACACCATTGTTGGTGAGGATGAGGCTGATGTGAAGGACGGCAAAATCTCCGTCACCTCGCCTATCGCTCGTGCGCTAGTCGGTAAGGAAGAGGGTGACGCGGCAATGGTCACCACGCCGGCAGGTATTGTCGAGTACGAAGTAGAGAAGGTCGAGCATATTTAAGTGCGTTTTTCTGCGATAAAAAAAGGCCGGTAATACCGGCCTTTTTTTATTGGATAATAGCGATGGTATTAGCTGTTGGCAGGGCTTAAGTTGCTCAGCTTGGGGTTTGGCTTCTTGGCGGGGCGGTACAGCAATACTGTGTGGCCAATGGCCTGGACTAAATGGGCGCGAGTCTTGGCTAGCATTTCTTCAATAACTTGCTGCTTTACTTCTCGCTCGCCAACGGCCAGTTTTACTTTGATCAGTTCATGGTCATCGAGAGCGCGGTATATTTCAGTAACCACGTTATCGGTAAGGCCTTTGCCAGCAACGGTCACAATTGGCTTAAGTTTATGGCCAAGGGCGCGCAGGTGTTTTTTGTCGGAGTTGGAGAGGCTCATAGTGTGGTCTCGAATAATCAGGGTGTTAACGTATAATGCTCTAGCAATTGATGCTTAATTGAGCAGCGGCCAATTCTATACTAATGCTGCTGCGAAACATAAGTATTAGTCATAATTTTTCATTTTCCCAGCCGATGCTATCGTGGCGGGAGATGTTCAGGGGTAGATGAATGAGTAAAACTTCCAAGGCTTGGATGAAGGAGCACTTTGACGACAAGTACGTCAAGGAGGCTCAGCGTTTGGGTTATCGCTCTCGAGCCTGTTTTAAACTATTAGAATTGCAGGAAAAAGACCAGCTTGTTCGCTCGACAGGGACGGTGGTTGATCTCGGTAGCGCGCCGGGTGGCTGGTCGCAGGTGGCGGCCGAGATCGTTGGCGACCATGGGCGTGTTATTGCCTCGGATATATTGCCGATGGACTCACTGGCAGGGGTGGACTTTGTACAGGGCGATTTTACCGAGGATGCGGTTTTTGAAGAGATACTATCGGCGATTGGAAATTCAGCGGTAGACCTTGTAATTTCCGATATGGCACCCAATATGAGTGGTATGACCGCTGTCGATCAGCCGCGGGCAATGCACCTTGTTGAGTTAGCCTTGGATATGGCCAAGAGTGTGCTTTCGCCGGGCGGCAACTTTGCGGTAAAAATCTTTCAGGGCGAGGGCTTCGATGCTTATTTGAAGGATTGTCGCGATACATTTAAGGCTGTTGTCGTGCGCAAGCCCAAGTCATCAAGGGCGCGTTCGAAAGAGGTTTATATCGTGGGCAAGGGCTTTAAAGGTTAAATTATTTATAAGGAACTGATTGGGGTTTCAACTACTCTATTGTTATAACTTGGCGTAGTATAGATTTCAAATGTGTTACTTATTGTTAGTTAGTAAATGTTGGGTCCGCGTGAGGCGGCGCTTACAGAGGATTAATCGTTGAACGATATGGTGAAGAACTTACTGTTGTGGTTGGTAATAGCGGCAGTGTTATTGACAGTTTTCAATAATTTTACCGCGCCACAAAAAGCGACTCAGCTAGATTATTCCAGCTTTGTTCACTCGGTCCAGCAGGGGCAGGTGAAAAAGGTTGAGATCGATGGCTTGATATTCCGTGGTGAGCGCACGGATAATTCCCGTTTCGAGACGGTTCGCCCTAATATCTCTGACCCAGAAATCATGAACGACCTGCTGAAGAATGATGTTCAGGTAGTTGGTAAGGCGCCTGAAAAACAGAGCCTGTGGATGCAGTTGCTGGTCGCCAGCTTCCCAATATTGCTGATTGTCGCCGTGTTTATGTTTTTCATGCGCCAGATGCAAGGCGGTGGCGGTGGTAAGGGCGGGCCAATGTCCTTCGGTAAGAGTAAGGCGCGCCTGTTGGGCGAAGATCAAATAAAAACCACCTTTGCCGATGTCGCCGGTGTCGATGAGGCCAAGGAAGAAGTGCAAGAGCTGGTCGAATTCCTTCGTGACCCCAGCCGCTTCCAGCGTCTCGGCGGTCGTATTCCTCGCGGTGTACTGCTGGCGGGCTCTCCTGGTACCGGTAAAACCCTGCTGGCCAAGGCTATTGCGGGCGAGGCCAAGGTGCCTTTCTTCTCGATTTCCGGTTCTGACTTTGTAGAAATGTTTGTCGGTGTTGGCGCCTCTCGTGTCCGCGACATGTTTGAGCAGGCCAAGAAGCAGTCACCCTGTATTATCTTCATCGATGAGATCGATGCCGTCGGTCGTCACCGTGGTGGCGGCATGGGTGGTGGTCACGATGAGCGTGAGCAGACTCTGAACCAATTGCTGGTCGAGATGGATGGCTTCGAAGAAAATGACGGCGTTATTGTTGTTGCCGCTACTAACCGTCCCGATGTACTGGATGCTGCTCTATTGCGCCCTGGTCGATTCGATCGTCAGGTTACTGTTGGCCTGCCTGACATTCGTGGCCGCGAGCAGATTTTAAAAGTGCATATGAAGAAGGTGCCATTGGCCGATGATGTTGAGGCAAGCTATATTGCCCGCGGCACCCCCGGTTTCTCTGGTGCCGATTTAGCCAACCTGGTTAACGAGGCGTCGTTATTTACCGCCCGTGCCGATCTGCGCTTGGTGGGTATGGAGCAGTTCGAATTAGCCAAAGATAAAATCATGATGGGTGCTGAACGTAAGAGCATGGTCATGAGTGAAGATGAGAAACTCAATACCGCTTACCACGAGGCGGGTCACGCCATTGTAGGTCGTATCGTGCCTGAGCATGATCCAGTGTATAAGGTTAGTATTATTCCCCGTGGCCGCGCCCTCGGTGTGACCATGTATCTGCCGACAGAAGATCGTTACAGCTATAGCCGTCAATATATTCTCAGTCAAATTTGCAGCCTCTACGGTGGCCGTATCGCTGAGGAAATTATTAATGGTAAGGATGGCGTCACCACGGGTGCTTCTAACGATATCGAACGCGCAACCAGTATGGCTCGAAATATGGTCACCCGTTGGGGTTTGTCAGACAAGCTTGGTCCGCTGATGTATGAAAGTGATGATCAGGGCTACCAGGGCGGTGTTAACACCAGTGCCTCTGGCGCCACGGCCAAGGTTATCGATGAAGAAGTTCGCACAATTATCGACGATTGCTATAAGATCTCGACGGATATTCTGCACTCTCATCGCAAAGAGCTGGACGATATGGCCAAGGCTCTGATGACCTATGAAACCATCGATGCCGGTCAAATTGACGACATCATGGCTGGTCGTGACGTGGGCAAACCCGATGGCTGGGATGACGACAGCAAGACACCGCCGACGGGTAGTGATTCCTCTGCCGGTGATGAGCCTGTGCAGAAGGAAGAGCGTCGTAGCCACGGCGACGACTCTTCTGTCGGCGGCCCAGCTGGTGAACACTGATTCAGTACATCTAAGTAGTTAGAAATTTGAAAAACTATCTATCAAGCGGGCAGTCAATGCCCGCTTTTTATTGCGGCGAAGAACTTCTCTGTGGTGATAAAACGCTCTCACTAACGGCCACTCGACTAATGGGTGTGCTCAATGTCACGCCAGATTCTTTCTCCGACGGTGGCCGCAACCACGGTTTCGATCAAGCGCTTTCATGCGCCGAGGCAATGCTTGCCGCCGGTGTCGATATTATCGATGTCGGAGGTGAGTCGACCCGCCCTGGTGCCGAGGCAGTATCATTGGATCAAGAGCTTGACCGAGTTGTGCCGGTGGTCGAGGCGATCAAGCAGCGCTTGGATGTTATTGTCTCTGTCGATACCAGTAGTGCGGCGGTGATGACTGAGGCGGCTGCAGCCGGAGCCGGCCTAATCAATGATGTCCGTGCGCTGCAGCGCGAGGGTGCCATGGCCGCGGCGGCGGCCTCCGGTTTACCGGTTTGTTTGATGCATATGCAGGGGCAGCCTGTGACCATGCAGCAGGCGCCAAGCTATCGAGACGTACAGCAAGAGGTGGAAGAATTCTTGCTGCAGCGGGTGGCGGAATGTCACCGGGCGGGTATTGGAAGCGATAAGCTGTTACTTGACCCAGGCTTCGGATTTGGTAAAACTGTAGAGCATAACATCAAATTATTCAGTCAGTTGGATAAGATCGGCGGTTTGTCGTACCCGTTACTAATTGGCGTGTCACGCAAGTCGATGATCGGCGCCGTAACAGGTAAGGATGTCGAGCAACGCCTCTCTGGTAGTCTTGCCTTTGCTGTCTTGGCGGCGCTTCAAGGGGCGGCTATTGTCAGAGTGCATGATGTCGATGAAACGATGGATGTTTTAAAAGTAGTTAATGCAGTCGCGGCAGCGCGATAAGGAAGCTCTATGTCTCGTAAATACTTTGGTACAGATGGAATTCGGGGGCTGGTGGGTCAGGCACCCATTACGGCTGACTTTGTTCTGCGTTTGGGTTGGGCCGCCGGCAAGGTGCTGGCCAGTGCCAGTGATGGCAGCCGTCCGAAGGTGTTGATTGGTAAAGATACGCGTATCTCGGGTTATATGTTTGAGTCGGCTCTTGAGGCTGGATTGGTGGCTGCCGGTGTCGATGTGTTGCTGCTTGGTCCCATGCCAACCCCGGCGATTGCCTATTTGACCAGAACCTTCCACGCTCAGGCGGGTATTGTCATCAGCGCCTCGCATAACCCGTATTACGATAATGGCATTAAATTTTTCTCGTCCCAGGGCAGTAAACTGTCCGATGATATTGAGCTGGCAATTGAGGCGATGCTCGATCAGCCGATGACGACCAGTCCCTCTGATCAATTGGGAAAGGTGAGCCGGGTCACCGACGCCGCCGGCCGCTATATTGAATATTGTAAATCGACAGTACCCATGGGTACGCAGTTTAAAAACTACAAAATCGTGCTCGACTGTGCACACGGTGCAACTTACCACGTGGCGCCGGCGGTGTTTGATGAGCTCGGTGCTGAAATAGTCTCTATAGGTGTCAAACCTGACGGCCTGAATATCAATGAAAAAGTAGGCTCTACCAGCCCCGGCGCGTTACAAGAAGCCGTACTTGAACACGAGGCAGACCTTGGTATCGCCTTCGATGGTGATGGCGACCGTGTTTGTTTTGTCGACCAGCTGGGTGAGGTGGTCGATGGCGATGAAATACTCTTTATTATTGCCGCTGCACAGCAGCAATGCCCCGGTGTTGTCGGTACGTTAATGTCTAATCTTGGCTTTGAGTTAGCGTTAAAGGAGCGGGGTATTGATTTTGTGCGGGCCAATGTTGGCGATCGATACGTCATGGCCGAAATGAACAAAACAGGATGGCAGCTCGGCGGTGAGTCCTCGGGTCATATTATCTGTGGTGATGTTAGCACCACGGGTGACGGTATTGTGGCTGCTCTGCAAGTAATGGCAGCCGTTGTCGGCAGTTCGCGGTCTCTCTATGAGCTTAAAAATGCCATGGCTAAATTTCCACAGACGATGATTAACGTCAAGGGTGTGGATAAGGCGGCACTGAAGACGAATCAACACGTTGCCGATGCGGTTGCCGAGGCTGAACAGGAGCTTGCCGATAAGGGGCGAGTGTTGTTGCGGCCTTCTGGTACTGAGCCGGTGATACGCGTCATGGTTGAGGGCGAGGATGGTGAGCAGGTACAAAGATTGGCTGAGAGTTTGTCTCAGGTGGTAAAAGCGGCGCTGTCGACGTGATAGCCTTATAAATTCGTTGTCGAAGCTTGTCAGCTTAAGACAATGTCGGTAATATTGGCGCCCGCTAAAGAAGGTAATGAGATTGATGCGACAAGGGTTAGTAATAGGCAACTGGAAGATGAACGGTTCTGATGAGTCAATCAGAGAGCTGGTTAGTGGTCTAGTTGCTGAAGCGGCTGATAGTGTTCAAGCTACAGTTGCTGTTTGTCCGCCATTTATTTATCTCACTACTGTGGCGAAGTTACTTGCTGATTCGGCGATTGAATTAGGTGCGCAAAACTGCTCGGCAGAGTCTTCAGGCGCCTACACCGGCGAGGTATCTGTTGAAATGCTGGCTGATGTCGGTAGTCGCTATGTGCTTGTAGGTCATTCGGAGAGGCGCGCCTTATTCGGTGAAACAGATCAAGATGTCGGCAGTAAGTTTTTGGCGGTCAAGGCCGCTGATCTAACACCGGTGCTTTGTGTTGGTGAGGATTTGGCTCAGCGTGAAGCGGGCGATGCGCTCAGTGTTATCGAGTCGCAACTAAATGCGGTTGCTGGCATGAGTGATGCCAATGTCTTTGATTCAGCGGTTATTGCTTACGAGCCGGTTTGGGCAATAGGTACGGGTAAGACAGCGAGTCCGGAGCAGGCACAGGAAGTACACCAGTTTATTCGAGCATTTGTTGAAAAAACAAATGCCCAGGTTGCCGCCAAGGTTCAGATACTTTACGGTGGCAGTGTTAAGGCGTCGAATGCTGAGGAATTGTTTTCTCAGCGCGATATCGACGGAGCCCTAGTGGGTGGTGCGGCATTGAATGCCGTTGAATTTGCAACAATTTGTAAGGCGACAAGCTAAAATTATGGAACAGTTAATAGTTGTATTACATGTTTTATTCGCAATCGCGATTATCGCACTTATTCTGCTGCAGCAGGGCAAGGGTGCCGATGCCGGCGCTTCTTTCGGTTCGGGTGCCTCGCAGACTGTATTCGGTAGTGGCGGTAGCGGTAATGCACTGACTCGCGGCACGGCCATTCTGGCGACATTATTCTTTGTTACCAGTTTCGGTTTGGCAATCATTGCCAAGCAGAAGGCGGGTATCGTCGTCGTCGATAGTTTGGATATGCCAGCGATCGAACAGCCAGTTGAAAATAATGCAGATAATGCTGCTATTCCAGCATTAAACGATTCTTCTTCAGAAGAAATTCCTGTAGAATAGCTTCTATTGAAATAAAGTTTTAGCCGAAGTGGTGGAATTGGTAGACACGCCAGCTTGAGGGGTTGGTGAGCGCAAGCTCGTGCGGGTTCAAGTCCCGCCTTCGGCACCAAATACTGAAAAGCCCAGCTCTGGATAGCTGGGCTTTTTTTTTGCCAAAAAAGCCGCTGTTTTGCCATTGGAATTATCAATGAGGCAGCTGTTAAATAAGCTTTTTATTTGCTTGACCAGAGTGGTCGATATCCCTATAATTCACGCACCCTGAATAAGGGCGTTGGTGCGGGGTGGAGCAGCTTGGTAGCTCGTCGGGCTCATAACCCGAAGGTCGTAGGTTCAAATCCTGCCCCCGCTACCATTTTTACGGACGTGAGGCCGTAAAGAACAGTATTTTGAAGAGGCCCCTCACATGAGGGGCTTTTTCTTTTGTAGGGTTTTAAAATTGAAGTTTGATTTTAATCTCCTCAACTGATTGATTTGTAATCAGTATGCGATAAAGACGTGATATTACGTCGCTAAAAGAAGGTGGGCCACAGGGCCCATTTTTTTATGGTAAAAGCAGTTTCCTGTCTGCTACGAAGGTATTTTAATGTCATCAAAACAAAGTGTAATCGAAGCAATGGTTGCCCCGGCGGTAGAAGCCCTAGGCTTTGAGTTGTGGGCGCTTGAGTATTTGAATCAAGGTAAGCACGTAACCTTGCGGCTGTATATTGATGCCGAGAAAGGTGTTGGTATTGACGATTGTTCAGAGGTTAGTCGACAGGTTGCCAGTGTGCTTGATGTCGAGGACCCTATTGCCGGTGACTACACCTTGGAAGTCTCTTCGCCTGGCATGGATAGACTGCTGACCAAGCTTGAACATTTTGAGGCATATAAGGCGCATAAAGCGTCGATCAAACTACGCTTTCCATTTGAAGGGCGCCGTCGTTTCACCGGTATTTTGAATGGTGTTGAGGGTGATGAGGTCATTATCGTAGTTGATGAGGACGAGTATTTGCTGCCTATGGATAGTATCGATAAGGCGCGTGTAATACCGGTTTTCGAAAACGAGTAATTTGGGCAGTGTTCCGTTGCTTTGGCATTGGAATAATTGAATTGAAAATCATATCTACTGATAGATATGACGCAAATAGCGCGATGAATAAATCGCTAAAGATGAGGCGGGAGAATGAGTAAAGAAATTCTTTTGGTTGCAGAGGCAGTTTCTAACGAGAAAGGCGTGTCTCAGGATGTGATCTTTGAAGCACTGGAAATTGCACTGGCGGCGGCAACAAAAAAACGTTACGACGAAGATTCTGAAATCGAAGTACGTATCGACCGTAAGACGGGTGATTACGAGACTTTCCGCAGCTGGCTGGTTGTTGACAACGAGGCGGTTCCTGCTTTGGGTACAGAGCTTACCATGCAGGAAGCCGAGGAAATCAGTGGCGAGTTGCAGCCAGGCAGCACGCACACCGAAATGGTAGAGAATGTTGGCTTCGGTCGTATCGCGGCCCAAACGGCTAAGCAAGTTATCGTTCAAAAAGTACGTGAGGCTGAGCGCGCCAAATTAGTTAATGAATACCGCTCTCGCGTTGGTGAGTTGCTTGGTGGTACAGTCAAGAAGGTTAAGCACGACGCTTATATTCTTGATCTGGGTAACAACGCCGAAGGCTTTCTGCCGAAGAATCAGCTTATTGGTCGTGAAAACTTCCGCATGGGTGATCGCATCCGCTTTGTCTTGGATTCAATCAATGAAGAGGGCCGTGGTCCTCAATTAATTCTGAGTCGTTCGTGCCCTGAAATGCTGATCGAACTCTTCAAAATTGAAGTGCCAGAAATCTCAGAAGAAGTTATCGAAATTCGTGGTGCAGCACGCGATCCAGGCTCTAGAGCTAAAATCGCTGTTAAAACCAACGATGGTCGTATCGATCCCGTCGGTGCCTGTGTGGGTATGCGAGGTTCTCGTGTACAGGCTGTTTCAGGTGAGCTAAATAACGAGCGTGTTGATATTATCCTGTGGGACGACAACCCAGCTCAATTGGTTATTAATGCTATGTCGCCTGCTGAGGTTGAGTCGATTATTGTCGATGAAGATACCCAGTGCATGGAAGTTGCTGTTGCTAATGAAAACCTAGCCTTGGCTATTGGCCGTAGCGGACAGAATGTTCGTCTTGCCAGTGAGTTGACGGGTTGGGCAATCAACGTGATGAGCACAGAGGAAGCCGAGGCCAAGCAAGAGGCTGAATCTGGCGAAATCATCAGCCAGTTTGTCAATGTGTTAGATGTTGAAGAAGAGACTGCTGAGGCGTTAGTAGAGGAAGGCTTTACAACGCTGGAAGAGATTGCCTACGTTCCAATTGAAGAGTTCACCGCAATTGGTTTCGATGAGGAAACCGCAGAAGAATTGAGAGCGCGAGCCAAAGATGCGCTGTTAACAAAGGCGATTGCCAGCGAGGAAAAACTCGATGGTTCTGAGCCAGCCGAAGACCTATTGAACATGGACGGGATGGATCGCCATCTTGCCTATGTGCTTGCCAGCCGTGGCATTGTCACCATGGAAGACTTGGCAGAGCAGTCTATTGATGAGCTTATCGATATCGAAGAAATAGACGAAGAAAAAGCAGGTCAACTAATTATGACTGCTCGCGCCCCTTGGTTCGAAGATCAAGGCGAATAGGCGAGGTAGAGGAGAAAAAAATGGCTGAAGTTACAGTTAAAGAGTTAGCGCAATCGGTGGATCAATCTGCCGAACGTTTGCTGACCCAAATGAAAGAAGCGGGTTTGACGCATACAGAAGTCGACCAGGTAGTCTCTGACGAAGACAAGCAGACATTGCTTGCCTCTCTGCAAAAGAGCCATGGCGAGTCCGGTGCCCCTGCTAAGAAAATCACCTTGAAGCGCAAGACGACAAGCACGTTGAAGGCCACGGGTGGTGGTAAGGCTAAGAAGGCTGTTAACGTTGAGGTTCGCAAAAAGCGTACCTATGTTAAGAGTGAAGATGCGGCTTTAGAGGCAGTGGCAGAAGAAGTTGCGCCAGTGGCTGCGGATCCAGCAGTCAAGGCTGCTGAAGAAGAAGCTAAGGCTGCGGCAGTTGCTGCTGCGAAACAGGCTGAAGCCCAAGCAGAAGCTGCAACCAAGGCTAAGCAGGAAGCCGAGGCAAAGGCGGTTGCCGAAGCCAAGGCGGCTGAACAAGAGCGTGCTAAAGCTGAAAAGTTGGCTGCTGAAGCGGCGATTGCCAAAAAGAAAGTGATCGAAGCTGAACAGGCTGCCAGCGACCCGTTTGACCCTGAGGTCATTCGTCAGCGCGCCATCGCTCGCCGTAAGCAGGAGGCTCAGGAAGAACAAGAGCGTCGTGCCAAGGCTGCCCAAGAGAAGAAGGAACAGCAGGAACGTAAGGCTAAGGAAGCACAAGAGGCTGCCGCCAAGCACGCTGAAGAAGCCAAGGCTGAGAAAGTGAAGGCGACGGCTGCTAAATCTGCCGATAAGAAGCCTGCCCCTGCTGCTGCCAAGCCTGCTGGAGACAAACCCGCAGCGGCACCTGCACGCAAGAAGACAACGACCGGCGCTGATGGTAAACGTCAACCGCTTCGTCAGCGTCAAGCGCCAACGGGTGCTGATCATAAGAAGGGTAAGAAGGGTAAGAAGGGCGGTCGCAACTCATACGAAGATCGTGGCAGCAAGCGTCGCGGTAAGGCCCAGCGTAATTCGGTTCATGCTGAGCACGATAAGCATGGTTTTGAGAAGCCTGTTGAAAAAGTGGTACACGAAGTTGAACTCCCCGAGGCAATCAGCGTTGGCGATCTAGCCTCGCGTATGGCTGTCAAGAGTGCTGAGGTTGTTAAGGTGCTATTTACCTTAGGTACCGTGGTTACCATCAACCAGACACTGGACCAAGACACAGCGACAATTGTTGTTGAAGAGTTGGGTCATACGGTTAAATTGGTCAGCGAAAATGCTATCGAAGAGCAGTTGTTCGAGGCCATTGATGTGAAGGATGGCGAAGGTACCAAGGTATCACGCGCCCCTGTTGTTACCGTTATGGGTCACGTTGACCACGGTAAGACATCTTTACTCGATTATATTCGCAAGGCTAAGGTGGCCACAGGTGAGGCGGGTGGTATTACCCAGCACATCGGTGCCTACCACGTTGAAACCGGCCACGGCATGATTACCTTCTTGGATACACCGGGCCACGCAGCCTTTACTGCGATGCGTTCTCGTGGTGCCAAGGCTACTGATATTGTCATCTTGGTTGTTGCCGCAGACGACGGTGTAATGCCGCAAACTGAAGAAGCTGTCCAGCACGCACGTGCCGCTGGTGTGCCTTTGGTTGTTGCCGTTAACAAGATGGATAAAGAGGGTGCAGATCCGGATCGCGTCAAGAATGAACTGTCAGCTCACAATGTTATCCCTGAAGATTGGGGTGGCGATGTGCCGTTCATGCCAGTTTCGGCACACTCGGGCGAAGGTATAGATGAATTGTTAGACGCAGTATTACTGCAGTCTGAAATGCTTGAGCTTGAAGCGGCTGAAGACATTGCTGCCCGCGGCGTCGTTATCGAATCGTCATTGGATAAGGGGCGTGGTTCTGTCGCAACTGTTCTGATTCAGAACGGTACTTTGAAGCAGGGCGATGTGGTCTTGGCCGGTCTTCAGTTTGGTCGTGTTCGTGCCATGCTGGATGAGAATGGTCAGCCTGCTAAAACAGCCGGCCCCTCTATCCCTGTCGAGATTCTAGGTCTTAACGGCTTGCCAAGCTCCGGCGATGACTTCCAGGTTATCGAGAGCGAAAAACGCGCTCGTGAAGTTGCCCAGCATCGTCAAGAGAAAGATCGTCAGGCTCGTATGGCTCGTCAGCAGGCAGCCAAGCTCGACAATATGTTTACCCAGATGGCTGAAGGCGACGTCAAGATTCTTAACATTGTCGTTAAGACTGATGTCCGCGGCTCACTGGAAGCATTGCTTGGCTCACTGGCTAAAATTGGCAACGAAGAAGTACGCGTTAATGTCGTTTCCAGCGGTGTTGGTGGTATTAGTGAAAGCGACGTCAACTTAGCGGTCACCTCTGGTGCTGTGATGTTCGGTTTTAATGTTCGTGCTGATAACTCAGCCCGTGCAATGATCGAGAAGGAAGGTGTTGATTTACGTTACTACAGCGTTATCTATGACCTGATCGACGATGTAACCAATGCGCTCAGCGGTATGCTATCGCCTGAATTGCGCGAAGAGATCGTCGGTATTGCCGAGGTTCGCGAAGTATTCAGTTCACCGAAATTTGGTGATATTGCTGGCTCGATGGTGATCGAGGGTACTATCTACCGCAGCAAGCCAATTCGTGTATTGCGTGACGACGTGGTCATTTATGAGGGCGAGCTAGAATCATTGCGTCGCTTTAAAGATGAGGCCAATGAAGTCCGCAATGGTATGGAGTGTGGTATTGGTGTTAAGGGCTATAACAATGTTAAGCCTGGCGATAAGATCGAAGTATTTGATGTTAAGGAAATCGAACGCAGCTTGTAATACAGGCGCTATGATTAATTAGCATTTAGCCACACTAGGCGGAGTGCGGAAGAACGGCTTATTCAGACTGTTTTTTCGTCACTCCGTTTTGGCGTTTTAAGGAGTTATTTTTTATGGCTAAAGAATATAGTCGTACCCAGCGAGTTGCGGATTATCTGCGTCGCGAACTAGCGCAGCTTATTCAGTTTGAAGTGCGTAATCCCAAGGTTGGCATGGCGAGTATTACTGACGTCGAAGTCAGTCGTGATTTGTCGCACGCCAAGGTCTTTATCACTATTGTCGATAAAGATACCGCAGAGCAGGCCGAGGAGAATATTAAGGCGCTGAACAGTGCTCAGGGTTTTCTTCGCTCCGCGCTGGCCAAAGACAGCAGCATGCGAACAGTGCCTCGTTTACACTTTGTGTTCGATGCCAGTGTTGGCCGTGGTCAGCATTTGTCGGCGTTGATTGAAGAGGCGATTGCCAGTGATGCAGGACATCAAGATGATGTCGAGAAAGACGACTAAAAGGGGCGGTAACCAGTGGCTAGAAAGAAACGTGGTCGCCCAGTCGATGGTATTATTATTTTAAATAAGCCTGCTGGCATGACTTCTAACGGCGCATTGCAACGTGTTAAACGCGCGTTCTTTGCACAAAAAGCCGGTCATACCGGCGCCTTGGATCCGCTTGCCACCGGTGTCTTGCCGCTGTGTTTTGGCGAGGCAACCAAGTGTTCACAGTTCCTGTTGGATTCCGACAAGGCTTACCGCAGTGTGTTTACCTTAGGGGTTACTACCGATAGCAGTGACGCCGATGGTAAGGTAATCTCTGAGAAAGATGCATCACAGGTGACTCGTGAGAAAGTAGAAGCGGAGCTTGCTGCCTTTCGCGGTGATATCCAGCAGTTGCCATCGATGTTCTCAGCTCTCAAGCACAATGGTCAGCCGCTGTATAAGCTGGCCAGAGAGGGCAAAGAGGTGGCGCGCAAGCTGCGTGATGTGACTATATTCAGCCTTGAGCTGATCGACTTCAGGCCCGGTGAGCGAGCTGAGGTTGAGGTTGAGGTGTATTGTAGCAAGGGCACATACATACGCTCAATTGCTGAAGATTTAGGCTTTGCTCTCGGTTGCGGCGCACATGTCAGTGTTTTGCACCGCATTGAAGCGGGTCCGTTTAAGGAATCCGACGTCATTGAGCTCGAATTTTTAGAGTCGCTGGCAGAAAATCAGGATTTTGATGCATTAAATGAGTTACTATTACCCGTTGATGCGGGAATTCAGGATATGCCTGAGGTGTTTCTTGATGCCGACAGCGGGTTTTATATCCGCCAGGGGCAGCCCGTCACGGTACCGAAATTGCCGTTAGAGGGTTTGGTTCGTATTAAACTCGATGGCGGTCAGTTTATCGGCATCGGGGAAGTTTTAGAGGACGGAAGGCTTGGCCCCCGTCGTCTGATCGCTGAACCGCAGGGGTAGCCCTGAGGTCGGCACTCAACCCAGCTGTAAATATGCACGGCTGGGCTGATGGCATTGCAGATGGTCTGCAATGCTTTTAACCAGTGCAATCGAATGGTTGTGCGCATATTTTAAAAAGGTATATAGAAATGGCATTATCTGCTGCAGAAAAAGCTACAGTTGTCGCTGAGTATCAAACCGCCGAAGGCGATACCGGTTCACCAGAAGTTCAAGTTGCCCTACTGACTGCTAACATTCAGAAGTTGCAGGGTCACTTTTCTGGTCACAAAGGTGATCACCATTCGCGTCGCGGTCTTATCCGCATGGTTAACCAGCGTCGCAAGCTACTAGACTACCTAAATGGCAAAGATCACGGCCGCTATGTCAGCCTGATCAAGCGTCTAGGTCTACGTCGTTAATAGCTGTTGTACGGCCTGCCTCAAGTAATTGGGGCAGGCCGTAACAGTTTCATCATTGCAAAAAATGCATGGAGGATTTTTGAATGAATCCTGTAATAAAAAAGTTTAATTTTGGTGGCCAGGAAGTAACTCTGGAAACCGGCCGTATTGCTCGTCAAGCATGCGGTGCCGTATTGGCAACAATGGGTAACACGACTGTTTTATGTACCGTGGTTGGCGCTAAGAAAGCGAAGCCTGGTCAAGATTTCTTCCCGTTGTCAGTGCACTATCAAGAAAAAACCTACGCTGTAGGTAAGTTTCCCGGTGGTTTCATTAAACGTGAAAACCGTCCATCTGAAAAAGAAACGCTGACTTCACGTCTGATCGACCGTCCAATCCGCCCACTGTTTCCTAACGGTTTCAAAAACGAAGTTCAGGTTATCTGTTCTGTTGTTTCTGCTGACACCGAAAACGATCCAGATATCTGTGCAATGATTGGTACTTCGGCCTGTTTGGCTGTGTCGGGTATTCCTTTCAATGGCCCTATCGGTGCCGCACGTGTTGGTTACACTGAAGAGGGTGGCTATAGCCTAAACCCTAGCTATGCAGAGCTTGAAGAGTCGCTGCTAGATATGGTTGTTGCCGGCACACAAGATGCTGTGTTAATGGTTGAGTCTGAAGCTAAAGAGCTTAGCGAAGATGTCATGCTAGGTGGTGTACTATACGCTCACCAAGAGCTTCAGGCTGTTGTTCAGGGTGTGACTGAGCTGGCTAAAGATGCTGCCAAGCCTACTTGGGAGTGGACGCCAGAGGCCGTTAACGGTGAGCTAACTGATGCGATAGCCTCAGGTTTTGGCGGTGCTATCAGCGAAGCCTATCAGATTACCGATAAGATGGAGCGTTATGCTCGTATCGGTGAGCTGAAGCAGCAAGCCGCTGAGCAATTGGTAACAGAGACCGCCTCTAAAGATGACGTTATGTCTTATTTCTCAAAGCTTGAGAAGTCGACAGTACGTAACCGCATTCTCGATGGTGCACCTCGCATCGATGGCCGTGATAGCACCACTGTTCGCGGTATTCAGGTTGAGGTTGCGGTCTTGGGCCGTACCCACGGTTCTGCACTGTTTACCCGTGGCGAAACTCAGTCTTTGGCTGCGCTGACTCTCGGTACCAGCCGTGATGCACAGTTTGTTGAGTCGCTGCACGGCGAGCTAAAAGACCCGTTCATGCTGCACTACAACTTCCCTTCATATTCTGTTGGTGAGTGTGGTCGTGTTGGTGCACCTGGTCGTCGTGAAATTGGTCACGGCCGTTTGGCTCGTCGCGGTATCGCTGCGGTATTGCCAAGCCAGGAAGAGTTCCCGTACACCATTCGTGTTGTTTCTGAGATTACTGAATCAAACGGCTCAAGCTCTATGGCTTCTGTTTGTTCTACCTCATTGGCACTCATGGATGGCGGTGTACCCATCAAGGCACCTGTTGCCGGTATTGCGATGGGCTTGGTAAAAGACGGTGATCGTCATACCGTACTGACCGATATCTTGGGTGATGAAGATCACCTGGGCGATATGGACTTTAAGGTTGCCGGTACTGCTGAAGGTATCACTGCTCTGCAGATGGATATCAAGATCGAAGGTATTACCGAGCAGATTATGGATGTGGCCCTTGAGCAAGCTCAAGCAGCGCGTCTGACTATTCTTGCTGAAATGAACCGTGTTATCTCAACGTCGCGCGACGCGCTGAATGAGAATGCACCGGTGATGAGCAGCATGAAGATCGACTCTGATAAAATCCGCGACGTTATCGGTAAGGGCGGCGCAACTATCCGTTCTATTACTGAAAATACTGGCGCACAGGTTGATATCGAAGATGATGGTACCATCCGTATTTATGCCGCTAATAAGAGCGCCGAACAGGCTGCTCGCGACATGATTGAGGGTATTACCGCTGAGGCAGAAGTTGGCAAGCTATATACCGGTAAGGTTATTCGCGTTGTTGATTTCGGTGCCTTTGTTAACATCATTCCTGGTAAGGATGGTCTGGTACACATTTCTCAAATCTCTAACGAGCGTATTGAGAAAGTATCTGACTACCTTGAAGAAGGTCAGGAAGTGACGGTTAAGGTCTTGGATGTTGATAACCGTGGTCGTATCAAGCTAAGTATTAAAGAAGCTGTTGCCGAGCAACAAGCTAACTAGTTACTGCTTAATATCGCGTTATAAAAAAAGCCGCTACTGATCATCAGTAGCGGCTTTTTTGTGTCGGCGTTTTGTGGTTTTACGCCTTCGGTATGACGCGATTATCAATCAGGTCATCAACCACGGTGGGGTCGGCTAAGGTTGAGGTGTCACCCAGCGTGTCGAGTTCGTCGGCAGCAATCTTGCGCAGAATACGGCGCATGATTTTGCCCGAGCGCGTCTTGGGGAGGCCGGGGGCAAACTGAATAATGTCGGGGCGAGCGATTGCACCAATTTCCTTGGCAACATCGCTGCGCAGTTGCTGCATCAACTCCTCGCTCCATTCGTATCCGGTCATCAGAGTCACATAGCAATAAATGCCCTGGCCTTTGACGTCGTGGGGGTAGCCGACAACGGCGGCTTCAGCGACGGCATCCTGTAATACCAATGCCGATTCAATTTCTGCTGTTCCCATGCGGTGGCCTGAAACATTGAGTACGTCATCAACGCGTCCAGTAATCCAATAATAGCCATCCTCGTCGCGACGAGCCCCATCACCGGTGGTGTAATAGCCCGGGTAGGTGGTGTAGTAGGTATCAATGCAGCGTTGGTGGTCGCCATAGACGCTGCGTATTTGGCTGGGCCATGCCCCCTTAAAGGCAAGGTTGCCGCTGACTGCCCCTTCTAATTCATTGCCATCAGGGTCGAGCAAGACGGGGTTGGCGCCAAAGAACGGACGTGTTGCCGAGCCGGGTTTCAGTGAGTTGGCGCCGGGCAGTGGGGTGATTAATACGCTGCCGGTTTCTGTTTGCCACCAGGTATCGACAATAGGGCAGCGGCTTTGGCCGACTTCCTGGTGATACCATTCCCAGGCCTCGGGGTTGATCGGTTCGCCAACGGTGCCGAGTAGTCGTAATGATTGTCGCGAGCTCGTGGTGAGGTATTGATCGCCTTGAGCCATTAGCGCGCGCAGTGCGGTTGGCGCCGTGTAGAAGATATTTACCTGGTGTTTGTCGATAACCTGCCAGCAGCGCGATGCATCGGGGTAGGTCGGCACGCCTTCAAACATCAGCGTGGTCGCACCATTGGCCAGAGGCCCGTAGACGATGTAGCTATGACCGGTAATCCAGCCAACATCGGCCGTGCACCAGTAGATTTCACCGGGGTTGTAGTCGAAGATGTATTTATGGCTGATGGCCGCGCCCAGTAGGTAGCCGCCGGTGGTGTGTAATACGCCCTTGGGTTTGCCAGTAGAGCCCGAGGTGTAGAGTATGAATAGCGGGTCTTCTGAGTCCATTTCCTCGGCGTCGCAGCGGCGACTCTGCGTTTCGCAGAGTGCGTTATAGCTGATATCGATATCGCCATTGCTGGCGATATCTGCACCGGTGCGTTCGACGGTGATGACGGTATGTACATTGGGGCACTGGGCAACCGCAATATTCACATTGGCCTTAAGTGGAACGGCCTTGCCGCCACGAAGGCCTTCATCGGCGGTGATAACAACTTGGCAGTCGGCGTTCTCGATACGGTCTTTCAGTGCGTCGGGTGAGAAGCCGCCAAAGACTACCGAGTGAACCGCACCGATACGGGCGCAGGCCAGCATGGCATAGGCGGCTTCAGGAATCATCGGCATGTAGATGCAGACGCGGTCGCCTTTATTAACGCCGCGCTGTTTCAGGCCGTTGGCCAGTTGGCAGACTTTATCATGCAGTTGTTGGTAGCTGATGTTCTGGCTTTCGTTCGGGTTGTCGCCTTCCCAGATGATCGCAGTGTCATTGGCGCGGTCGGCCAGATGACGATCGATACAGTTTTCGGTGACATTGATCTTGCCGTCGACAAACCAGGCGACCTGGCCTTGATGAAAGTCTTGTTCGACGACCTTGGTCCAGGGCTTGCGCCAATCGAGAAATTTATTGGCTTGCTCGGCCCAGAACTGCTCAGGCTGCTCGATGGAGGCGCGATACATTTGCTGGTACAGCTCGTCGTTAACAAGGGCGTTGGCCTTGAAGTCTTCGGGTACCGGGTGAGTTGATATTTCGTGCATGAAAAAACCTTATTATTATTTGGGCGCAATAGGGTTGGGCGTGATCCCCTAATCATAGGCTAATAAGGTCGTAGATTAAAATACTCTTATCGTATTATTTTGCATAAAAAAGCCCGCTATAAAGCGGGCTGTTTGATATCGCTGATGTTAGCCAAGCATACGGTAATCGCTGTGCGGCGCCAGTGTTAGCGTAACGTTGTCAATCAGCCGTGGCGTACCGAGTTTGGCGGCGGCGAGAATGACGATTTCGTCAGTATCTTCAGTGACGTCATGCAGTGTTTCTGCATCGCAAATAGTGAAGTAGTCAGGGCTGAAACCGGCGTTTTTCAAATCATTCTGGGCGTGATGCTCTAGCTCTTTGTAATTATCGAAGCCGTTGGCAATCGCGTCGCGATACTCCTGCAGTATTTGATGCAGGCGGGGTGCTACCTTGCGCTCCTGCTCAGATAGGAAGCCGTTGCGTGAGCTGAGGGCAAGGCCGTCTTCGGCGCGGCTGGTGTCGACACCAACAATTTCAACCGGCATGCACATGTCATCGACCATTTTGCGAATGACCTGTAGCTGCTGGAAATCTTTTTTACCGAAAAAGGCGATATCAGGCTGAACAATATTAAACAGTTTGCTGACAACAGTGGAGACGCCGGTGAAGTGACCTGGGCGTGAAGCGCCACACAGTGTTTCGGTGACTTCAGGTACGCTGAGTTGCGATTGAGGCCCGGTACCGTTGGGGTACATCTCGCTGACGGTAGGGGCGAATAGATAGGTGGTGCCCTCGCCAAATAGTTTTTCTTTATCGGCGGCAAGCGTACGGGGATAGCTGTCGAGATCTTCGTTGGCGCCAAATTGCATCGGGTTGACAAAGATGCTGACCACAACACATTCGCCGCGGCGCTTAGCCTCGCGTACCAGCGTCAGATGCCCTTCGTGTAGGTTGCCCATTGTAGGTACAAAACAGACGCGCTGACCCTGAGTGCGGTTGCCGGCAATAGCACGGCGCAGAGCGTAAACTGTTGTTAGAGTTTTCATTATTCGCTGCTCCTCTGATTCGGGCAAGTTGGACAACTCTTAGACTGGTGTAGCCTTGATTGAGTCGTGTGAGCCCTTAATGAGTACATCAAGCAATGTGTACATAAAATAAGCGATTACCAAAGTTGCGCAAGTATGCCTCAAAGAAATTGGCCGCGCAATAAATCTGTAACACTTTTCGGCCTAAATGTTACCTTTGGTGTCGATAACTTCTCGATGGTAACGTTTTTATCGCCTGCTGAAGGGTGTTATAGGTCGTATATTAGCTAGTTAAAGGTGTGTTCTGCGGCGGGAAAACTGCCATTTCTGGTCTGCTCGCCGAATAGCATCACCGCTTTGGTGATATCGCCGCCAGCCTCTGCCATAAAGTTCTTAACGAACTTCGCTGGTCGCGGGTTTAGCCCTAGCATGTCGTGTATCACTAATACTTGACCGTCAGTACTGTTGCCGGCACCGATGCCGATAACTGGGATGGTCAAAAGCTCGCTGATTGTTCTGGCTAGGTCGCTGGGAACGCATTCCAGCACCAGCAAGCCGGCACCGGCAGCTTCTATGGCTTTGGCATCGTCGATAATAGCCTCGGCCTGCTCTGGAGAGCGCCCCTGGACTTTGAAACCACCGAGCGTGTTGACCGATTGTGGTGTCAGCCCTAAGTGGGCGCAAACGGGGATGCCGCGTTCGGTCAGCATGGCAATTGTTGGGCATAGCCACTGTCCGCCTTCAAGTTTGACGACATGGGCCCCAGCCTGCATTAACTTTGTTGAGTTAATCATTGCCTGTTCTGGGGTGGCATAACTCATGAACGGGAGATCGGCAATCACCATAGCGCCAGTGTTACCACGAGCTACGCCGGCGGTATGGTAGGCGATATCATCGGTGGTGACAGGTACCGTCGTGTCGTGGCCTTGTAATACGTTGCCGAGGGAGTCGCCGACCAGCATGGTTTCAATACCGGATTCAGAGATCACGCGGGAGAAGGTTGCATCGTACGCGGTTAGGCAGGCGAACTTCTTCTTTTCTTTCTTAAGTGCTGCGAGGCTCTGAATTGTGTATTTGCTCATTGATCTCATTACCTTAATTTACAAAAAACGATGCCGAAGTGGGAGTGAATAATGCGGTATTTTAACTGGCTTGGCAAAGTCGTATGGTCGCGGTCATTGTTATGACTGTCAATCGGCAATGATCAATTTCGCTGCATTATTGACTGTTTTTAATTAAATCAGATTTTTAGCCGCTGTAACTCTTGGCTGTCCAAGTTTGATAATAGATCAGCCAGAGGCTGATAAGGAGGGGTCGGCATCCGTTTAACCAAATCGAGTAGTGGGGCCACCACAAAAGCTCGCTCAGCAATACGGGGGTGAGGGATGTTAAGTCGCGGACAGTCAATTTGTTGATCCTCATAAAAAAGGATGTCGAGATCCAGCGTTCTGGCACCCCAGCGGAGGGTTCTTACTCGGCCGTGTTGGTTTTCGATACCCTGTAAGGCGTCGAGAAGAGCGATAGGGGATAACGTTGTAGTGATGAGGATAACGCCATTAATATAATCGGGCTGGTTGCCGGGGCCAATCGCTTTGGTTTGATACCAGGATGATTGCTTGAGAAGTTGGCAGCCTGGCAGCGCGCCGATTTCATTGACGGCATCGCTGACATGGCTGATAGAGTCCTCTAGGTTGCTGCCTAAGGCTATATATACCGACATAGGTGTGACAACTAGCTATTGTTTTGACTGTGGTTGTTGTTGCCGTTGCGGCGCATGCCGCGTCTACGTCTTGGCGGGCGGCCATTGTGATCTTTGTTGCCCTGCTCATCATTGTATTGGCGCTGCTGGGGTTCAATCGGATTATCTATTTGAAACTGAGTCCACCAGGCTCCGAGACCGTTCAGCTGTTCGCCGGCCTGCTCACGTAGCAGCAGGAAATCATAGGCCGCCCGGAAGCGAGGGTGACCAGAGAGGCTGTGAGCCCGCTTGCCCTGACGCTTGGTTAGGCGGATTTGCAGGTCCCAAATCTCACGCATCGGAATAGAGAACCGCTTGGGTATGGATGTGCGCTTGAGTTGTTCCATTGTGGCAATATGAGCTGCCTCATGCAGTGCCGGTGCAGCAGGTACGCCTTCGGCTTCAAGCCGCTCCGCATGGGCGCGGGCCACTGGCCAGAGTAGGGCCGCAAAAATGAAGGCCGGGGTGACGGTCTTGCCAGCTTGTAAGCGAAGGTCAGTATTGACCAATGCCTGTCGAATTAATTGATGATCAATGGGGTCGTTATTCTTCTCGAGGAAATACTGCGTCTCAGGGAACAGTTCACCAAAGAGGTGGTACTTCATCAAGCTGTCGTAGACGGCGACGGCATAACCAGACATAAATAGTTTGAGAACTTCATCAAAAAGTCTGGCGGAGGGGATGTCTCGAAGCAGCGGCGCTAACTGTTCGATAGGTTCGGCTGTTGCCGGCTCGATGTCAAAGCTGAGCTTGGCGGCAAAGCGAGCGGCGCGAAGCATTCTAACCGGGTCTTCGCGGTAGCGAGTCTCGGCATCACCAATGATGCGGATGTTGCGGCTGTCGATATCTTTTAGGCCGTTGGTGTAATCGTGTAGTGTGAAGCCATCGGCGCTGTAATAAAGTGCGTTGATGGTAAAGTCGCGGCGGATAGCGTCTTCCTCAATACTGCCGTAGACGTTGTCACGCAGTAACATGCCACTTTCCGCCTGCTTAGAGACATTGTTATTCTTGCCCTTGCTGACGTTTTCGTGATTTCCGCGGAAGGTGGTGACCTCGATGATTTCTCTACCAAAGGTGACATGAACAATGCGAAAACGACGGCCGATAATGCGCGAGTTACGAAACAGCGACTTTACCTGCTCCGGTGTTGCATCGGTGGCGATATCGAAGTCTTTCGGTTGTTCGCCGAGTAAAATGTCGCGAATACCGCCGCCGACCAGGTAAGCACCATAACCACCGCCATTGAGGCGATACATGACCTTAAGGGCATTCGGGCTGATCTGTTTTCGGGAGATACTGTGTTCATCTCGTGAAAGAATACGAGGTGATATTTGAGATGGATTGTCACGGTCCATAGTTGAATTCCGGCGGGGGAACAAACTTTTCAGCCAATTAAGCATTGAATACCAAGCTTGAGAAAATGAGAAATTATCGATAATTAACCCGATTCTAACACAAGGTATGCAATAGGGTGTAGTGGGGACTGCAGGAGGAAAGGGGGAGAATGATGACAGGGGGAGCAGAGCCCACCCCATCCAGGTCTTATTTACTTATTATTTTTATTATTGACTGCCATTTATTATTTTTATTAGGTCAGTTGTTTTTATTATTATTATTATGTCTAAAGGATAGCAGTTACTGTGCCAGAAAACATAAGCTAATAATAAATAAGACTATTTTGTATATTTCGTGGCCCTTACGTAATATGTGTGAGGTGTCTTCGTTACTGCATTACACCAAATAGCCGGCAATAGTTACATTGTGAAAACAAAAAGTAACACTGTTAATATATTGCCGCTCGGCGGACGAAGCAGGATCCGGGTTAGCTGCTAGTCTTGTTGCTTTTCTTTCTTGGTATGCCAAAACGCTGCCTTCTTTCCCATAAGCATTTTCTGCTCACACCAAGTTTTCTTGCCAGCTCGGTCTCGCTCATGCTGTCTTGATGCTCGAGGACAAAGCGTTGAAAGTAGTCTTCTAGTGATAGTTCTTCAGCCGGGTCGCCCAGTGCTGAGGTGGCTTCTTGGCCCATGTCGATATTGGTGTTGTAATTGTCGACGGCCAGTTGATGGCTGGATTTGTGTGGTTCAATATCGAGTAAATCGTGGCTGACTTCATTACCCTCTGCAAGAATTACAGCGCGTTCTACAGCATTTTGTAATTCGCGGACATTGCCGGGCCAGCGGTGATTGGTAATAGCTTGGATAGCTTGGGGGCTGAAATGAAACTCCGGACGATTTAAGCGGTTGCCGATCTCGGCGAGAAAGCTTTCGGCGATCATCAGGATGTCTTTTCCGCGTTCGCGCAGTGGTGGCAGATTTAATTGCATGACGGCAATACGGTAGTAAAGGTCTTCACGGAATAGGTTGCGCTGCGATTGTTCTTTCAGGTTTCTGTGGGTGGCAGCAATCAGGCGGACATCGACCTTCTTGGTGTGTACTGAGCCAATGGCACGAATTTCCCCCTCCTGCAGAAAGCGTAAAAGTCTGGCCTGGGCTTCGAGCGGTAATTCGCCAATTTCATCGAGGAAAAGGGTGCCGCCATCAGCGGCCTCAATGAGGCCGGCGCGATTAGCTGCGGCACCGGTAAAGGCACCTTTCTCATAGCCGAATAGTTCTGATTCAATCAGGCTCTCGGGGATGGCGGCACAGTTGACTGAAATAATGGGCTTGTTAGCGCGATCGCTCTGGCGATGAATCGCACGGGCAACTAGTTCTTTACCGGTACCCGTCTCGCCCTGCACCAAGACGGTGGCCGTGGTCGGTGAAACCTTGTTGATGCGTTCGAACAGCTGCTTCATGGTATCGCTGCTACCAATAATACCGTTGTTCTTGCTCTGAACGGGTAGGTTGTTGCCTTCTGTTTTTGGGGTTCGATCACGAATAATACGGGCGACACTTTCAACCATATCGTCGTGATCAAAAGGCTTGGCAATATAATCGATGGCGCCCATTTTCATTGCGTCGACGGCGCTGCGCAAGCTGGCATAGCTGGTCATGATCAGTACTGGTGTATTGCCAGCAGGTTTAATGAGGTCGGTGCCGGTACCGCCGGGCAGTCTCAAATCACTGATAATCAGTTGATAATGACTGAAATTATGATTCTGTAGCGCATCTTTGATCGAGGCAGCTTCGCTGATGGTGTAGCCGTGGCGTTCGAGTAGGCGGCGCAGCGCGTTTCGAATGACGGTTTCATCTTCAACAATTAGAATATGACTCATACAACGACTCTCATGATAAACGGTGACGATACGGTGACGGTTAGCTGTTTAGTATTCTGCAGCATATTTGCATGTTATGCCTGCGGCAGGCTAATCAAAAACTGTGTACCACTATTGTTACTTAAATCTACAGGGCTTTTGACCGAAATAGAACCCTGATGTTCTTCGATAATACTGTAAACCAGGGCTAATCCCAAACCCGTCCCTTTGCCGGGCTCTTTTGTGGTGAAGAAGGGCTCAAAGATTTTCTCTTGTTTATCAGCGCTTATGCCAGAGCCTTGGTCGGTAACAGTAATCAAGTGATTGTTACCTTTCTGCAACGATTCTATCAGTACGTCACTGTCTTCAGGGCTCGCGTCACGGGCATTGGAGAGCAGGTTGATAAAGACTTGAACCAGGGTTTGTTCATCGCCAAAGACGTAGTGGTCTTCTTCGCACAGGTTAACCACATTAACATTGTATTCATGTGTTGTATCGAGTGAGATCAGCTTACAGGCCTCATCGACAATGCTCGAAAGATTATGACGTTCGAATTTATTATTGCTACCGGTGTGTTTGCCGCTGTGCGAAAAACTAACCAGCGAATGGACGATAGAGCTGATGCGATCTGTCTGATTGACGATTTCTTCCGCTACTTCTAGCACGCCGGGCTGATCGGACTCATAGCGCAGGTTTTGTGCCAGGCAGGCGATGCCGGTAACAGGATTGCCAATTTCATGGGCTACGCCAGCGGCAAGTCGACCAATCGAAGCCAGACGCTCGCTATGCAGCAGCTCATCTTCCAGCATTTGGAGTTCGGTGAGGTCTTCGAGTACAAAGAGTTGGTCTCGATTACGATGGAACGCGCCCTGTCTGCTCGCCTTGTGAAGTGAGAAGTGCTGGATGCGACCGTCGAGTTCGACACTCTGCTTGTGTAAGTGAAGCTCCTTGGAATTGGCAAAGTCGACAAACACCTGTCGCCAAGGCTCGTCGATCGATGAAATCGTCGAGCCGCGTATGTTGTCAGAGCTAATGCCGGTCAGTTTGGCAATACTGTAGTTCCACAGTAAGACTTCGTTGTCGGGCCCCAGCGAGAATACGCCTATCGGCAGGTCTAAGAGGGTTTGTTTATGCAAGCGGCGCAGGCCATCAAGTTCGGCGGCGACACCGGTAAGGTTCTTTTTGTAAGTTTCTAGTCGGGTTTCGACCAGCTGAATATCTTCACTGGCAAAGGGTTGTGAAGAGCGCTTATAAGGCAATAAGCGATTAATCATTTCGTGGGCAACAGAGGCGCCGAGCAAGGATGACAGGTTGGCTTCGATGCGTTCCCGCAGTCGTCGCAACGAGTAGGGACGATTATCGCTGTGTTTGAGTCCCAGGTCATCGAGTGCGGCATTGACCTCTCTTTCGGCAACCGACACACCTAAGGCGGAGGCGAGACGTGATTTGAACTCGCTGCTGCTGGTGAATGTCAGTTCGCGTCGCTCGGGCCTGTTGAGACTGTCGAGCGCGCAGTTCTGTGCGGCAGAGCGCTCCTCGTCGCTGATTCTGGTGACCCAGGACAGCGTGACAAAGACCAAAATGTTGGCAATCAGAGAGCCAACGGTGGCAGCAATCCAGCTTTGATCACTGATAAGGTCGGCGCCCACGAGTACGGCATACCATGGTTGGGTCGAGCTGATGATGGGGACTACCAGGGTGAAGAACCAGATACCGAAGCCAATTAATAGGCCGCCAATAAGGCCGTTGCGGTTGGCTTTTGGGGTGTATAAAACGGCGAATATCCCGGGCAAGAATTGTAGAGTGGCTGCAAAACCCGCGACACCGAGGTAGCCGAGTTGGCCCTTAGAGGTATAAATGCGGAAGAATATATAGCCAGCTAAGATGATCATGGCAATCAATAAACGCTTGGTCCATAGCAACCAGCGATAGATATCCCGCTCAATGGGTGGTTGATAGTAGGGCAGAATTAAGTGATTCAAACACATCGAAGCCAGCGCCAAGGTGCTGACAATAATGACGCCACTCGCAGCTGAAAGGCCGCCAATATAAGCGATGACGGTCAGCCAGTAATTCTCACGGATCATCGAGGTACCGATGGCGAAATAATCCGGGGGTGTGGTGGCACCACTGGCATAGCCGGCCCACAGTATTGGCAGTACAGGGAGGCTGATAATGAGTAGCAGTAAAGGAACCCCCCAGCTGGCAGCATTGACCGAACGGGAGGAAGGCCGTTCAGAAAAAATCATATGAAACATGTGGGGCATGCCGATGGCGGCGGCAAATGAAGTGAGCAGTAAGGTACGAGTCGAATATTCACCAAAGGTGGAGTGCAGCCGCTCAATGATTTGAGGGTTTTGGTCCAGCCACAAATCGAGGCCACCAAAACCGCCAAAGACTTGCTGGACAGAAAAATAGGCAACCAGAACCAGCGCTATTGATTTAATCACTGTTTCGGCGGCGACGGCGGCAATCAGGCCGTCGTGCCGTTCGTTGGAAGCGGTATGCCGAGCACCGAATAGAATAGTAAACAGGGTAATCATAAAGCAAAACACCAGGGCCATAGAATCATGACGTTCGGGGCGGTCATTGTGAACCAGCGGTGTTAGATCGGTCATGATATGGACGGTATCGGCAATTGATTGGATCTGTAGCGCCAGCAGCGGCAGCATGCCCATTAACATACAGAGCGTGACCAAGGCGCCAGCCCATGAACTGCGGAAGCGAAAAGCGAGTAAGTCAGCCAGAGAACTCAGTTGATTGCGTTTACAAATCGACACCAATGGCTTGAGTAATAACGGCGATAACATAAAGAAGGCGGTGATGCCGAAATAGTAAAACATAAAGCCAAAGCCGTATGAGTGGGCGAGGCCTAATACACCGTAATAAGCCCAGGCACTGGCAAAGACACCAAGGGAGAGAACAAATACCACCGGGTGATTGACCAATCGCTCGGGAATCCATTTTTTGTCGGTGGCAAAGGCGATGGCAAACAAGATGCTGAGATAGAGAAAACCGACGACGAATATGGCGCTGATTGAAATAGTCATTGGCGCTTATTCGCCTTGTGTCGAAGATGCTGCGAGATAAAGACCACGGCAATTAGCATCGACCAGACAATATAAGGGCGATACCAGGCATTGCTGTCGGCAAATACCCACAACTCAATCGAGGGTAAAAGGATAAATAGCAGCAGAATGACCCACAGTGTTGTTCGGGGGATATACATAACACGTTCATTTTCATCGCAAAGGGTTAGAGTATATTACCTTGGCTATCGAGGGGGCGAAAGACCTATTGCCGATAGCTGGGCGAGCTAGGCCAAGGAGGGAAGCGGCTGATAGTGGCTACAGTGTTTGGCAATCGCATCAATGTCCCAGTGTTGAATGGCGAATTCGAGCAGCTGTTCTACTGTCTTCGGTGGCCGCTCTGGCAGGGTTTGATTAAGAAAGCTCAGAGCAAACAATAGATTGTTGATGATTTGTCCGGAGTCGAGCGACGGTGCAAAGGTTTGTTTGCTGAGTTTTTGCCCTGCTTCATTGGTCAAAACAGGTAGGTGGGCATAGTCGATACTGGGGTAGTCGAGCATTTTTCCAAGGTATATTTGTCGCTCAGTGGATTCGAGTAGGTCGGCACCTCGAACGATATGAGTAACGCCCTGAAAGGCATCGTCCACGACAACCGCCAGTTGATAGGAGATCAGGCCGTCTTTGCGAGCGATCACAAAATCACCGAGCTGGGCGGCAAGGTTTTGCTGACGCGGCCCTTGGATTCGATCGCAGTAACTAACCGGCTGTTGGTCGACTAATAGCCGCGTCGCGGTGGCAATGCTGTCGTCTATCGTGCGATAACGGCAGTGCCCCGGATAGATGTCGCTGCCCTTTAATTGTGTTCGCGAACATTGGCAGCGGAAGCACAGTTGTTGGCGCTGCAGTGTTTGCAGTGCGGCTTGATAGGCATCAAGCCGGCTGTGTTGAAACAAAATCGGACGGTCAGAATGTAGGCCATGAGCGCTGAGTGAGGCGATAATGTTCTCACTGGCGCCAGCGATCTCTCTTGGTGGGTCGATATCTTCTACTCTGATCAGCCATTCACCCTGGTGTGCTCTGGCGTCTAAGAAGCTGGCCAGGGCGGAAATCAGTGAGCCCATATGAAGCGGGCCGGTTGGCGAGGGGGCAAAACGGCCAACATAAGGGGGGATGACTGCGGTGCTATCATCATTGTCTTGGGAGTGTTTATTTGTCATATCAGCTGCTTAAACAAAAACGCCACTGCTTAACAAGGTAGGCAATGGCGTTTATATGGCGACCTAGCAAAAGTTGTTAAAGGCGCTGAGTTTTCTCTTTGATTTCATCAAGCGTCTTACAATCGATACATTGAGTCGCTGTTGGGCGGGCCTCGAGTCGACGAATACCAATTTCAATGCCGCAAGAATCGCAGAAGCCGTAATCATCATTTTCAATAAGTTCGAAAGTCTTATCAATTTTCTTGATCAGTTTACGTTCGCGGTCCCGTGTGCGCAGCTCTAAGCTGAACTCTTCTTCCTGGGTTGCGCGGTCGGCAGGGTCAGGGAAGTTGGCAGCCTCGTCTTTCATGTGCGAAACGGTGCGATCGACTTCTTCCATCAGCTCCGCTTTCCAGGCGCGTAGGATATCGCGGAAGTGTTCTTTCTGGGGTTCACCCATGTACTCTTCATCTTTAGCTGCCTCGTAGGGCACGAAACTACTGAATGAAGAATTTTCTTTATTTGGCATTTAAATGACGCCTCGACAGTACTTTTAATTCCACATACCCATTAAAAGAGTGTAAATAATCACAGCTCAATATCAAGATATTTCAACAGGGAGGTAAAGCTATCAAATCACAAGGCTTTAAGCCATAGCTTATTGTCGGCTATTGCTGTTTCTTGACCTCGGCGACTAAAAAATTCAAATTATGACGGGGAAAAGTGTTTTTCTGGTTGTTTTTTATACAGCTGTGCCGGTGTGGACAGTGTTTGCTGGGGTGAGAGGATGATCAGATCTGTTAATATGGCCAGATAAACAAGATAACAGAGACGTTGCCATGCCTTTTTCCCGCCGAATGGATGATATTGAGCCCTTTCGAGTCGTCGAAGTATTAACCCGTGCCAAGCAATTAGAGGCTGAAGGTAGGAACATTCTGCATTTAGAGGCAGGGGAACCTGATTTTACCACCGCCGAGCCTATTCGTCTCGCTGGCGCGAAAGCCTTAATGGACGGCCATACTGGCTATACACCGGCTGCAGGGATACCGGCGTTGAGAGAAGCCATCAGCGGCTATTACCAAACGGATTATGGTCTCGATATTGCGCCGGAGCGGATTATGGTTACCGCGGGTGCCAGTGGTGCCTTGCTATTAATCGCAGCGTTGTTGATGGACCCGGGCAAGTCGATGTTAATGACCGACCCAGGCTACCCTTGCAATCGTCATTTCCTGCGGTTGGTTGAGGGCCATGCTCAATTGATTCCGGTCGGAGCTGAAGACCGTTTTCAACTGCAGGCCCGTCATCTAGAGCAGCACTGGCAGCAGCAAACCATCGGTGCCATGGTGGCGAGTCCTGCCAACCCAACAGGGGAGATCTTATCGGCAGAGGAACTCGAAGCGCTGTATCAAATATGTGCTGCTAAAGGAGGCTATTTGGTGGCCGATGAGATTTACCATGGCCTCGATTACGATGATCACGCTGCCAGTATTCTGGCGCATACGGATCAGGCCTTTGTGATTAATAGCTTTTCCAAATATTTTGGTATGACAGGTTGGCGCTTGGGTTGGTTGGTTGCTCCCCAGAATGCGGTGCAGGAAATGGAACGGCTGGCGCAGAATCTGTTTATATCGCTGTCGACACCGGCACAATATGCAGCGCTGTCTTGTTTTAAGGATGAAACGCGGGAGATCCTCAATCAGCGCAAGGCCATCTTCAAGCAGCGCCGTGATTTTCTTTACCCTGAACTGTGTCAGCTAGGTTTCAATATCGCGAATAAGCCCGCCGGTGGTCTTTACCTGTATGCTGATATCAGTCGCTTCAGTAATAATAGCCAGCAATTTTGCGTCGATATGCTCGAGCAACATGGTATTGCCTTAACCCCGGGGGTGGACTTTGGTCGACACTTGGCTGATCGTCACGTACGTTTTGCCTATACCACCGGTATGGAGAAGCTCGAACAGGCGGTCGAGCGGCTTAGCAAGGTGCTGACATGAGGCTGCCCGAACTGGTGGAAGGCAGGCTGATCAAGCGCTATAAGCGATTTCTTGCCGATGTCGAGCTGCTCAATGGTGAAATCATTACTGCTCACTGCCCCAATACGGGCAAGATGACAGGTTGTGCCATGCCGGGTGAGCGCGTTTGGCTTAGCATCAGTGACAATCCCAAACGAAAGTACAAGCATGGCTGGGTGTTGGCTGAAATTGACCATCAACAGGTGTTGGATAATAGCCCGGCACGATTGTCGTTAGCCTGTATTCATTCCGCCTTTGCCAACGACTTACTGGCGGAAGCGCTGGCTGAGGGTGTTGTCGAAGAATTGGCGGGGTATTCTCAGGTGGTTCGAGAGGCACGTTATGGGCTCGAGAATAGCCGTATCGACTTTCTGCTGTCGGCCCCCCAGCGCCGCAAGTGTTATGTCGAGGTCAAAAGCGTGACCTTGTTGAGAGAGAATGGCATCGGCCAGTTCCCTGATGCCGTCAGTGATCGTGGTCGAAAGCACCTACGGGAGTTGATGGCAATGGTTGCAGAAGGGTACCGAGCGGTGTTGTTTTACTGCGTTCAGCATGAGGGTATCGAGGTGGTTGAGCCGGCCCGCGATATTGACCCCAGCTACTGCCAAACCCTCTTAGAAGCGATGGCTGCGGGGGTGGAGGTGATTGCCTATAGGGCCAGTATCACACCCAAGGCCATTACCATTGATCGTCGCTTACACTTTAACAGCTAGGCGATAGCTGTCGCGGCTTCAGCGATATGGATCTGCTGCTCAATCACTTCAAAGTCAACGGAGATAAGGCTTTGGCCTTGGCATGGGCCATAGACACATTTGCCGTCTTCAGGTTGAAACAAGGCGCCGTGGGTTGAGCACATAATGTAGAAGTTATCGGCATCGAGAAATTGATCCTGTTGAAATTCGAGGTTCACGCCGAGGTGGGGGCAATTATTTTGAAACAGCGTAATTATGCCATCGCGCTTAACAGCAAAGAAGTTTAGATCGCCAATCTCAAAGCCTTTAGAGCTCTCGTGATCGATGTCATCGACGTGGCAGACGGGAATAGTAAAACGGCTCACGGTATATAACCTTGGTAAAAATAGCGGAAGGCAACTTTACCTGATTTTCCCTCGATGAAAAAGCCACCGGTGTTCTTCCGCCTGCTTCTATTAACCATCGGTCATGCAGCTTGTTATGCTCCCTATACGATAGTATTGTGAGTTTACGGCTGCCATAATAACCAATAACAATAGATGACAGGGGATAGCAATGATTACCAGTTTCGATGACTACTGCATACACCAAACCGCCGAGCCCGTGGCGGAGCCCTCGCAAAGTGATCGTAATTTCTATGATCGATACTGGTTTAACGGTTTCGATGAAGATACTTTTCTGTTTGAAATAGGACTTGGTCTATACCCCAATCGTCGGGTAATGGATGGTCACTTCAGTGTTGCCATGGGGGATAAGCAAGTTGCTTTTCATGCCTCGCGACGTGCCCCAAAGGAGCGTTTGGATACCGCTGTCGGGCCATTAAGCGTTGAGGTTGTAGAGCCGATGCGACAGATACGTGTACGACTAACCGAAAACGAGCACAACATCACCTGTGACCTGTTATTCACCGCTATTTCTGCCCCGCATCAGGAGCCAAAAAATATTATGCATGATGATGGCCATCTGATTATGCATAACACCCGCTTTACTCAGTTGGGGCATTGGCAGGGGCATTTTATCATCGACGGCGAACGCACCGAGGTTAACAAGGCTTATGCGACCCGTGATAAATCATGGGGTGTTCGCCCGGTAGGAGAGCCTGCTGGTGGCGCACCGGGTCTGATGAATAATGAGCCCGGCGTTTATTGGGCCTGGTGTCCGATCAATTTTGGTGATCAGGCGTCGCAGTTTGGTACCTTTGAGGATCGTGACGGTAATGCCACCCAAGTGTCCGCGGATTTAGTACCACTGTACTCTGATATGGATAGCATTCCTGTGGGCGAGGATAGCGGGATGATTGCGATGACTGCTATCGAGCACAGAGTAAAATTTGTGCCAGGTACGCGCCGTGCGCAATCGGTTGACTTCGACTTTGCCGACAAGAATGGCGAAAGTTATCACATCACTCTAGAGCCGCTGCAGAAGTTTTATATGCTGGGTATTGGTTACAACCATTTTGAATGGGGGCACGGCTATTGGAAGGGGGAGCTTGAAACATTCCGTGAGGATTGGAATCTCGATGAGGTGAACGAACTCGACTACCAATTTATCCACAACCATCAAGTAGTGAGGGCAACCCTGGGTGATAAGGTCGGTTATGGCACCTTCGAGAGTATTATCATTGGCCGCCACGCCCCGTCAGGCTTTAAAGACTTTTTCGACGGCGCTGAATAGTCAGTACCTCACTGTGGGCGGGTTGGTACCGGATATTACATCGTTGAATTCGGCTTTCGCATCTCTATAATAGAGTGATATTAGACAGTTAGCTGGTTATTAACGGCTGCGTCAGTCCATGCTGCCAGAGGTTGTAGTCACAGTGAATTCCCCCCCGCGAGAAGGCCTTGTCCCGCCAGCGTTTGTCACTGCGTTATTGATGCCGCTGCATAGCAAAGGTGTTGGAGTTGATACCGTTTTGGAGCAGGCCGGTTTAGGCGATTTAGACCTGAGCAAGTTAACGGTTGAGCAGTATAATCGGTTATTTGTCGCTATCGTCGATTACATTGGTGATGAGTCTGGGGGCCTGCTGGGGGCGAGTCGTTCCCCTTTGGGAACGACCCGGATGATCGCCTATGCGGTATTAAATTGCCCATCGTTGCACGACGCTCTGGTGCGGGCTATTGATTTTAATCTGGCCTGTCGAGAGCCTGGCAGAGACGAGGATATTATTCATCGCTTAGATGTCGATGAGGCGTTGGGTATGTCGACGATCCACTATTGCCTGCCAGAGCACCCCGGTGAAGCCCAATACCAGCCCGCGGTGTTAAGTGCGCTGGCGATGTGGCTGCGCTTGTGCGGCTGGTTGATTGGTCGCCAAATAGAAATTATCAGCGCCAGTTGCGCCGGCGAAAAACCCAGTAATATGGGGGCTATGGAGCATTTTTTTAGCTGTCCGGTGGACTTTGATACAGCCACTAATTCGCTGACTTTTAGTAGTCACTATCTCCGTTTGCCGATTATTCGTAGCGATGCCGATTTTGAGGTGTTCATTAAAGAGGCGCCCTATCAGGTCATTATTCAGCCGGTATTGGGTGAGCAAAGTATATTGTCACGAATTCGCACTATCTTAAGTGAGAACCTAACCGATGAATTGCCCGGTTTTGATGTCATGGCCGATCGGTTAAATCTATCGGCGAGAACTCTGCGTCGTCGCTTGGAGGAGGAGGGTACCTCTTACCAAAAAATCAAAGATCACTGTCGGCGAGATCGCGCCGTTGAGTTGTTGCTTTACAGTACGGAACCAGTCAGCGAAGTGGCTGTTTTGGTTGGCTTTAGTGACGCCAGCGCTTTTCATCGCTCATTTAAAAAATGGACGGGTGTGGCGCCGGGGGAATATCGACTAAATCATGTTGTAGACGGTTAATCGGTGTATGATTATCTTATGGTTTTTTGTAATGTGAGTAATGTATTTAAGAGTCGTTAATGATTAGCCTGTTTTATCTGGCGGCAGTAAAATGATGATGTGTCACACAGGGAGTCACGAATGAATAAACAACAATGGGTAGAGCAAATCCAGCAGGTCTTGGCCGAGATCGATGCGCTGCCAGAGCCAGCGGTGGCACAGCGAGAATCATTACAGCAACTGTTAATATCGCTGGAGCAGCAGCTGATGGATGGCGCCACGGATAGTGACTATTCGATGCTAGAAAACATCGAGCTGATCGGTGTTGAAATCGAGGCTGAGCACCCGGTGGTGTCGATGATGCTGCGAAACCTGGTCGCGACGATGAATGCGATGGGTGTCTAGGGCTTGAGCGGCAACCCTCTGCTCAATAACATCGTATTTGGCCGCCATTCTCCAACCATTTATCAACCTCGATTGTCGGTTTTGTCCGATCGCGGCTGGGTACTTTGCAGCGACCGTAGTTAACAGTATCGATGCCTCGCTGCGGAATGTCTGCATAGCCATGCTTCGTCTCTATTATTGTCGAGGACTGAGCGCTACCTTGTTAAATTAAGCTGATACAATACCCCGATACTATTTGAATTATCGATTAGGAGAATAATGTGAGTTTTGATCTGCCCTACCGTTTCCGTCGTCTGCGCCGTAATAGCAATATCCGGGCAATGGTGCGAGAGCACAGTATCAGTGTTGACGACCTAATCTTGCCGATTTTTGTCGAAGAGAACATTGGTCAGCCCGTTGCCATTAGCAGTATGCCCGGCGTGTTTCGCTACCCGGAGTCTGACTTGGCTGAGGTGGT
The DNA here is from genome assembly GCF_923077115.1 of Sinobacterium norvegicum. Classification (NCBI taxonomy): domain Bacteria; kingdom Pseudomonadati; phylum Pseudomonadota; class Gammaproteobacteria; order Cellvibrionales; family Spongiibacteraceae; genus Sinobacterium; species Sinobacterium norvegicum. Next base: position 611,802 of record NZ_CAKLPX010000002.1, read on the forward strand.
TCAGCAGGCGTACAGCAAGGGTATTAAGGCGGTCATACTGTTTGGCGTATCGCATTGTAAAGATGCGGTCGGCAGTGATACATGGTCTGATGAGGGGTTAATGGTGCGCTGCATCAAGGCGGCAAAGTTAGCACAGCCAAAAATGATGGTCATCAGTGATAACTGTTTCTGCGAATATACCGACCACGGCCATTGTGGTGTGATCAGCGACGATGGCCATGTCGACAACGATAAAACGCTGCTCAACCTGCAGCAGCAAAGCTTGGCGGCAGCCCGAGCTGGCGTCGATATGCTGGCGCCGTCGGGTATGATGGACGGTATGATTGCAGCCATGCGGGAGGCCTTGGATGATAATGGCTTTAGCCACCTGCCAATCATGTCGTATTCAACTAAATTTGCCTCTGCTTTTTATGGCCCCTTTCGCGACGCTGTGGATAGTAATTTCAAAGGCGACAGAAACGCCTATCAGATGGATGCTGCGAATGGCCGTGAGGCGGTTGCCGAGTCGTTACAGGATGAGTTGGAAGGTGCCGACATCTTAATGGTCAAGCCGGGAATGGCTTATTTGGATGTGCTCTATCGCATTCGTCAGGACAGCAGTCTGCCATTGGCGGTGTATCATGTCAGTGGTGAATACGCGATGGTTAAGGCGGCGGCAGCAGCTCAGGTAATCGATGAAAAGGCAGTCGTCATGGAATCTATGATGGCCTTCAAGCGGGCTGGAGCAGATTTAATTATTACGTATTATGCTGAAGATATTGCAGGCTGGCTGACAGAGGGGTAACTCTTAGGGTGGGTAGCACTGATTGATTATACAGAATAGAAACCATCGCTTGCGGTGGTTTTTTATTTGGGTAGTCGAAACTTAATCGGCAGCTTAACAACGAAGTTGTTTCCTTCGAGGCTGTTAGGTGGTGAGGGGTACTGTGATTGCTGGATCGCTTTAATTGCGGCGTTATTTAGGCTGTGGTGAGCGGCACTTTCCAATTGGTCTATATCGATCACCTCTCCCGACCTATCTAAGGTGATCGCAATCACTACATCGCCCTCAAGCTCTTCGTCGATAGCGAGATTAGGGTAGATGATATGCTGATAAGTTGTTTTTAATATGTTTGACCGGTACATCGTCATGATACTGAGTTGTTTAGAGGCTTGTTGCTCGATGGCTACCGACTTCTGGGTGGTGACATCACTGGCGGTAGCGTTGGCAGTGGCTGTAAGTTTCGGGCTTTGCAGTGTTGGTGATAGGCTGGCGGTTTGTATGCCGCTAACCGGAGGGGTTAGCGGTGAAGAGGCGGCCTGCTGAGTATTGACAGGCTTTGGCGCACTTATCTTGGCGCTGCTGGGGGTGGAGATAGTCTCGTTAAAACTGGGAGGTAACCGTTGCTGGTTGTTGGATTTTTTGGCCGGTTTGACCCGCCATTTTTTGCTTTCTTTCTGTCGTTCGGGGCTGGCCAGTAGTTGGGTGTGGGTATCTATCAGTTCGGCTGTTTTGACGCTATTGGGTAGTTTCAGTAGCTCAGCCTTAAACTCGCGAGAGGTTGGCCGAGGGCCAAGCCAGGCGTTAAGCAATACAGGGTAAAAGCCGCTGTTATCGAAACTAGAGATCAATTGGTTGTTGGCGTGGACGTTGATCTCGAAATCCCGAGTGAAACTGATGGTGATTTCATCGCCATAAATAAAGCTATTCTTAAACAACTGAGTAAAGCGAATAATTTCCTCGTCGTAGATGTCGAGGTCCTCTTCGTCATTATTTATGTTAATAGCGGTCAGCCAATATTGATTGAATTGTCGCGCAGAGAGTTTTTTCTGAACAACCTTCATCGACAATTTGCTAGGTTCATAGCTGTTGATGATTTCATCGGCTGAGCTATTTCTTTCCTGCAGAAACAGTGCGGCGATAAAATAATCGCGGTTGAGTTTGTTGTACGTGGTAATGCCGTTTAGGCGCAGTGAATCTTGGGCGATCGCAGCCTGAGATAGAATAACGACTAAAAACGCGCTAATGAGCGATTTCATCAGTTCATCCTTATGTGTTGGCCATGGTATATAGTCCGTTACCAGTAGCCTTGTTATTATTATTTTGTGAGTCAGTCGACAAATACTTGCCGTGGCTCTTACTATGACGTAAAAGTTAAATCAATAGTAGTACATAATTACAGTTTTATTTTGCCTACTGTTGACGTGAATAAGGTGAACGGTTAGGTGTTTTTTGAGTCACTCCCCTGTGATAATTGCTAACAGCAATGTATTTCAGTTAGATTAGGTACAACAGCTGACAATCACTTGATTGTTTTCTCGTTTCAATAAAGTAGTAGCCGATGCAGATAACAGCGATACACGATTTAGCCAATGTGGACTTAGAGGCCGCGCTACAGCGATTGCCTTTTTTCCGGAAAATAAGAGCGTCCAGTGAGAGTCAGTTTAAACAGCTGATGGGCTTTTGTCGCATTGTAGAGATGGGCAGTGACGAGGTGATTTTGCGTCGCGGTGATAAGAGTACATGGCTGTACTTTTTGTTGCGTGGCGAATTACTGGTTTTTGCCGATACCGATGAAGATGAGGCACCTGTCAATCATATTCTGCCGGGCGAGATGTTTGGAGACTTGGCATTAATTGGTGATAGTGAGCGTCAGGCAACTGTCTGTAGCAGCCCCAGTGGTAGTGGGGTAAGGCTTTTTGCCTGTGATGCATCCTGCTTTGGTATGCTAGAAGATGATTACCCCGTGTCGCTGGAAACCAAGCTGATCTTCTATCGCATGATGACGGATTCGGTGCGCTGGAAACTAGAGAAAAACCGCATGGCTCAGCCGCAGCATGAGTTATCTAAGCGGATGATCTCACTGCCTGTGTTTCGTGGCGTCAAGGATGGCTTAGAGGAGTTGCACGCCTTGGTAGAACAGACTATAGCGCTTGCCGACATCCTGTTGGCGTGGAATAGTGAGACCAATGCCAGTGCATCCTATATTAGTTGTGAGGAAAAAAGCGCGATTTGATCAGGTGTTAAAATGGCGGTCCATACCAGTGTTTGTCCCAAATCCGAAGCACCTTGTCGCTGTATACCCTCCTGCCGTATGAGCCATTATAACGGGCGAGGGCTGGCGCGAGCCTGCCTTTTTCTCTATCGATATAAAACTTTAAGATAGTGCAGCCATAGCGAAGATTGGTTGCAACGTCGGTGAGGTTGTCTTCTGGCCGGCCAATCTCGTTTTTCCAAAACGGCATCACCTGCATCATCCCCTGAGCGCCCACACGAGATATGGCAAAGCGCTTGAAGTGGCTTTCTATCTCAATCAGAGCGAGCACTAAATCGGGTGGTACGTCAGCGCGGGTGGCTTCACTATGAATCATTTTAAGCAATTCGAGCCGCTCCTCGGGCGATTCAATATATCGACCGAGGGGTTTCTGCATGGTCATTAGCCATACCTGTGCATCGTATTGATCTTCGAAGCTGTCGGCATTATGTAAAGACTGTTGCAGATAGTCGGCCAGCGCCTGATGCTCCTGATCACTGTTTTCGGCGAAGCATATCGCAGCGCTAAACAGTGACAGAGTAAGCAGTAAACTGGCTAAGCGCATTACTGTGCGAGTTTCTCGATGACGGTATCAAAAATCTGGTCGAGGATGATGTCTTGGCTGTCGCTGTCGCGGCGGCCCTTGTATTCGACCATGCTTTCTTTCAGGCCTCGATCACCGATTACCACGCGATGCGGAATACCCATCAACTCCATGTCGGCAAATTTAATGCCGGGGCGTTCTTTACGATCGTCGTATATAACCTCAACGCCCTGGTTGCGGAGGCGCTGATACAGTCCTTCGCAGGCCTCACTGACGGCTTCTGACTTGTGGTTGTTAAGACCGATAATCGCCACCTGGTATGGGGCTAATTGCAGTGGCCAAATAATGCCTTTGTCGTCGTAGTTTTGCTCGATGGCAGCGGCAACAATACGAGAAACCCCGATGCCGTAACAGCCCATCGTCATGGTGACCTGCTTGCCGTTCTGGTCCAGAACAGTGGCGTTCATCGCCTCGGAATATGTGGTGCCGAGTTGGAATATGTGTCCGACTTCGATACCGCGTTTGATACTGAGGGTACCATTGCCACAGGGGCTGGGGTCGCCGGCAACGACATCACGAAGGTCGGCAATATCGGCAAGTTCAGCATCACGTTGCCAGTTGACACCTTGAAGGTGGTAGCCATCTTTGTTGGCACCACAGACAAAATCACTGGCGTGTGCTGCGCTGCGATCAATAATAGTCGTCATCGGCAGGGCGACAGGGCCGATAGAGCCCGGTGAGCAGCCGATAGCGGCTTTGATTTGCTCGTCGTCGGCCATGGTAAGAGGGGTGCCAACGCCGGCAAGTTTCTCGGCTTTGATTTCGTTTAGCTGGTGATCGCCACGCAGTACGAGGGCTACAAGTGGCTGCTTGCCTGCTTCATCAGCTTCACCGAGTACAATCAGTGTTTTTAGTACGGTTGCTTCTTCGATGTTCAGCAGTGAGGCAACGTCACTGACGCTCTTGCAGTTAGGTGTTGCCACTTCTTCCATGGTTTGACCGGCCGCGGCGCGTTCGCCGGCGGGGGGCAGAGCCTCTGCCATTTCGACGTTGGCGGCATAGTCACTGCTGTCGCTGAAGGCGATATCGTCTTCGCCGGAGTCTGCAAGCACGTGAAACTCGTGTGAGGCATCGCCGCCGATAGAGCCGGTATCGGCTATGACGGCACGGAAGTCCAGGCCGAGGCGCTCAAAAATGCGTGTATAGGTGTCAAACATTCGCTGGTAGGTCGCCTTGAGACAGTCATCGTCAGCATGGAAAGAATAGGCATCTTTCATGGTGAATTCGCGGCCACGCATCAGCCCGAAGCGCGGGCGAACCTCGTCGCGAAACTTGGTTTGGATCTGGTAAAAATTAGCAGGCAGCTGTTTATAGCTGCTGAGCTCGTTGCGAATCAGATCGGTGATGACTTCTTCATGGGTTGGGCCTAGACAAAAATCCCGTTGGTGGCGATCCTTTAAGCGGCATAGCTCATTGCCGTATTTCTGCCAACGCCCTGTCTCCTGCCAAAGCTCAGCGGGTTGTACAACCGGCATCAATAATTCCTGGGCGTCGCTGGCGTCCATTTCTTCGCGCACAATCTTTTCGACATTGCGAAGCACTTTTAGCCCAGCCGGTAACCAGGTGTATAGGCCGGAGGCAAGTTTACGCACCAGACCGGCTCGAATGAGTAGTTGGTGGCTGATTACCTCTGCATCGGCAGGGGTTTCTTTAACGGTGGCGATCAGAGTTTTGCTTGCGCGCATGGATTCATCTACTCGAGTGGTGCAAAATGGATAGTATAATCAATTTTACTTGTCATTATTGCCGACGTATAGAGCGAGAGTAAGGTATGGAGCAAAAACCGTTCAAATTAGCCAATGAATTGGCGCGAGATTGTATTCATTTAGGTGATTTTCCTCTTTGCCGAGTGTTATTAATGAACGATCGTCAGTACCCCTGGTTTATTTTGGTGCCTCGACGAGCCGATGTTCAAGAGATTTTTCACTTAGAGGTAGATGATCAACAGCGCTTAACGCGGGAGTCCAGCATATTCGCTCAGTGGCTCAGTGATAGCTACTCGGCAGATAAAATCAATATTGCCGCGCTGGGTAACATGGTGCCGCAACTACACATTCACCACATTGCGCGTTATACGATGGACGCGGCATGGCCGGGTCCTGTTTGGGGGGCTAGTCCTGCAATTGCGTTGACGCAAGAGGATGCGGAGGCGTTTGCTTTGAAATTGATTGAATTGCATCAATTGCCGGGCTTTGTGCCCGCTTAGAGGGCAAATAGCCGTTTTAACACAGAAAAAACTTGTTAGATTGAAAAAGCGCTTGAAATAAAGGGTTTTATGATATATATCGTTTATATAGTCTTTAAAACAAGAGGCTTGCGTAGCTCAAATTTTTAAGGCTGATAAAGGATCGTATCTCAATGTCGAGGATGGCTAGCCTTTGAGGCAGTTAATTCTTACCTCATAATAAAATAGGATTTCGTCTAACATGGCACAAAAAAAAGCTGCACCCAAGAAGAAAGCTGCACCCAAGAAAGCTGCCCCTAAGAAAGCTGTTGCGGCAGCCCCTAAGCGCAAGATGACTGCGCTTAAGGATAAGATGACTAAGGCGCAAATCTTTACCGAGATTGCGGAGAATACCGAGCTTACCAAGAAGCAGGTTGCCGCAGTCTTTGAAGAACTTGACGTTCTTATAGAGCGCTCGACTAAGAAGCGCTCTATCGGTGAATTCACCGTTCCGGGTCTGATGAAGATAGTCACGGTTAAGAAGCCAGCGAAGAAGAAGCGCAAAGGCATTAACCCGTTTACTGGTGAAGAGACTGAATTTGCCGCCAAGCCTGCCTCCGTCGCTGTTAAAGTTCGTCCGCTGAAGAAGCTAAAAGAGTTCGCTAACAACTAGTTAGCAAAGCTTTTATGAGATGGCTGTGGCTTTTTCGCCGCAGCCTATCTGATTATATTGTACTGTCCGCTCCCCCGCTGTTTCGTTTTTTCACTGTCGTGTATTTATTCCCTGCCCCACATTCAGGTATAATCCAGCGTTTTTCTCGTCGGCGGCGTTGTTTTGGCGTGTCTGACAATATAATGCGATTGATTTAGGGTGTTGTTATGCCTATTTATGAATATCAGTGTTCTGCCTGCGAGCATACACTTGAGGCTATCCAAAAGATGAGTGACGCGCCATTGATTGCATGTCCGTCCTGTGATGGCGAGGCTTTGCAAAAGAAAATTTCTGCCAGTGGTTTCCGTCTTAAAGGTGATGGCTGGTATGAGACGGATTTTAAATCCGGCAACAAGAAGAATCTTGCCGGTAGTGCGAATAGCGAATAATTCTCGCTAACGAAACAAGCAGCTTAATCGCTGCACGAAATGTTATACACGCTAATTAAAGCGGCTTAAAACAGGAAGATTGATATGCGTAGCCATTATTGTGGCGATGTTCGCTCAGAACACATCGACGAAACAGTAACATTGTGCGGTTGGGTCGATCGTCGACGTGACCATGGTGGCGTTATTTTCTTGGATTTGCGTGACCGCGAAGGGATAGTGCAGGTCGTATTTGATCCCGATACCCAAGAGCATTTTGAGCGAGCCAACAAGGTGCGTAGTGAATATGTTATTAAGGTTACCGGCCGAGTACGTGCTCGCTTTGAGGGTACTGTTAACCCGGCCATGAAGACCGGCGAGATCGAGGTGTTGGGTAAAGAGCTCGAGATTCTTAATGCTGCTGCGACACCACCGTTCCCGCTAGAGGACAAAAATGTCGGTGAAGATGTTCGGCTAAAGTATCGCTATGTTGATCTTCGTCGTGATGAGATGCAGCAGAAGATGCGTCTGCGCTCGAAAATCACCTCGGCCATGCGTGGCTACTTAGATGACAATGGCTTCCTGGATATTGAGACGCCTATTCTGACCCGCGCAACCCCAGAGGGTGCGCGCGACTATCTGGTGCCCAGTCGTACACACGCCGGTAAGTTCTTCGCTCTGCCGCAGTCGCCTCAACTGTTTAAGCAGTTGTTAATGGTGGCCGGTTTTGATCGCTACTATCAAATCGCCAAGTGTTTCCGTGATGAAGATCTGCGTGCTGATCGTCAGCCAGAATTTACTCAAATAGATATTGAAGCCTCTTTTGTTGACCAAGAGAGCATTATGACGTTAACCGAGGGCATGATTGTCGATCTGTTCAAGAAGGTGCTCGATGTTGATCTCGGTAACATCCCACGTATGCCTTTCGCCGAGGCCATGGATCGTTTCGGTTCTGATAAGCCGGATCTTCGTATTCCGCTAGAGCTAGTCGATGTCAACGATTTGATGCAGCAGGTCGATTTTAAAGTTTTCAACGGTCCTGCCTGCGATCCTAAGGGGCGTGTTGCTGCTTTGCGTGTGCCAGGTGGTGCGTCAATCTCACGTAAAGTGATTGATGCTTATACCAAGTATGTCAGCATTTACGGTGCAAAAGGCTTGGCTTGGATTAAGGTCAATGAGTTGTCCAAAGGCATTGAAGGCCTGCAGTCGCCTATTATTAAATTTATGCCCGAGGAAATTGTGCTGCAGTTGATGGAGCGGCTGGAGGTTGCCGATGGGGATATTATCTTCTTTGGTGCGGACAAGGCGAAGATTGTTAATGAGGCCTTGGGAGCTCTGCGCTGCAAAATTGGTGCGGATCTTGATTTATACACCACGGATTGGGCGCCTTTGTGGGTTGTCGATTTCCCTATGTTTGAAGAAACTGATGCCGGCTGGACTTCGCTGCATCATCCGTTCACTGCGCCAGCTTGTTCGCCAGAAGAATTGCTGGCCAACCCTGGTGAGGCGCTCTCCATTGCTTATGATATGGTCTTGAATGGCTGTGAGCTTGGTGGTGGTTCTATTCGTATTCACGACCAAGAAATGCAGAAGACCGTATTTAAAGTCTTGGGTATCAGTGATGAAGAGGCAGCCGAGAAGTTCGGCTTCTTGCTGGATGCGCTGCAGTATGGCGCGCCACCGCACGGCGGCTTGGCCTTTGGTCTCGACCGGATTGTGATGTTGCTGACGGGTAGCGATTCAATTCGTGATGTTATTGCCTTCCCTAAAACCCAGAGTGCCGGTTGTGTTATGACTAAGGCGCCGGGCGAGGTGGCGAGTCAGCAATTGCGTGAGCTCAGTATTAAGTTGCGCTTAGACGAGCCAAAGTCGGAGTAAGCGGCACCGGGTCATAGTGAATTCTCCAATGACAGAGTGGTTGTCGTTCGAGTGTGTGTCGTGTTGTTCGATCAAGCCTGCAGTGAGTAATCGCTGCAGGCTTTTTTGTCGCTATTCATAACATTGGTTTATGCTCCAATTATTTAATGCCGGAGGTTAATATTCTAGGTATACTGTGCCGCGCTCATTTGAGCGAAATTGCCCCCGTGTTAATTATATTCTGAGGATATTATCTTGAACCTTCAAAGCGCCTCCCGCGAGCAGTTGCAAGCTTTTGAAGCTGAGTTGTCGCAGCAATACGATACTTATCAAGCAGCAGGTTTGAACCTAGACCTTACTCGAGGTAAGCCCTCGACTGAGCAGGTTGCTTTATCGAATAATTTAGACGGCATTTTATCGGGCAATTATTTCGCTGCCGATGGCACAGACTTACGTAATTACGGTGGCCTTGATGGCCTGCCTGAAATGAAGCAGCTGTTTGCTGACACCTTTGGTCTAGACGCGTCGTCTATCGCCATTGCTGGTAACTCAAGCCTCACTTTGATGTACCAGAGCGTCATGTTTGCTCAGCACTTTGGTCTGGGGGCGGAGGCTTGGAACAAGGAGGAGGGCGAGGTTAAGTTTCTTTGTCCAGTGCCGGGGTATGATCGTCACTTCTCTATCTGTGAAGAACTCGGTATTGCAATGATTCCAGTGGCCATGAACGAGAATGGCCCGTTGATGGATGAGGTCGAGGCACTGATTAAGGCCGACCCAATGATCAAGGGTATTTGGTGCGTGCCTCGCTTCTCAAATCCGACTGGCTGTGTTTACTCGGCGGAAGTGGTTGGCCGTATTGCTGCACTCGGTAAAATTGCAGGCAAAGGTTTCAAGGTGTTCTGGGATAATGCCTATGCCGTTCACGTTTTGAATGATAATGCGGAGGAGTTGACCAGCATCACCGATTGCGCCAAGGATGCAGGGACAGAGGATAATATACTGCTCTTTGGTTCAACATCGAAGGTGACTTTTGCGGGTGCGGGCGTAGCTTTTTTAGCGGCGGCATCGCCAGCTTTGTCGGCATTTAAGAAGCACTTGGCGATATCGAGTATTGGTCCTGATAAGGTCAATCAGCAGCGACACATTGATTTGTTGAAAGATGCAGAGGGCTTTAAGCGGCATATGGCAAAGCATGCCGTCATTTTGAAACCGCGCTTTGATATTGTTGAGAAGCATTTATCCGAAGGCTTGGCTGCTGCGGGTATTGCAACATGGCTTAAGCCGGAGGGCGGCTACTTTGTCTCCTTCGATAGTATGCCAGGCCTGGCGAAAGAGGTCGTGGCCATGGCAGCGAAGGCTGGCGTGAAGCTAACGCCGGCAGGGGCGACATACCCCTATGGTGATGACCCGCTCGATACCAATATCCGTATCGCACCAACCTATCCTGCTATTGAGGATATCGATCAGGCGATGGGTATTTTTGTTACCTGTGTTAAGTTGGCCTCGGTGAGAAAGCTTCTTTCGGCTTAGGCCTGTTGTTAGAAATAAAAACCGGCGTCAGCCGGTTTTTTTATGTCTGAGATTTGGCGGCCGGTGTTTGGTTTGGGTCTGTATCGAGGCTTGTAGGGTGTGGGCTACGGGTAATCCCCTATCTGCGACGGCTTTTTAGCTTGTTTTTGCTGCTTTTTTGAGCGACTTTTGCCGTGGCTGTAGTTTTTTTACTTTTCTCTCAAAAAGCCCTTGCGTGATTCAGGGCTCGTCCGTATAGTTCGCATCCGTCGTCACCGAGACAGCTTTTAAAGCGCCTCAGGCGACACCGTGAAGACCTTTATTTCACACCTTGTTTTTAAGCGGTTTTAAATCAAAACTTCTTACCAATAAAATGAAATAAAACGTTGACACATCGCTGCGAATCATTAGAATACGCAGCCCGACATTGAGCAACACGCTCTGTCGATAAGATGTTAAGTCCCAGCGGCTAACATGCTTTTTAACAAATTGATCAAGTAATTCGTGTGGGTGCTTGCTGAGTGATTGTCTCCAAAAAGATAGTCAGATGCAGCAGGGATCTACACATACATCATG